>NZ_MVHU01000006.1 GCF_002086285.1 Mycolicibacter kumamotonensis | reverse complement strand
CCCCCCCCCCCCCCCCCCCCCCCCCCCCCCCCCCCCCCCCCCCGCGGGGGGGGCCCCCGCCCCCCCCCCCCCCCCCCCGGGGAGGTGTGGAGCGCTCAGGTCACAGGCCGGCGAAGCGCTCCCGCACCTGCTCGGTGGTCAGGCCGTAATCCTCCAGCGCGTAATGGTGTTTGGGCGCGCGCGGTCCCGTCTTGCTCGCGGCGTAGTCGTCGGCCATCGCCGCACGTGCGGCATCGGTGAGCGGCAGGCCGAAGCGTTCGTAGATGCCTGCCGCGGTGGCCAGCGGATCGGCGACGAACTCGTGGTAGTCGATGTCGCAGAACTGCGCCTGGTCGTATTGGGCGCGCTGGGCGTTGAACAGCTGCAGCCCGCGGGCCCAGGTCTCCATCTCGTCGGCGCCGATCTGCGCACCGACGAAGGTGTTCGACTGGCCCTCGGTGGTGTGCTGCGCCAGCGAGCACATCGACGCCAAGATGGTCTCTACCGGCCGATGGCACTGCACGATAAGCGCATCGGGGTAGACCGCCATGATCGCGTCCAGGGCGAACAGGTGACTGGGATTCTTGAGCACCCACCGCTTGCCCGGGTCGTTGAGCCCGATCAGTTGCAGGTTGCGACGATGCCGCCGATATGACGGTGTCCAGTCCTGTTCGGAGAGCCAGCGCGAGTAGCTCGGCAGATGCGCCAGGGTCTCGTAGGACACCGAGTGCAGCGACTGGCGCAGCAACTGCCAGCACTCCTCCAGACCGTCGGCGGTCATGAAGTGCAGCCCGGTGTAGTCGGGGTTCTCTTCGTGATGCCGGGCGAACTGGGCCTGCATCTGGGCGAAGACCGGGTTGGACTCCCAGGTCTCGCGCGGTGGCCGCGGCTGCGGGAACTCGGCCAGCCACATCTCCAGGCCCTGATGCGCCGGGTCGGCGCCCAACAGGCGGTGCAGCGCGGTGGTGCCGGTCCGCGGCAGCCCGGTGACGAAGATCGGCCGCTCCACGGCGACGTCGGCGTACTCGGGGTGCTGGTTCCAACCGGCCTGCGCCAACAACCGGGCCACCAGCGCGCCGCGCAGGAAGAACCGGTTCATCTTGCTGCCCAGCTCGGTGAGATCGGCCTCGCTGCGGTAGGAGTCCAGCAGCACGCCGAGCGCTTCACGATAGTTGTCGTCGTCGGGTCCGAAGTCGTCGAGGCCGACCATCTTGGTGGCCGAGGCGTGCAGATCCTCGACGGTGCCGACATCGGTACGAGCGGTCATCAGTTGTGGTACTCCCCGCAGTTGACATCGAGGACCTGGCCGCTGATGCCGCTGGCCAGGTCGCTGGCCAGGAACAGCACCGCCGAGGCCACCTCATCCTCGGTGGGCAGGCGCTTCAGGTCGGAGTTCGCGGCGGTGGCGGCGTAGATCTGTTCGACGGTGGTGCCGTACTTGCCGGCCTGGTGGGCGAAGTAGCTCTGCAGGGTCTCGCCCCAGATGTAGCCGGGTGCAACGGAGTTAACCCGGATGCCCTGCTCTCCGAGTTCGGAGGCCAACGACTGCGACATCGCCAGCAGTGCGGCCTTGGCCATCTTGTAAGCGCCGTATTTGGGCTGCGAGTGCCGGATCACCATCGAATTCAAGTTGACGATTGAGCCGTTGGCCTCGGCCAGCGCGGCGGTGAAGCCCTGGGTCAGGCGCAGTGCGCCGAGCCCGCTGAGCTCGATGGCGTCCCTAATATGTTGAAAGGTGGTCTGCGCCAACGGTTTCATCGACGGCACCCGGAAAGCGTTGTTGATCAGCACGTCGATGTGGTCGTACTCGGCGGTGGCGGCCTTCACCAGGTTGGCGACCTGATCGTCGTCGGTGATGTCGGCCGGCACCGCCAGTGCACGCCGCCCGGTGGCGACGACCTCCTTAGCCACCTCCTCGAGGCGATCCGCACTGCGTGCGACCAACACCAGATCGGCGCCCTCGGACGCGAATCGGTGCGCCAGGGTGCTGCCGAGTCCTGGGCCGACGCCGCTGATCACGACGACTTTCCCGTCAAGCATTCCGGTCATCTTCACCCCAGCATTCTGTTAGCGATTTGCTGCTGCCGCTGCGCGATACGCGCCCGCCAGTCGTCTTCGGAAATCTTGTTGTGGTCAAAATAGGGCAATACCGCCGGCACCGAGCCGACATCGACGAGCTCGACGGTCGGCCCGTCCGCCTCGGTCAGCTGCCGCGACACCCGCTGCCACCGGAACTGCAGGAATCCGCGACGGTGGCCCAGGGTCTCGACCCAGTTGGTGACGCCGGGATTGGTGTCGGAGACCACGATCCGGATCTTGCCATCCGGATCCGCTTGCGCCTGTGTGCCGTTCAGCGACGTCTGGTGGTTGATGTAGTCCAGCGAGATGTACCACAGGCTGCCCAGCTGGAAACCCAAGTAAGGCGCATCGGTCACCGGCAACGTGATGACCAGGGCTTCGTCGGGCCGCAACTCGTAGTGTCCGGCCGACGAGTACTGGGTGGCCAGCCCGCCGGGAGTGAGCCGCGGCGCCACCATGGTGTTGACCGGAAGATTGAGGTAGAACCACTGCGGAAACGCCAGCCAGGTCTTGACCCGGTTGATCAGCTGCTTTCCCGCTGCCGCATAACGCTTCTCGATGAGCTGAGGCGTCAGCGGCGGCGGCGCGGTGCCCGCTGTGTCGACCCGGGCGATCGAGAGGGTGCCGCGCTGAGCATCCCAGTCGTTGTAGACCTCGCGGATCACCAGTTGCGCGGGCGTCTTGGGCTGAAAGCGCCAGGTGAAGCTGCCATCTGCGGCAACATCAAGTTCGCGATCGTCGAAGGCGGCTTCACTGGCCGGAACGTTGTCGTCGGTGTATTCGCCGCCGAGCAGCTGGAAGCTCAGGTCGGTCGTGGTTCCCCGGGTGCCCTGCACGACGTAGTCGTTGCCCGGACGGACCACGGTGCCGAAGTACAGCGTGTCGGGGTTGTCCAGGCCCATCTTGGTGAACGGTCCAGTGCCCGACAGCAAGAACGGGTGATCGCGCTCGCTGTTGAAAGCGGCATGCACACATGCCTCGATACCGCCGGCCAGGTACTGCAGGCCCTCGAGCAGGTCGGCTTCGGTCTCGATGTGCGGGGCCGCGGCAACCAGCTTCTCCGCCTCGGCGATCGCGGCCGAAAGGGGTTCGGAGTACATCGCTGCAGCACCTCTTCGATCCTCGAATGGTCCAATATTGGACCGAACTGGTATATATCTCGAACCGACTTTAGACGGTCGCGGTAGCATGCTGCAATGGCTGTGCCTCAACAAGCCGCGCCTCCACGGGGTGTGCGGTCGTCCCCGCCGACCGAGCGGGTGGTGGCGATCCTGGACTTTCTGGCCCGCCACCCCGACCAGAGCTTCGGGCTGTCCGAATTGGCCCGCCGCACCGAGCTGTCCAAGCCGACCTGCCTGGGCATCGCCAACACCCTGGCCGACGCGGGCTATCTGACCCGAGACGATCCCGATAAGACCTACCGGCTCGGGCCGGGCCTGATCTCGCTGGGCCGCGCGGCCCAGCAGTCGCTGCGGGTCGGCCCCGAGGCACGCGAGCAACTGCGGCGGCTGTCAGCGGATTTCGCCACCTCGGCTGCGCTCAGCGCGGTGGTCGACGACCGGATCACGGTGCTGGACCTGGTGGCGGCACCTCACGCGCATCTGGGAGTCCAAGCCGGCCAGAGCTATCCGTTCGCACCACCGGTCGGGCTGATGTTCGTGCTCTGGGACGACCTCGCCCTACAGGATTGGCTGGCCCGCCAACCCACCATTCCACTGCGCTCGGAGAGCGAGCGACTGCAACGCGTCGTCGAGGAATGCCGCGCCGACGGGTATCTGGTCGAGCGTCTGACACCGGGCGGGCAACGGCTCTACGGGTTGATGGCGGGCCTGCCCAGCGACTTACCCGACGAGCTGCGGGCCTTGCTCGGTGAGCTGGTCTCGGATATCGGCGAGCGGGTGTATCTGCGTGGCGAAGCCGGCGGCCGGGGCCGCCACGACATCAGCGTGATCTCCGCGCCGGTCTACGACCACCATCAACGCCAGGCGATGGTGGTGTCGCTGCACGCCCAGCGGGCACTGACCGACTCCGAGATCGCCAAATGGGCGCGGGGACTGCTGCGGACCGCCGAGGCGCTCACCGCACAACTCGGCGGGAGCAAGCCCGCATGGCTGTCGGGTTCGACGCCATGACCGCGCTGGTCTTGTCCGCTGACTCTCAGCTGGAACTGTCCGGGCTCGTGCACCGCTACGCCGGCTATGTCGACGCGCGACGCTTCGACGAGGTGGCCGAATTGTTCACCGCTGACGCCGAACTGATCCTGCCCAAGCCGCCGGAACATCTGGAGCCATGCGTGCGCCACAACGGCCACGCGGGCGTGGTGGCCGCCCTGTCTGCACTGTCCACGGTGGCCCGGACCCAGCACGGCATCGTCGGCGAGTTCTACACCGGCTCCCCCACCGCCGAGGTGGCCAGCGGGGCGATCACCGGTGTGGCGCACCACTGGATCGCCCATGACGGCCAGATCACCGACCACGTCTGGTACCTGCGCTACAGCGACATCTACCGCCGCGGTCAGCAGGGTTGGCGGATCGCGGTGCGCACCCTGTCGATCGACGCCATCGAGACTCGACCGGCTCGCCAGGTTCGCCCATGACCCGTCGGCCCCAGATCTCTTTTCAGCTCAAGACTTTCACCGATGACCCCGGCCACGACTGGGGCGCCACCCTGGCCCTGGGCGCTGCGATGGACGCGGCGGGTGTCGATCGGGTGGTGGTCTCTGACCACGTGGTGTTCGGCGAGAACCCGGATGCGTACGGCGACCCCCGGCTGGGCGGAATCGCCGGCGGGCGCCAGCCCACCGGTCCCGACGGCCAGTGGCTGGACCCGCTGATCGTGCTGACCGCGCTGGCCGCAACCACCACTCGCATCCGGCTGGGCACTGCGGTGTTGCTGGCGGCACTGCGCCGGCCGGCGGTGCTGGCCAAGGAGCTGGCCACCCTGGATGTGCTGTCGGGTGGGCGGCTGGATCTCGGCGTGGGCGTCGGCTGGCAGCGCGAGGAGTACGAGGCCGCCGGATTGTCGTTCGAGCGCCGCGGCCGACTCCTGGACCACACCCTGGAGGTGTGTCAGACGCTGTGGACTCAACAGCGCAGCAGCTACACGTCCCCGGAGTTGACCTTCGCCAATATTCACCAGATGCCCAAACCCGTTGCGCCCACTGGGGTTCCGATCTGGGTGAGCGGCACCGTCAACGACGCCGTGGCACGCCGGCTGGCCCGGTTCGGATCGGGCTGGATTCCGTGGGGCCCGGCGATGCGCGACCCGGCCGGCGCCATCGCAGCGATGAAGGACCGCATCGCCGCACTGGGCGGCGATCCGACTGACCTGCAGGTCCTGGGCCACGCCACGACCGCCAAGAACCCGGACGGCTCCCTGAACGTCGACGCCACCGCGGCTTCGGCGCCGGCGCTGATAGCGGCCGGGGTCACCGATGTGCGGGTCACCTGCTCGCTGCCCAAGGACATCGGCCGGGCCACTGATCTGCTTCGCGAACTCGTCGGCGCGTTCCGCACCGCCACCTAAGGAGACATCGATGGAAAAGGTAATGATCGTCGCGCGCACAGCCGATTTCAACGACCAGTGGTGCCAGAATCTGCGCGGTCCGGTCGCGGCGAAGCTTCTCGATCTGGGACTGCCGGGCGTCGTGGTCAACGTGCGCGACGAACCGGTGCGCGACTCCATGATGACCCTGACGACGCTGGATCCGCCGGCCGCGGCCGTCATCAGTCTGTGGACCCAGCAGTACTACGGCGAAGCGACCCGAGCCGCCATCGCCCTGATCGAAGCCGAATCCGATTCGGCGCCGGCATATCTGGTGACCGAATCGACGCCCATGGCACCGCCGGACCTCGGGGACGGCCGTCGTACCCGGGGGCTGGCCAACGTGGCGCTACTGCGCCGGCCGGCTGAGTTGGACGAGGCGACCTGGCTGCACCGCTGGCACATCGACCACACTCAGGTCGCGATCGATACCCAGGCGACCTTCGGCTACACCCAGAACGTGGTGGTCCGTGCGCTCAGCGCCGATGCGCCGCACATCGACGCGATCGTCGAGGAGAACTTCCCCGACGAAGCCGTGTCGGATCCCTACGCCTTCTACGGCGCGGCCGACGAAGCCGATCTGCATGATCGGGTGGGCCGGATGGTCGCCAGTGTCAGCGCATTCGGCGCGCACCTCAATATCGACACGGTGCCCACCAGTCGCTATGTGTTCCGGTCGCCGTTCGTCACACACACTGTTGGGACAGCGTGATCAACGCCTCCCGTACATGCGGGTGCCGTTCGAGGTAGGACAGCGTCGGATTCGGGGCGCCGGGATCCTCCTGCCTGCCCCGTTCGTCCAGCTCCGCCCGGACGTCCGGATGCCGGTTCAGGTACGCGTCGATGGATTCGCCGACGGTCTGGTCGCATTGCGGTGCGGCGTTGGCCACCGGTGTCAGGACGGCGGCCACGCTGAGCAGGCCGACCGCGATCGCTCGAGTGATTCCGCTCATCTTTCGACGGTACGCGCGCTTTCAGTTCACGCTGGCCAGGGCGAACGGCAGCACCTGCGGTGCACCCGCGGCGCGCAACAGCCGGGCGGCCATCGTCAACGTCCACCCCGTGTCGGTCACGTCGTCGACCAGCAACACCGGGCCGATTTCCGCCGGCAGGTCCGCCGGCTCGGTGCATACCGCAAGGTGTCCAGCCGGGTCAGTCGCCCGAGTTCGGCCAGCCGGTCGGCCAGCGAGGCGATCAACACCGGGTGCGTGGACGAGTCCAGGCCCAGCACCGCGGTCGGCCGGGTCTGCCACTGCCAGCCTGCCAGCACACTCACCGCGGCGCGGACCACCTCGTCGGGCACTGGCTGATCCGGCTCGTCGAGTAGCCGCCGCAGCCGGGCGCCCCAGCCCAGATCGGTGAGCCGGCCGATGACGCGGCCCGGCTCCGGCCCGTCGGTGATCCGGCCGGAGACTTCGACGCCGAGCCGCGCCAGGCCCGACGGCCACTGCCGGCGCGGCGTGATCTCGACTCCGGGACGCATCAGCCGCTCACGGGTGGCCGCGGCAGCGGCGGGATCCACTGCCGCATCGAAGCGCGGCCCGGCGCAGTTGTCGCACCGCCCGCAGCGCTCCCCCTCCTGAAGCTCGGGGTCATTGAGCTGGGCACGCAGGAAACTCATCCGGCAGCCGTCGGTGGCCTGGTAGTCCAGCATCGCCTGCTGCTCAGCCCGCCGCAGCTCTTCGAGCTTGCGGTAGCGCTGCTCGTCGTAGGTCCACGGGGCTCCGGTGCCCAGCCATCCGCCCTTGACTCGGCGCACCGCGCCGTCGACGTCGAGGACCTTGAGCACCATCTCCAGTCGCGACCGATTCAGGTCGACGCGCGCTTCGAGCGCCGGTGTGGACAGCGGCTGATCCGGCGACAGTTCGCCGATGACTTTGCGCACCAAAGGTTCCGGGGGGAAGGCCAGCGACGCGAAGTAGCGCCAGATGTCGGCGTCCTCAATACCGGGCAACAGGATCACCTCGGCGCTGGTGGTGGCGCGCCCGGCACGGCCGACCTGCTGGTAGTAGGCGATCGGCGAGGACGGCGCACCCAGGTGGACGACGAACCCCAGGTCGGGCTTGTCGAATCCCATGCCCAGCGCCGAGGTGGCGATCAGCGCTTTGACTCGATTGGCCAGCAGATCGGCCTCGAGCTGCTCACGATCGGCCGAGTCGGTCGAACCGGTGTAGGCGGCCACTGCGAACCCCTGCGCGCGCAGGTCGGCGGCCACATCGTGGGCCTGGGCCACGGTGAGCGTGTAGACGATCCCGGATCCGGGCAGCTGTTCCAGGTGAGTGCCGATCCAGGCGGCCCGAGCAGCGGGGCCACCGGGTTGAACCACCGACATCCGCAACGATTCGCGGTCCAGGCCACCACGCAGCACGAGCGTGTCAGAACCGCCGACTCCGAGCTGGCCGGCGACATCGGCGACCACCCGGTCGTTGGCGGTTGCCGTGGTGGCCAGGACCGGGATGTCGGCGCCGAGCTCAGCGATCAGGGTGCGGATGCGGCGGTAGTCCGGCCGGAAATCGTGGCCCCAGTCGGATACGCAGTGGGCCTCGTCGACCACGACCAGCCCGGCCTTGGCGGCCAGCGCCGGCAACACCTCGTCGCGGAAGTCGGGGTTGTTGAGCCGCTCCGGACTGACCAGCAACACGTCGAGTTCGCCGGCGGTCACCCGGCGTTGCACCTCAGCCCACTCGGTGACGTTCGACGAGTTGATGGTGGCGGCGTGCACCCCGGCGCGTTCGGCGGCGGCGACCTGGTTACGCATCAACGCCAGCAGCGGCGAGACGATCACCGTCGGGCCGTGTCCGCCGGCGCGCAGCAGCTTGGCCGCGATGAAATACACCGCAGACTTGCCCCAGCCGGTCCGCTGCACCACCAGCGCGCGGCGACGCCCGACGACCAGCGCCTCGATCGCGGCCCACTGGTCGTCGCGCAACCGCGCCTGCGGTCCGGCCAGCTGCTCCAGAATCGCCTGGGCCTGCAGCCGCACCGTCATGTGGGGGTTATTTCGCGGCTCGCTCCCGCTGGATCTCCAGGGCGATGTCGATGAGCTGGTCTTCTTGGCCGCCGATCAGTTTGCGCTGACCGGCCCGGTGCAACAACTCGTGGGCCGGCACCCCGTAGCGCTCACCCTGACGCACCGCGTGCTTGAGGAAGCTGGAATACACCCCGGAATAGCCCATGATCAGCGCGTTGCGGTCCAGCACGCACTCGGCCGGCATCACCGGGCGCACCACGTCCTCCGCGGCATCAGCGATGTCGAAGAAATCGATACCGGTCTTGATCCCCACCTTGTCGAACACCCCGATCAACGCCTCAACCGGAGCATTGCCCGCACCGGCACCGAACCGGCGCACCGAACCGTCGATCTGCTTGGCCCCGGCACGCACCGCCTCCAACGAGTTGGCCACACCCAACCCCAAGTTCTCGTGACCGTGAAAACCCACCTGAGCGTCGTCACCGAGTTCGGCGACCAACGCCGCCACCCGATCACGCACACCCTCGAGCACCAGCGCACCAGCCGAATCCACCACATACACGCACTGGCACCCCGCATCAGCCATGATCCGGGCCTGGCCGGCCAGCTTCTCCGGAGACACCGTGTGGGCCATCATCAAAAACCCCACCGTCTCCAACCCCAACTCGCGGGCCAGACCGAAGTGCTGAATGGAGACATCGGCCTCGGTGCAGTGCGTGGCGATCCGGCAGATCTGCCCACCGTTGCCCTGCGCCTCCTTCATGTCCTCCTTGGTGGCCACCCCGGGCAGCATCAAAAACGCGATCCGGGCATCACGCGCGGTCTGCGCCGCCAGCTTGATCAACTCCTGATCGGGAGTCTTGGAGAACCCGTAGTTGAAACTCGACCCGCCCAGCCCGTCACCGTGAGTCACCTCGATCACCGGCACACCGGCGGCATCGATCGCCGCGACGATCGCCGAAACCTCCTCAGGGGTGAACTGGTGACGCTTGTGGTGGCTACCGTCACGCAGCGAGGTGTCGGTGATCCGCACATCGAAGATGTGGTCGCTCATTTCGCTCCTCCAGCACTCACACCGGCCATCTCGCGGGCGATCTCCTCGCCGACCTTGGTAGCCGCAGCGGTCATGATGTCCAAGTTGCCCGCATACGGCGGCAGGTAATCACCGGCGCCCTCGACCTCGACGAACGTGGTCACCACCGCACGCCCCCCGGAGTTCAGCGACGGCTCGTCGAACTGCGGCTCATTGAGCAGCCGATACCCCGGCACATACTCCTGGACCTGAGCAACCACATCGGTGATCGACGCGGTGATCGCCTCCCGATCGGCGTCCTCGGGGATCTGGCAGAAAATGGTGTCCCGCATGATCATCGGCGGATCAGCCGGGTTCAAGATAATGATCGCCTTGCCCTTCTGCGCACCACCGATGGTCTCCACCCCACGCGAGGTGGTCTTGGTGAACTCATCGATATTGGCCCGCGTCCCCGGCCCCGCCGAAACACTGGCCACACTGGCCACGATCTCCGCATACGGAACGCTGCCGCCCTGCTCGGCCACCGCCCGGGTCACCGCATACACGATCGGAATGGTGGCCTGCCCACCACAGGTGATCATGTTGACGTTGGGGGCATCGACGTGCTCATGCAGGTTCGCCGGCGGAATCACCGCCGGCCCCACCGCCGCCGGAGTCAAATCGATCGCCCGGATCCCAGCCGCCTCATACTTGGGCGCATACGCCTTGTGCACATAAGCGCTGGTGGCCTCGAACACGAAATCCGGCAACTCATCCTGAGCCAGCAACCAATCCGCCCCCTCGGCAGAGGTCTCCAAACCCAGCTTGCGCGCCCGCGCCAACCCCTCCGACTCCGGATCAATACCGATCATCCAGCGCGGCTCCAACCACTCCGAACGCAACAGCTTGTACAGCAAATCCGTACTGATATTGCCCGACCCTACAATCGCGACTGAGGCCTTAGCAGCCATGAACGCTCCTCTTACTCGAAAACCAGCCGGACCGAACCCAGCCCGGAGAAATCTGCGACGCAATCGTCGCCCGCGCGTACGTCGATGGCCCGGGTAGCGGTGCCCGGCAGCACGATGTCCCCGGCCTTCAACCGCACCCCGAAACTTTCGACCTTGCGAGCCAACCAGGCCACCGCGGTGACCGGGTTGCCCAGCACCGCGTCACTGCGACCTTGCGCGACCACCTCGCCGTTCTTGGTCAATGAGGCGTCGATGTTCTTGATATCGATGTCATCCGGCTTGACCCGCTGCTTGCCCAGCACGAATCCGGCCGAGGAGGCGTTGTCGGCGATGGTGTCGCAGAGTTTGATCTTCCAGTCGGTGATCCGGCTGTCGATCAATTCGATCGCCGGGGCGAAGGCCTCGGTAGCGGCCAGCACGTGCTCCTCGGTGCAGTCCGCGCCCGGCAGATCCTCGGCCAGAATGAAGGCCACCTCCACCTCGACCCGCGGGTACAGGTACCTCGACGCCTTGACCGGGGTCTCCTCGAACACCTGCATCTCGTTGAGCAGATGCCCGTAGTCGGGCTCGTCGACGCCCATCATCTGCTGCATCGCCTCGCTGGACAGGCCGACCTTGTGCCCGACCACGCGGGCGCCCTCGGCGATCCGCTGGCGGATGTTGATCAGCTGGATCTCGTAGGCGTCGACCACGTCGATGTCGGGATGTGCCGCCGTCAACGGTGCGATCGGGACCCGGCTGCGCTCAGCTTGCGCCAACTCGGCGGCGAGTTCGTCGCGGATCTGGGCGCTAAGCATCTTCGAAAGGTCCCCTCGGGTGTTGTGATGCGGGTGAAACCGAGCCGCTGATCAAAATTCTATAACGTGTTCTAACTTTTGGCTCGGACGGTCCCGGGCGGGCCCGGTAGCGACGGAGGGCCGGCGGCGTGCTCGCCGTCGGCCCCCGCCCACACCGCGCGTTAGGACTTGCCGGTGTAGTCGACCTGCCAGTGCTTGATGCCGTTGAGCCAGCCCGAGCGTAGCCGCTGGGGGCTTTCCAGGGGCTTGAGGTCGGGGATGTGGTCGGCGATGGCGTTGAACATCAGACCGATCGTCATCCGGGCCAGGTGGGTGCCGATGCAGTAGTGCGCACCGGTGCCGCCGAAGCCGACGTGCGGGTTGGGGTCGCGCAGGATGTTGAACTGCTGCGGGTTGTCGAACACCTCGGGGTCGAAGTTGGCGGCGCGGTAGAACATCACCACCCGCTGGCCTTCCTTGATCTTCACCCCGGACAGCTCATAGTCGCGAGTTGCGGTGCGCTGGAACGACGTCACCGGGGTGGCCCAGCGCACGACCTCATCGGCGGTGGTCTCCGGGCGTTGCGACTTGAACAGCTCCCACTGCTCGGGGAATTCGGTGAACGCCATCATGCCCTGGGTGATCGAGTTACGCGTCGTCTCGCTGCCGGCCACCGCCAACAAGATGATGAAGTAGCCCAGCTCGTCGTCGTTGAGCTTCTCGCCGTCGATGTCGGCCTCGATCAGCGTGGTGACGATGTCGTTGCCGGGGTTCTGCCGCTTCTGCTCGGCCAGCTGCAGGCCGTAGGTGATGATCTCCATCGCCGAGGCCGCGGGGTCGTAGTGGGCGTACTCCGGGTCGTCGTAGGACGTCATCTGGTTGGTCCAGTTGAACAACTTGCCGCGGTCTTCCTGCGGCACCCCCATCAGGCCGGCGATCGCCTGCAGCGGCAGCTCGGAGGCCACTTCGACCACGAAGTCGCCGGTGCCCCGGGCCAGCGCCTCCTTGGCGATGGCCTGGGCACGCTGCTCGAGCTGGTCACGCAGCGGCAGGATGTGGCGCGGGGTGAACCCGCGCGAGATGATCCGGCGCTGTCTGGTGTGCCGGGGGGCGTCCTGGTTGAGCATCAGGATGCGCTGCGCGTCGATCGCGTCGCGCGGGATGTCGTCGTTGAACCGCGGAATGGCGGTGTTGACCTCGCTGGAGAAGATGTTGTCCAGCCTCGAGACCTCTTTGACGTCCTCGTGCCGGGTGATCGCCCAGTAGCCGCCGTCGTTGAAACCGCCGACCCCGTCGGGCTGTTCGATCCACTTGATCGGCTCACTCGTGCGCAGCTCGGCCAGCTCCTGGTCCGGAAGCCGTTGGGCGTAGATCTCCGGATCGGTCGGGTCGAACCCGACCGGAAGGTTGAGGGCTGACGAGGTAGTGGGGCTGGCCACGCTGATGACTCCTAACTCAGGGCATGTGAACAGACGATGCATGCTCGTGCCAGTAAAACACGCCTCCGCCGCAGACGAAAGGCGGGAAAGCGTCCTCGCCGGTCGCCAAACTGAAACGCGTTCTACCGTGCCTGTTACTCTATCTGACCTGGCCGGTCCCGGCGAGTTACCCGCAGGGTAGAAAGAAGTCGTCCGGATGAGCGCGGCGCCTGTACGGCCGGCCAACTGGCGCCCGGGTGGGGCAATTCTATAACGTGTTCTACATGCCCGAGCAGGAGTACGACGTCGTCGTGGTCGGAAGCGGCGGCGCCGGGATGGTCGCCGCCCTCACCGCAGCCCACCACGGACTGTCCACCATTGTCATCGAGAAGGCCGCCCATTACGGCGGTTCGACCGCCCGCTCCGGAGGCGGCGTGTGGATCCCCAACAACGAAGTGCTCCAGCGCGCGGGCGTCAAGGACACCGCCGAAGCCGCCCGCACCTACCTGCGCACGATCATCGGTGACGTGGTTCCGGCCGAGAAGATCGACACCTACCTGCAGCGCGGCCCGGAGATGCTGTCATTCGTGCTGAAGCACTCACCACTGAAGATGTGCTGGGTTCCCGGCTACGCCGACTACTACCCCGAGCAGCCGGGCGGTAAGCCCACCGGACGCTCGATCGAGCCGAAGCCGTTCAACGCCCGCAAGCTCGGCGCCGACCTGGCCGGCCTGGAGCCGCCGTACGGCAAGGTGCCGCTGAATGTCGTCGTCATGCAGCAGGACTACGTCCGGCTCAACCAGCTCAAGCGCCACCCCCGCGGTGTGCTGCGCAGCCTCAAGGTCGGCGCCCGCACGATGTGGGCCCAGGCCACCGGCAAGAACCTGGTCGGTATGGGCCGCGCCTTGATCGCACCGCTGCGGATCGGCCTGCGCGATGCCGGCGTTCCGGTCGAGCTGAACACCGCGCTGACCGATCTCTACGTCTCCGACGGCGTGGTCCGCGGCGTCTACGTCCGCGACACCAACGCGCCAGAGGAGAGCGAGCCGCGGCTGATCCGGGCACGCCGCGGGGTCATCCTGGCCAGCGGCGGGTTCGAGCACAACGAGCAGATGCGGGTGAAGTACCAGCGGGCTCCGATCACCACCGAGTGGACCGTCGGAGCGAAGGCCAACACGGGTGAGGGGATCTTGGCCGGAGAGAAACTCGGTGCCGCGCTGGACATCATGGAGGACTCCTGGTGGGGCCCGACGGTCCCGCTGCCGGGTGCACCGTGGTTCGCGCTGTCCGAGCGCAACTCGCCCGGCTCGATCATCGTGAACATGGCCGGCAAGCGGTTCATGAACGAGTCGATGCCCTACGTCGAGGCCTGCCACCACATGTACGGCGGCGAATACGGACAGGGACCCGGCCCCGGCGAGAACATCCCGGCCTGGCTGGTGTTCGACCAGCGCTACCGCAACAACTACATCTTTGCGGGATTGCAGCCGGGACAACGGATTCCGAAGAAGTGGCTGGAGTCCGGCGTGATCGTCTCCGCCGACACCCTGGAGGAGTTGGCGGCCAAGATGGGTGTGCCGGCCGAGGCGTTGGCCGCCACCGTCGAACGGTTCAACGAGTTCGCCCGCACCGGCGTCGACGAGGACTTTCACCGCGGGCAGAGCGCCTACGACCGCTACTACGGCGACCCGACCAACAAGCCCAACCCGAACCTGGGGCCGATCGCCCAGGGCCCGTTCTATGCGGCCAAGATGGTGCCCGGCGACCTGGGCACCAAGGGCGGGATCCGCACCGACGTGCACGGGCGCGCGCTGCGCGACGACAACAGCGTCATCGAGGGTCTCTACGCCGCGGGCAACGTGAGTGCCCCGGTGATGGGCCACACCTACCCCGGGCCCGGCGGCACCATCGGGCCGGCGATGACGTTCGGCTACCTGGCCGCTCTCGATATCGCTGGAAGGACCTAGACATGCCGATCGATCTCGATGTCGCACGGGGCGCGGAGTTCGGCCGGGTCGAATTCTCCTGGACCGCAACCAATGTGCAGCTCTACAACCTGGCGCTGGGCGCCGGGGCGGACCCGATGGACCCGCGCGAGCTGAGCTACGTCGCCGATGGCACCCCGCAGGTGCTGCCGACCTTCGGGTGCGTCGCGGCGTCGTTCAACGATGTCGACCCGCCCAAGGTCAGCTGGCCGGGCGTCGAAATCGACCTGGCCAAGATCCTGCATGCCTCCGAGAAGGTGATCGTGCCGGCGCCGCTGCCGCCGTCCGGCAGCGCGCAGGCCGTCAGCCGGATCGTTGACGTCTGGGACAAGGGCAAGGCCGCCGTCGTCGTGCTCGAGACCACCGTCACCAGCACCGACGGCACGCCGCTGTGGACGCAACAGCGGTCCATCTTCGCCCGCGGCGAGGGCGGCTTCGGCGGTGAGCGCGGGCCGGCCTCGACTACCGAACGTCCCGACCGCGCACCGGATTTCGAGATCGACATCCCGGTTGCACCGCAACAGGCCCTGCTCTACCGGCTCTGCGGCGACCGCAATCCGCTGCATTCGGACCCTGGATTTGCGGCGGCTGCCGGATTCCCGCGGCCGATCCTGCACGGGCTGTGCACCTACGGCATGACCTGCAAGGCGGCGGTGGACACCGCGCTGGGCGGGGACGCGGGCGCGGTGCGTTCCTTCGGCGCGCGGTTCGCCGGGGTGGTGTTCCCGGGCGAGACCCTGCGGGCGCAGCTGTGGAAAGAGGACGACCGGCTGCTGGGCAACGTGGTGGCGCCCTCGCGCGACGATGCCGCTGTGCTGAGCGACGTGGAGCTGGTCTCGGCGTAGCCGGATCTCCGGCTTTCCATCCCGCCCGCGCGGGGCCCCCGACGCTGGCCGAGGCCGGTCAGGGGATATCGGGCAACAGGTTGGCCAGGTCTTCCAGCGCTCCCGGGAACAGGTTCACCAGATTGATCACGTTGAGGCCCACCGCCTCCACGACGGGGGCGACGATGCCGAAACCGATTCCGAGCGGCAGCAATGCCGTCGCAGCGGCCAGCGCCTCGCCGATCCCGCCGAGGAGATTGCCGTCGGCGGCCTGCTGTGCGATGAAGCTGATGGCGACCGAGGGCAGCGTGATGAGCAGTGCGTTGAACGTGTCCGCGATCGGGAGCAGGGTTGCGTAGTCGTTCGACACGTTGGCGATCAGGGCGTTGAAGATGTCAATGGGTGGGGAATCGATCGTCACCCCCGAAATCGATCCCGGCACAGCGTTGTTGAGCAGATTCAACCCCACCTGCACCATCTCGCCCCAGGTCGGCGTGGGGTTACCGACGGTGCCCCCGACAATCCGGTACGCCGTCTCCAGCAGCCCCTGCAGCGCCGGGGTGTCGAGGACCGACGTGGGCTGGTAGGTCGCGGGGTCTTGCAGATCCCTGATGGCATCGGCAATCCCCTGCTGCACGCCGTTGCCCAGTGCGGTGGCGACTTCAGCCCAGTCCAGATTGGTGGGGAACAGGCCGAAAGTGGTTGGCGCACTGGCATCGGTGACCTCGCACCAGGCATCGGTGATACACCCGTAGCCCAGGTTCACCAGTATCGAGGTTGCCGGTTCCAGAAGGTCGTAGAGGGGCATTCCTATCACCGGCAGAAACTGCAGCGGGGCCAGCAGGGGCAGGCTGTCGGCGGGAATCATGTAGTAGTCGGTCAGACTGTCGGCCGCCGCCGGCAGTTGAATCGCATCCTGGATCTGCTCGGCCGTCAGGCCCAGGTACGCGCCATGCGAGAAGCCCATGCCGAGAAAGGCGTTCAGATCGGCGAGGAAGTTGATCGGGTAGCGCGGAAAGTTGGCGAAGCCGTCGTATTCGATCGTGTAGATGTTCGTCGGGTAGAGGTCGGCCGGCGTCGCGCCGCTGAACGTAAGTCCGAAGCTGGGAATGGTGGGGCTGACGCCGTCGATCGGCACATTGAACCGCTCCAGGATGCCCCCGTCGGGATTGGCGGGGTTACCGAGCATGACGAAGTGCACGTAGTCGCTGGGCACCCCTTGTTCGGCGAGCAGCTTCATCGCTTCGGTTTCGACAACGGCGCCCTGGGAGTAGCCGAACACCACGACGGGGTTTGCCGCATCGACCTGTCCGCCGGCGATCTGCTGCGTAATCGCGTTCGCCAGGATCTGCCCGCCCTGGGCGAAGGACTCGTCGGTGGTCAGGTTTTTGACGCCGGTCAGCGGCCACAGCGACTCGGGGGTGACGACGGCCTGCGTGGTCCCGCCGAATCCGCGCGGAGCCAGGTAGTAGGTGTCGGCGGCGTCCACGTAGCCGGCGGGCGGAACGGGCAGGCCGCTGGCGCCCACGATCAACGCGGTTCCGTTGCCGAGCGGAGAGTCCGCGGTGTTACCGCTGGTGAGCAGAACCGCGTGCATCCGCAGGTCCAGCGCCGACGAACCCGCCGGCGGAGCCCCGATCAGACCGGCTCCCGCGATCATGAGACCGGTGGCCAGGTAGCCACCCAACAACCGGATCATCGCGACCTCCTCGCGGGAGCACTTCGGCTACGGATCAGCGCCGAATAGAACGGCACCGTAGCATTGCGGGCCCCGCGAATGCAACGGTGGCGTAAACTTCGGATCCTATGGACTCGACTCGGCAGCGGCGTAAATACGCGCCACGCCTGACGCGGGAGGAGCGCCGCGCGCAGGCGCTCGACGCGGCATTGGAGGTCCTGGGCGGTTGCGCGCTGCACGAGCTGAGCATGGAGGCGGTCGCCGTCGCGGCCGGCGTCGCAAAGCCGGTGCTGTACACGGCATTCAGTACCCGAGCCGAGCTCGTCGAGGCGCTACTCGAACGCGAACGCGAACGCGGCATCGCCGAGGTTCGTGCGGCGATGCCCGACGACCTCAGCACGCTGGGACCGACCGGCGCCTACACCGCGACGATCGGGGCATTCCTGAAGGCCGTGCTGAACAATCCGACCGGCTGGCGGCTGATCCTCACCGTTCCCGACAGCGCGCCCCGCGACTACCGCGACTCACTGCGCAGCGCCCGCTCCGCCGTCCTGCGCCAGTCCGAGGAACTCGCCCGCGCCGCGGCCGCCTTCATGCCGCAGTTGGCCCGCCTGGATCCGGTCCTGCTGGGCCACACCATGCTGTCGTTCGCCGAGATGCTGGGACGGCTGACCGCACGCGACCCGCAGACCTACCCGCGCGAACGCCTCGAAGACTTCGTCGCCACCATGCTGTCGATGGTGGCCGACGAGGCACCGCAACCTAGCCCAGGATCAGACCCGACGTCGGCACCCCGGTCCCAGCGGTGACCAGCACGTGCTCGACGCCATCTACCTGGTTGACCGAGGTGCCGCGCAGCTGGCGCACCCCCTCGGCGATACCGTTCATGCCGTGCACATAGGCCTCGCCGAGCTGACCGCCATGGGTGTTGATCGGCAACCGGCCACCCAGCTCGATGGCACCACCGGCGATGAAGTCCTTGGCCTCGCCCTTACCGCAGAACCCCAACTCCTCCAACTGGATCAGCGTGTAGGGGGTGAAGTGGTCGTAGAGCACCGCCGTCTGGATGTCGGCCGGCGTCAAACCGGACTGCGCCCAGAGTTGCCTGCCCACCAAGCCCATCTCGGGCAGCCCGAGCTCCTCGCGGTAGTAGGAGTACATGGTGAACTGGTCGGCCCCGGAGCCCTGTGCCGCCGCTTCGATGATCGCCGGACGATGCTTGAGGTCGCGGGCCCGCTCGGGTGTGGTGACCACGATTGCCACCCCGCCGTCGGTCTCCTGGCAGCAGTCCAGCAGCCGCAGCGGCTCGGCGATCCACCGTGAGTTCTGGTGATCCTCGATGGTGATCGGCTTGCCGTAGAAGTGCGCCTTCGGGTTGGTCGCTGCGTGCTTGCGGTCGGCTACCGACACCACACCGAAATCTGCACTAGTGGCACCGTATTCGTGCATGTAACGCTGGGCGATCATCGCCACCGACGCCGCCGGGGTGCTCAGACCATGGGGATAGGACCAGCTGTACTCCACGCCGCGGGAATCGGCGTTGACCGTCAGCGCGGTCATCACCTGGCCGAACCGGAACTCCGAGCGCTCGTTGAAGGCCCGGTACGCCACCACCACTTCAGCGACCCCGGTCGCCACCGCCATGGCCGCCTGCTGCACCGTCGCCGCGGCGGCCCCACCGCCGTAACCGATCTGGGAGAAGAACTTCAGCTCACCGATGCCGGTGGCACGCGCGACGGCGGTCTCCAGGTTGGAGTCCATGGTGAAGGTGACCAGACCGTCGACGTCGGCCGGGGCCAGGCCCGCATCGTCGAGGGCGTCGAGCACCGCCTCGGCGGCCAGGCGCAGTTCGCTGCGCCCGGATTCCTTGGAGAAGTCGGTCGCGCCGATTCCGGCGATAGCCGCCTTACCGGACAGCATCATTCCTCCCCGAGGGTGAGAGTAGCGGTGGCGATGACATGGTCGCCAAGACTGTTGTTGCCCAAGACTTTCACGGTGACCAGGCCATCGTCCACGGCGGTCACTTCACCGGAGAAGGTGACGGTGTCGTAGGCGTACCACGGCACGCCCAGTCGCAGTGCGATCGAGCGGATCACCGCGCTGGATCCGGCCCAGTCGGTCAGGTAGCGCTGCACCAGACCGGTGTCGGTGAGGATGTTGACGAAGATGTCCTTGGACCCCTTGGCCTGAGCCTTGTCCCGGTCGTGGTGCACATCCTGGTAATCGCGGGTGGCGATCGCCGTGGAGACGATGAATGTCGGGTCGCCGTAGATCTTCAGCTCGGGCAGTTTGGTGCCCACGTGCACGGTCGGAGCGCTCATGCCCCGCCTCCTTCCACCGGCTCCCACGCGTACAGGCTCCACGCCGGACCGGCGTCGCTGGCGGGAAAGTCGAGATATGTTGCGCAGACCGGCATTCCGATCTTCACCGCGGCGGCGTCGATGCCGCGCAGTTCACCGAGCATCCGCACGCCCTCGTCGAGCTCGACCAACGCGATGACGAACGGGCATGCGCGGCCGGGAACTTTGGGGGCATGGTGCACCACGTAGCTGAACACCGTTCCCCTACCGCTGGAGACGACGTAGTCGGTGGTCTCGGTCTTGTCCTTCCAGATCGCCGGCACCGGCGGATGCTGCAGGCTGCCGTCCGGACGGCGTTGGATACGCAGTTCGTGTGCGGCCACCCCGTCCCAGAAGTACGCCGAATCCCGCGACCACGACGGGCGCATCATCTTGTCGGGGTCGAGATCCTCGGGCACCGCAGCCGGCGCGGAGCCTTGCGCATCCTTGTCCTTCGGCAGGAACTTCAGGATGCGCCAGATCATGTCGGCGACGTTCTCTTCGCCGACCCACCAGCGGATCTTCTGGGTGACGAAGTACCCCTCACCCAGGCCGGTCTGCTTGGGACCCACGATGTCGGTCACTTCGGCGGTGACACTGACCTCTTCGCCGGGCCGCAGGTAGCGGTGGTAGGTCTGCTCACAGTTCGTCGCCACCACCCCGACATAGCCTGCGCCGTCGAACAATTCCATGACCTTGCCGAGCGGGTCGTCGGCGGGGCGCTCCCCACCCAGCCCCATCATCGTCCACACCTGAATCATCGCCGGCGGAGCGACGATCCCCGGATGCCCGGCCGCACGCGCGGCCGCCTCGTCTACATAGATCGGGTTGGCGTCGCCGATCGCGTCGACCCAGTGCCGAATCATCGGCTGGTTCACCGGATCCCGGCCGGTCCGCGGCTTGCTGCGGCCCGACGCCAGTATCTGCTCGATACCGGAGGAAATGTCGCTCATCTGTCTCCTCGACTCATCGTGGCACCCGCGGAACCTTCAGGCCGGAGGCGGCGATCATCTCGCGCATCACCTCGTTGACCCCACCGCCGAACGTGATGACCAGGTTGCGCTTGGTCTGAACATCCAGCCAGCGCAGCAGTTCGGCGGTGGCCGGGTCGGCCGGATTGCCGTAGCAGCCGACGATCTCCTCGGCCAACCGCCCGGCGTACTGAATCCGCTCGGTACCGAAGACCTTGGTGGCCGCGGCATCTGCCACGTCGATGATCTCGCCGGCCGCGGCGACCTGCCAGTTGAGCAGCTCGTTGATCCGGAACATCGCGTGTATCTCGCCGAGGCCCCGCTTGACCGCGTCATGGCTGATGGGGGTCACCCCGTCGCTGCCGGGCTTGGTGGCCCAGGCGTACACCTTGTCGTAGATGGCGCCGAACCGCCCGGCCGGGCCCAGCATCACCCGCTCGTTGTTGAGCTGGGTGGTGATCAGCTTCCAGCCGCCGTTCTCCTCGCCCACCAACATGTCGACGGGCACCCGAACGTCGTTGTAGTAGGTCGCGTTGGTGTGATGCGCGCCGTCGGACAAGATCATCGGAGTCCAGGAGTACCCGGGGTCCTTGGTGTCGACGATCAGAATCGAAATCCCCTTGTGCTTCACCGCAGTCGGGTCGGTGCGCACCGCCAGCCAGATGTAGTCGGCGTCGTGCGCGCCGGTGGTGAACACCTTCTGACCGTTCACGATGTAGTGGTCACCGTCTCGAACCGCGGTGGTGCGCAACGACGCGAGGTCGGTACCGGCTTCGGGTTCGGTGTAACCGATCGCGAAATGCACTTCCCCGGCCAGGATGGCGGGCAGGAACTTCTTCTTCTGCGCCTCGTTGCCATACACCTGCAGGGTCGGGCCGACCGTCTGCAGCGTCACGGCCGGCAGCGGGATGTCCGCGCGCTGCGCCTCATTGACGAAGATCTGCTGCTCGATCGGGCCGAAGCCCAGGCCGCCGAACTCTTTGGGCCACCCGACACCGAGCTTGCCGTCGCGGCCCATCCGGCGGATTACCTCCCGGTAGGCCTGATTGTGCCGGTCGGTCGCCATCGCCTTTTCCTCATCGGGCGTGATCAGGTTGGCGAAGTACTCGCGTAGTTCGGCCTGCAGCTTGCGCTGCTCGGGGGTCAGATCGACGAACATGGTGCCCGCCGCTGTCGGCAGCTGACCCTCCCCCGGCTGCGCTGCGCTCGCGACCGACACCAGGCCGAGGCGGTGCGACCGGCCGCCCAGCAGGCGGTTCAGATCCTTGATCGTGGAGTAGTAGCGGTCCATCGGGTAGTCGACGTCCATACCCATTCCGCCGTGCAGGTGATGGCAGAGTTGCATCACCGGGGGCGCCTGCGAGGTGATCCAGTATCCGAGCACCCCGAGGTCGTCGGTGGCGTCGAGGCCGTTGGCCAGCCGCCACACCACCGACGTCGCCGCCAGCGTGATGGTCCGCGAGACGATGTAGACCTCCGAGAGCTGCGCGGCCACCGTCTGGAAGGTCGACAGCGGCCGGCCGAACTGCTCACGGCTGCCGACATAGTCGGCGGTCAGCCGCAGCGCACCGGCCACCAGCCCGGAGACATAGGCGCCGATCATGGCCAGCGCCAACTGGTTCACCCGGCGCACCGACGCCCCGTCCAGCACGATGTCGACCTCGGCGTCGTCGAAGTCGACCACGTACTCGTCGCTGTGGTTGGCGGTCGGGGTCTTGGTCAGCCGCACCCCGGACGCTTTCGGTGAGATGACGGCGACACCGGAATCGGCGGTGACCACCATCCACTCGGCCTGATCGGCAAAAGGCACACCGACCTTGGTGCCGGACAACCGGTTACCGGCCAGTTTGACCCCGGGCTGTTCGGGCAGGGCGGCGGCCGGCTCGTCCAGCGCAGCGGTCAACACCGCACCCTTGGCCACCCCGGCCAGGTAGCGGTCCTGCTGGGCCTCGGTCGCCAGATCCAGCAGCGGCACCAACCCGAATCCGAGGGTGCACAGTGCGGGGCTGACGGTCCCGTGCCGACCGATCTCGGTGAGCGCGGAGGCCACTTCCGACAGTCCGACACCGTCACCGCCGAGCCGCTCCGGCACCGCGAGCGCTGTCACGCCGCCGGAGACCAGCGCCTCCCAGCTGTTGTCCCGGTCGAGGACCGACGTGACGACGTCGGCGACCGCCTGCTGTTCCGGATCTGGACTGAAGTCCACCCGAATCTCCTTAAATCTAGTGGGCCACCGGGCATTTGCCGGTGTAGTCCATTTGCCAATGCTTGATGCCGTTCAGCCACCCCGACCGCAGCCGTTCCGGCTTGGCCAGCGGCGCGAGGTCCGGCACGTGGTCGGCTACCGCATTGAAGATCAGGTCGATCGTCAACCGGGCCAGGTGGGTGCCGATGCAGTAGTGCGCACCGGTGCCGCCGAAGCCGACGTGCGGGTTCGGGTCCCGCAGGATGTTGAAGCTGAACGGGTCGTCGAACGCGTCCTCGTCGAAGTTGGCCGAACGGTAGAACATCACCACCCGCTGTCCCTTCTTGATCTGCGCTCCGGACAGCTCGTAGTCCTCGAGCGCCGTGCGCTGGAAGCAGATCACCGGTGAGGCCCACCGCACGATCTCGTCGGCGGTGGTGGGCGGGCGCTCCTTCTTGAACAGTTCCCACTGCTCGGGGTGCTCGGAGAAGGCGATCATGCCGTGGGTGATCGAGTTGCGGGTGGTCTCGTTGCCGGCCACCGCTAGCATCACCACGAAGAATCCGAACTCGTCGTCGGAAAGCTTCTCGCCGTCGATGTCCGCGTTGATCAGCGTGGTGACGATGTCTTCGCCGGGGTTCTCCGCCTTGGCGGCGGCCAGTTGCATGGCGTACTGGATCAACTCGACCGACGAGGCCTGCGGGTCGATGTCGGCGTATTCGGGGTCCTCGCTACCGGTCATCTCGTTGGACCACTGGAAGAGTTTGTCCCGGTCTTCCTGCGGCACCCCGAGCAGCCCGGCGATCGCCTGCAGCGGCAGCTCGCAGGAGACCTGTTCGACGAAGTCCCCGGAGCCGGCCTCGGCAGCGGCTTTGACGATCGCCTGCGCACGCTCGTGGAGTTCGTCGCGCAGCCTCCCGATCGCCCGCGGGGTGAAGCCCCGGGAGATGATCCGGCGCAGCCGGGTGTGGTGCGGCGCATCCATGTTCAGCATCACGAACCGCTGAACCTCGATGTTCTCCCGCTGCATGTCGTCGGGAAACCGTGGGATCACACAGTTCTCGTAGCTGGAGAAGACATCGCTGCGCAGCGACACCTCTTTGACGTCGGCAAGCTTGGTGACCGCCCAATAGCCCCCGTCATTGAATCCGCCGCCCTTCCCCGGGGCTTGCTCGATCCAACAGACGGGCGCCGCCTTGCGCAGCAAGGCGAATTCCTCCTCGGGGATGCCCTCGACGATGACGTCGGGGTTGAGGAAGTCGAATCCGGGGGGAAGTGTGGACATGGTGGAACTAGCCTCCAGTGTTGGTTCGGTGGTTCAGGCGGACTTGCCGGTGTAGTCGACGTGCCAGTGCTTGATGCCGTTGAGCCAGCCCGAGCGCAGTCGTTCCGGGGCGGCCAGCGGCTTGAGGTCGGGGATGTGGTCGGCGATGGCGTTGAACATCAGGCCGATCGTCATCCGGGCCAGGTGGGTGCCGATGCAGTAGTGCGCACCGGTGCCGCCGAAGCCGACGTGCGGGTTGGGGTCGCGCAGGATGTTGAACTGCTGCGGGTTGTCGAACACCTCGGGGTCGAAGTTGGCGGCGCGGTAGAACATCACCACCCGCTGGCCTTCCTTGATCTTCACCCCGGACAGCTCATAGTCGCGAGTTGCAGTGCGCTGGAACGACGTCACCGGGGTGGCCCAGCGCACGACCTCATCGGCGGTGGTCTCCGGGCGTTGCGACTTGAACAGCTCCCACTGCTCGGGGAATTCGGTGAACGCCATCATGCCCTGGGTGATCGAGTTACGCGTCGTCTCGCTGCCGGCCACCGCCAACAAGATGATGAAGAACCCCAGCTCGTCGTCGTTGAGCTTCTCGCCGTCGATGTCGGCCTCGATCAGCGTGGTGACGATGTCGTTGCCGGGGTTCTGCCGCTTCTGCTCGGCCAGCTGCAGGCCGTAGGTGATGATCTCCATCGACGACGTCTTCGGGTCGTAGTGGGCGTACTCCGGGTCGTCGTACGAGGTCATCTGGTTGGTCCAGTTGAACAGCTTTCCCCGGTCTTCCTGCGGCACACCCATCAGGCCGGCGATCGCCTGCAGCGGCAGCTCGGAGGCCACTTCGACCACGAAGTCACCGGTGCCCTTGGCGGCAGCCTCCTTGGCAATGCCCTGGGCGCGCTGTTGCAGTTCGTCGTGCAGCGGCAGGATGTGGCGCGGGGTGAACCCGCGCGAGACGATCCGGCGCAGCCGGGTGTGCCGCGGGGCGTCCTGGTTGAGCATCAGCAGCCGCCCGACATCGATGTTCTCCCGTTCGATGTCGTCGTTGTAGCGCGGAATGGCCCCGTTGATCTCGCTCGAGAAGACCTCGTCGAGCCGGGACACCTCTTTGACGTCGTGGTGGCTGGTGATCGCCCAGTAGCCGCCGTCTTTGAATCCACCGCTCTTATCGTCCGGCTGCTCGATCCAGGTGATGGGGGCGGCGGCCCGCACTTCGGCGAACTCCGCATCGGGGAGCCGTTCGGCGTAGATCTCCGGGTCAGTGAAGTCGAACCCCGGAGGCAGTTTGATACTCGACATCGACGGACTCCTAAATGCAACGCGTTCTAGTAGCAGTAAAACATGGCCTCACCATAGACCAAAGGGGTCTTCGCATCGTCGCTTGTCAGACTAATGAAACGTGTTCTAGCCTGGCCCCATGGGTAAACCTGTCATCGTCGAAGCCACTCGCAGCCCCATCGGTAAACGTAACGGCTGGCTGTCCGGCCTGCACGCCACCGAACTTCTCGGCGCGGTCCAGAAGGCACTGATCACCAAGGCCGGGATCGACGCGGGCAGCGTCGAGCAGGTCATCGGCGGCTGTGTCACCCAGTTCGGCGAGCAGGGCAACAACGTCACCCGGCAGTCCTGGCTGGTGGCCGGGCTGCCCGAGCATGTCGGCGCCACCAGCATCGACTGCCAGTGCGGCAGCGCGCAGCAGGCCAACCACCTGATCGCCGGCCTCATCGCCACCGGCGCCATCGACATCGGCATCGCCTGCGGCGTCGAGGCGATGAGCCGCGTACCGCTCGGCGCCAACGGCGGCGGCGCCCGCGCAGCCTCCTGGGACATCGACCTGCCCAACCAGTTCGAGGCCGCCGAACGGATCGCCAAGCGCCGGGGCATCACCCGCGCCGACGTCGACGCGCTCGGGCTGCGGTCTCAGCAGCTGGCCAAGCAGGCTTGGGCCGAGGGCCGATTCGACCGGGAGATCTCCCCGATCGAGGCCCCGGTGATCGACGAGAACAAGCAGCCCACCTCCGAGTGGAACACCGTCAGCCGCGACCAGGGCCTGCGTGACACCACGGCCGAGGGCCTTGCCGCACTCAAGCCCGTCATGGAGGGCGGTATCCACACCGCCGGCACCTCGTCGCAGATTTCCGACGGCGCCGCCGCGGTGCTGTGGATGGACGAAGACAAGGCCAAGGCCCTGGGCCTCAAGCCGCGGGCCCGGATCATCAGCCAGGCCAACGTCGGCGCGGAGACCTACTATCACCTGGACGGCCCGGTGCAGTCCACCGCCAAGGTGCTGGAGAAGGCCGGGATGAAGATCGGCGACATCGACCTGGTCGAGATCAACGAGGCCTTCGCCTCTGTGGTGCTGTCCTGGGCCGCGGTACACAACCCCGACATGGCCCGGGTCAACGTCAACGGCGGGGCGATCGCCCTGGGGCACCCGGTGGGTTCCACCGGCAGCCGGCTGATCACTACCGCGCTGCACGAGCTCGAGCGCACCGACTCCTCGACCGCGCTGATCACCATGTGCGCCGGCGGTGCGTTGTCGACCGGCACCATCATCGAGCGGATCTAGTGGCGGCGGTGTCGGAGCCTGTCTCGAAGCCGGTTTCGAAGGCCGATCGCATCGCGGCGGCCCAGGCCTACATCGACGCGCTGGTCAGCCACGATGCCTCCGCGGTCCGGTTCTCCCCGGACTGCACCCGAATCGAAGTCGGCCTCAAGACCGGATTCTCCGGAAAACACTTGCGCCGCAGCTTGAATCGCGGGCCACAGTTCCGGCTGATCGCAGCCGCCACGCTGCCCGACTACAGCGTCGACGGCGACGAGGTGCGGGCGGTCTACGACATCATCACCAAGCCGTCGCTGTTCGGGCGGCGGGTGTGCGCCCATGTCGACGAGGTGTTCGTCATTCCCGCCGACAGCCCGGACGGGACCGCCGTCATCCACCACATCCGGGCCGGGATCCGTCCGTTCGTGCAACGTTAGGGTGGTGCCGTGGAGACACCAGAGAAGCCGAAGTCACTGGACTCGCCGGTCACCGGCACCATCATCAAGTGGATGTCCCGGGCCAACACCTGGGCCTACAAGGCCACCGGCGGCCGGATCGGCGGCAAGTGGCGGTTGGGTACCAAACATTTCGGAGAGGTCCCCGAAGTCGGCATCCTCACCACCACCGGACGCAAGACCGGTCAGCCCCGTGAGTCTCCGTTGCTGTTCCTGCGGGAGGGCGACCGGGTGGTCCTGGTGGCTTCCCAGGGCGGTCGCGCCACCAACCCGATGTGGTACCTGAATCTGAAAGCCAACCCGCAGGTGTCGTTCCGGATCCGCAACGAGGTCCTGGCGCTGCGCGCCCGGGACGCCAGCCAGTCGGAGCGGGCCGCCTACTGGCCGAAGCTCGACGCGATGTACCCCGACTTCGTCAACTACCGCGCCTGGACCGACCGCGAGATCCCGATCGTCATCTGCGAGCCGTGACAGCGGTGCGGGCAGCCTGAACGCCGAACGTGCAACCAGTGCGAAAAAGTCGCGAAAATCTCGCGCTCAGTACACGTTCGGAGTGAACGCTTACGCGCCGTAGACCGGGACTGGCGGACGGGCCTTGGCCAGCAGGTCGGTGACGACCGGACCCAGCTCGGCGGGGTCCCAACGGGCACCCTTGTCGACCTGCGGCCCGTGCGCCCAGCCCTCGGCGACGCGGATCTTGCCGCCCTCGACCTCGAAGACCTTGCCGGTCACGTCCTTGGACTCCACACTGCCCAGCCACACCACGAGCGGGCTCACATTCTCCGGGGCCATCGCGTCGAAAGCCTGGTCCTGCGTCGCCATCATGTCGGCGAACACGGTCTCGGTCATCCGGGTGCGCGCCGACGGGGCGATCGCGTTGACGGTGACGCCGTAACGGCCCATCTCGGCGGAGGCGACCAGCGTCATCGCAGCGATGCCGGCCTTGGCCGCCGAGTAGTTGGCCTGCCCGACGCTGCCCTGCAGGCCGGCACCGGAGCTGGTGTTGATGATGCGCGCATCCACGGTCTCGCCGGCCTTGGACCGGGCCCGCCAGTACGCGGCGGCGTGCCGCATGGTGGCGAAGTGCCCCTTGAGGTGCACGGCGACCACGGCGTCGAATTCCTCTTCGCTGGTGTTGGCGAACATCCGGTCGCGAACGATTCCGGCGTTGTTGACCAAGACGTCGAGTCCACCGAAGGTGTCCACCGCGGTCTGGATCAGCGCGGCGGCGGCATCCCAGTCGGCCACGTTGGAGCCGTTGGCGACGGCCTCCCCGCCGGCGGCGACGATCTCATCGACCACCGCCTGGGCAGCGCTGCCCCCGCCGGCCGGTGAGCCGTCCAGCCCGACGCCGATGTCGTTGACCACTACCCGGGCGCCCTCGGCGGCGAACGCCAGCGCGTGTGCCCGCCCGATTCCGCCGCCGGCTCCGGTGACGATGACCACGCGGCCGTCGAGAAGTCCCATGTGTGTGTTTCTCCTTTATTTGTTGGCGCTCGAAACGTCGAGGTAGACCGGCGGCTCGCCCCCGCCGTGGGTTTCCAGGCTGGCGCCGCTGATGTAGGACGCGGCATCGGAAGCCAGAAAAGCTGCCGCCCAACCGACATCGGCGGGCTTGGCGAGCCGGCCCAGCGGGACGGTGGCGGAGATGGCGGCGATCGACTCGGCGTCGCCATAGAACAGCTCTGACTGCTCGGTCTCGACCATGCCGACCACCACCGAGTTCACCCGGACCTTGGGCGCCCACTCGACGGCCAGGGTGGCGGTCAGGTTGTCCACGCCGGCCTTGGCGGCGCTGTAGGCCGCGGAGCCCGGCGACGGGCGATGCCCGCTGACGCTGGTGATGTTGATGATCGACCCGCCGCTGTCCTGGGTCTGCATGACGGCGTTGGCGTGCCGGGCGACCTGCAGCGGCGCGATCAGGTTGAGCTCGATGATCTTGCGGCTGAAGTTGGCCGAGGCCTCCGCGGTCAGCGCGTGGGGTGAGCCGCCGGCGTTGTTGACCACCACGTCGAGCCGCCCGTGGCGGTCGACCACGGCGTCGATCAGTCCCTTGACCGCGTCGTCGTCGCGGACGTCGCAGGCGTGGAAGTCATACGGCAGGCCCTCCACCGGCCGCCGGGCGCAGGTCACCACCGTCGCACCCTGATCGGCGAAGACGGCGCTGATGCCCGCGCCGACACCGCGGACCCCGCCGGTCACCAGGACCACCTTGCCGGTCAATCCAAGACAGAGCGCGGCGGGCTTGGGATCAGACATTGTGCTAGCGTACCAAGCAAGTGCTTGCTTAGGTAGCTCAGGTACCCCACGCCCCATACGACAGGGAAGTCCGCCCATGCCGATCACGTCCACCACCGTCGAACCCGGGATCGTCGCGGTCACCGTCGACTACCCCCCGGTCAACGCCATTCCGTCCCGCGGCTGGTTCGAGCTGGGTGAAGTCATCACCGCCGCCGGCAACGACATGGCCACCCACGTCGTGATCCTGCGGGCCGAGGGCCGTGGCTTCAACGCCGGCGTAGACATCAAGGAGATGCAGAACACCGAGGGCTTCACCGCGCTCATTGACGCCAACCGGGGCTGCTTCGCCGCCTTCAAGGCTGTCTACGAGTGCGCGGTGCCGGTGATCGCCGCGGTCAACGGGTTCTGCGTCGGCGGCGGGATCGGCCTGGTCGGCAACGCCGACGTCATCGTGGCCTCCGACGACGCGAAGTTCGGCCTGCCGGAGGTGGAACGCGGCGCCCTGGGTGCGGCCACCCACCTGTCCCGGCTGGTACCGCAGCACATGATGCGCCGGCTCTTCTACACCGCCGCCACCGTCGACGCCGCCACCCTGCACCAGTACGGCTCGGTGCACGAGGTGGTGCCGCGCACCGAGCTCGACGAGGCCGCCCTGCGGGTAGCCCGCGACATCGCCGCCAAAGACACCCGGGTGATCCGGGCCGCCAAAGAAGCGCTCAACCTCATTGACGTGCAGAAGGTCAATTCCAGCTACCGGATGGAGCAGGGCTTCACCTTCGAGCTCAACCTCGCCGGGGTCGCCGACGAGCACCGCGACGCGTTCGCCGGCACCGAGAAGGGGAAGAAGTGACGACCAAGGTAACCACTCTCGACGCGGCCGTCGCCGAGCTGCGCGACGGCATGACCATCGGCATCGGCGGCTGGGGCTCGCGCCGCAAGCCGATGGCGTTCGTGCGCGCGATCCTGCGCACCGACGTCAAGGACCTGACCGTCGTGACCTACGGCGGACCGGATCTGGGGCTGCTGTGCTCGGCGGGCAAGGTGCGCCGGGCCTACTACGGATTCGTCTCGCTGGACTCCCCGCCGTTCTACGACCCCTGGTTCGCGCGTGCCCGCACCACCGGCGCGATCGAGGCCCGCGAGATGGACGAGGGCATGCTGCGGTGCGGCCTGCAAGCCGCCGCCCAGCGACTGCCGTTCCTGCCGATCCGGGCCGGCCTGGGCAGCTCGGTGATCGACTTCTGGGAAGGTGAGCTCAAGACCGTCACCTCGCCGTACCCCGTGGCGGGCGGTGCCGAGACGCTGATCGCGATGCCGGCGCTGAACCTGGACGCCGCGTTCGTGCACATGAACCTCGGCGACGCCCGGGGCAACGCCGCCTACACCGGCATCGACCCGTACTTCGACGACCTGTTCTTGATGTCGGCGCAGCGCCGCTTCCTGTCGGTGGAGAAGATCGTGCCCACCGAAGAGCTGGTCGCCACCACGTCGCCGCAGACCCAGATCATCAACCGGATGATGGTGGACAAGGTGGTGGAAGCACCCGGTGGTGCCCACTTCACCATCGGTGCAGCAGATTACGGCCGCGACGAGAAGTTCCAGCGGCACTACGCCGAAGCCGCCAAGTCCGACGAGGCCTGGGCGGAGTTCACCGCCACCTACCTGTCCGGTAGCGAAGACGACTACCAGGCGGCGGTCAAGGCATTCGGAGCCAACCAGGAATCAGGGGCCCAAGCATGACCGATTCACCCACGCGCGCCGAGATCTGCGCGGTCGCCTGCGCCGAATTGTTCCGCGACGCCGGCGAGATCATGGCCTCACCCATGGCCACGGTGCCCTCGGTGGGCGCGCGCCTGGCCCGCCTCACCTTCTCCCCCGATCTGGTGATCACCGACGGGGAGGCCCGCATCCTGGCCGACACGCCGGCGATCGGCAAGGTCGGGCCGCTGGAAGGGTGGATGCCGTTCAATCGGGTCTTCGAAACACTGTCGTGGGGCCGGCGCCATGTGATCATGGGCGCCAACCAGATCGACCGCTACGGTAACCAGAACCTGTCGGCGTTCGGTCCGCTGCAACATCCCACCCGGCAGATGTTCGGTGTCCGCGGTGCCCCCGGCAACACCATCAACCACACGACCAGCTACTGGGTGGGCGCGCATTCGGCACGGGTGTTCTGCGAGACGGTCGACATCGTCTCGGGCATCGGCTACGACAAGGTCGACCCGGCCAACCCGGCGTTCCGGTTCTTCAACCTGGGCGGGGTGGTGACCAACCTCGGCGTGTTCGACTTCGGCGGCCCGGGCCACCAGATGCGTGCGGTGTCGCTGCACCCCGGTGTCACCGCCGAGGAGGTCGCCGAGAACACCTCGTTCGAGGTGCACGGCCTAGCCGACGCCGCTACGACTCGGTTGCCCGAGGCCGAGGAGCTGCGGCTGATCCGCGAGGTGATCGACCCCAAGTCGCTGCGGGACAAAGAAGTACGGGCATGACGAGCCGCATCAAGACCCCGCTGACCGAGCTGGTCGGCATCGAACACCCGGTGGTACAGACCGGGATGGGCTGGGTGGCCGGCGCCCGACTGGTCTCGGCCACCGCCAACGCCGGCGGGCTGGGCATCCTGGCCTCGGCGACCATGACGATCGACGAGCTGGCCACCGCGATCTCCAAGGTGAAGTCCGCCACCGACAAGCCGTTCGGGGTCAACATCCGCGCCGACGCATCCGACGCCGGCGACCGTGTGGACCTGATGATCCGCGAGGGCGTCAAGGTGGCGTCGTTCGCCCTGGCCCCCAAGGCCGAGCTGATCGCCAAGCTCAAAGAGGCCGGAGCGAAAGTGATCCCGTCGGTCGGTGCGGCCAAGCACGCCAAGAAGGTGGCGTCCTGGGGCGCCGACGCGGTGATCGTGCAGGGCGGCGAGGGCGGCGGGCACACCGGCCCGGTCGCCACCACCTTGTTGTTGCCGTCGGTGCTCGACGCCGTCGCCGGTACCGGAGTGCAGGTGATCGCCGCCGGTGGCTTCTTCGACGGCCGGGGGTTGGCCGCCGCGCTGTCCTACGGAGCGACCGGGGTCGCGATGGGCACCCGGTTCCTGCTGACCAGCGACTCCACCGTTCCGGACGCGGTCAAGCAGCGCTACCTGGCCGCCGACCTGAGCGGCACCGTGGTCTCGACCCGCGTCGACGGCATGCCGCACCGGGTGCTGCGCACCGAGCTGGTCGAGAGGCTTGAAAGCGGTTCGCGAGCACGCGGATTCACCGCCGCCGTGCGCAACGCCGCGAAGTTCAAGAAGATGTCGCAGATGAGCTGGCCGACCATGGTCAAAGACGGGCTGGCGATGCGCCACGGCAAGGAGCTCACCTGGTCGCAGGTGCTGATGGCCGCCAACACCCCGATGCTGCTGAAGGCGGGTCTGGTGGAAGGCAACACCGAGGCCGGTGTGTTGGCCTCGGGCCAGGTGGCCGGCATCCTCGAGGACTTGCCGTCGTGCGCGCAGCTGATCACCTCGATCGTCGACGAGGCGGTCGAGCACCTGCGCGCGGCGTCGGCCTTCATCCAGTAATGACGGCGGCGGTCATTCCGCAGATGTCACACGCCGCGAAGTACCGCGGCGCGCAGCCAATGGCATAACAGCAGAGCGAATTCCACTTCGAGCCGATCGTGGCTGATCGGCCGGCCGCGGCGTTCCTCGGCACGCTGGATGCGGTATTTCACCGAGTTGAAATGCAAGTTCAGCTCCGCGGCAGCCGCCTTGTAGCTCGAACCGGCGCGCAGGAACACCCGCACCGTCTCCCGGAGCCGTTGGTCAGCTTCGGTATCGCAAGCCAGCGGGCCGAGCACGTCGGCGACCCAGACGCGCACCACGTCGAGTTTGTCGGCGAGCAGCGCCGCGGCGGACAGGCCCGAATCGTTATTGGCGAGGATTCGCGGCGCACCCGGCCCGGCCGCGAGAGCAACCGCGTGCGCACCCAGCGCCTGACGGTGCGAACGCCGGAAGCCGTCAACGCCGGGCAGTGGGTCGCCGATCGCGAGTGACGGTGCCTGCTTGTCCGCCTCGGCGAAGCGGCGAGTACGACTCACCGCATCGCGAGCGGAGTTGACCGTGAGCGGGATCCACGCCCAGCCGGTCACCCGGTCCGCGGCGACGAAAAGCGGACGGCCCTGACTTCCCAGGGTCTCGCCGAGGCCACGGACCAGCCGCTCCATACGAACCAGCTCGTCGTCTTGATCGGTCTCGGGACACCAGACCACCACGGCAAGGTGCCAACGGTGTAGCGGATATTCGATTGCGAGGCTCACCGCATCGACGTCGGCGGTCTCGGTATCGAGCAGTTCGCGAACGCGTAGCGCGCGCGTGCTGTTCTGCGTCTCCAGCCAGCGATCCCGCTCGGTCTCGTAGGCGGCGATGACCTGCAGCGAAATCCGATCGATGTACTTGAAGGTGATGTCGGTGAGCTGCCGAAACACTGCGAGGCTTCGTCGTGGGTCCAGGTCGGCCAGCTGAACCTCGTTGAGAACGATGTCCAGCATTGTCTGTTGACCGAGCCGATACGCGCGCGCAAGGGCGTTTGCCGGCACTCCGCGCTGCGCCAACCGCCGCGCATGCTCCAGCGCCGCGGTCGGTGGCTCGACATGCTCGATCGGGATGTTGTGGTGGATCGCCGCGAAAACGGTGTCGATGTTTCGCTCCGCGCTGGCGCGGAGAAGCTCCAGTAGTTGGGTCTCGCCGCGCAGCTCGGCGATCTCTGCCAGCAGGTGCTGCACGACCATGTCGGTCACCTCGTCCAGCCGGCCTTCGAGCCCTGCGATGACCGCCGCCGACTCGGCGACGACCGACGAGTCGTCCCCGCTCCGCTCCACCATCCACAAATCTTATGCGGTTCTGTCGGAGACCTGTGCTCAGAGTGGGCGGCGCGGTTGTTTCCGCGAAACAACTCCGGCGCACCACGCTGTTGCCTGGTAACGGTGTGCGCCGATTCATTCCACCCTAGGTTCAGACGCTGATGACCACAGACCCGGGATCGACCATGCATCTAGCGGCGCTGCCCGACCTCCGCGCCGAGCTATCGCCCGCGGCGCCCGCGGTTGCCGACGATCAAATCGAGCTGAACAACACGCAGTTGCTGGCCGCGGTGCAGCGGGTGGCGAGCACTTTGGCCGGGAACGGGGTGTCGGCGGGCGACGTGGTGGCGCTCATGCTTCCCAACACGGCCGACTTCGTCGTCGCCCTGTTCGCCGCCTGGCGCCTCGGCGCCACCGTCACCCCGGTCAACCCTTCGTTGGTGCCCGACGAAGTCACCCACCAGCTCCAGGACGCGGCAGCCAAGGTGCTCATCGCCGAGCAGCTGCTCGACTACGCTCCGGCGCCGGTGATGTTGACCGCGGGTGAACTGGCCACCGGCGGGCCGGACCTCGACCAGGCGCCGGCCGAATATGCGGACGACGCACTGGCACTGCTGGTCTACACCAGCGGCACCACCGGCCGCCCCAAGGGCGTGATGCTCGACCACGCCAATCTGAATGCCATGTGCCGCATGATGATCGACGCGTTCTTCTTGACCAACGCCGACCGCAGCCTGCTGATCCTGCCACTGTTCCACGTCAACGGCATCGTCGTCAGCACCCTGGCGCCGCTCATCGCCGGCGGCAGCACCGTCATCGCCGGACGGTTCAGCCCGACGACATTCTTCGAACGCCTCGAGCGCAGCCGACCCACCTATTTCTCTGCGGTGCCGACCATTTACACCATGCTGTCCGACCTGCCCCCCGAGGTGCAGCCGGACACATCCTCGCTGCGATTCGCCGTCTGCGGTGCGGCACCGGCCAGTGTCGAACTGCTCGACAGGTTCGAGTCCCGCTACCGGATCCCGATCATCGAGGGGTACGGCCTTTCCGAGGGAACATGCGGCAGCACCGGCAACCCCCTCGGCGGTGTGCGAAAGGCCGGCACCGTCGGAGTTGCGCTGCCCGGCCAACAGATTCGGATCGCCGACGCGGACGGGAACGACGTCCCGGCGGGGCAAACCGGCGAGGTGCTGGTGAAGGGCCCCAACATCATGCGCGGTTATCTCAACCGTCCGGAGGAGACCGCGAAGACCATCGTCGACGGTTGGCTGCACACCGGGGATGTCGGTCGTCTCGACGAGGACGGCTACCTCATCCTGGTCGACCGGGCTAAGGACATGATCATCCGCGGCGGCGAGAACATCTATCCCAAGGAGATCGAGACCGTCGTCTATCAGCTCCCCGAGATCGCCGAAGCTGCCGTGATCGGCCGGGCGAACCCGAAATACGGCGAAGAGCCCGTGCTGTTCGTCTCGTTGAACTCAGGCATGGCTATCAGTACCGACACGATCGGCGAGCACCTTGGCCGCTCGCTTTCGAAATACAAACGGCCGGTGGAGATCACCATTCTCGACACCCTGCCGAAAAATCCGGTCGGCAAGATCGACAAGCCGACGCTACGCAAGCACCACGCCGCAACCGTCTAATCGACGCACCTGAAGGAGCGAAAACATGGGTTTCATCCAGGCGAATCTGCCGCAGGTCAACCCAGACGAGTTTCTGCGGAAGCCCCTGATGGAACGGGTCCACATCCTCGCCCTGAACTGGGTCGACAACGGATTCGGCACGCCCAGGATGGTTCACGTCATCTACCTCACGAAGCTGATTTTCTTCTTCGTTTTGGGCGGCATCACCATTGCGACGGCGACTTCGGGATTGCCGGCGTTCTGGCACGTCGCGCAATGGTGGAACCAACCCATCGTCTACCAAAAAGTGATCCTGTGGGTGGTGCTGCTCGAAGTCATCGGCGTGGCGGGCTCCTGGGGCCCGCTCGCCGGCAAGGTCAAGCCCATGACCGGCGGCATCCTGTTCTGGGCCAGGCCGGGCACCATCCGGCTGCGGCCGTGGAGATGGATGCCATTCACCGACGGTGACCGCCGCACCTGGTTCGATGTGATGGTCTACCTCGGGCTGCTGGTGAGCCTGGCAGTCGCGTTGTCCGCGCCCGGAGTGCACAGCGAGTCACTGTCAGAAGCCCTCCCGGCCAACACTTCCGGGCTCGTTGCGCCGGTGTTGCTGATCGCACCCATCGTCCTGCTGGTGCTCATCGGCCTGCGGGACAAGACGATCTTCCTGGCCGCGCGCGGCGAGCAGTATCTGCCGGCACTGTTCTTCTTCGCTGTGCTGCCGTTCTGGAATTTCACCAACATGATCATCGCGTTGAAACTGTTGATCGTGGTCGTCTGGCTGGGTGCGGGCATTTCGAAGTTCGGCAAGCACTTCTCCAACGTCATTCCGCCGATGATCAGCAACACCCCGCTCGTCCCCTTGAAGCAGCTGCGGCGTGCGCAGTATCGCGACTTCCCGCGGGACCTGCGCCCGTCGCGGATCGCGGACTTCATGGCTCATGCCCTCGGCACCACCGTCGAACTGGCCGCTCCGCTGGTCTTGCTGTTCTCCACGAACATGCGGTTGACGGTGCTGGCCGCATTGCTGATGGTCTGCTTCCACCTCTTCATCATCCTGACGTTCCCGCTGGCCGTGCCGCTGGAATGGAATGTGGTGTTCGGCTACACCACCGTCTTCCTGTTCCTCGGCTTCCCGGCCTGGGACGGCTATGCGGTCACCGAGATGTCCTCGCCGTGGCTGACGTTGGCGATCGTGGCCGGGTTGTGTTTCTTCCCGATCCTGGGCAATCTGCGTCCGGACAAGGTGTCGTTCCTGCCCTCGATGCGTCAATATGCCGGCAACTGGGCGTCGGCGGTGTGGGCATTCGCGCCCGGCGCCGAAGCAAAGCTGGACAAGGTCACCCGCTCGGCGCGCAACCAGGTCGACCAGTTCGTCGACTTCGGTTTCGAGCCGAAGTGGGCCGAGATCATCACGCAGCAGGCAATCGCCTGGCGGTGTATGCACAGCCAGGGCCGTGGCCTGCTCTCGGTGCTGCTGAAGAACCTGCCCGACCTCGACAGCCGGACCGTTCGCGAGGGGGAGTTCGCCTGCAACACCTTGATCGGGTTCAACTTCGGTGACGGGCACCTGCACGACGAAAACATGATCGCCGCCGTGCAACGACAGGCAGGTTTCGAGCCCGGAGAGCTCATCATCGTCTGGGTGGAGTCGCAGGCCAAGGACAGCAGCGTCCAGCACTACAAGGTGATCGACGCCGCACTGGGCGTCACAGAGCGCGGCACCTGGAGGGTCGCCGACGCCGTCGCCGAGCAGCCGTGGCTGCCCAACGGACCGATCCCGATTCAGGTCAGCTGGCCGCTCGCTGCGGCCGCCGACTCCGCCGGCCGATATCGCGAGCACAGCGCGCAACGGTAAGCCGCCCGTCCACACCGCCGTCTAGCCCGGCGTGCTGAGATGGCGTCGAACTCCTCCCGCTCGGCGCGGTGCTCAGACCTCCGCAACCATCAGGGTGTGCCCGGTCGGGTCGCGAAACCAGAACAGAGGCGGCACCGGCGCGCCCATCCGGGACACGTCGTCGACGTCGACGCCGAGTTCCCGCAACGCCGCGTGCGTTGCGCCGATGTCGCTGGTGGTCAACGTGATTCCGGTGACGGTCGGCACCACGTCCCCACCCTCCGGAGGCGGCGGCGCCAGCGCGATACCGGTCGTGCCGCTGGGCGGGTAGACCTCGATCCACCGGTAACCGCCGCCGAACTCTTCATCGGTGCGCTTCTCGAAGCCGAGCGACTCGTAGAACGCAACCGCCTTGTCCTGTTCTGGTGTCGGTATGCACACGAGGCTGATCGTCGTCAGGCCGGTGTTGGTAGCGGACATCATGCTCCTTACTTTGTTGGGATCAATCGGTGCCGTATGCCTGGGCGATCTCCGGGGAGCTCGCCCAGCGGCTGTAGGTGGGGTACTGCGGCCAGCCGTCCGGAGATTCCTGCCATACCTCCTGCCGCCCATGGGGAAGGACGTCGAGCAATCCGAACGTGTGGCTGAGCTGTTCGCAGCCACGACGGTTCGTGTACCAGGTGCGGTACGCCGTATCGCCGTGACGCAGAAAGACATTGAGCGCGAACTGGCCGCCCTCCGGGACGCCGATGTCGGCACCGAACGGGCTTTCGGCGGTGCTGTACCAGTCCATCCGGTTGCCCACCCGCCGCTTGTAGGCGACCGCTTCGTCGATCGGGCCCTGGGTGACGATGACGAACCGCGCGTCGTAGCCGGCCAGAAACTCCAGCCGGGTGAACTGCGAGGTGAACCCGGTACATCCCGGGCACTGCCACTCTTGGCAGGGAACCCACATGTGGTGGTAGACGATCAGCTGCCGCTTACCGTCGAACACATCGACCAATCGCACCGGGCCGTTCTCACCCTCGAGCACATACTCGGGCATGGCGACCATCGGCAGCCGGCGACGTTGCGCAGCGATCGCGTCGAGTTCGCGGGTGGCCGCCTTCTCCCGGACACGAAGGGCGTCCAGCTCACGCCGCCACGTCGATGGATCCACCACGGGCGGCAGTCCCAAAGTCGTCGACACGAACCCTCCCATTGTGATGTGTACGGTGTCTACATTGAGTATGTTGACACCGTACACTTCGACTCGAGGGGGCTGTCAAGAGGTGGCTGGAACAAAGGCCGGTTATCACCACGGCGATCTGTGCGCGGCACTGATCGACGCCGGTTTGCAGCTCACCCGGACCGGCGGCCCGGAGGCACTGACCATCCGGGAGGCGACCCGGCGCGTCGGGGTCTCCCCCAACGCCGCCTACCGGCACTTCGCCGACCGCGAGGCGCTGCTTGGCGCGGTCTCGATAGCGATCCAGGACCGGATGGCCGCACGCATGCTCAAACCGGTGAACCGGCGCGGTTCGGCGCAGACCAGGGCGCGCAATCAGCTGCGCGCAGTCGGTCTGGGCTACATCGAGTTTGCCTTGGACGAGCCGGGGTGGTTCGCCGTGGCGTTCTTCGGCGGTTCAGCGAGGCTCGACGGAGGAGAGGCGAAGCTGGGACCGCCGCATCGGCCGAGCCGTTCTGATCTCACCGCACAGGGCGACGACTGGGTCTCACCACCGTTTCAAGCACTGGTGGACGCGCTGGATGCGATGACGGACGCCGGTGTGCTGCAACCGAAACGGCGTGCCGGTGCGGAGTGGCCCTGTTGGTCCGCGGCACACGGTTTCGCCGAGCTGGCCCTGCACGGACCGCTGCGCGGCACCAGCCGTCACGAACTGGAGTCACTGGCCAGCCGCACGGTCGACGACGTCATCTCCGGGCTGGTGGGCTGACCTCACCGGGCGGACTGGTGGATGCCATTTCCGACGGCGAGCAGGAACGAGGTCAGGTCGCGGGTGAGGTCGTCGATCGACCGCGGCGGATCGGTCTCGTGTAGGAAATCCGCCACGGTCTCGAACAGACCCCCGACGGTGGCGACCGCCATCGCCCGGTAATCGATGTCTTCACCCGGCTTCGCCTTGCTGCGCCAGAACGACTCGACGACGTCGGCGGCCCACCTGCGGTTCTTGCGCCGTTGCGCCTCGACCCGCGGCGAGATACCGGTTGATTCCCGGAACGCCACCACCGCCACCCGGGGATCGTCGACCAGTGCGTGCGCGAACGCGGCGAGCACCCTGCGCACGGTGGCCTCTTCTGGCTCGTCGGGGGCGGCCTTGCCCAGCTCCTCGGCGATCTGCCGCTCGATGCGTTCACCGATCTCGTTCATCAGCGCCAGGTAGCAGTCTTCTTTGCTGTCGAACAGCTCGTAGAACGCCTTGTTACCGACATAGGCGGTCTGGCAGATCTGCTCGATCGAGGTGTTGGCGTAGCCGTCCCGCGCGAAGAGCTCAAACGCCGCGGCCAGAAGCTGTTCGCGACGCTGCGCGCGGCGCTGCTCGGCATCGAGCCCGCGGATCCTACGGCCCGCGGGCGTCGGAGTGCTGATCCCTCCCATGCCGCTGAAGTTTAATCGCCCAGACGCTCGATGATGGTGACGTTTGCCGTACCGCCACCCTCACACATGGTTTGCAATCCGTAGCGGCCCCCGGTTCGCTCCAACTCGTTCAGCATCGTGGTGAACAGTTTGGCGCCGGTAGCCCCTAGCGGATGCCCCAGCGCGATCGCCCCGCCGTTGGGGTTGACCTTGGCCGGATCGATCGGGAACTCCTTCATCCAGGCCTGCACCACCGGGGCAAAGGCCTCGTTGATCTCCACGACGTCGATGTCGTCGATGCTCAGGCCGGTCTTGTCCAGCGCATAGCGGGTGGCCGGGATCGGGCCGGTCAGCATGATCACCGGGTCATCGCCACGGGCGCTGATGTGGTGGATGCGGGCGCGGGGCTTAAGACCGTGCGCCTGCACTGCGCTTTCCGAGGCGAGCAGCACCGCGGCCGACCCGTCGCAGATCTGGCTGGAGACCGCGGCGGTCAGCCGGCCACCCTCGACCAGCGTCTTGAGCCCGGCCATCTTCTCCAGCGTGGTCTCGCGCGGGCACTCGTCGGTGTGGAACGAGGTGCCGTCCACATCGACCGGGATGATCTCGTTGTCGAAGCGACCTTCGGCGATCGCGGTGAACGCACGCTGGTGGCTCTGCAGGGCGAAACGCTCCATGTCTTCGCGGGAGATGTCCCAGCGTTCGGCGATCATCTCGGCGCCGCGGAACTGGGAGACTTCTTCGTCGCCGTAGCGCTTCAGCCACTTCTTCGACTCGTTGGTCGGCGAGGTGAACCCGAACTGCTCGCCGACGACCATCGCCGACGAGATCGGGATCCAGCTCATGTTCTGCACGCCGCCGGCCACGATCAGATCCGCGGTGCGCGACATGATGGCCTGCGCGCCGAAGGAGATCGCCTGCTGGCTGGAACCGCACTGACGGTCGACGGTGACCCCGGGCACCCCTTCGGGGTAGCCGGCCGCCAGCCACGCCAGCCGGCCGATATTGCCGGCCTGGCCGCCGATCGCGTCCACGCAGCCGGTGATCACATCGTCGACAGCGGCCGGGTCGACTCCGACCCGGTCCAGCAGGCCGCTGAACGCCAACGCGCCCAAGTCGATCGGGTGGATACCGGCTAGCGACCCGTTGCGCTTGCCGACGGCGGTGCGAACGGCGTCGATGACATACGCCTGGGAAACGTGCGCGACTTGTGACATATCAACTTCCTTCTTTGGTGATACCACCCAGCACGATGGCGAGGTATTGTCTGCCGACTTCTGCGGCGGTCAGTGGGCCACCGGGTTGGTACCAGCGCACCGATACCCAGGTGGTGTCACGGATGAAGCGATAGACCAGGTCGACGTCGAGGTCGGGCCGGAAACATCCCGCTTCAATGCCCTGCTGCAGCACGTCAAGCCACATCTTACGTTGCTGACGGTTGCGTTCGTCGACGTAGGAGAACCGCTCGTGAGACGAGAGCCGCTTGGCTTCATCCTGGTAGATGACGACTTGGGCGTGCCGACGCTCGATCGCATCGAACGACGCCAGGAACAGGCCCTTGAGGCGCTCCAGCGGATCGGTTTCGTGATCGACGATCTGCTGATAGCGGGCGAACAGCCAGTCCAGAAAGTCCCGCAGCACCTCGTCGACCATCTCCTCCTTGGAGGAGAAATGGTGATACAGACTCCCGGACAGGATCCCCGCGGCGTCGGCGATGTCGCGCACCGTCGTGGCACGCAGGCCGCGCTCGGCGATCATCGCCGCCGCCAGGTTCAGGAGTTCGTCACGGCGCGTCATGGCATCAGGCGCGCTGGCTGGAAACCGAGATGACCTCGCCGGTCAGGTAACTGGAGTAGTCGCTGGCCAAAAACGCGATGGTGGTGGCGATCTCCCACGGTTCGGCGGCCCGGCCGAACGCCTCCTGGTCGGCGAGCCGGTCCAGCAGCTCCGACGAACTGGTCTTCTCCAGGAACTTGTGCCGGGCGATCGACGGCGAGACGGCGTTGATCCGCACCCCGTACTCGACGGCTTCGATCGCACTGCACCGGGTCAGGGCCATGACGCCGGCCTTAGCCGCGGCATAGTGCGACTGCGAATGCTGTGCACGCCAACCCAATACGCTGGCATTGTTGACGATCACCCCGCCGTGGGACACGCCGCGGAAGTAGCGCAGCGCCGCCCGGGTCGCCCGCATCACCGAGTTGAGGGTCACGTTCAGCACGCGGTCCCACTCCTCGTCGGTCATGTCGACGACCGGGGTCTGCCCGCCGAGTCCGGCGTTGTTGACCAACACGTCGAGCCGGCCCATCTTCGCCACGGCCTCGTCGAACAGTGCGTCCACCGCGGCCGTGGAGGTGACGTCGCAGACGACCGCCTCCACCCGGCCCAGCCCGAGGCCGGCCAGTTCGTCGCGGGTCTCACCGAGGCGACGCTCGTGGTAGTCGGAGACCACCACGTCAGCACCTTCGAGCAGCGCACGACGCGCGGTGGTGGAACCGATCCCGGTGCCGGCCGCCGCGGTGACCAGCACCGTCTTGCCCGCCAACAGGCCGTGCCCGGCGATCTCTTCCGGCGCCTTGGACAGATCCGTGGACATATCGGTCGAGCTCATCCCTTCGCCTCCCGGGGTAGGCCGAGAACCCGCTCGGCGATGATGTTGCGCTGGATCTCGTTCGACCCGCCGTAGATGGTGTCGCTGCGGGTGAACAGGTAGAGCCGCTGCCACTCGTCGAACTCGCCGTCGCGCAACACCATCGAGTCGCGCCCGATCACGTCCATCGCCAGCTCGCCTAGGTCGCGATGCCAATTGGCCCACAACAGCTTCGACACGTTGTCCTGACCGGGCTGCTCCACGTCCATGGTGGCCAGCGCATAGGACCGCATCGATCGCAGCCCGACCCAGGATCGGGTCAGCCGCTCGCGGATCAACGGGTCCTCGGCGGCACCGTTGCGGGCCGCGAGCTCAGCCAGCGACGACAGTTCCCGGGCGTACCGGATCTGCTGACCCAGCGTCGAGACGCCACGCTCGAAGGTGAGCGTGCCCATCGCCACCTTCCAGCCGTCACCGGGCTCCCCGACCACCAGGTCGGCATCGGTGACCGCGTCGTCGAAGAACACCTCGTTGAACTCCGAGGTGCCGGTGAGTTGCACGATCGGGCGGATCTCGACGCCGGGCTGGTCCAACGGCACCAGCAGGTAGGACAATCCGTGGTGGCGCTTGGAACCCTTCTCGGTACGGGCCACCACAAAGCACCACTGCGACAGGTGCGCCAGCGAGGTCCACACCTTCTGGCCATTGATCACCCACCGGTCACCGTCGAGGACGGCCGTGGTGGCCACGTTGGCCAGGTCGCTGCCGGCACCCGGTTCGGAGTAGCCCTGGCACCACAGTTCGGTGACGTTGCGGATGCCGGGCAGGAAGCGCTGCTGCTGGGCAGGGGTGCCGAAGGCGATCAGGGTCGGCCCGAGCAGTTCCTCGCCGAGATGGTTGACCTTGTCGGGCGCGTCGGCGCGGGCGTATTCCTCGTAGAACGCCACCCGGTGCGCCACCGACAGGCCACGACCGCCGTGCTCCACCGGCCAGCCCAGGCAGGTCAGCCCGGCGTCGGCGAGGTGGCGGTTCCACGCCATCCGCTCCTCGAACGCCTCATGCTCGCGCCCGGGACCGCCGAGGCCCTTGAGCTTGGCGAACTCCCCTACCAGGTTGTCGGCCAGCCACGCGCGGACCTCGGCCCGGAACTCCTCGACTGCTTGCACCCTAGTAGGCTAACCTACCAAGCACTTGCTCGGCTACGCGCCGTCGAACCCGGCGAGCACCGGTGCTGCACGCCGATGATGCACTGCGGAGCGATCAGGAGAAGCGGCGCTGATGAGCAGCGGCGGCGACGAGGCAGTGTGAAGCGATGAGGAGGAGTGGCGCCATGGGCACTGATCCGCGCACCACGCCCGCGGCGCTGGACCACATCGCGCGGGCACTCCCCGACCATGACGCGCTGGTCGTCGACGACAACCGGTTCACCTACGCCCAGCTGCGCGAAGAGGTGCGCCGCGCCGCCGCCGCGCTGATGGCGCTGGGCGTGGCCCCCGGTGACCGGGTCGCACTGTGGTCGCCCAACACCTGGCACTGGGTGGTCGCCTGCCTGGGCACCCACTATGCCGGGGGCGTGCTGGTGCCGCTGAACACCCGCTACACCGCCTCGGAGGCCACCGACATCCTGGCCCGCAGCCAGGCCAAGGTTCTGCTCGGAATGGGCCGATTCCTCAAAGCCGACCGGCTCGCCGAGCTCGACCGTGGCGAGCTGCCCGCGCTCGAGCACGTCGTCCGGATACCCGTGGAAAAAGGGGACGCCGCGGCAGCGTCATCCTGGGACAAGTTCATCGCCGCCGGTGCGCCGATAACCGACGAAGAGGTCGACGCGCGGGCGGCAGCTGTCGGGCCCGAGGACCTGTCCGACATCCTGTTCACCTCGGGCACCACCGGCCGCAGCAAAGGTGTGCTCTGTGCGCACCGCCAGTCGTTGGCCGGTCCGGCGGCGTGGGCGGAGTGCGGGCAGATGACCGAGCAGGACCGCTACCTGTGCATCAACCCGTTCTTCCACAACTTCGGCTACAAGGCCGGGATCCTGGCCTGCCTGCAGACCGGGGCGACCCTGATCCCGCAGCTGACCTTCGATCCGGCCGCAGCGCTGCGCGCCATCGAGGAGCACCAGATCACCGTGCTGCCCGGGCCGCCGACGATCTATCAGACCCTGCTGGACCACCCCGATCGCGGCCGTTATGACTTGAGTTCGCTGCGGTTCGCGGTCACCGGGGCCGCCACCGTCCCGGTCGTGCTGATCGAGCGGATGCAGACCGAACTCGACATCGACGTCGTGCTCACCGCCTACGGGCTGACCGAGTCCGGCGGGTTCGCCACCATGTGCCGCGCCGACGACGACGCCGTCACCGTCGCCACCACCTGCGGGCGCCCGATCGCCGACTTCGAGCTGCGCATAGACGGTGCGGAATCCGGGGAAGTGCTGCTGCGCAGCGCCAACATCATGCTCGGCTACCTCGACGACGCCGAGGCCACCGCCGCGGCCATCGACGACGACGGCTGGCTGCACACCGGCGACGTCGGCACCGTCGATGGGGCCGGGAACCTGCGGATCACCGACCGGCTCAAGGACATGTACATCTGCGGCGGCTTCAACGTCTATCCCGCCGAGATCGAACAGGTGCTGGCCCGGCTCGACGGCGTTGCCGACGTGGCGGTGATCGGGGTGCCCGACGAACGCCTCGGCGAAGTGGGCCGGGCATTCATCGTGCGCCGGCCCGGTTCGGATATGGACGAGGCGACCGTGATCGGCTATGCCCGTGAACATCTGGCGAATTTCAAGGCACCGCGATCGGTGACGTTCGCCGACTCCCTGCCGCGCAATCCCGGCGGCAAGGTGGTCAAGCATGAATTGAGGGAGTGGGCCTAGATGGACCTGAACTTAGATGCCGAGGTCGAGGAGTTCCGCCTGGAGGTCCGCGACTTCCTGGCGGCGAACAAGGACAAGTTCCCTGTCCTGTCCTACGACACCGCCGAGGGTTTCGAGCAGCACCGCCGCTGGGACAAGGTGCTCTACGACGCCGGCCTGTCGGTGATCGCCTGGCCCAAGAAGTACGGCGGACGGGATGCCAGCCTGCTGCAGTGGGTGGTCTACGAGGAGGAGTACTTCCGCGCCGGCGCACCGGGCCGGGCCAGCGCCAACGGCACCTCCATGCTGGCGCCGACGCTGTTCGCGCACGGCACCGAAGAACAGCTGGGCCGGGTGCTGCCGAAGATGGCTAGCGGCGAGGAGATCTGGGCGCAGGCCTGGTCGGAGCCGGAGTCCGGCAGTGACCTGGCATCGCTGCGCTCGACCGCGACCAAGGTCGAGGGCGGCTGGAAACTCAACGGGCAGAAGATCTGGAGCTCGCGGGCCCCGTTCGGCGAGCGGGGTTTCGGATTGTTCCGCTCCGACCCGGAAGCCCAGCGCCACCACGGGCTGACCTACTTCATGTTCGACCTCAAGGCCGACGGGGTCACGGTGCGGCCCATCGAGCAGCTCGGCGGCGAGACCGGTTTCGGTGAGATCTTCCTCGACGACGTGTTCGTTCCGGACAACGACGTGATCGGTGTGCCGAACGAGGGCTGGCGCGCCGCGATGAGCACGTCGAGCAACGAGCGCGGCATGAGTCTGCGCAGCCCGGCCCGGTTTTTGGTGGGCGCCGAGAAGCTGGTGACGCTGTGGAAGGAGCACGGCAGCGACCCGGCGTTCACCGACCGGGTCGCCGATGCCTGGATCAAGGCGCAGGCCTACCGACTGCAGACCTTCGGCACCGTGACCCGGCTGGCCGCCGGCGGTGAGTTGGGCGCGGAGTCCTCGGTGACCAAGGTGTTCTGGTCTGAGCTGGACGTCGCGCTGCACCAGACCGGCCTGGATATCCGCGGCGCCGACGGCGAGCTGGCCGACGCCTGGACCCACGGCTATCTGTTCGCGCTCGGCGGCCCGATCTACGCCGGCACCAACGAGATTCAGCGCAATATCATCGCCGAGCGGCTGCTGGGCCTGCCCCGGGAGAAGAAGTGAAATTCGATCTAGACCAAGACCAGCGCGACTTCGCGGCCAGCATCGACGCCGCCCTCGGCGCCGCCGACGTGCCTGCCGCGGTGCGCACCTGGGCGCACGGCAACCCCGAGCCGGGCCGGCAGGTGTGGGGCCGGCTCGCCGAGCTCGGAGTCACCGCACTGGCCGTGCCGGAGGAGTTCGACGGCATCGGCGCCCACCCGGTGGATCTGGTGCTGGCCATCGAGGCGCTGGGCCGCTGGTGTGTGCCGGGGCCGGTGGTGGAATCCATTGCGGTGGCACCGGTGCTGCTTTCCGGCGCACCGGATGCCGGTGAACGGCTGGCCGCGCTCGCTGCCGGCGAACTGATCGCCACCGCGGCCCTTCCGCCGCACACCCCGCGCGCCCTGGACGCCGAGGTCGCCGACCTCGTCCTGCTGGCCGAGAACGGCAAGGCCGCCGCCGCACAGGCCGGCACCCGCCACGCCTCGGTGGACCCCAGCCGCGGCGCCTTCGACGTCACCGCAACCGGCCAGTCCTGGGACGCCGACACCGCGCGCGCCTACGAGGTCGGGGCACTGGCCACCGCCGCGCAGCTGATCGGCGCCGGGCAGGCCATGCTCAACACGGCCGTCGACTACGCCAAGCAGCGCACCCAGTTCGGCCGGGTGATCGGCGGCTACCAGGCGATCAAGCACAAGCTGGCCGACGTGCACATCGCTTTGGAGCTGGCCCGCCCGCTGGTGTACGGGGCGGCGATATCGCTGTCTGATTCCGCGGCCGGACCACTTTCTGCCGACACCGCCCGCGACGTCAGCGCCGCCAAGGTGGCCGCGTCCGACGCCGCCCTGCTGGCCGCGCACTCGGCGCTGCAGACCCACGGTGCGATCGGCTTCACCAGTGAATGCGACCTGTCGCTGTGGTTGCTGCGGGTGCAGGCCCTGCGCCCGGCCTGGGGTGATGCGACCGCCCATCGGCGGCGAGTGCTGGAGGCGATCTAGATGGCTGCCCACAACGAAGAACGCGACTTGCTGCGCCAGACCGTCGCCGCGCTGGTCGACAAGCACGCCACCCCCGAAGCCGTCCGCGCCGCGATGGAGTCCGAGCGCGGCTATGACGAGACGCTGTGGCAGCTGCTGTGCGAGCAGGTCGGTGCCGCCGCCCTGGTGGTGCCCGAGGAGCTCGGCGGTGCCGGTGGCCAGTTAGCCGATGCCGCAGTGGTTCTCGAGGAGCTCGGCAAGGCGCTGGTGCCCACGCCGCTGTTGGGTACCGTGCTGGCCGAGCTGGCACTGCTGGCCGCTGAGCAACCCGATGCGCAGGCTTTGGAGCAGTTGGCCGAGGGCGGTGCGATCGGGGCGGTCGTCTTCGACGCCGACTACGCGGTCAACGGGGATATCGCCGACATCGTGATTGGCACCGACGGCAACGAGCTCACCCGCTGGACCACCTTCAGCGCCGAGCCGGTGGCCACCATGGATCCCACCCGGAGGCTGGGCCGCATCACCGCCGAGGGCACCACGCCGATCGGAGCCGACCCCGGCATCGGCGACTACGCGGCGATCCTGTTGGCCGCCGAGCAGATCGCCGCGGCCACCCGCTGCCTGGACCTGACCGTGCAGTACACCAAGGATCGGGTGCAGTTCGGCCGGCCGATCGGCAGCTTCCAGGCACTCAAGCACCGGATGGCCGACCTGTACGTGGCGGTCTCGGCGGCCCGCGCCGTCGTCGACGACGCTCTCGCCGAGCCGTCGCCGACCTCCACCGCTCTCGCCAGAGTCGTTGCCAGCGAGGCATTCTCCAAAGTTGCCGCCGAGGCGGTTCAGCTGCACGGCGGCATCGCAATCACCTGGGAAAGCGACATCCAGCTGTATTTCAAACGGGCGCACGGCAGTTCGCAGCTGCTTGGTCAGCCCGCCGAGCACCTACGCCGGTTACACGCCGAGGTGCTCTGAAGGTCCCGTACGGTAGACGTATGTGCACCCGATTGGTTTACCTGGGGCCGAACGGCAACATCATCACCGGGCGGTCTATGGACTGGAAGTTGGATCTGGCAACCGATCTGTGGGCGTTTCCCCGCGGGATGCAGCGCAGTGGCCAGGCGGGTGCGAACTCGGTCGAGTGGACCTCGCGCTACGGCAGCGTGGTGGCCAGCGGCTACAACGTGTGCTCCACCGACGGCTTGAACGAGGCCGGTCTCTCGGCCAACTTGTTGTGGCTGGCCGAATCCGAGTATCCCCGCTACGACGGTTCCCGGCCGGGGCTATCGGTAGCCGCCTGGGCCCAATACGTGCTCGACAACTTCGCCACCGTGGCTGAAGCCGTCGCCGCCCTGAGCGCCGAACCCTTCGCCGTCGTCACCGACGGGGTGCCGGGCGAGGACCGCCTGGCCACCCTGCATCTGTCGATGTCGGATGCCGAAGGCGACAGTGCGATCGTGGAATACGTTGGCGGCCAACAGGTCATCCACCACGGACGCCAGTACCAGGTGATGACGAACTCGCCGATTTTCGACCAGCAGCTCGCGGTGAACGCCTACTGGGAACAGCTCGGCGGCACCGTCATGCTGCCGGGAACCAACCGCGCCGCGGACCGATTCGCGCGGGCGTCGTTCTACGTCAACGCGATACCGAAATCCGACGACCTGAAGATCGCGCTCGCCTCGGTACTCAGCGTGGTGCGCAACGTGTCGGTCCCATTCGGCATCTCCACACCCGACGAACCGAACATCTCGTCCACTCGCTGGCGCACCGTCGCCCACCACACCCGCAAGCTGTACTGTTTCGAGTCTGCGCTGACCCCCAATGTGTTCTGGGTGGACCTGCAGAAGATCGACTTCAGCGAAGGCGCCCCGACGCGCCGGCTCCCCCTCGGCGACAACGACTCCAACACCTACGCCGGAGAGACATCGGCCCACTTCGAGGTCGCCGAACCCTTCACCTTCCTCGGCATAAGCCCGTGAACACAGGCCAGCACGCGCAGCCCACCGATAATCCGCCCGCTTCCTGTCACGCATCATGACCGAGGAGAGCCCATGACCGATCGCGTCGCGCTGCGCGCCGGAATTCCACCGTTTCACGTCATGGATGTCTGGCTGGCCGCCGCGCAGCGCCAGCGCAGCCACGGCGACCTGGTCAACCTGTCCGCCGGGCAGCCCAGCGTGGGTGCGCCCGAGCCGGTGCGCGCGGCGGCCGCAGCGGCCCTGCAGTCCAACCAGCTCGGCTACACCGTCGCGCTGGGGATCCCGGAGTTGCGTTCGGTGATCGCCGGCTCGTACGCGGATCGGTACGGGTTGGCCGTCGACCCCGACGACGTGGTGGTGACCACCGGTTCGTCGGGCGGCTTCCTGCTGGCATTCCTGGCCTGCTTCGACGTCGGCGACCGGGTGGCGATCGCCAGCCCGGGCTACCCGTGCTACCGCAACATCCTGTCCGCACTGGGCTGCGAGGTGATCGAGATCCCGTGCGGGCCGGAAACCCGCTTCCAGCCCACCGCGGCGGCGCTGGCCGAGATTCCCGGGCCGCTGGCCGGGGTGATCGTCGCCAGCCCGGCCAACCCGACCGGCACCGTCCTGGAGCCGGCGGAACTGGCCGCCATCGCGCAGTGGTGCGACGAGACGGGCGTGCGGCTGATCAGCGACGAGGTCTACCACGGCCTGGTCTATGACGGTGCCCCGCCGACCAGCTGCGCCTGGCAGACCTCCCGCAACGCGGTGGTGGCCAACAGCTTCTCGAAGTACTTCGCGATGACCGGCTGGCGGCTGGGCTGGCTGCTGGTGCCACCGGCGCTGCGGCGCGCGGTGGACTGCCTGACCGGCAACTTCACCATCTGCCCGCCGGTGCTGGCCCAGTACGCGGCGGTCGCCGCATTCACGCCTACGGCGATCGCCGAGGCCGACGGCCACCTGCGCCACTACGCGGCCAACCGGGAGTTGCTGCTCGACGGGCTGCGCGGGATGGGCATCGACCGGTTGGCACCGACCGACGGAGCCTTCTACGTCTACGCCGACCTGGCGGAATACACCGACGACTCCCTGGCCTTCTGCGCCCGATTGCTGGCCGACACCGGTGTCGCCGTGGCGCCGGGCGTCGACTTCGACACCGAGCGCGGCAACACTTTCATCCGGTTGTCGTTCGCCGGCCCGACCGCCGACATCTCCGAAGCCTTGCACCGAATCCGCGGGTGGCTGCCGCTCCGGTAGGTTTACTCACAATCTCGACTTACCTGATCGAAGGGACCACAGCAATGCGCACAACCACGCGAGGCTCGCTGAACCGCCTGGTTCTCGCCGCGGCGGCCGTCGGCATCATCGGTGCGGTGGCCGCCTCCGCATCGGGGACCACCGCACCGGCCGATGCCGCACCGGCACCCTGCACGGCCGCCGGGCTGGCCAACACCGCCAGCGGAGTGCTGAACCAGGCCGGTGGATTCCTCAACGACCACCCGGAGGCCAACGACGTCCTGACCTCCGCGGCCACCATGCCCCCGGACCAGGCCAGGTCCTCGGTGCAGGGTTACTTCGTCGGCCACCTCGACCAGCTGTCGACGCTGCAGAACATTGCCCAGCCGCTCACCGACCTGAAGAACCAGTGCGGGATCACGGTCTCCCCGACCCAGCTGGCCACCCTGCTGGAGACCGTCAGCAAGTAGGTCCGCGATGGGCCTGGCGATCAGCGACCACGAACGGGCCGCGCTGGCGCAGGCGGCCGGCTTCGGCCTGTTCGCCGCGATCACCGGACGCCGGTCCCGGCGCTTCCCGGTCGGCGGCGCCATCCCGGCCGGCGCCCTGGCCTATACCAGCCGCCGGCCGGTGCAGCCGCTCTCCGAGGTCGAGCGGGCGCTGCTGCTGTCGCTAATGGCCGGGGTCACCGGCTGGCACGACGGCATCGCGCACCACCCCGGATACGCCCCCGCGCTGCCCAACTACCCCGGCAGCGCCACCGGCCGGACGATGCCGTCGGCGGCCGGCTTCCACACCAGCCAGGTGTTCTTCACCGATGACACCGGCTGCTACCTGTTGCCCACCCGGGATCAACAACCGCAGCATTTCGGCACCATCGAGGATTGGATCACCCACACCGCCGATTCCTATGTGCAGCTGTCGGATTCGCGCTTGGAGCTGCCCCGCGAGGAGCCCTACATGGAGGGCCACAACACCTGGATCGGCAATCACCCGGGCAGCCTGCTGGCCTTCGCCGCGGCCGACCTCGCCGAGCACCTGATGGAGAACCTGTGGTTCTTCGCGGCCAACGGCTACCGCATCACCGACGACATCAACGGCCGCGACCTCCCGGGCCTGCAGGGGTTTTCCCAGCTGGCGCACGCCGATGACCCGATCCCGCTGTCGTTCGTCGAGCAGTACACCCTGACCGAGGCCAGCGCGGAGCTGTCCATCGCCGCACACAACGGGGCGCTGGGCTTGCAGGCGATGGGCCTGGGCGGCTGGATCTTCGACGGGTTGGACCGGCTGTCGGTGCTGGACGGGTTCGGCTTCGTCGCCGACACCGACCCGCGCTGGCCGTTGGCGAACGCGACCGGGCTGCCCGGCCACTTCGAGACGCTCAGCCCACCGCACGTGGCCTCGGTGGCCGACGGCGTGGCCAAGCTGGTGGCCCGCAAGTTCGGTCCCGGCGGCCCGTCGCACCCCGAGACGGCCGGCCCGTGGACGCAGACGCCCCGGGTTCGGGCTTCGTCGCTGCCACCGGATGGCATCGCCGAACTGGTCACGCTGCAGGCGTCCTACATCTACGACACGTTCGGCAAGCTGCCCGGCACCGTTCCGACCGTGCACGTGTTGATGTACTTGCAGGCCCAGCACCTCGACACCGACTTCTACGACGAGTTCTACGGCCCGGGGGCGTATCTGCGCACCCACGCCGAGCACCAGCAGATCTGGCACTGAGTCGGCGGTCTTCGCATCCGCCGTGACGAAGGACTACAGCCAGGTGTCGTCGGTGGTGGCGGTGAGGAACGCCTCCAGGTCGTCGCGCCATTGCGCGGGTGTGGTCTTCTCCGGCTCGATGCCGGTGTAGTCGCCGCGGTAGAACAACAGCGGCCGCGGCTTCACCTCGGGCACATCGGACAGGGACTGGACCGCCCCGAACACCACGAAGTGATCGCCGCCGTCGTGCACCGAGGCCACCGTGCAGTCGATGTGGGCCAGCGACCGGGCCAGGACCGGCGAGCCCAGCGGAGAGGGCTCCCAGTCCACCCCGGCGAACTTGTCCGGTTCGCGGGAGCCGAAGCGGGCACAGACGTCCTTCTGCTCTTCGGCCAGGATGTTGACACAGAACTTTCCGCTGGCCTCGATGGCCTGCCAGGACCGCGACATCTTGGTCGGGCAGAACAGCACCAACGGTGGGTCCAGCGACAACGCGGCGAACGATTGGCAGGCGAACCCGATCGGCGCACCGTCGTGCACGGTGGTGATGATCGTGATCCCCGTACAGAACTGGCCGAGTACGTTGCGGAACGCGCGCGGGTCGATGGGCAGGTCGTCTGCTGCCGATTGGGAGCTCACTGCCCTACTACTTCTCTATGCCCACCGTGAAGTCATGCCCCCACAGGCTGACCGCGGTGCTCTCCCGGGCCACCCAGTCGTCATCGTCGACTTCCAGTCCCTCGCAACCGAATTCGACCTGGAAACCGCTGGGCGACTTCATGTAGAACGAGAGCATCTTGTCGTTGACGTGCCGGCCCAGGGTCGCGGCCATCGGCACCTTGCGGCGGTAGGCCCGGTCCAGGCAGAGCCCGACATCGTCGGCCTCGCCCACCTCGACCATCAGGTGCACGATGCCGGTCGGGGTGGGCATCGGCAGGAACGCCAGGCTGTGGTGGCGCGGGTTGCAGCCGAAGAACCGCAGCCACGCCGGGTCGCCGTCGGCCGGGCGGCCCACCATCTGCGGGGGGAGCCGCATCGAGTCACGCAGCTTGAAGCCGAGCACGTCGCGGTAGAAGTGCAGCGCCTCGTCGTCGTCCTTGGTCGACAGCACCACGTGGCCCAGACCCTGTTCCTCGGTGACGAACCGGTGCCCGTAGGGGCTCACCACCCGGCGGTGCTGTAACGCCACCCCGTGGAATACCTCCAGGGTGTTGCCGGACGGGTCGGCGAAGGTGATCATCTCGACGACGCGCCGCTCGGCGAGATCGGCGGCGTCGGCCTCCTTGTACGGTGTGCCCTCGACCTCCAGGCGCTGCCGAATCTCCTGCAAGCCCTCGGCGTTGGCGCATTCCCAGCCCGAGGACAGCAGCCGGTCGGTGTCGCCGGGCACGACCACCAGCCGGGCCGGGAAGTCGTCCATCCGCAGGTACAGCGCACCCTCGGTAGCGCCCTCGCCCTCGACCATGCCGAGAACCTTGCACCCGAACTCCCGCCAGGCCGCCATGTCGGTGGCCTGTATCCGCAGATACCCCAGTGATCGGATACTCATCGCGATACCTCCCGCAAGCTTGTCAATGTCTCGGGCCGAGCCCGATCAGACCATTGTGTCGCCGGGCGGCAACCCGAATTCGTGGTTACCGAAGATCATGTATGCCCGCTCCGGGTCGTTGGCCGCGTGCACCCGACCCGCGTGCGCGTCACGCCAGAACCGCTGCACCGGCGCGTCGTTGGACAGCGCGGTAGCGCCGGCCGCCTCGAACAGCCGGTCGATCGAGGCGATCGCCCGGCCGGTGGCACGCACCTGGTCGCGGCGCGCGCGGGCCCGCAGCTCGAACGGGATCTCCTTACCGGCCGCCAGCAGGGCGTATTCGTCGGCGACGTTGCCGATCAGCTGCCGCCAGCCGGCGTCGATGTCACTGGCCGCCTCGGCGATCCGGACCTTGGCGAACGGGTCGTCCTTGGCCTTCTCCCCGGCGAACGCCGCCCGGACTCGCTTGCCCTGGTGCTCGACGTGCGCCGCGTAGGCGCCGTAGGCCATGCCCATGATCGGGGCCGAGATCGTCGTCGGGTGCATGGTGCCCCACGGCATCTTGTAGACCGGCGCGGCGTTGGTGGCGTAGCCACCAGCGGTCTGGTCGTTCATCGCCTTGTAGGACAGGAAGCGGTGCCGCGGGACGAAGACGTCCTTGACCACGACGGTGTTGCTGCCGGTGCCGCGCAGGCCGACCACGTGCCAGACGTCGTCGATGGTGTACTCGGTGCGCGGAATCAGGAAGCTGCCGAAGTCCACCGGCTTGCCGTCCTTGATCACCGGACCGCCCAGGAACGCCCAGGTGGCGTGGTCACAGCCCGACGACCAGTTCCAGGAGCCGTTGACGATGTAGCCGTCGGCGTTCTCGGTCACCACACCGGCGCCCATCGGGGCGTAGGAGGACGACACTCGCACGTCGGTGTCCTCGCCCCACACCTCGACCTGGGCCTGCTGGTCGAACAGTGCCAGGTGCCAGTTGTGCACGCCGATGATCGAAGCCACCCACCCGGTGGACCCGCACGCGCTGGCGATCCGGCGGACCGCCTCGTAGAAGACCGCGGGGTCGCATTGCATGCCGCCCCACTGCTCGGGCTGCAACAGCTTGAAGAAGCCGATCTCCTCGAGCGCCTTGATGTTGGCGTCGGGAATCTTGCGCAGGTCCTCGGTCTCCTGGGCGCGCTCGCGCAACTGCGGAAGAAGGTCGTCGATGGCTGCAAGCACCGACTGCGCGTCACGCTGTTGAATGGACGTCACTAGATTGCCTCCCAGGAGTGAGCAGGTAAGCGGCCCGGTTTTTCAACCAGCCTAGAGTGAGATTAGAACACGTTCCGATTTGTGTCGAGCGGGGTGTTCCTGCGGCTGGTAGCGATACCAGACCGGTTTTCTGTAACCTGTTCTAGTTATGACCGACGATGAGGGGCGGGCTGTGGCGGCGACCATTCCGGACGAACCACTGGGTAGTCACGTCCTGGAATTGCAGATCGCGCAAGTCATCGCCGAGACCGACGATGCCTGCTCGCTGGTGTTCGGGGTTCCCGATGGGCCCGACGATCCGGAGATCCCCGCGCAGCGGCTGAAGTACTCACCGGGCCAGTTCCTGACGCTGCGGATCCCCAGCGACCGCACCGGCTCCGTGGCCCGCTGCTACTCGCTGTGCAGTTCCCCGTTCACCGACGACTCGCTGACCGTGACCGTCAAACGGACCGCGGACGGCTACGCGTCGAACTGGCTGTGCGACCACGCCAAGCCCGGGATGCGGATCCACGTGCTGGCGCCGTCGGGCACCTTCGTGCCCAAGTCGCTGGACACCGACTTCCTGCTGCTGGCCGCCGGCAGCGGAATCACGCCGATGATGGCGATCTGCAAATCGGCGCTGTCGCAAGGCAACGGCAAGGTGACGCTGGTCTACGCCAATCGCGACGAGCGATCGGTGATCTTCGGCACCGCGCTGCGCGAACTGGCCGCCAAGTACCCCGATCGGCTGACCGTCGTGCACTGGCTGGAGTCGCTGCAGGGCTTGCCGAGCGCCGCGGCGCTGGCCCAGCTGAGCGCCCCCTTCACCGACCGACAGGCCTTCATCTGCGGCCCGGGCCCGTTCATGCAGGCTTCGCGGGACGCCCTGGAGGCGTTGAACGTCCCGGCCGAGCAGGTTCATCTCGAGGTGTTCAAGTCGCTGGACAGCGACCCGTTCGCGGCGGTCAAGATCACCGAGGCGCCGGAAGGTGCGCAGGAGACCGCGCCGGCCACCGTCGCGGTCGAGTTGGACGGCGAGACCCACACCGTTGAGTGGCCCCGCCACGTCAAGCTGCTGGACCTGCTGCTCGACAAGGGTCTCGATGCCCCGTTCTCCTGCCGGGAGGGGCACTGCGGCGCCTGCGCCTGCGTTTTGAAGAACGGCAAGGTCACCATGGAGGTCAACGACGTGCTGGAGCCTCAGGACCTCGCCGAGGGCCTGATCCTGGCCTGCCAGGCCCACCCCGAGACGGATTCGGTGGAAGTAACCTACGACGAGTGACCCCGGGTCTAGGTTGGTGCGACATGAAGCGGTTCCTGATGATGCCGGCGGCGTTGACGCTGTTGGCCGCGCTGGTCCCGCCCGCGGTCTCCGCGGCGGCCAGTGACACCAAGACCACGTTGTTCCCGGTCAACGACGTCGACCAGCTGCAGACTCACAGCTGGGTCGACTGCGCTGCACCGCCCCTGTGTCGGTTCACCGTCGGGGTGCGCCTGCAGACCCCGGAGGGATTGGTCGGCTTCCCGCCCGACCTGTGGGCCCGCCAAAGCACCGAGATCCGCTCGTCGAAGCGGACCGCCTATCTCGACGTGCACACCGACGGCGGCGAGGGCTGGTTCAAGGACCGCGGCGGGCCGGGAACGAAGGTGTTCAAGGACGGCACCGGCGCGGTGATCCAATCGATGTACTACGGCGAGGGCCCACCGGAGAAGTACCAGACCAACGGCAGCATCGATGTTTTGGAGTACTCCACCGGCCAGCCCAAGACCGACGCCAACGTGATCGTCTGCACCCACGTGCAGGTGGTCTACAGCGGGGTCAATCTGACCACGCCGTCCACCTGCGCCCAGACGGTCTTCTAGCCGGGTTTACGCGGGTTCGCCCGGGGCTACCCGCCGAACGTGTACACCGTGCGGGATTTTCGCGCTGGTTGCACGCTCGCCGAGAAACCGACGATCGGAGGCGCGAGATGACGGCCGGCGATGACTTCAAAGTAGGGGACGCCGTCTACTTCAACTACCGGTCCGCGAAGCAACCTCGAAGGCCGCATCGTGGGCGTGGCGAAGCAGGCGAAGACCTCGGCCACCACCAGAAGTGATGCCGTTCAAGAAGCACACCCACCCGGGTGAGAATGTTCCGATCCACCGCACCGGAGCCCATCTACGGCACCGCAGCACCTGAGGCTGGACGGGCAGTCACGCCGTCTGCAGCACCACCAGCGAATGCCCCGGCAGCTGTACGGCACCATCCTCGAACCTCGGCGATCCCCAGGCCAGCATCAGCTCGCCGTGTACCGGCACGGTCACTGCGGCCTGTGCCAGATTGCAGACCAGCAGCAGGCCGCCGCGGCGCATGGTGATCCATCGGTTGTCCTCGTCGTAGTCGACCCCGAGGTGACTCAGCCAGGGATCGGCCAGATCCGCTGCGTCACGCAGCCTGATCAGCGCTTGGTAGAACCCGAGCAGCCGGCGATGGCCCTGGTCGTGGACCTCGTCCCAGTCCAGCTTCGATCGCTGGAAGGTTGCCGGGTCCTGCGGGTCCGGAATCTCGTCGGCGTCCCAGCCGTGCTCGGCGAACTCGGCCTTGCGGCCTTCGGCGGTAGCGCGTGCCACCTGGGGGTCCTCATGCGAGGTGAAGAATTGGAATGGGGTCCGCGCACCCCATTCCTCCCCCATGAAAAGCATTGCGGTATACGGCGAGAAAAGCGCGAGTGCGGCTTTGACCGCGAGCTGCCCGGCGGTCAGGTTCTGCGATGGGCGGTCACCGAGCGCCCGGTTGCCGACCTGATCGTGGGTGCAGGTGTAGGCCAACAGCCGGGTAGCCGGAATCAGTGCGGTGGGCAGTGGACGGCCGTGACGCCGCCGTCGAAACGACGAATAGGTGCCCGCGTGGAAAAAGCCCTCCCGCAACGTGGTCGCCAGGGTGGCGATGCTGCCGAAGTCGGCGTAGTAGCCTTGCCGCTCCCCGGAGACCGCGGTGTGAATGGCGTGGTGGATGTCGTCATCCCACTGCGCGGCGATCCCGTAGCCACCGGCCTCGCGGGGGGTGATGGTCCGGGGGTCGTTACGGTCGCTTTCGGCGATCAGCGAGAGCGGACGGCCCAATTGGGCTGCGAGCACGTCGGTTTCAGCGGACAACTCCTCGAGAATGTGGATCGCCGTGGTGTCGACCAGCGCATGCACGGCATCGAGTCGCAGCCCGTCGGCGTGGAAGACCCGCATCCAGCGCAGCGCGCAGTCGACGATGTAGCGGCGCACCTCGTCGGAGTCGGCACCGTCGATGTTGACGGCGTTGCCCCAGGGGTTTCGTGCCTCGGTCAGGTAGGGCCCGAACCGCGGCAGGTAATTCCCGGACGGGCCGAGGTGGTTGAACACGGCATCGATCAGCACGCCCAGGCCGCGGCCGTGACAGGCATCGACGAAGCGCACCAATCCATCCGGGCCGCCATAGGGTTCATGTACCGCGTACCACAGCACACCGTCGTATCCCCAGCCGTGCGTGCCGGAAAAGGCGTTGACGGGCATCAGTTCCACGAAGTCGACACCCAGATCGACCAAGTGGTCCAGTTTCTCGATGGCGGAATCGAAGGTGCCCGCCGGTGTGAAGGTGCCGATGTGCAACTCGTAGATCACCGCACCTTCGACGCTTCGCCCCGCCCAGTCGTTATCGGTCCACGTCGCGCCGGTCTCATCCCACAACGCCGATCGTGCGTGCACACCGTCGGGCTGACGGGCCGATCGCGGATCCGGCAGCACCTGCGGATCGTCATCGATCAGATACCCGTAGCGGGCATCGCGGGCTACCTCGAGCGTGGTGCGCCACCAGCCGTCATCCGTACGGATCATCTGGTGGGCCACGCCGTCGACGTCGAGGCCGACGACTGCGGGGGCCGGCGCCCAGACGGCGAAGTCAGTCATCGACACGCTCCAACAGTGCGACCGGCAGCGTCGCGAACAATTCGGCTACCGCCGCCGGCCCACTGTGTTTGCCGCCTGAGAGGACGTCGGCCCAGGTACCGGGCGGCAACGCAACGGCGGTATCGCGCCAGCCGCCCTCGGGCAGGCGCAGTGTCCAGCGGCTCACCGCCACCACCACGTCCTCGCCCCGGCGAAACGCGACGATGTGCTCTGAGGCCGGGCCCGACGCCAGGACGGGGTGATAGCCGCCGCGCAGGAAGGTGTCGGGGCGCGTTCGGCGCATCCGCAGCGCCGCGGCGACCACCCGCATCTTCGGGTGGCGTAGCGACGTGAGCTCCGCGCGCAGCGCCGCGTAGTCGACGGGCCGCCGATTGTCCGGGTCGACCAGACTGTCGTCGCACAGTTCGGTGCCCTGATACACGTCCGGGATGCCGGGAACGGTCAACGCCAAGAGTTTTTGGCCCAGGATGTCGCTTTCGATGTGCGGAACGAGTTCGCCGACCAGTTCGGTCAGCTGTCGCGCAATGGGCCCGTCGAGGATGTCGTCGAGCCAACCGTGCATCTCCGCCTCGAACTCGGTGTCCGGATCGTGCCATGTGGTACGCCGCGCCGCTTCGCGTACAGCCTTCTCGGCATAGGCGTGCAACCGCTCGCGCAGTGCGGTGGTCACTTCGCCGTCGACCGGCCACACACCGAAAATGTTCTGCCACAGGAACAGTCCCGTCGCCAGGTCAGGCGACGGGGCGCTGGCCTCCCACCGGGCGACGAATTCGGCCCACAGGGACGGCACCTGCGACAGCACGCCGATGCGGGCCCGCACATCCTCGCCGCGTTTGGTGTCGTGGGTGGACAGGGTGGTCATCGTGTGCGGCCAGCGTAAAGCCCTGGTAGCTGCCCGCTGATGAAATTCAGCCGGCCCCACCCCGAAACGTCGGGGGTCGCCGCCGACTTCGTTCAGCGACACCAGCCTGGCATCACGGTAGAACATGCAGTCCTCGGTTGCCTTGGCCGTCACCGCCCCGCACAGCTGCTGCAGGCGCACCGCGGATTCCCGGTGGTCGGAGATCGCGGCCGCAACCAGTTGCAGCGGTTCACCGAGCTCCGGTTTCTCCGCTTGGAGTTCGGCCAGCGCAACGGGCAGTGTCGCCGCCAGTCCCGGGTAGTCGCTGCGGTAGACGCCGACCCGGCCGAGCAGCCCCACGATGGCCTCACCCAGCAGCGGATGCTCGACACCGGTGGCGCCGACCACGCAACGGCGCAGCCGGGCCAGCTCGCTGGCCAGCGTCTCGGTCGCGGCGATCTCCTTCTGTTCGGTCAGCAACATCGGCATCGCGCGGTAGTCGACCCCGGCGGTTTCGAACAGCTCGGTCAGGGCGGGCTCACCGTCGGGGTCGATGAACAGCCCGCCGATCTCCCGCAGCACGTCGTAGCCGGTAGAGCCGGCCACCGGAAGGCTCGGTTCGAGCGACTCGTCAACGGCCAGAATCTTTTCGACGACGATCCAGGCGTCGGGTCCCACCAGCGCGCGCAGTCGTTGCAGATACCCGACCGGGTCCGACAGCCCATCCGGGTGATCGACCCGCAGGCCGTCGACGAGGCCGTCCTCGAACCAGCGAGACGGCTCGGCGTGCCAGGCGTCGAACACCGCCTGATCCTCTTGACGCAGCCCGGCCAGTGATGTGATGGAAAAGAACCGGCGGTATCCGCAGCTGCCGTCACGCCACCCGACCAACCGATAGTGCTGGCGGTCGTGGACTTGCGCGCCGCTGCCGGTGCCGGTGCCGGGCGCGACCGGGAACACCAGATCTCCCAGCCGCAGCACCTCGCCGTCGACCACCAGGTCGGCGATGTCGCCGTCAGAGCCCAAGACCGGCAGGATGATTCGGCCGTCACCGAGCTCCCAGTCGATGTCGAAGAACGCGGCGTACTGCGAGGACCGGCCATGCTTCAGGACGTCCCACCACCACCGGTTCTGCTCCGGGCGTGCCACCCCGACGTGGTTGGGCACGATATCGATGATCAGGCCGATCCCGTGCGCGCGCGCCGCCGCTGACAGCCGAGCCAGTCCTTGCGCACCGCCCAATTCGGCCGACACCGTGGTCGGATCCACGACGTCATACCCGTGCGCCGAACCGCGGACCGCCGTCATGACCGGTGAGAGGTAGAGGTGCGACACACCGAGTTCGTCGAAATAGTCCAGCAGCTGTTCGGCGTCGGCGAAGGTGAACGCGAACCCGCTTTCCTGGCCGCGCAGCTGTAACCGGTAAGTGGACAGCACCGGGAGCGCCATACCTCAGCGCACTTTCCGCAAGACGAGCAGCGAGCGGCCCGCGACGGGCACCTCCTCGCCGGCCTGCACAGCCTGCTCGGCCGGGGCCTGCGGCTGCGCGGTGTCCAGTTCAACGGACCACTCTTGGGCGTAATCCCCGCCCGGAACCGCGAACCCGACCGTGTCGGCGTGCGCATTGAAGCACAGCAGAAATGAGTCGTCCACCACTGGCTGACCGCGCGCATCGGGCTCGCGGATCGCCTCACCGTTGAGGAAGACCATGATGCACTTGTCGAAGCCGTTGTCCCAATCGTCTTGGCTCATCTCCTGACCGGCGGGGGTGAACCAGGCGATGTCACCGATCCCGTCGCCGTGGCGTACCGGCCGGCCCTCGAAGAACCGGCGACGGCGAAACACCGGGTGGTCCTTTCGAAGCCGTGTCACGCGGCGGGTGAAGTCCAGCAGATCGGCGTTCTTCTCCGCCAGCGACCAATCCATCCAGGCGATTTCGGAATCCTGACAGTAGGCGTTGTTGTTGCCGCGCTGAGTGCGGCCCAGTTCGTCGCCGTGCGCGAGCATCGGTGTGCCTTGCGACAGCATCAGGGTGGCCATGATGTTGCGCATCTGCCGCGCCCGTAGTGCCAGGATGTCCGGGTCGTCGGTGGGCCCTTCGACGCCACAGTTCCACGACCGGTTGTGGCTCTCGCCGTCGGTGTTGTCGTCACCGTTGGCCTCATTGTGTTTTTCGTTGTAGGAGACCAGGTCATGCAGCGTGAATCCGTCGTGAGCGATGACGAAGTTGATGCTGGCGCCGGGGCGTCGTCCGGTGGCCTCGTAGAGATCCGATGACCCGGTAAGCCGGGAGGCGAACTCGCCCAACGTTTCCGGCTCGCCGCGCCAGTAATCACGCACGGTGTCGCGGTACTTGCCGTTCCATTCGGTCCACAGGCCGGGAAAGTTACCGACCTGGTAACCGCCTTCCCCCACATCCCACGGCTCGGCGATCAGCTTCACCTGGCTGACCACCGGATCCTGCTGGATCAGGTCGAAGAAGGCCGAAAGGCGGTCGACGTCATAGAACTCGCGGGCCAAGGTCGATGCCAGATCGAAGCGGAACCCGTCCACGTGCATCTCGGTCACCCAGTACCGCAGTGAATCCATGATCAGCTGCAGCGCATGCGGGTGACGCGCGTTGAGGCTGTTTCCGGTGCCGGTGTAATCCATATACATGCTGCGATCGTCGTCGACGAGCCGGTAATAGGCGGCGTTGTCGATTCCCCGGAAGTTGATGGTCGGGCCGAGGTGGTTGCCTTCGGCGGTGTGGTTGTAGACCACGTCGAGGATCACCTCGATGCCGGCCTCATGGAAGGTCCGCACCATCGTCTTGAACTCCGCGACCGCTGCGCCGGGCTGCTGATTCGCCGCGTACTGGCTATGCGGGGCGAAGAACCCGAAAGTGTTGTAACCCCAGTAGTTCCGCAGACCCATCTTCAGCAGGCGATCGTCGTGCATGAACTGGTGTACCGGCATCAGCTCGATCGCCGTGACATTGAGCGACTCGAGGTGGTCGATGATCACCGGGTGAGCCAGCCCCGCATAGGTGCCGCGCAGTTCCTCCGGGATACCCGGATGGGTCTGCGTCATGCCTTTCACATGCGTCTCGTAAATGATCGTCTCGTTGTAGGGAGTCTTGGGCGGCCGATCGGTTGCCCAGTCGAAGTACGGGTTGATCACCACGCTGGTCATGGTGTGACCGAGCGAGTCGACCCTCGGCAGGGTTTCGGTTCGCGGTGGCTCTTCGCCCGCTGCCATGTCGTAGGAGAACAGCGCCTGAGTGAAGTCGAAGTCGCCGTCGAACGCCCTGCCGTACGGGTCCAGCAGTAGCTTGCTGGAATCACAGCGGTGCCCGGCCGGCGGATCGAACGGCCCGTGCACCCGGAAGCCGTAATGCTGCCCCGGCGACACCGTCGGCAGGTAGGCGTGCCAGACGTAGCCGTCCACCTCCTCGAGCGGGATGCAGGTCTGGTTACCGCTGTCGTCGATCAGGCACAGATCGACCTGCTCGGCGATCTCGGAGAACAGGGCGAAGTTGGTTCCCCCGCCGTCGTAGCCGGCTCCGAGCGGGGCGCTGTTGCCCGGCCAGGTGCTGTGCGACACGCTCTCGGCTGAAGCCGGGGCAGCGGTGACCGTCTTCGCTGGATCTCGGGTAGCGCCCATATTCACCCAATCTCATCCAAGACTTTCGATTCCGCGACACCTCGGCCGGGGTGTGGCTACCCGCCTGCCGGGCGCTCAAACTAGGCCCGCCTACGACATTACGGTCAGGGCCGCGGTCGGCGCCGCCGATCGCGGGGTGTGAACGCTGGCACGCGCACTGTTGAAACTGCCCCAACCCGGGTATAGGCGTTGTCGTGGTGCCTGATGACCTGCGCCGGCTGGCCGCGGCACACGGTGTGGCCACCGCCTACCGCGATGAGCGGCGCGAGTTGGTGCAGGTCGACGACGACGTCGTGATCCGGGTCCTGCAGCTGCTCGAGGTCGAGGCCGGCAGCGCCGCCGACCGCCGCCACGAACTGATCAGGCTGGACGAACGCGACCGCGCAGGTCTGACACCGCCGACGGTGGCGGTGCGGGTGGCCGGGCGAACCCAGCCGTTGCCCGGGGCCGTTGCGCTGGTAAGCGAGGACGGCGAACGACGCACGGTGCGGGACGAACTGCCCGCCGATCTGTCGCCGGGCTGGTATGACCTGGCGCTGTCCGACGGCCGACAGGTCACCTTGGTGGCGGCTCCGCCTCAGGTTCGGCCCGCGCCCCTGACATGGGGATGGATGCTGCAGTCCTACGCGCTGCGCTCCGCCCGCTCGTGGGGCCTGGGCGACCTCGGCGATCTGCGGGATTGGGTGACGTGGACGGCCGCCGAGCACGGCGCCGGAGCGGTGCTGCTCAACCCGCTGCACGCGCCGGGGCCCACGCATCCGGTGCAGCCGTCACCGTATACGCCGTCGAGTCGACGCTTCGCCAACCCGCTGGCGCTGTGCATCTCCGACCTCGCCAGCTATCGGCGCGCCGACCCGGCCACCCGGGCCGAGGTCGATGCGCTGCGGGTGGCCGCCGATACCTCGCGGATCGACTACGACCTGGTCTGGTCGGCTAAACGCGCCGCCTTGGAGTTGCTGTGGCGAGCTGACGGTCGCCCCTGCCCACCGGAGTCGGACGGCAGGGCGTTGCGTGACTGGGCGACCTACTGCGCGCTGGCCGAACGCCATGGCGGTCGGTGGCCGGCATGGCCTGCGCCGCTGCACGACGCGGCCGGTGCCGCGGTGGCGGCCGCGCGGCGAGAGCTCGCCCCCCGGATCGCGTTTCACGCCTGGGTGCAGCAGCGCTGCGTCGAGCAGTTACTGGCGGTCCAGGGCGCCGCAAAGGACTCGGGTATGGCGCTGGGCGTGTTGCACGACTTGGCCGTCGGCGTCGACCCCGACGGCGCCGACGCCTGGGCGCTGGCCGACGTGCTGGCCGGCGCAGCCAGCATCGGGGCGCCCCCGGACACCTTCAGCCCGCACGGCCAGGACTGGCGGCTACCGCCCTGGCGGCCGGACCGGCTGGCGGCCACCGGCTACCGCGCGGTGCGCGACATGCTGCGGGCGGTCCTCGCCCATGCCGACGGGGTCCGCATCGATCACGTCGCCGGCTTGTGGCGGCTGTGGTGGATCCCGCCCGGGGAGAGCCCGGACCGCGGTACCTATGTGCACTACGACGCCGATGTCATGCTCGCGGTATTGGCGCTGGAAGCGCATCGCGCCAACGCGGTCGTCATCGGTGAGGACCTGGGCACAGTGGAACCGGAAGTCACCCGGGCACTGGCCGACAACGCGATGCTGGGCTGCGCGGTCTCCTGGTTCACCCGCGACGAGGCGGCTCCCGGCCGGCCCTTGCTCCGGCCGGGACAGTGGCCCTCGCGGGTGGCTGCCAGCATCTCCACCCACGATCTGCCCACCGCAGCCGGATTTCTGCGCGCCGAGCACGTGCGGGCCCGCGCCGAGCGGGGGCTGCTCGACGACGTGGCGGCCGCGCGGTCCGCCGCCGAGCGGGAACGGGCCGAGTGGCTGGCGCTGCTGCGTTCCGAAGGGTTTCTTGACGATGACGATCCGACTCCCGATGAGCCGCAGATCATCGACGCCATGCACCGCTTTCTGGCCGCCACGCCGAGCCGGCTCAAGCTGGTCTCGCCTTACGACGTCCTGGCCGAACCCTGTCAGCCCAATCTGCCCGGCACCGTCGATGAATACCCGAACTGGCGTCTGCCGCTGTCCGAGCCGCTCGAGCAACTGCGCACCGACCCGAGGATCGCAGGCACCGCGGCGTTGTTCTCCGATGGGCAAGCTCACCAGATATCCGGCCGGTAATCACGTCCGGATTGGGGTACATGTCGAGATATGGCCGCCGACGTTGACCGCGAGTTTCGCCAGGACCAAGCGGACCCCGCAGCGGGTAGCCATGTCGAGGGCGGCGTCGTGGAGCATCCGACCGCCGACGACTTCGCCGATGCGGCGGCCCCGCCCGCGGATCCCGTCTGGTTCAAGCGGGCGGTGTTCTATGAGGTGCTGGTTCGGGCGTTCTATGACTCCAACGGGGACGGCATCGGTGACCTGCGCGGCCTGACCGAGCAGCTGGACTATCTGGAGTGGCTCGGGGTCGATTGCCTGTGGTTGCCGCCGTTCTACGACTCACCGCTGCGCGATGGCGGCTACGACATCCGGGACTTCTACAAGGTGTTGCCCGAGTTCGGCACGGTCGATGATTTCGTCGAACTGATCGACGCGGCGCACCGGCGCGGCATTCGGGTCATCACCGATCTGGTGATGAACCACACCTCCGACAGCCACCCCTGGTTTCAGCAGTCCCGCCGCGACCCGGACGGCCCCTACGGCGACTACTACGTGTGGAGCGACACCAGCGAGCGCTACGCCGATGCCCGGATCATCTTCGTCGACACCGAGGAGTCCAACTGGACATTCGACGCGGTGCGCAAGCAGTTCTATTGGCACCGGTTCTTCTCCCACCAGCCCGACCTGAACTATGCCAACCCGGCGGTGCAGGAAGCCATGATCGAAGTGCTGCGGTTCTGGCTGAACCTGGGCATCGACGGTTTTCGGTTGGATGCGGTGCCATACCTGTTCGAGCGCGAAGGAACCAACTGCGAAAACCTGCCCGAGACACATGATTTCCTCAAACGCTGCCGCAAGGTGGTCGACGACGAGTTCCCGGGCCGGGTACTGCTGGCCGAGGCCAATCAGTGGCCCACCGATGTCGTGGAATATTTCGGGGACCCCGAGACCGGCGGCGACGAATGCCACATGGCATTCCACTTCCCTTTGATGCCACGCATTTTCATGGCAGTGCGCCGCGAGTCGCGCTTCCCGATTTCGGAGATCATGGCGCAGACGCCGCCGATCCCCCATCTGGCACAGTGGGGCATCTTCCTGCGCAACCACGACGAGCTGACACTGGAGATGGTCACCGACGACGAGCGCGACTACATGTACGCCGAATACGCCAAAGATCCGCGGATGAAGGCGAACGTGGGAATCCGGCGCCGGCTGGCCCCGCTACTGGACAAGGACCGCAACCAGATCGAGTTGTTCACCGCTCTGTTGTTGTCGCTACCGGGCTCCCCGATCCTCTACTACGGTGATGAGATCGGAATGGGCGACATCATCTGGCTGGGCGACCGCGACGCGGTGCGCACCCCGATGCAGTGGACACCGGACCGCAACGCCGGTTTCTCCACCGCGAACCCGGGCCGGCTCTACCTGCCCCCGATCCAAGACGCGGTCTACGGTCATCAGTCGGTCAATGTCGAAGCACAGCGCGACACGTCGACATCGCTGCTGAACTGGACGCGCACCATGCTCGCTGTTCGGCGCCGCTACGACGCCTTCGCCCTGGGCGAGTTCCGGGAGCTGGGCGGGTCCAATCCGTCGGTGCTGGCGTATGTGCGGGAGATGTCGGGCGACGACGGCGCCACCGTCCTCTGCGTCAACAACCTGTCGCGGTTTCCCCAGCCGATCGAATTGAATCTGCAGCACTGGGACGGCCACACGCCGGTGGAACTGACCGGGTCCGTGGAGTTTCCCCGGATCGGAAAACTTCCGTACCTGCTCACTCTGCCCGGATATGGCTTCTACTGGTTCCAGCTGTGCGAGCCGAAGGAGGACATGTCATGACCGATGTCACCGGCGGGCCAGCGGGTCTGCCGTGGGCGGAATGGCTGCCGACACGGCGCTGGTACGCCGGGCGTAATCGGCAGCTGGCCGGTGCAGAGCCCGTTCTGGTGGTGCAGTTGGGCGACACACTGGATCTGGTGCTGGTCGACGTCACCTACACCGAAGGGCCCGATGAGCGCTACCAGGTGTTGGTCAGCTGGGATGCCGACCTGCCACCGGAGTACGCCCAGATCGCGATGATCGGAACCCATCGGGGGCGTACCGCCTATGACGCACTGTATGACGCTGCGGCCACCCGGTTGTTGTTGTCCCTGATCGATTCGTCGGCCCAACGCGGCGACGTCACGTTCACTCCGGAGGCGGGGGCGTCGCTGCCGATCGGGGCGAGCGCTCGGGTATCAGAAGCCGAGCAGAGCAACACCAGCGTGATCGTCGAGGAGGAAGTGGTCTTCAAGGTGTTCCGCCGGTTGAAGGAAGGCATCAATCCAGATATCGAGTTGAACGCGGCGCTGGGCCGGGCGGCCAACCCGCACGTGCCGCGACTGCTGGGCTCCTATCAGATCGAGTTGCCCGGCGACTCCGGCGTTTCGCCCTACGCGCTGGGCATGGTCAGTGAGTACGCGGTGAACTCGGCGGAGGGTTGGGCGATGGCCACCGCCAGCGTGCGTGACCTGTTCGCCGAAGCCGATCTGTACGCCTACGAGGTGGGCGGCGACTTCGCCGGTGAGTCCTACCGGCTCGGTGAGGCGGTCGCGTCGGTGCACCGGGCACTGGCCGGCAGCCTGGGCACCGCTGAAGCGGTCTTCCCGGCGCAGGCTCTGCTGTCGCGGTTGGCGGCGACCGCGGCGACCGTGCCGCAGATACGCCCGCACGTCGCCGCTGTCGAACAGCGATTCCAGGAGCTGGCCGGGGAGAAGATCACCGTGCAGCGCGTCCACGGCGACCTGCATCTGGGCCAGGTGCTGCGCACCCCGAACGGTTGGCTGCTGATCGATTTCGAAGGCGAACCGGGGGCGCCGTTGTCGGAGCGCCGCCGGCCGGATTCGCCGCTGCGGGACGTCGCGGGTGTGTTGCGGTCTTATGAGTACGCGGCCTACGGAAAATTGGCCGACTTGTCGCGGGACGGGCAGGACCGGCAATTGGCCACCCGGGCCCGCGAATGGCTGGACCGCTGTCGCAGCGCCTTCTGCGACGGTTACACAGCGGAATCCGGTTCCGACCCGCGTGACCAGGCGGCGCTGCTCACCGCCTACGAAGTCGACAAGGCGGTCTATGAGGCCGGTTATGAAGCCCGGCACCGGCCGGCGTGGCTGCCGATTCCGTTGCGCGCCCTGAGCCGGCTGATCGCTGCGTAGGCGGCCGGACGTCACTCGGCAGGTTCGAGCCACAGCGCCGACAGCGGGGGCAGTACCAGCACGGCCGAGGCCGGGCGGCCGTGACGGGGCTCGTCGACGGCCTCGACGCCACCGAAGTTGCCGACGCCGCCGCCGTTGTATTCGGCGGCGTCGGTGTTGAGAATCTCGCGCCACCGGCCGGCGGACGGCAGCCCGAGGTGGTAATCGGCATGCGCCACACCGGAGAAGTTGAACACGGCGGCCAGCACCGATCCGTCGGTTCCGTAGCGCAGAAAGCTCAGCACGTTGTTGGCGGAGTCGTTGGCGTCGATCCAGGAATAGCCGGCCGGGTTGATGTCTTCACTCCACAGTGCGGGATGGTTGCGGTAGACGAGGTTGAGATCGCGTGTCAGACGCAGGATTCCGGCGGAGAAACCGGCTGCCTCACCTTCGGAGTCGAGTTGGTGCCAGTCCAATCCGCGCTCCTCGGACCATTCGGCGCGCTGGCCGAACTCCTGGCCCATGAACAGCAGCTGCTTGCCCGGGTGGGCCCACTGGTAGGCGAGCAGACTCCGGACCCCGGCGGCCTTGGCGTGATCGTCGCCGGGCATGCGGCTCCACAGCGTGCCCTTGCCGTGCACCACTTCGTCGTGGCTGATCGGCAGTACGAAGTTCTCGGTGTAGGCGTAGAGCATCGAGAAGGTCATCTCGTGGTGATGGTAGGAGCGATGCACCGGGTCGTGCCCGAGGTAGGCGAGCGTGTCATGCATCCAGCCCATGTTCCATTTCATCGAAAAGCCCAGACCGCCCAGGCTGGTCGACCTGGACACTCCCGGCCAGGAGGTCGACTCCTCGGCAATGGTCGCGATGCCGGGAGCCGACTTGTGCGCGGTCGCGTTCATCTCCTCCAGGAACTGCACCGCCTCGAGATTCTCTCGGCCGCCGTGGACGTTGGGTGTCCAGCCGCCCTCGGGCCGTGAGTAATCCAGGTAGAGCATCGACGCGACGGCATCGACTCGTAGGCCGTCGATGTGAAACTCGCTGAGCCAATACAGCGCGTTGGCCACCAGGAAGTTGCGCACCTCGGGACGGCCGAAGTCGAAAACGTAGGTGCCCCAGTCCAGTTGCTCACCGCGACGCGGATCAGCATGTTCATACAGCGCAGTACCGTCGAACCGGCCCAGCGCCCACGCGTCTTTGGGGAAGTGCGCCGGAACCCAGTCCACGATGACGCCGATGCCGGCGCGGTGCAGTGCGTCGACCAGCGCACGGAAATCGTCGGGAGAGCCGAACCGGGCGGTCGGCGCATAGTACGAGGTGACCTGATAGCCCCATGACCCGCCGAACGGATGCTCGGCGACCGGCAGGAGTTCGACGTGGGTGAACCCCTGTTCCACAACGTAATCCGTCAGCTCGGTGGCAAGCTGACGGTAGCTGCGGCCGGGACGCCAGGACCCGAGGTGAACTTCGTAGATGCTCATCGCCTCGAATACCGGGTTCGCGGTGGCACGCTGCTGCATCCACTCGTCATCGCTCCAGCTATAGCGGCTGGTGGTCACCCGGGAGGCGGTCTGAGGTGGGGTTTCGGCAGAGAACGCCATCGGGTCCGCCCGCTCGGTGACCACATCGTCCGCGCCGTGCACCCGGAACTTGTACAGGCCGCCGATCGGGAAGTCCGGCCAGAACAGTTCCCACACACCGGAAGAGCCCAGTGCCCGCATCGGTGCACCGATCCCGTCCCAGCCGGTGGCGTCGCTGACCAGACCGACGCCCTTGGCGTTGGGCGCCCACACCGCGAACGACACCCCGGTCACCGTCCCGTCCGGGGTGGTGAACGTGCGCGGATGGGCGCCGAGCACCTCCCACAGCCGTTCGTGTCGCCCCTCGGCGAACAGGTGCAGGTCCATCTCACCCAGCGTGGGCAGGAAACGATATCCGTCGGCGACGATCTGCGGTTGTCCGGCGCCGAGATAGTCGATCTGCAGCCGATAGTCGATCAGATCGACGAACGGCAACGTCGCGGCGAACAACCCGCCGCCCAGGTGTTGCATCGGCACTCGGTCGCCCCCCACCAGCACCGTCGCGACAGCCGCGCCCGGCCGCAGGGTTCGGATCACGGTACGTTCACCGTCGTCGTGGGCGCCCAGGATCGCGTGCGGATCGTGATGCACGCCGGACAGCAACCGGTCGACGTCCGCGGGCGTCACCGCCGGCCCGGGGCCGCGCGTGTGCTTACTTCGCGTCATCGGGTCTTCACCTCCGAAGCAACCGTGCTCGCGCGTCGGCGTCGATCACCGGCATGTTGACGATATGGGCGACCGCTCGGCTCGGCTCGAGTCGGACGTAATTGTCCTGCCCCCACTGGTATTCCTCCCCGCTGATCTCGTCGCGCACCCAGAACCGCTCGTAGGGTTCCATCCCCAGCACCGCCATGTCCAGCGACAATGTCGCCTCTTCGGCGGCGAACGGGTTCAACGTCACCACCACCAGCACCGTGTCGCCGCTGATCGGGTCGAACTTGCTGTAGGCCAGCAGCGCATCGTTGTCGACGTGATGGACCCGCAGGGTGCGCAGTTGCTGCAGGGCCGGGTGCTGACGGCGAATGGCGTTGAGGCGTGCAATGAACGGCTCGAGCGATCTGCCCTCCTGCACCGCGGCGGCGAAGTCACGTGGACGCAGTTCGTACTTCTCCGAGTGAAGGTATTCTTCGCTTCCCTCGTGCAGTGCCTGGTTTTCGAACAACTCGTAGCCGGAGTACACCCCCCACGACGGACCCATCGTCGCCGCCAGCACCGCGCGGATCGCGAACATGCCGGGGCCGTAATGCTGCAGGCTGGCATGCAGGATGTCCGGTGTGTTGACGAACAGATTCGGGCGTCGAAAATCGGCCAGTTCGGCGATCTCCTCGCCGAACTCGGTGAGTTCGGGCTTGGAGGTGCGCCAGGTGAAATAGGTGTAGGACTGGGTGAAGCCGAGCTTGGCCAGCCCGTACTGGCGCACCGGCGGGGTGAACGCCTCGGACAGGAACAACACGTCGGGATCGGCGGATTTGATCTTCGCGATCAGCCATGCCCAGAAGCCCGGCGGTTTGGTGTGGGGATTGTCGACCCGAAAGATCTTGACCCCGTGGTCGATCCAGTGCTGCACCACCCGGAGCACCTCGGCATACAACCCGGCGGGATCGTTGTCGAAGTTCAGCGGGTAGATGTCCTGATATTTCTTCGGCGGGTTCTCCGCGTAGGCAATCGTCCCGTCCGGCAACTCGGTGAACCACTGGCGGTGCCGGTCGGCCCAGGGGTGATCGGGAGCGCACTGCAACGCCAGGTCCAAGGCGACCTCCATGCCGAGTTCGCCTGCGCAGCTGACGAAACGGTCGAAGTCGTCGAGCGTTCCCAGATCGGGATGAACGGCGTCGTGGCCACCCTCGTCGCTGCCGATCGCCCAGGGCGAACCGACGTCACCCGGTTCGGCGGCGACGCTGTTGTTGCGGCCCTTTCGGTGCACCTTTCCGATCGGGTGGATAGGCGGCAGATAGACCACGTCGAATCCCATCTCGGCGATGCGCGGCAGCGCCGACGCCGCGGTGGCAAACGTGCCGTGCACCGGATTGCCGGCAGGGTCTCGTCCGCCGGTGGAGCGGGGGAACATCTCATACCAGGCGCCGAACCGGGCCAGCGGCCGGTCTACCCAGACCCGGAACTGTTGGCCCCGGGTGAGATGGTCACGCAGGGGGTAGTGAGTGATCAGCTCACGGATCTGCTCCGATAACGCCGGCGCCGACCGCATCACCGGGTCGCCCGGCTGACGCAAGGCCGCAGCCGCTGCCAGCAGGGTCTTCCGCATGCCGACCGGCATCGCTGCGGCGGCACGGTCGAACAGGTCGGCGCCGATCAACAGATCGTTGGACAGTTCGGCTTCGCCCTGACCGGCGTCCAATTTCGCGACCACCGCATCACGCCAGGTGCGGAAGGAATCGGTCCAGCCGTCGACCCGAAACACCCACAACCCGACCCGGTCCGGGATGAACTGGCCGTGAAACACGTACGGCTGGGCGCCGGTACTCATCGGCAGCAGCACGGGCTTGCCCCGACACGACGCGGCAACACCGTCCGACTCCTCGGCACGTATCCCGGCCGGCAGCGGGTAATCGGGTCCCAGGTAGCGCACGGCCAAGGTCGCCGCGACGGCCTCATGTCCCTCACGCCACACCCCGGCGTCGACCGGCACCACCTCCCCGACCACCGCCTTGGCGGGGTGCCTGCCGCAGGACACAACCGGCGTAACGCCATCGACCTCGATTCGGCCCGGCACCCACCCCTCCGTTCGTCGGCTGCGGTTCCGACAGTGGGTACCCGCGGGGAGGGCAAGCTACGCGAACCGACATCGGGGCTTGCGGGCCGACGCCGGGCCGACCCGACCGAACAGCGAATCGCCGCTGGTAGCGGTCGCTGCCCCGGGCGGGCGAGGGCCACCCGAATCCTGCTGGGCGACTTCGCATCGCCTGCCGTTAGGCGGTTAGGACGCGACGAACGCGCGGGTCAGCGCGGCGGGAGCTGAAGCAGTGGTCTACCCGCGCGGCAGGCCCAGCAGCCGCTCGGCGGCCAGGGTCAGCAGGATCTGTTCGGTACCGCCGGCGATCGACAGACACCGGGTGTTGAGGAAGTCGTGCACCTCGCGTCCGGCCACCGCGCCGGCCCCGTCGGTCACGTCCATCCGGAACTCGGCCAGATCCTGGCGGTAGCGCACCCCGATCAGCTTGCGCACCGAGGACTCCGAGCCGGGGTCCTGACCGCCGACGGCAAGCTGGGCGATGCGTTGGTCGAGCAGCGAGCCTGCCTGCGCGGCGATGATCAGCCGAGCCAGCCGCTCGGCGGTGGCGGTGTCCGGCTCACGATCCGCCAGCGTCTTGAGCAGTTCTTCCATCGGGTTGCCCAGCGCGGTGCCGCCGGCGATCGCGACCCGCTCATTGGCCAAGGTGGTGCGGGCCAGCCGCCAGCCGTCGTTGACGCCGCCGACAACCTGCTCGTCCGGGACGAATACGTCGTCGAGGAAGACCTCGTTGAACAGGGCCTCGCCGGTGATCTCCCGCAGCGGCCGGATGTCGATGCCCTCGGCGGCCATGTCGACCAGGAAGTAGGTGATGCCCTTGTGCTTCGGCGCCTCGGGGTCGGTTCTGGCCAGGCAGACACCCCACTGCGAGTCGTGCGCTCGCGACGTCCACACCTTCTGCCCGGTCAGGCGCCAGCCGCCGTCGACCTTGACCGCCTTGGTGCGCAGCGCCGCCAGGTCCGAGCCGGCGCCCGGCTCGGAGAACAGCTGGCACCAGAACACCTCGCCGGTCAGCGTGGCCGGGATGAAGCGCTCGATCTGCTCGGGCGTGCCGTGCTCGAGGATGGTCGGCGCCGCCCACCATCCCACCACCAGGTCGGGGCGTTGGACACCGGCCGCGGCGAGCTCCTGGTCGATCACCAGCTGCTCGGCGGGACCGGCCGCGCGGCCATACGGTGCCGGCCAGTGCGGCGCCAGCAGACCCGATTCGGCCAGCGCCACCTGGCGCTGGTCGTCCGGCAGCGCGGCGATGCGGGCCACCTCCGCGGCGATCTCGGTCCGGATTCCGGTGGCCTCACCCAGGTCGATCTCGAGCCGTCGGCGCGCCCCGGCGCGGGTCAGCGCGGCGGTGCGGTGCAGCCAGCGCTGCGATCCGCCCAGCGCCTGCCCGATACCGTAGGCCCGGCGCAGGTACAGATGAGCGTCGTGCTCCCAGGTGATGCCGATGCCGCCGAGCACCTGGATGCAGTCCTTGGCGTTGGCCTTGGCGGCGTCGATGCAGATGGCGGCGGCTACCGCCGCCGCGATCGCGAACTGCTGGTCATCGGAGTCGGCGGCGGCGCGCGCGACGTCGGCGGCGGCAACCGCAGCCTGATCGGCCCGACACAGCATCTCGGCGCACAGGTGCTTGACGGCCTGAAAGCTCCCGATCGGCTTACCGAATTGCTCGCGCACCTTGGCGTATTCGACAGCGGTGTCCAACGCCCAGCGGGCCACCCCGGCTGCCTCGGCGGACAGCACGGTGACCACCAGGTTCTCCACCCGGCTGCCCGCCTCGAGCACCACCGCCGGCGCGGCGGTCAACGTCACCTTCGCCAGCGGGCGGGAGAAGTCGGTGGCGACCAGCGGCTCGACCTGCACCCCGTCGGCGCGGGCATCCACCAGCACCCAGGTCGCGCCGTCTTTGCCGGCCGGAAGCACCAGCAGCCCGTCGGCGGTCGCGCCCAGCACCCGCGCGGCGGTGCCGGACACCCGGGCGGTCGCGGTGTCGAGGTCCAGATCGGCGTCGATCGCCGCCCCGGCGACGCGTTCGCCGCCCGCCAGCGCCTCGGCCAGCTGCGGATCGGTGACCACCAAGGTGGCCAGCGCGGTGGTCGCGACCGGTCCGGGAACCAGTGCCCGGGCCGCCTCGTCGACCATCGCGCACAGGTCTTCGAGCCGGCCGCCGGCGCCGCCGGACTCCTCGGGGACGGCCACCCCGAACAGGCCCAGGTCGGCCAGGCGAGCGAAAACCGGTTTCCAGGCATCGGTTTGACCCAGTTCGACGGCCCGGATCGCCTCGGCGGTGCCTGCTGCGGCGGCCCAGTCGCGGACCAGCTCACGAGCGGCGAGCTGTTCGTCGTTGATGGTCACGGACACGCTGGGCTCCTCGGGGTTATAACGGTGTTGAACTTCGGCGAGCGAGGAAGTCCACCCGGTTGACTAGAACGTGTTCTAATAGTGCCAGCGTCTGAGCGTCAAGTCGAACCGTTGTGGCAGGACACGCAGTATCCCGCCGGTGTTGGGAGTGAGAGAATCAGCTACGCGATGCGTATCGTTACTCGCGAGTAGGCCGACTAAAGGAGCTGCCCACCACATGTCGTCACCAGCCGACAGCAATCCAGCTCGCGGATCGGGCACCCAGCCCCGCGAGGTCACCAGCGTGGCTGTGCTGACCGAGTCGGACCTCGGCTCCGAAGCGCAGCGGGAACGCCGTAAGCGCATCCTGGACGCGACGCTGGCGATCGCCTCCAAAGGCGGCTACGACGCGGTCCAGATGCGGGCGGTTGCTGATCGGGCCGACGTGGCCGTCGGCACCCTGTACCGGTACTTCCCGTCGAAGGTCCACCTGCTGGTCTCGGCGATGGGCCGCGAGATCGCACGTGTCGATACCAAAACCGATCCGGCCACCTACGCCGAAATGACCCGGCATCAGCGGCTCAACCTGGTGGTCAACAAACTCAACCGAGCCATGCAGCGCAATCCGCTGCTCACCGAAGCCATGACCAGGGCGTACGTCTTCGCCGACGCGTCGGCGGCCGGTGAGGTCGACCACGTGCAGAAGCTGATCGACTCGATGTTCGCCGGGGCCATGAGCGACGGGGAGCCGACCGAGGAGCAGTACCACATCTCCCGGGTGATCTCCGACGTGTGGCTGTCCAACCTGCTCGCCTGGCTGACCCGGCGAGCGTCGGCCACCGACTTCACCACCCGTCTGGACCTGGCGGTCCGGCTGCTGATCGGCGACGACGACCAGCCCAAGGTCTGACCGGCTGCCCGATGCGCCTCAAGCTCGGCCGCCCCGACCTGGGCGAGTATGCGCACCGGTTCACCGTCCCGGCCGCGGCGCCGGACGCACCGCTGCGGGTGACCTGGCTCGGTGTGTCGACACAGCTGATCGACGACGGATCGTCGGCGCTGCTGACCGACGGCTATTTCTCCCGGCCTGGCCTGGCGCGCTTGCGATTCGGCAAGGTGGCCCCGATGCCGGCCCGGGTCGACGGCTGCCTGGCGCGCGCCGGGGTGCGGGACCTGGCCGCGGTCGTGGCGGTACACACCCACATCGACCACGTGCTGGATTCGGCGTTGGTCGCCGAACGCACCGGCGCGATGCTGGTCGGCGGTGAATCGGCCGCCAACGTCGGACGCGGCCACGGGTTGGCCGAAGACCGTCTGATCATCGCGACGCCGGATCAGCCGATCACGTTGGGTTCCTACGACGTCACGCTGGTCGAGTCGCGGCATTGCCCGCCGGACCGCTTCCCGGGCCACATCAGCGCCCCGGTCGTTCCCCCGGTGCGGGTGGGGGCCTACCGATGCGGTGAGGCGTGGTCGGCCGTGGTGGCCCACCGCCCGTCGGGCCGGCGACTGCTGATCGTCGGCAGCGCCGGGTTCGTTCCCGGGGCCTTGGCCGACCACCACGCCGAGGTCGTGTACCTGGGCGTGGGCCAACTCGGCTTGCAACCCCGCCAGTACCTGGTCGACTACTGGTCGGAGACGGTGCGTGCGGTAGGCGCGCGCACGGTGGTGTTGACCCACTGGGACGACTTCTTTCGGCCACTGTCAAAGCCGTTGCGCGCCTTACCCTATGCCGGGGATGACCTGGACGTATCGATGCGGATTCTCAGCGAGCTAGCCGAGGCCGATGGGATCGCCCTGCACCTGCCCACGGTGTGGCGCCGCGAAGACCCGTGGACCTGAAGCCGGCTCTTGCGCTGCTGCTGCTCGCCGTGGTGCTGGGCTTCGCGGTGGCCCGTCCGCGGGGCTGGCCAGAGGTGTTCGCCGCAGTACCGGCGGCGGCCATTCTGGTTGCAGCCGGAGCGATCTCGGTGCACGACGCCGCCGCCGAAGCCGCCGCCCTACTGCGTGTCGTCGCGTTTCTGGGTGCGGTGCTGGTGCTGGCGCAACTCTGCGACGACGAGGGCTTGTTCGAGGCCGCCGGCGCGGCGATGGCACGCGCCGATGTCGGGCCGCCCCAGCATCTGTTGCGCCGGGTCTTCGTCATCGCGGCCTGCCTGACCGCGGCGCTGAGCCTGGACGCGACGGTGGTGCTGCTGACCCCGGTGGTGTTGATGATGGCCCGCCGCCGTCACGCACCGATGCGTCCGCACGCCTACGCGACCGCGCACCTGGCCAACACGGCGTCGCTGCTGCTGCCGGTGTCCAACCTGACCAACCTGCTGGCATTCCACGAAACCGGCTTGTCCTTCATGAGATTCACCGCGTTGATGGCAACGCCGTGGCTCGCCGCGACCGCGGTCGTCTACCTGATCTTCCGGTGGTTCTTCCGCGCCGACCTGCACGCCACACCAGAGCACCACCAGGCCGGACCGCCGCCGCCGGTGCCGGTGTTCGCGCTGGTGGTGCTCGGCCTGACGCTGGCCGGGTTCGTGATCGCCGAGACGTTCGGTGTCGCTCCGGCGTGGGCGGCCGTCGCCGGTGCCACCATGCTGGCCGGGCGCGGCCTGGCTTTGCGGCGCAGCACACCGGCCGGCATCCTGCGGTCCGCCAACGTGGGTTTTCTGGTGTTCGTGCTGGCCCTCGGGGTGGTGGTGCGCGCGGTCGTCGACAACGGTCTGGGCGATCGGATGAGCGCCGTGCTGCCGGCGGGTTCGGGGCTGGTGGCGCTGCTGGCGGTCGCGACGGTGGCCGCGCTGCTGGCCAACGTGGTCAATAACCTGCCGGCGACGCTGGTGCTGGCGTCGCTGGTGGCGCCGGCCGGCCCGGTGGCGGTGCTGGCGGTGTTGATCGGTGTCAACATCGGCCCCAATCTGACCTATGCCGGTTCGCTGTCCAACCTGCTGTGGCGCCGGGTGCTGCGCCGGTATGACGTTCCGGCCAGTGTCGGCGAGTACACCCGGCTGGGGTTGTGCACGGTTCCGCCGACCCTGCTGGCGGCGGTGCTGGCGCTGTGGGCGGGTGCGCGGCTGTTGGGCGTCTAGCGGTGATCGCAAGCGCGGCGGGTCACCGCCACCGGATCAGCCTCGGCGGTAGGCCGGCGGCAGCGGCATGCCCAGCTCGGCCATGATCGTGCGCAGCCTTGCCGGGTAATCGGTGATGAGCCCGTCTACGCCGCAGGCGATCTGCTCGCGCATCGCAGCGGCGTCGTTGACCGTCCACGGGATGACCTTGAGCCCGGCCCGGTGTGCCCGCTCGACGAACGCCTGGTCCACCACCGCGTAGTCCGGGGAAACGATGTCGGCACCGACCGCTGCCGCACCGTCGATCGGATCCTGTCCGTGTTCCCACAGCGCGGCCAGGGGGATGGCCGGCTCGGTGGCGCGCACCAGCGACAGGGTGCGCCAGTCGAAGCTCTGGATCTCGATGGCGTCCAGCTTGCCGGCGGTCCGCGCCGCCGCCAGGATCACCTCGACGATCTGCTGGGGACCGTGCGCATCGACTTTGGTCTCGATGTTGTAGCGCACGTCTGCGTGATACGAGTCGGCCAGGGCGAACACCTGCGGCAGCGTCGCGATCACGTTGCCGGGCACCACTTCCGCATCGGGGAACTCCGGCTGTGGTCGGCCGCAGTCCAGGGTGTGGATCTGCACCAAGGAGAGGTCGGCCACCCGCTTGCCCACATACGGGTACTGCGGGTCGCCGGCAACGGTCGGACCGGTGTCGGCGCACTTGGACGGCTCGATCACCGGGTCGTGCCAGACCAGCGGTTGGCCCTCACGGGTCAGGACGACGTCCAATTCGAGTGTGCTGACGCCTGATTCGATCGACTTGGCGAAGCCGCGCAGCGATCCCTCGGTGGTCTCGCCGCGGCCGCCGCGATGCGCCTGCAGATCGAAGCTCTGCGGTTGCCCGGCGGCTATCGGGGCTATCGGGGCGCCCGAGACGGCCGGTGCGGCCAGTAGCGCCGAGCAGACGCAGAGTCGCACAAAGTTGCGCAGATTGATGCGATTCTCTGTCTGCTGGCGGCGCGAACTTTCCGCGGCGCGGCGGATCACCGTCGCTGACGGGCGATCTCGGCCAGCACCACCCCGGCGGCCACCGAGGCGTTGAGCGACTCGGTGGGGCCGGCCATCGGAATCGACACGATCGCATCGCAGTTCTGCCGCACCAACCGGGACAGGCCCTTGCCCTCGGACCCGACGACCAGCACCATCGGACCGGTCCCGTCCAACTCGTCGACCACGGTGTCGCCCCCGGCATCCAAACCGACCACCTGCAGCCCCCGATCCGCCCACCCCTTCAGGGTCTGGGTCAGGTTGGGCGCGCGGGCCACCGGGATGCGGGCTGCCGCACCGGCACTGGTGCGCCAGGCCACCGCGGTGACCGAGGCGGAGCGACGCTGCGGGATGAGCACGCCGTGCCCGCCGAATGCGGCCACCGACCGCACGATGGCGCCGAGGTTGCGCGGATCGGAGATGTTGTCCAAGGCGACCAGCAGCGCGGGCGCGACGTCTTCTCGCGCGGCGGCGAGCAGGTCGTCGGGGTGGGCGTAGTTGTACGGCGGCACCTGCAAAGCGATGCCCTGATGCAGGCCGTTCGTGGTCATCTTGTCCAGGTCCGATCGCGGGACCTCGAGAATCGGCAACCCGGAATCTGCTGCCCGGGTTACTGATTCGGTCAAGCGCTCGTCGGCCTCGGCGCCGAGCGCCACATACAACGCGGTCGCCGGGATCCCGGCCCGCAGGCATTCCAGCACCGGGTTGCGACCCAGCACGGTCTCGGTGTCGTCGGTGCGCTTGGTGGCCCGGTAGGCCCGCTGCTTGGCGGCGCGCTTGGCGGCTTTGGCCGCCGGGTGGTATTCCCGCTTGTGGGCCGGCGGCGTGGCGCCACGGCCCTCGAGGCCGCGGCGGCGCTGGCCGCCCGAGCCCACCGTCGGGCCCTTCTTGGTCCCCGGCTTGCGCACCGCGCCCTTGCGCTTGGAGTTGCCGGCCACCTAGCTCGCCCCGTCCACGATCAGCGACCACTGAGGGCCGTCACCGGTGTCGGTGACGTCGATGCCGGCGTCTTTGAGCCTGCCGCGAATCTCGTCGGCCAGCTGCCAATCCCGTTCGGCACGAGCGGTTTCCCGGCGTTGCAGTTCCGCTCGCACCAGCACGTCGACCGCCGCGAGCGCCGCCGACGTCTCATCGCGTGATTCCCAGCGTTCGTCGAGCGGATCACAGCCCAGCACGCCCATCATCGCCCGGATGGAGCCGGCGGCGGCCAGCGCACCCTCGTGATCGCCGGCGTCGAGGGCCCGGTTGCCTTCCGCACGGGTGCGGTGCACCTCGGCCAGCGCGATCGGCACCGACAGGTCGTCGTCGAGCGCGGCGGCGAAACGAGGCGTCCAGTCCCCGGGAATCACCGCGCCCACCCGAGAGCGGACCCGGTGCAGGAAGTCCTCGATGCCGACGTAGGCGTTGACGGCGTCGTGCAGGGCGGTCTCGGAGAATTCCAGCATCGAACGGTAGTGCGCGCTGCCCAGGTAGTAGCGCAGTTCGGCGGGCCGGACCCGTTGCAGCACCGCCGACATCGACAACACATTGCCCAGCGACTTGCTCATCTTCTCGCCACCGAGGGTGACCCAGCCGTTGTGCAGCCAGTAGTTGGCGAACCCGTCGCCGGCGGCACGACTCTGGGCGATCTCGTTCTCGTGGTGAGGAAATATGAGATCCATTCCGCCACAGTGAATGTCGAACTCGGGGCCCAGGTAGGCACGGGCCATAGCCGAACATTCCAGATGCCAGCCCGGACGGCCGGGTCCCCACGGCGTCGGCCAGCTGGGTTCACCGGGTTTGACGCCCTTCCACAGCGTGAAGTCCCGCGGATCACGTTTGCCGGTGGCCACCCCCTCCCCCTGGTGCACGTCGTCGATCTTGTGGCCGGACAACTGGCCGTACTCGGGGTAGCTGAGCACGTCGAAGTACACGTCGCCGTTGCCGGTGTAGGCGTGCCCGGACGCGATCAGGCGATCGATCAGCTCGACCATCTGGGTGATGTGTCCGGTCGCACGCGGCTCGGCCGACGGCGGCAGCACGCCCAGCGCGTCATAGGCGGCGGTGAACTCCCGCTCGTGGGTGGCGGCCCACTCCCACCACGGCCGGCGGGCTGCGGCGGCCTTGGTGAGGATCTTGTCGTCGATGTCGGTCACGTTGCGCACGAAGGCGACGTCGTAGCCGCGCGCGGTCAGCCACCGGCGCAGCACGTCGAAAGCCACACCGCTGCGGACGTGGCCGATGTGCGGCGGGGCCTGCACGGTCGCACCGCACAGGTAAATCGACGCGTGGCCGGGCCGCAGCGGAACGAAGTCACGAACGGCGCCGGTTGCCGTGTCGTGCAGCCGCAGACGGGGGCGATCGGTCACGACGGGCCAGCTTACCGGGGCGGGCCGGGCTCGGCCGTCCCGGCCGCTGCTCAGCAACCGTCGAACCCGGCTCTAACAGGCAATTGCCAGGAACGGAAACCTCTTGCCACATGTGTGGACAGGTGCGCACCGGTCGCATATATTGCCAAAGTGACCAGACTTCTGGCGGCAGCCTCGGGAACGCTTCTGGCTGTGGCCGCAATCGCCTCCTCCGCAACGGTGTACGCCGACGAGCCCACCGATCAGGGCTCACAGGTGTCAACACATTCAGCGCCAGGGGCGAATCTGGCCGGCGCGGTCCAGCCGACCGAGCCCGGCGGTGCAAACCCGGCCGATGCCGCAGCGATCGCCCCCGGTGGCGCCGCGAACCCGGCCCCGGGCGGTGCCGCGAACCCGGCTCAGGACGGCATGGCGAACCCACATGACGGCACGGCACGGCCCGAGGACGAGATGGCGCACCCGGGCGACGACGGCGGTGCTGCTGCGGCCGCTCCGGCCGCCGCGGGCGGGATGAACTCGATCGGGGCCTCGCTGGGCACCTCGATGGCGATGATGGCCCCGATGATGGCGATGTATCTGCCGATGATGGGCGCACCACTGCTGATGTCCGGCCTGGGCAGTCTCGGCGCTGCTCCGGCTACCGGCGCGGACGCCGCCGACGCCGCTTCGGCCGCGGCTTCCGACCTCGCCGGTTCGGCCGCGGCGACCGACGCGTTCGGTCTGGCCGCGCCCGTAGCCGCCGACCTGTCCAACCTCGACCTGACCCCGGTCCTCGACCCTGACCTTCTGACCGGCGCACTTGCCGACACCACCGGGCTGACGGCCGATGCGACCACCGACGCTGTCAGTGCCGCGGCAGAGGCCGCCGGCCAAGCCGCCGCCGATGCCGCCAGCGGTGTTGCCTCCGAGGTGCCCGGGGTGGCACTAGACACCACTGGGGACCTCGCCGGCGCGGGTGCCAGTGTCGGTGGCGACATCGCCTGCGGGGTGCTCGGAATCTTCGGCTGGTGCTAGCGCACACCGCGCGAACTACAGGGGTGCCACCAGCGCGGTAGCAACGGCGGCCAGCCCCTCGCCCCGACCGGTCAGTCCCAGCCCGTCGGTGGTCGTCGCGGAGACCGACACCGGTGCACCCACGAGCCCGGACAGCAGTTGTTGCGCCTCGACGCGGCGCGGTCCCACCTTCGGCCGGTTCCCGATGACCTGCACCGCGGCGTTGCCGACGGTGAAGCCGCTGTCACGCAGCAGGCCGCGTACGTGGCCGAGCATCACAGCACCTGTTACTCCTGCCCAGCGTGGATCGTCGACGCCGAACACCGTGCCCAGGTCCCCCAACCCCGCCGCCGACAGCAGCGCGTCGCACAGCGCGTGTACGGCGACGTCACCGTCGGAGTGCCCCGCACAGCCGTCGGCGTCGGGAAACAGCAACCCCAGCAGCCAGCAGGGCCGGCCCGGCTCGACCGGGTGCACATCGGTGCCGAGTCCCACCCGCGGCAGGGCGGTCACCGGCTGATCACCGCCTCGGCCAGCATCGCGTCCAGCCTGGTCGTGATCTTGAACGCCAGCGGGTCGCCGTCGACGGTCTGGACCGGACCGCCGATGTGCTCGACCATCGAGGCGTCGTCGGTGAACTGTGCTGCCGCACCGGCCTGCTGATAGGCCCGCAACAACAGATCGGCGGCGAACCCCTGCGGTGTCTGCACCGCCCGCAGACCGGCGCGCTCGGGCGTACCCAGCACCACCCCGTTGGCGTCGACCGCCTTGATCGTGTCGGGGACCGGCAGGGCGGGCACCACCGCGCGGTGCCCGTCGCGCAACGCCTCGACCACCCGGACAATCAAGTCCGGCGGAGTCAACGGACGTGCGGCGTCGTGGACCAAAACGAAATCGGCCTCGCCGGCGTTCTCCAACGCAAGCCGGACCGAGTCGACGCGGTGCGCGCCGCCGGGGACCACGGTGGCCGTCCGCCCGAGGATCAGCTTGGCCTCATCGGTGCGATCCGGTGGGACCGCGACCACCACCTGGTCGACCACCCCGGATTCCCGCAGACCCGCCACGGCGCGCTCGACCAGGGTCTGTTCGCCCAGCAGAAAGAACGCCTTGGGGACGCCAGCCCCCAGCCGCACACCCGAACCTGCGGCCGGAACCACGGCTACTGTGCTTGCCACCGAGTACCCCCGGCGGTTCAGGACGCCGCGGCCAGCACCTCGTCGAGGATGGTCTCGGCCTTGGCGTCGTCAGTGTTCTCGGCCAGCGCCAGCTCGCCCACCAGGATCTGGCGTGCCTTGGCCAGCATCCGCTTCTCGCCGGCGGACAGGCCGCGTTCCTGGTCGCGACGCCAGAGGTCACGGACGACTTCGGCCACCTTGTGCACGTCGCCGGAGGCGAGCTTTTCGAGGTTGGCCTTGTAACGGCGCGACCAGTTGGTCGGCTCCTCGGTGTGCGGGGCACGCAGTACCTGGAATACCTTGTCCAGACCCTCCTGGCCGACTACGTCACGCACGCCGACATATTCGGCATTTTCCGCGGGAACTCGAACTGTGAGGTCACCCTGAGCCACCTTGAGGACCAGATAGTCCTTCTGCTCGCCTTTGATGGTCCGGGTTTCAATCGCCTCGATTAACGCTGCACCGTGATGTGGATATACGACGGTGTCTCCGACCTTAAAGATCATCTGATTTGAGCCCCTTTCGCTACCCCATCCTAACACGTCGGCCAGACACCGGACGATCAACGGTGCAGGTCAGGGGCATCGCAGCCCTGGTCGGGGGCTTGACAGCAACGATAAACCGTGCATGACGTGGGCCACCGCGGCGCGGTTCCGGGAGCTCGATCACGCTCTGAGGCAAGGCCTAACCCTGAGCTACCGCCGCTGTAAGCGTGCTACTACAGTGCATAGTCACCAACCGCAGCGCCGAGCAGGAGGCCTTCAGTGAACCGGTTCTACAGGGTCATCACCGCGTTGGCCTTCGCCGCGGTAGTCGCCGGGTGCGGCACCGGCCAGATCTCCCAGACCGCCGACCAGGCCCCCGCGGTCAACGGCGCCTCCGCCACGGAGGGTGATCTGGCGCTGCGCGACGTGCGCATCCAGGCGGCGCAGACCGGCGATGCGCTGGAGGCCGGCCAGACGGTGGACCTGGTGTTCGTCGCCAGCAATCAGTCGACGGACACCGGTGATGAACTCACCGCGGTCACCAGCTCGGTCGGCAAGGTGTCGGTGACCGGCGGCAAGTCGGTTCCCGCCGGCGGCGTCCTGGTCGTCAGCGCCCCGGCCGGCCCGGACCTGCCGACCGCACCCGCCTCCAAGGCGCTGCCCGAGGTCTCCAACGCCAGCACCGCGGCGGCCACGGTGACACTGGACAAGGCGATCTCCAACGGGCTGACCTACGACTTCACCTTCGACTTCAAGAAGGGTGGCCCGATCCGCGTGGCCGTGCCGATCTCGGCCGGCACACTTTCACACCACTGACTCCCCGCGTCGCCGGCCGGCACTGTCGGACCCACCGGTTAGCGTCAGCGGGTGGCTAAATCCTCCAGGGCTCGATCGCTGTACCGCTGCTCGGAGTGCGGGAACACCTGCGCGAAATGGCTGGGTCGCTGCCCGGAGTGCGGCAGTTGGGGCGGTATCGACCCGGTGGCCGAGTCGGTCGCTCCATCGAACGGGCTGCAGCCGGCGACACTTGCCCGGCCCGCGGTTCCGATCAGCTCCATCGCGCCCGGCTGCGCCCGCCCCCAACAAACCGGCGTATCCGAACTGGACCGGGTGCTGGGCGGCGGGGTGGTGCCCGGGTCGGTGACGCTGATGGCCGGCGACCCCGGCGTCGGTAAGTCCACCTTGCTGCTCGAGGTCGCCCACCGCTGGGCGCTGGCGGGGCGGCGGGCGCTCTACGTCTCGGGCGAGGAGTCCGGCGGGCAGATCCGGCTGCGCGCCGAACGCACCGGGTGCAGCCATGACGAGATCTACCTGGCCGCCGAATCCGATCTGCAGACCGTGCTGGGCCATATCGAGGCGGTCCGGCCGTCGCTGGTCGTGGTGGACTCGGTGCAGACGATCGCCGCCGCCGACACCGACGGGGTGGCCGGCGGGGTCACCCAGGTGCGTGCGGTGACGGCCGCGTTGACCGCGGCCGCCAAGGGCGCCGACGTGGCCCTGATCCTGGTCGGCCATGTGACCAAGGACGGCGCGATCGCCGGCCCACGTTCACTGGAGCACCTCGTCGACGTGGTGCTGCATTTCGACGGCGACCGCAACTCGGTGCTGCGGATGGTGCGCGCAGTCAAGAACCGTTTCGGCGCCACCGATGAGGTGGGCTGTTTCCTGCTGCGCGACAGCGGAATCGAAGGAATCGCCGACCCGTCCGGACTCTTCCTGGAACAGCGCAGCGAACCGGTGCCCGGCACCGCGATCACCGTCGCCCTCGATGGCAAACGCCCGTTGATCGGCGAAGTGCAGGCCCTGCTGGCGGACCCGGTCGGCGGGTCGCCGCGCCGTGCGGTCAGCGGAATCGACCACGCCCGGGCCGCCATGATCACCGCGGTGCTCGGCAAGCACGCGAACCTGCCGATCGCGGCCGCTGACATCTACCTGTCCACCGTGGGCGGCATGCGGTTGACCGATCCGTCGACGGATCTGGCCGTCGCCATCGCCTTGGCGTCGGCGTATGCCGATCTGCCGCTGCCGGCGACCACGGTGGTGGTGGGCGAAGTGGGGCTGGCCGGCGACTTGCGCCCGGTCAGCGGCATGGACCGTCGGCTGGCCGAGGCGGCCCGGCTCGGGTTCACCACCGCGCTGACGCCGCCGGGTGCCCCGGCCTCGGTGGGCGGCCTGCGCACGGTGGCGGCGGCGAATATCGTTGCGGCGCTGCAACACCTGAAAAGCATCGCCGACCATCGCAGCAGACAGGCGCCGCTGCAGTTACTGGATCGGGCCTAGCGCTCAGTTGCCCGGCGGCACGGCATCCGGGGGGAAGTCGGCGGCCGGGGGTGGCGGCGCATCCGGCAACGGCTCGGTCAACATGAAAGGCACCGTCGCCGATCTGAGATTGCCCAGTTGAACCACCAGGTTGTAGGTGCCCGGGCCGATCGGCTGCCGCGGCAGCGGGCACTGCGGCGCCGAACCCATACCCGTCCAGGTCACCGTGGTCGTCACCTGTTCGCCGGGATCGAAGGTCTTGACCAGGGTCTCATTCGACGGCGCGCAGTCCAGGTTCGACCACAGCCGCTGGTTGTCCAGCGAGTAGACGTAGGCGGCCAGCACCGCCGCTCCCACATCCCGCTTGCAGGCGACCAGGCCGATGTTGGTGACCACCATGGTGAACTGGGGCTGCTCGCCCACCACGTACTGCGGACCGGTGATGCCCTTGACCGCCAGGGTCGAGTCGGGGCAGTCGTCGCCCTCCTTGAGCACCGGGGGCGGGATCACCGCCGCGGTCGGAGTCGGCGCTGGCGGGGGCGCCTGCTCGGCGGGCGGAACCACCGGCGTCTTGGCCTCTTCGGGCGGGGCGCCATGCGGCTTGGCGTCCTGCGCGGCGGTCGTCTTGTTCGCATCAGCGTTCTCGGCACCCGCGCTGCCGTGCATCACGGCGAAGACGATGGCCGCCACCAGCCCGATCACCGCGACCGCGATGCCCAGCGCCAGACCTCGGCGTCGCCAGTAGATCTGCGAAGGCAGCGGACCCTGCGGTTCCAAATCGAGCACGTTCTCACGGTAGGACGTGCTCAGCGCGAATTGTCCGACCCGTCTCGGCGTGTCGTTGCCGCATTGTGACCTGGCCCGAGTATTCAGACCGTCCGGCGCCGACTAGGCCGGGCCACCAGAACCAGCGGCCCAGCACGACCGGGGTGTCCCGCGACAACCCGATGCAGAGCTTCTACTCCTCGCCGATATCGCCGATGTGTTCCCGAGCCTGCACCCGCCCGTCGGACAGGTGGTAGGTGGCGCCGACGATCGCCAGCGTCCCGGCCTCGATCTGGTCGGCGATAACGGTCGATCGGCTCGCCAGTTGCCGCACGGTCTCGTTGACATGGCAGGTCTCGAACTCATCGATGCTGCGCAGGCCCTCGCGCCGGCCGACCAGGATCGACGAGGCGACCCGTTCGGCGATGTCACGCAGGTAGCCCCCCGGCACGGCACCATCGTCGAGAGCCGCCAGCGCGGCCTTGACCGCACCGCAGCTGTCGTGACCGAGCACCACGATCAGCGGCACGTCGAGCACCGCCACCCCGAATTCGATCGAGCCCAACACCGCCGAGTCGATGACATGACCCGCGGTGCGGACCACGAACATGTCGCCCAGGCCCTGGTCGAAGATGATCTCGGCGGCCACCCGGCTGTCACCACAGCCGAACACCACCGCGGTCGGCTTCTGGCCGTCGGCCAGCGCGGCACGCCGCGCCACATCCTGGCTCGGGTGCATGGGCTTGCCCGCGACGAAGCGATCGTTACCCTCCTTGAGTGCCTTCCACGCGGATATCGGGTTCGAATTCGGCATACCCGACATTGTGCACGGCCGGGCGATGACCATCGACGTCGGCGATCTCCTCGGCTGGTTCGACGTCGCCGAACGCGCACTGCCGTGGCGGGCGGACGGCGTGACCCCGTGGCAGATCCTGGTCAGCGAGTTCATGCTGCAGCAGACCCCGGTCTCGCGGGTGCTGCCGATCTGGTCGGACTGGGTGGCGCGGTGGCCGACACCGTCGGCGACGGCGGCCGCGACCCCCGCCGAGGTACTGCGGGCGTGGGGAAAGCTCGGCTACCCGCGGCGGGCGAAACGGCTCCATGAATGCGCGACGGTCATCGCCCGCGAATTCGCCGACGTGGTGCCCGACGATGTCGAGACGCTGGAACAACTGCCGGGGATCGGCAGCTACACCGCGCGGGCGGTGGCCTGTTTCGCCTACCGTCAACCGGTTCCGGTGGTCGACACCAATGTGCGCCGGGTCGTGGCCCGCGCCGTGCACGGACGTGCCGACGCCGCCGCCCCGTCGGCGAAGCGCGATCACGCCGATGTCGCCGCGCTGCTGCCCGACGCCGCTCGGGCGGCCCGGTTTTCGGCGGCGTTGATGGAGTTGGGTGCCACGGTGTGCACGGCCCGGGCGCCGCGCTGTGCTGTGTGCCCGGTGACCTCGTGCCGGTGGCGCGCGGCCGGGCACCCGCCCGGCACCGAACAGCGACGGCCCGCCCAACGATATGCCGGCACCGATCGCCAGGTCCGCGGTCGTCTGCTGGATGTGTTGCGGGACAACGTGCTACCGGTCACAAAGGCCGAACTCGACGTGGCATGGCCGGTCGATGCGGCCCAGCGCGAACGCGCCCTGGCTTCGCTGCTGGACGACGGCTTGGTCGAACGGCTCGGCGACGACCGCTACGCGCTGCCCGGTCAGGACAGAAACGACTCGACGGCCTCGCGATAGACCTGTGGGGCCTCGTCGTGCACCAGGTGGCCGGCGTCGGGCACGTGCAGGTAGGTGCTGCCCGAGGCGATGCGGTGCATCTGGCGCATCTGGCCCGGGGGCGTCACCGAGTTGCCGGCTTCGATGAGCAGGGCCGGCGCCTGCACGGCGCGCCACTGATCCCAGTAGTCGCGGGTGCCCCACTCGGCGGCGATCTGCACCCAGCGCGCGGGCAGACCGTGCAGCCGCCAGCCGGTCTCGGTGCGGTCGAAGGCTTCCAGGAAATAGCGCCCGGCGATCTCGCCGAACTCGGCGACCACCTCCTCTGCCCGGGCGAACTCGACCGGCAGGGCATGCACCCACGGCTCCCACGGTCCGGTGGTGCGGCCCCGGAAGTCCGGCGCCATGTCCTCGACCACCAGCGCGGAGACCAACTCCGGATGGCGGGCGGCCAGGCACCACGAATGCAGCGCCCCCATCGAATGGCCGACCAGGCGCACCGGGGCCGGCAACTGTTGCACCGCGGTGACCAGGTCGGCCACGAACCGTTCGGTGGAGATCGGATGCGGGTCGACGACGTCGCGGCCCCGGTGCCACGGCGCGTCATAGGTGTAGACCGCCCCGAGCCGGGTCAGCCAGGGCAATTGCCGCGGCCAGGTGCTGCCACGGCCCATCAGGCCGTGGACCAGGACCAGCGGCGCCCCGTGCCCACCGCGATAGGTCAGCAGCTCACTCGAGGCGGTATTCACCCGGGGCACGGTAGCCTAGGCCGCATGGCAGTGGTCAAGATCAATGCAATCGAGGTACCCGCCGAGGCCGGCCCCGAATTGGAAAAGCGGTTCGCACACCGCGCGCACGCGGTGGAGAACCAGCCCGGCTTCCTCGGTTTCCAACTGCTGCGCCCGGTCAAGGGTGAGGATCGCTACTTCGTGGTCACCCACTGGGAGTCCGACGAAGCGTTCCAGGCGTGGGCGCAGGGACCCGCCGTCGAAGCCCACGCCGGGCAGCGGGCCAACCCGGTGGCGACCGGCGCGTCGTTGCTGGAGTTCGAGGTCGTGCTTGACGTTGCCGGAACCGCCGCACAAGACTAGCCCCGTGCGGCGTCACCTGGCGGTATGGACGGCCACGGTAAGCATGGCGGCGCTCGCCGGCTGCGCCCCCTCCCCCGCTTCGCCTTCCGACCAGAACGCCGGCGAAGTGACGATCTCCACCAAGACCCCGCCGGGCCTGCGCGCCAAGCAGACCATGGACATGCTGAACTCCGATTGGCCGATCGGCCCGATCGGGGTGGCCACCCTGGCGGCCCCGGACAAGGTCGAGCAGGTCGTGACGACCATGGAATCGCTGTGGTGGGATCGGCCGTTCCGCCTCGACGGCGTCGACATCCGCGCCGGCGCGGCCACCCTGCACCTGACCACCTCCTACGGTGCACGCCAGGACATCAGGATCCGCACCGACGACAACGGCATGGTCGACCTGTTCAAACCGACCACCGAGGCACCGCCCATCCATTCCTGGCATGACGTCGACGCGGTGCTGAGCCGCACCGGCGCCCGCTACTCCTATCAGGCCTCCCGCATCGAGGGCGGCACGTGCAAGCCGGTGGCCGGCACCAACACGAGCCGGTCGCTGCCGCTGGCATCGATCTTCAAGCTGTATGTGCTGCTGGCCGTGGCCAACGAGGTGAAGGCCGGCACGGTGTCCTGGGACGATCCGCTGACCATCACCGGGCGGGCCAAAGTGGTCGGGTCGTCCGGACTGGAGGAACTGCCCGAGGGTTCCCACGTATCGGTGCGCAAAGCGGCCGAGAAGATGATCGCCACCAGCGACAACATGGCGACCGACCTGCTGATCGCCCACGTCGGCACCCGCGCCGTCGAGCGGGCACTGGTCGCTGCCGGCCATCACGACCCGGCCAGCATGACGCCGTTCCCGACCATGTACGAAATGTTCTCGGTCGGCTGGGGGAAACCGGACCTGCGGGAGAAATGGCAGCGCGGTTCACCCCAGGAGCGGGCAAAGCTCCTGCAGCAGGCCAACTCTCGGCCTTACGAACCGGATCCGGTCCGCGCGCACCTTCCGGCGTCGGCGTATGGCGCCGAGTGGTACGGCAGCGCCGAGGACATCTGCCGAGTGCACGTCGCGCTGCAGTCCGGGGCGGTCGGCAAGGCCGCACCGGTCAAGGAGATCCTGTCCGCGGTCCGCGGCATCGACCTGAGCCGCGCCGACTGGCCCTACATCGGCGCCAAAGCCGGCGGTCTGCCCGGCGATCTGACCTTCAGCTGGTACGCCGTCGATCGGGGCGGCCAGCCGTGGGTGGTCAGCTTTCAGCTCAACTGGCCGCGTGACCACGGCAAGAGTGTCGGCAGCTGGATGCTGCAGATCGCCAAGCAGGCCTTCGGTCTGCTGCCGGTGTAGGCCAACGCTTCGAGCCTGTAGTTAGCGCGCTGCCCTCTCGGACTTTCCCGCGCCAACTACAGGCTCGATGAAGCGTGGCTACTCGGCCGGCGCACCCGCCTGAGCGAGGTCGGCCTCCGCCGGCTTCTGACTGCCGGCGAAGGTGAACACCGCATTCTCGTGTGCGCCCTCGCCGTCCCAGTTCTCGACGTCGACGGTGACCAGCTGGCCTGGGCGGAGCTCCTCGAACAGGATCTTCTCGGAGAGCTGGTCCTCGATCTCGCGCTGGATGGTCCGCCGCAACGGACGCGCCCCCAGCACCGGGTCGAAACCACGCTTGGCCAGCAGCGACTTCGCCTTGTCGGTCAGCACGATGTCCATGTCCTTGGCCCGAAGCTGCTGGGCCACCCGCCCGATCATCAGATCGACCATCTGGATGATCTCTTCCTTGCTGAGCTGGTGGAAGACGATGATGTCATCGATGCGGTTGAGGAACTCCGGACGGAAGTGCTTCTTGAGCTCGTCATTGACCTTGAGCTTCATCCGCTCGTAGTTGTTCTCCCCACCGCCCTGGGTGAAGCCCAGCCCGACCGCCTTGGAGATGTCGGAGGTACCCAGGTTGGAGGTGAAGATCAGCACGCAGTTCTTGAAGTCCACCGTGCGGCCCTGACCGTCGGTGAGGCGGCCGTCCTCCAGCACCTGCAACAGCGAGTTGTAGATCTCCTGGTGAGCCTTCTCGATCTCGTCGAACAGCACCACCGAGAACGGCTTGCGCCGCACCTTCTCGGTCAGCTGGCCGCCCTCTTCGTAGCCGACGTAGCCCGGAGGGGCACCGAACAGCCGCGACGCGGTGAACCGGTCGTGGAACTCGCCCATGTCGATCTGGATGAGCGCGTCGTCATCACCGAAGAGGAACTCCGCCAGCGCCTTAGACAGCTCGGTCTTACCGACACCGGACGGGCCGGCGAAGATGAACGAGCCCGAGGGCCGCTTGGGGTCCTTCAGTCCGGCGCGGGTGCGACGGATGGCCTTGGAGACCGCGGCGACCGCGTCCTTCTGCCCGATGATCCGCTTGTGCAGCTCGTCTTCCATCCGCAGCAGGCGGGTGGTCTCGGCCTCGGTCAGCTTGAACACCGGAATACCGGTCCAGTTGCCCAGCACCTCGGCGATCTGCTCGTCGTCGACTTCCGCGACCACGTCCAGATCACCAGAGCGCCACTGCTTTTCACGCTCGGCACGCTGCGCGACGAGTTGCTTCTCCCGGTCGCGCAGGCTGGCGGCCTTCTCGAAGTCCTGCGCGTCGATCGCGGACTCCTTCTCGCGGCGGGCGTCGGCGATCTTCTCGTCGAACTCGCGCAGGTCCGGCGGTGCGGTCATCCGGCGGATCCGCATCCGGGCACCGGCCTCGTCGATCAAGTCGATCGCCTTGTCCGGCAAGAACCGGTCATTGATGTAGCGGTCGGCCAGGGTGGCTGCCGCCACGATCGCCGAGTCGCTGATCGAGACCCGGTGGTGGGCCTCGTAGCGGTCCCGCAGACCCTTGAGGATCTCGATGGTGTGCTCGACGGTGGGCTCACCGACCTGCACCGGCTGGAACCGGCGCTCCAGGGCGGCGTCCTTCTCGATGTACTTGCGGTACTCGTCGAGAGTCGTGGCGCCGATGGTCTGGAGTTCACCGCGGGCCAGCTTCGGCTTGAGGATCGAGGCCGCGTCGATGGCACCCTCGGCCGCGCCGGCACCGACGAGCGTGTGCAGCTCGTCGATAAACAAGATGATGTCGCCGCGAGTGTTGATCTCCTTGAGAACCTTCTTCAGGCGCTCCTCGAAGTCACCGCGGTAACGGCTGCCGGCCACCAGCGAACCCAGGTCCAGGGTGTAGAGCTGCTTGTCCTTCAGCGTCTCGGGGACCTCGCCGGCCACGATCGCCTGCGCCAGCCCCTCCACGACGGCGGTCTTGCCGACGCCGGGCTCACCGATCAGCACCGGGTTGTTCTTGGTGCGCCGGCTCAGCACCTGCATGACCCGCTCGATTTCCTTCTCCCGGCCGATCACCGGGTCGAGCTTGCCCTCCATCGCCGCGGCGGTCAGGTTGCGACCGAACTGGTCGAGCACCAGCGAGGTGGACGGCGAGCCGGACTCACCACCGCGTCCGCCGGTGCCGGCCTCCGCGGTCTCCTTGCCCTGGTAGCCACTCAGCAGCTGGATCACCTGCTGGCGGACCCGGGTCAGGTCCGCGCCCAGCTTCACCAGCACCTGGGCGGCGACGCCCTCACCCTCACGGATCAGGCCGAGCAGAATGTGCTCGGTGCCGATGTAGTTGTGGCCGAGCTGCAGCGCCTCACGCAGGCTCAGCTCGAGCACCTTTTTGGCGCGGGGGGTGAAGGGGATGTGCCCGGACGGCGCCTGCTGGCCCTGGCCGATGATCTCTTCGACCTGGCTGCGCACCCCTTCCAGGGAGATGCCCAGCGACTCCAGCGACTTGGCGGCCACGCCTTCACCCTCGTGGATCAGACCGAGCAGGATGTGCTCGGTCCCGATGTAGTTGTGGTTGAGCATCCGCGCCTCTTCCTGCGCGAGGACGACAACCCTGCGGGCCCGGTCGGTAAATCTTTCGAACATCGGCGGCTACCTGCTCTCCCTCACCATCGGCACTTGGTCGGCCTCGGCTCGGCCTCGCGTACCTGCCGTCCACTGTAATGGGCGGCCGGGCGCGCTGTGACCTGCCGGGCAATGCGTACCGAATCGAATGCTTGCGGTGACAGGCCTCGAAAGGCCCGGCACCTGATGCAAGAGAGCAACGCGCTCACCCCGGATTGCGTTCCGAAGCGTCACCTGATTCGCCAGAAGCGAAATGGGGAGTCCCGTCGGATTAGGTGGCGGCGTGAAAGGCGTCGATGATGTCGGCCGGGATACGGCCGCGGGTCGACACATTGTGGCCGTTGCGGCGAGCCCATTCGCGGATCGCGGCACTCTGTTCACGGTCGATCGCCCCCCGGCGGCCGCCACCGGAGCGCCCTCGCCGGCGCCCACCGACCCGCCGGCCCGCATCGGCCCACTTCTTCAACTCAGCGCGCAGTTTCGCGGCATTCTTGCTTGAAAGGTCGATCTCGTAGGTCACCCCGTCCAGTCCGAATTCGACTGTTTCGTCGGCGGCACCCTCACCATCGAAATCATCGATCAAGGTGACGGTCACTTTTTTCGCCATTGGTAGCCCCTCGTTAGCTTTCCCGCGCGCAAACTCTGCGCAAAGTCGTATTCGACCTCGCGGACCAATGTGCCATAAAAAATCGCCTGCTTCAACACAACAGGCACCGGCGTCGTTCAGTTGCCGTGACGCCGAACAATCGGAAACAAAACCGTGTCCCTAATTGACAGACCTGTCAGAACCATCAGCAGGCGGTCGATGCCCATTCCGGTGCCGGTGCAGGGCGGCATCGCGTGCTCCATCGCCGCCAGGAAGTCCTCGTCGAGCGCCATCGCCTCGTCGTCGCCGGCGGCCGCGGCACGCGCTTGCGCCGCAAAGCGTTCGCGCTGCACCACCGGGTCGATGAGCTCGGAGTACCCGGTGGCCAACTCGACACCGCGCATGTAGAGGTCCCACTTCTCGGTAACCCCCTCGATACTGCGATGTTGGCGGGTCAGCGGCGTCGTCTCCACCGGGAAATCGCGGACGAACGTGGGTGCGCTCAGGGCATTGCCGACCGCGTGTTCCCACAACTCTTCGACCAGCTTGCCGTGCCCATAGCCGCGGTCTCGGGGAATTGCGACTCCCCGGTCGTCGGCGATGGCCCATAACCTGTCGACCGATGTCGCCGGAGTGATCTCCTCGCCGATCGCTTCCGACAGAGACGGATACATTTCCACCGTCGCCCATTCACCGTCAATGTCGTAGATGCTGCCGTCGGGCAACGGCAGTTGACGCGTCCCGATCACCTCGTCGGCGATCTCTTGAATAATCTCCCGGGTGGCCACGGCCGAGTCGTCGTAGGTGCCATAGGCCTGATAGGTCTCCAGCATCGAGAACTCCGGCGAATGGGTTGAATCGGCACCTTCGTTGCGGAACACCCGATTGAGTTCGAAGACGCGGTCGAACCCGCCGACAACACACCGTTTCAGGAACAGTTCGGGAGCGATTCGCAGGTAAAGGTCCGCATCGAGCGCGTTCGAATGGGTGACGAACGGCCGGGCGGCCGCCCCACCGGCCAATGTCTGCAACATCGGCGTTTCGACTTCGAGGAATCCGCGGCGCTCCAGCGCGCAGCGCACCGCGCGGATGACCGCGATCCGCTGACGGGCCACGGTGCGCGCCTCCGGGCGAACGATCAGGTCGACGTAGCGTTGCCGAACCCGGGACTCCTCGCTCATCTCCTTGTGCGCGACGGGCAGTGGACGCAACGACTTGGACGCCATCTGCCAGGAGTCGGCGAGCACCGATAGTTCGCCGCGACGCGAGCTGATCACCTCGCCGTGCACGAAGACGATGTCGCCGAGATCGACATCGGCCTTCCACGCCTCCAGGTCCTGCTCGCCGACGCTGGCCAGGCTGATCATCACCTGCAGCTGGGTGCCGTCACCCTCCTGCAAGGTGGCGAAGCACAGTTTGCCGGAGTTGCGGGCGAAAACCACCCGGCCGGCCACGCCGACGACGTCGCCGGTCTCGGTGTCGGCGGCAAGGTCGGGGTAGGCGGCCCGGATCTCGGCGAGTGTGTGGGTGCGGTCCACCGCGACCGGGTACGGGTCGCGGCCCTGCGCCAGCAGCCGCGCCCGCTTGTCGCGGCGGATCCGGAACTGCTCGGGGAGGTCGGGATCGTCAGGCTGCGACTGTTCTGGGGTATCGGCGGAGCTCACGACGTGCCAGCTTAATCAACCCGTAGGAACTCAGCGCGCCGGCCGCAACCTGCCCCGTTGACTGTCGCGGTTGCGTTCGAAAACCAACCGCAGTCCGTCCAGGGTGAGGTTGGCGTCGTAGTGGTCGACGGTTTCCAGGTCGTTGAGCAACAGCGGGGCGGTGTGCCCGGTGGCCACCACGGTCACGTTGTCGGCGAAACCGGGCGTATCGTCGCGAATCCGGCGCACCAGCCCGTCGACCAGGCCGGCGAAACCGAACACCGCACCGGACTGCATGCATTCGACGGTGTTCTTGCCGATCACCGAGCGCGGGCGGGTGAGCTCTACGCGCCGCAGCCCGGCCGAGCGGGCCGCGGCGGCATCCGAGGAGATCTGCAGACCGGGCGCGATGGCGCCGCCCAGGAACTCGCCCTTGGCGGAGACCACGTCGACGCAGATCGACGAACCGAAGTCGACGACGATCGCCGCCGTGTTGAACTTGTGGAAAGCCGCCAGGCAGTTGACGATACGGTCGGCGCCGACTTCTTTGGGGTTGTCGACCAGCAGGGGGATCCCGGTGCGCACTCCCGGTTCGATCAGCACCGAGGCCACCGAGGGCCAGTACTGATCGAGCATCACTCGCACTTCGTGCAGCACCGACGGCACGGTGGACAGCGCGGCAGCGCCGGTGAGCTGTTCCCCGTCGTCGCCGATCAGACCGTCCAGCGTCAAGGCCAGCTCGTCGGCGGTGATCTCTGCTTCGGTGCGAATCCGCCACTGCTGCACGACGTTCCCGTTCTCACCCGAACCGGCGATCAGGCCGATCACGGTGTGGGTGTTACGGACGTCGATCGCCAGTAGCACGGCTATCCCACGCTTCTGGGCGAGAGCAGGTCCGCTACGTCATCCGGCACGAAGGCCGGGTCGTCGCCGAGGTCCACCTGCTTGTTGTCGGAGTCGACGAACACGATCCGGGGCCGGTAGCGACGGGCCTCGGCGTCTTCCATCGTGCCGTAGGCGATCAGAATCACCAGGTCCCCGGGATGCACCAGATGTGCTGCGGCGCCGTTGATTCCGATGACCCCGGTGCCCCGTTCGCCGGTGATGGCGTAGGTGACCAGCCGAGCGCCGTTGTCGATGTCGACGATCGTGACCTGCTCACCCTCGAGCAGGTCGGCGGCCTCCATCAGATCGGCGTCGATGGTCACCGACCCGACGTAGTGCAGGTCGGCGTGGGTGACGGTGGCACGGTGAATCTTCGACTTGAGCATCGTGCGAAACATCAATTCCTCCGGTTTTCTGCGGGATATCCATCCGAACCGACCGACGCCGCGGCGGCGGTGGTGGAAAGTCCGAGTGTTATGGCGGCGTTGTCGATCAATCGGGTCGTTCCGACGCGGGCAGCGATCAGCAGCCGCGCCGGACCTTCGGTAGGTGCCGGACCGAGGTCGACCCCGCGCACCTGCACGTAGTCGACGTCGACCGCCGGCACGGCGTCCAGTGCCGCGCCGGCCGCTGCGAGCGCCGCGGCGGCCCCGGCCGACGCGGCGTGCTCACCGGCGGCCAGCGCCGCCGACAATGCCGCCGCCGCCTCGCGCTGCACCGCATCGAGGTAGCGGTTGCGGGACGACATCGCCAGGCCGTCGGCTTCGCGCACCGTGGGCACGCCCACCACGGTCACGTCGAGGTTGAGGTCGGCGACCATCTGTCGCACCAGCACCAGCTGCTGATAGTCCTTCTCGCCGAAGAAGACCCGGTCGGGTCGCACGATCGACAGCAGTTTGCCCACCACGGTGAGCATCCCGGCGAAGTGCGTCGGGCGGGCGGCGCCTTCGAGCTCGGATCCCAGCGGACCCGGGTGCACGGCGGTGCGCGGACCGTCGGGATACATCGCTGCGGCGGTCGGTGTGAAGGCCAGCTCGACACCTTCGGCGCGCAACAGGGTCAGGTCCTGGTCGAGGGTGCGCGGATAAGCGTCGAGGTCCTCGCCGGCACCGAACTGCAGCGGGTTGACGAAGATCGAGACCACCACCACCGAACCGGGCGCCTTACGGGCGGCTCGCACCAGCGCCAGGTGCCCGTCGTGCAGGGCGCCCATCGTCGGGACCAGCATCACCCGACGACCGGTCGAGCGCAGCGCGCGGGTGACGCGGGCGACCTCATCCGGCCGGGCGTAGCAGTTGAGCGCACCGGCGGTGAAGGTGGGCGAGGCGCCCCCGGAAGCGTCGGGCCTCACCGGGCCAGCACCGTCAGCACGTCGTCGGCGGCATCGGCGCGGTGCGCCGTGCGCAGCGCGTTGGTGCGATAGGCCTCGGCCAGATCGGTGTCCACGCCGGCCAGCGCTTGCAGGTGCCGGGCCAGGGTGGCCGAGTCGCCGCGGGCCACCGGCCCGGTCAACGCGGCCCGGCCGTCGCGCAGGGTGTTGGCCAGCGCGGCCCGCACCAGCGGCCCCAGCACCCGTTCGGCGATGCCGTCGGGGTCGGGCACTTTGCTGGAGCCGAGGCGGCCCGGCAGCGCGGCCCGCAACGCTGCCAGCGCGTCGTCGATCACGGTGACCACGTGGTTGCCGCCGTGGCAGAGCGCGGCGTGGTAGAGCGTGCGGGCGGTTTCGTCGACCCGGAAGGGCTCGGCACCGATCTCCAACGTCAGCGCCTCGGCGATGGCGTAGCCGATCTCGTCGGCGGCGGTGATGCCGAAGCAGCTGTCCGCCAGCCGGTCGATGTCCTCGTCCCCGCCGGTGAAGGTCATGGCGGGGTGGATCGCCAACGGCAGACAGCCCTGCTCGGTCAGCGGCGCCAGCACACCGATCCCGGTGGCACCGGAGGTGTGCACGACGATGGTTCCGGCGCGCACCGCACCGGTGGCTGCCAGGCCGGAGACGATGCCGGCCAGTTCGGTGTCGGGAACCGACAGCAGCAGCAGTTCCGCATCGCCGGCGACATCGTGGGCCGGACGCACGAGGGTGTCGGGCAGTCGCCGCTGCGCACGCTGCCGCGAGGCTTCGGAGATGGCGCTACACGCCACCACGACGTGCTCGGCGCGCTCCAAGGCGACGCCCAACGCGGTGCCGACCCGGCCCGCCGAAATGACACCTACCTTGAGCCGAGCGGGCCGCAGTCCGTCGAACTGCACCATCGCAGACGACCTCACAAGTTCTCTTGGTTCGTTCCAGTCCCGCGCTGCGGGTACCGGACGGTCGCGGGAGAGTCTATCCCGCTCGGCGCCAGCCCGGCGAGTGACGTTCGTCGCAGGCGCGGCTCAATCCTCGCGGCGGCGACGCCGGCGGCCCACGGTGTGCGTGGGCTGCAGCCGGGCCAGCAGCTCGGCCACCGACTGGCCGCCGGTGCTCGGGTCGGCCTCGGTTCCCGGCTCGGCACCGGCGGAATGCCGTGCCGTGCCCGCGGAGGCGCCGGCGGGTTCCGGCTGGGCCGGCTGCGCCGGCTGGGTCTGCTGCGCCTGGTCGTCGGGTGAGTCCGCCGCGTGCCGGGAGCGGGCCCGCCGGCGCCCCTCCCCGTCCTGGCGGGCCGCATCGGCGCCGTTCACCGGACCCTCGGCCTCCGAACCCGGTCCGGCATGGCGGCCGCGCCGGGGCGGCGCCTCGGCACTGCGCTCGGGTGCGGCTGCCGCGTGGTCACCGGAATGCTTGGACTCGGCGCCGTGCCGGCCGGCGTCCGCGGGGGCATCCGCGGCCCAGTGGCTGCCGGGGGCGCCCGGCGGCCGCCATTCCCCCTCGGCGCCAACCGGTTTCCAAGCCGGCGGAGGCGGTGGCGCCACCCAGGGTTGCTGCGGCGCCGGTGGCGGGGGAGGTTCGGGCTCGCGGCGGGATTCCGGCGCGACGAACGGCTGCGGCGGCTGGGCCCAACGGCCTCCGGGTTGCGGGGCTTCGTCGGTGGCCCGGTGCGGGGCTTCGTCGGCGGCCCGACGATGCGATCCCCGGTGGGCCGGCTCGACCGGCGCCTTAGGCGCCTGGGGTGGCTGCGGCGCTTGAGTGGTCTGGGGCGCCGGGGGTGGTTGAGTAGGCTGCGGCGCCTGCGGTGGCTGAGATGCCGGCGGTGCCTGGGGTGCTTGTGGTGCCTGCGGCATGGGGATTCCGCCGGTGGGAATCCGCACCTCCGGAACGTCGATGATCGGGTTCTCGGCGGTCTGGCCGACCGAGTCCTCGGGGTAGAACGTCGCGGTCACCGGCGTGACCCGGGCAGTGCCGGATTCGCCGCCCGAACGGGCCCAGTCGCTGTAGGCGCGGACCGTGGTGCGCTCGGGCTCCAACGCCGGCCGCTGACTCAGGTCGGCGTCGAAGAGGATCTCCAGGTTGGTCCGCAGCGCGGCCAACTCGGCGCGCAACGCGGCGACCTCATCGGCGGCCTGGGCTCGCAGCTCCGATGCCAACTCCCGGCGCAGCTGCGACTCCACCGTCAGCTCGTACTCGCGCCGCGCCGAGATCTCCCGATCCAGTTGCAGGTCGTACACCAGCTTCAGGTCGCGGGCGCGGGCCTGATCCACGTCGCTCTGCCGCCGGTAGATCACCGACACGAACGCCGCCGCAACCGCGGCCCACAGCGCCACGATCACCGCGAGCTTCAACAGCTCCACCCGGCTGGTGAACACCAGCGCCGAACTCGCCGCGATCGCAAGGATCAGCAACGCCGTCATCAACGTCCAGCCGGGCCTGCGAGCACCACGCCGACCTGGGGCGCGGGACAGGACCGAATTCATCTGCGCCGCTCCACCTCGTCGCTTTGGCCCCCTCGCCGCTGCGCGGCCGGGGGTGCCCACACCGCAGCCGCATCATTGCTGGCCCGCATGGCCCGACTGTACCTGTACCAGGTCACTCCGCGTGTCGCCCCGCTCCGGCGATTCTCACCCCGGTTGATTTCCGGGGAGCTGCCCGGACTGTCCGGGATCCTGCGGGGACTTGCAGCAGTTCTGCAACCACAACGCGGCGACGAGCAGAGCCAGCGCGCTGGCCGCGGCGACCACGGCGCCGCCGGTGTCCTCGGCGGCGACGTGCAGGGTGGACCGGTGCGGCAGCAGGTAGCCCAGTACACCCAACCAGAAGCCCAGGACCAGCGCGCCCACCCAGGCCGAGGCCTTGGCGACCACGACGGTGCGGGCCACCGCCAACGGGTGCAGCCAGCCGGATGCGACGCCGATCTGGCCGTCATCGATCTTGGCGCGGACATAGTGGCCCCACGCCGCTTCGGCGATGGCCACCACCAGCAGCGATATCCCGGTCCACACGGTGATCGGCGGGAACCACCGATACAGCAGCTGCACCGCCAGAAAGCTCAGCACCGCGGCCACCGCCGCCGCTACGGTGACGTCTCGCTTACGGGTCGGGCCCATCAGCCGTCCCCGGCCCCGTCGCGCCGCTGCAGCACCAGGTCGGTCCGCCGCAGTTCGCTGCGGTCGGCGGGGTCCAGTTCGTCCAGCAGATCGGCCACCGCACAGTGCCGGCCGGAAACCGTCAGCTGCGCCGCCGGTTCAACCTCCAGCCACGGGACCAGCACGAACGCCCGCAGGTGGGCCAGTGGATGCGGCAGGGTCAGCCCCTTGTCCCGGGACAGCAGCTCCACCGATTCGCCGTCGGCGATGTCTCGGCAGCTGATCACGTCGACGTCGAGGGTTCGCGGTCCCCACCGTTCGCCCCGCACCCGGTCGGCTGCCTGTTCGAGCTCGTGAGCCCGGCGCAGCCACCCGTGCTCGTCTGTCGCCGGGTCCTCCACGATCAGCACCGCGTTGAGGAAACGCCCCTGGTCGACCACGCCCCACGGCTCGGTCTCGTACACCCCGGACACCTCGCGCACCGCCGCGCCGAACCCGTCGACCGCCGACTGCAAGCGGGCCAGCCGATCACCCAGGTTGGACCCGATGGAAAGAACCGCTTCGGTCATGGCGCCGCTCTCCCCCGTCGCTGGTGCTCCGCATCCTCGACAACGCGCGTCACGCCGGCACCACCGTCCCGCGCCGGTCGCGCCGGGAGCGCCGCGCCACCACGGCGACGTCGGCGAAGGTCAGTGGGATCGGGGCGTGCGGCTTGTGCAACGTCACCTCGACCGCCTGCACCCGCGCATCGGCCATGACCTCCTCGGCGATCTCGGCGGCCACGGTCTCGATGAGATCCCGGGCCGGACCCGTGACGATGTCCGCGGCGCGCTGCGCCAACACCCCGTAGTCGTAGGTGTCGGCAAGGGCATCGCTGGCGGCCGCGGCGGACAGGTCCATCCACAGCGTGATGTCGACGATGAAATCCTGACCGTCGGCCCGCTCATGGGCGAACACCCCGTGGTTTCCGCGAACCTTCAGGCCGCGCAATTCGATCCGGTCAGTCATCGCTTGTGCCTCCTCGGGTCCAGGCTTCGACGACCCTAAGCGCGTCGACCGAGCCCCGTACGTCGTGCACCCGCACGCCCCAAACCCCGTGCAGGCCGGCCAGCGCCGACACCACCGCGGTCGCCGTCTCGCGCTCATCAGGCGGCCGCGGCTGGCCATCCGCCCCGGACAGCAGGGTACCGAGAAACCGCTTGCGCGACGCCCCGACGAGAACCGGCATGCCGATTCCGACCAGCTGCGGCAATCCTTTGAGCAGAGCCCAATTGTGTTGCGCCGTTTTGGCGAAGCCCAGCCCCGGATCGACGATCAGCTTCCCCGGGTCCACACCGGCGGCGACCGCGGCGTCGACGGATGCCAGTAGATCCTTGCGGACCTCGGCGACGACGTCGCGGTAGTCCGGTACGCGATGCGGTTGCGCCGGATCGACCGGGCGCCAGTGCATCAGCACCCACCGGGCACCCGAGGAGGCCAGCAACGGCGCCATCGCCGGATCCGCGCCCCCACCGGACACGTCATTGACGATCCCGGCACCGCAGTCCAGCGCGGCCCCCGCCACCGCAGCGTTCATCGTATCGATGCTGACCGTAATACCTTGGGAAACAAGTTCTTTCACCACCGGGATCACCCGCTGCGCCTCCGCGTTCGGGTCGGCGCGCACCGCGCCGGGCCGGGTCGATTCCCCACCGACGTCGATGATCGCCGCACCCTGGGCCACCAGCGCCAAGCCATGTTCGACGGCGCGATCGACGTTCAGATAGCGGCCGCCATCGGAGAACGAGTCGGCGGTGACGTTGACCACCCCGACGACCTGGGCGCGGGTCGGGCTCACTTCCGCCGGATGAGTTCCAGGGCCTCGGCGCGCGACGCGCTGTCGGACTTGAACTGCCCACGCACCGCCGACGTCGTGGTGATCGCGCCGGGCTTGCGCACGCCGCGCATCGCCATGCACAGGTGCTCGGCCTCGACCACCACGATGACCCCGCGCGGGTCGAGTTTGCGCATCAGGGCGTCGGCGACCTGACCGGTCAACCGCTCCTGCACCTGCGGACGCTTGGCGTAGAGATCGACCACCCGCGCCAGCTTGGACAGGCCGGTGATCCGGCCGTCGGCGCCGGGAATGTAGCCGATATGCGCGACGCCGTGGAAGGAGACCAGGTGGTGCTCGCAGGTCGAGTACAGCGGGATCTCCTTGACCAGCACCAGCTCGTCATGCTGCTCGTCGAAGGTGGTCTCCAGCACCGTGTCCGGGTCGGTGTAGAGCCCGGCGAACATCTCCTGGTAGGCCCGAGCCACCCGCGCCGGCGTGTCGAGCAGACCCGGGCGGTCGGGATCTTCGCCCACCGCGTACAGCAGTTCACGCACCGCGGCCTCGGCGCGCGCCTGATCGAAGACTGTCGAAGCCATCGACGATCTCACTTTCTCAGTCGCCGGACGGCGGTTCGGACCGGTTCTTCTCGGCACCACGCTGCTGACCGTCGCCCTCGCCGGGCGGTGCCGGCGGTGGCGGTGGCGCCGCGGGATACGGCTGATAGGGCTGATAGGGCTGGGCGGGCGGGTAACCCTGTTGCGGCCACTGCTGCGGCGGGTACCAGTAGCCGGCCTGCTGCGGCTGATTCGCCGGGGGTGGCCAGCCGGGTGCATGCCAGCCCGCCGGGGCGCCGTAGTCGGGCTGAGTGCCCGCCGGCACGGCCTCGTCGCCGGCGGGCGCGCCGTTGCTGCCGTTGGACGCGCGACCGGCGGCCGCAGCCGCCTCCCGCGAGGCTTGGGCGATGGCGGCCTTGAACGCCGGCTCCGGCATCGGTTGCGGCCAGGGCTCCCCGCGTTCGATCGCCAACTCGCCCGGGGTCTTGATCGGCGGCTTGTCGGACGGGACCCGGCCGCCGAAGTCGTCGAAGATGGTCAGCCGCGGCCGCTTGGCGACGTCGGCGAAGATCTTCTCCAGATCGGCGCGATGCAGGGTCTCCTTCTCCAGCAGCTCACCGGCCAGGATGTCGAGCACATCGCGGTACTCGGTGAGAATCTCCCAGGCCTCGGTGTGGGCCGCCTCGATGAGCTTGCGCACCTCGTCGTCGATGTCGCGCGCCACCTCGTGGGAGTAGTCGGGCTGGGTGCCCATGGTGCGGCCCAGGAACGGATCGCCGTGTTCGCTGCCGTAGCGCACCGCGCCGAGTTTGGCGCTCATCCCGTATTCGGTGACCATAGCGCGGGCCACCTGGGTGGCCTTTTCGATGTCGGAGACCGCGCCGGTGGTCGGCTCGTGGAACACCAACTCCTCGGCGGCACGCCCACCCATGGCGAACACCAGCTGGGCGATCATCTCCGAGCGGGTGCGCAGCCCCTTGTCCTCTTCAGGCACCGCCACCGCGTGGCCACCGGTGCGGCCACGGGCCAGGATGGTGACCTTGTAGACCGGGTCGATGTCGGGCATCGCCCAGGCAGCCAGGGTGTGCCCGCCCTCGTGGTAGGCGGTGATCTTCTTCTCGTGCTCGCTGATGATCCGGCTCTTGCGGCGCGGCCCGCCGATCACCCGGTCCACCGCCTCCTCCAGCGCCGCCCCGGTGATGACGGTGCCGTTCTCCCGCGCCGTCAGCAGCGCCGCCTCGTTGATCACGTTGGCCAGGTCGGCACCGGACATGCCGACGGTGCGCTTGGCCAGGCCGTCCAGATCGGCGTCGGGAGCGATCGGTTTGCCCGCCGAATGCACCCGCAGCACCGCGCGCCGGCCCGCGATGTCGGGGTTGGACACCGGGATCTGGCGGTCGAACCGGCCGGGCCGCAGCAGGGCCGGGTCGAGGATGTCGGGCCGGTTGGTGGCCGCGATCAAGATGACGCCGGCGCGCTCACCGAAGCCGTCCATCTCCACCAGCAGCTGGTTGAGGGTCTGTTCCCGCTCGTCGTGCCCACCGCCCAGACCGGCGCCGCGCTGCCGTCCGACCGCATCGATCTCGTCGACGAACACGATGCACGGGCTGTTCTGCTTGGCCTGCTCGAACAGGTCACGCACCCGGGAGGCACCCACGCCGACGAACATCTCCACGAAGTCCGAGCCGGAGATGGTGAAGAACGGCACGCCCGCCTCACCGGCCACCGCTCGGGCCAGCAGCGTCTTGCCGGTGCCCGGCGGGCCGTAGAGCAGTACGCCCTTGGGGATCTTGGCGCCCAACGCCTGGTAGCGGCCGGGGTTCTGCAGGAAGTCTTTGATCTCGTAGAGCTCCTCGACCGCCTCGTCGACGCCGGCGACGTCGGCGAAGGTGGTCTTGGGCATGTCCTTGCCCAGCTGCTTGGCCCGTGACTTGCCGAATCCGAAGCCCATCCGGGCGCCGCCCTGCATCCGGGAGAACATCACGAACAGCCCGATCAGCAACAGCATCGGCAGCAGGTAGATCAGCAACGAGCCCAGCACGCTGCCCTGGTTGACGACGGTGTTGATCTCCGCCTTCTTGTTGGTCAGCGCGTTATAAAGCGGCACCGCGTACCCGGTCGGGTACTTGGCGATCAGCTTGTCGACCTTCTCGGTCTTGTCGGCGCGGCCGGGCTTGACGGAGTGGTCGCCCTTGTCGGAGATTTCGACGCTGGTGAGCGGGTTCTTCAGGACCAGCCGCAGCTGTTGTTCCCGGTCGTCGATCTGGGCGCTTTTGACGTTGCCGCTGTGGATCTGGGCGACCGCGACCGAGGTGTCGACCGGCTTGTATCCGCGGGTGTCGTCACTGAAATAAAAGAACGACCAACCGAGCAGCAGCACCACTGCGATCGCGGTGATGGTTCGGATCACGTTTTTGCGATTCATCAGGCATCGGCCGAACTCGGCCCAAATCCTTCCAGTACATGCGGCTGGGCATGTTCAGGCTACCGTCCGGGTGCTTAGACCGGGCAATCCCTTCTCCACTCCCGCCCGGGTGTGCTTTGGTGAGACCGTGGCCAACCCGATCGAACGTTTCATCGACACCAACGGCGTGACCCTGCGGGTCACCGAAGCGGGGGAGCGCGGCGCACCGGTGGTGTTACTGGCACACGGTTTCCCCGAACTGGCCTATTCCTGGCGACATCAGATCCCGGCGCTCGCCGACGCGGGTTTTCACGTATTGGCCCCCGACCAGCGCGGCTACGGCGGTTCGACGCGCCCGGATGAGCTGATCGACTACGACATCGCCGCATTGACCGGCGATCTGGTCGGGCTGCTCGACGACGTCGGGGCCGACCGCGCGGTCTGGGTCGGTCACGATTGGGGCGGCCCGGTGGTGTGGAGCGCCGCGCAGCTGCACCCCGAACGGGTCTCCGGTGTGGTAGGGCTCAGCGTTCCACCGGTGCCACGCGCCCAGGTGCCGCCGACCGAGGCGTTCAGCAAGATCTTCGGCGAGAACTTCTTCTACATGCTCTATTTCCAGCAACCCGGCGTCGCCGACGCCGAATTGGATGCCGACCCGGCGCGAACCATGCGCCGGATGATGGGCAGCCTCAGTCCGGCCGACCGCGACTCGGCGCTGCTGATGACCGCCCCCGGCCCGATGGGTTTCATCGATCGACTGGCCGAACCGGCCGCGCGGCCGGACTGGATCAGCGCCGACGAACTCGACCACTACATCGCCGAATTCACCCGCACCGGTTTCACCGGCGGGCTGAACTGGTACCGCAACCTCGACCGAAACTGGGAGATCATGGCGAACCCGCCGTCGGCCACAATTGACGTCCCCGCATTGTTCATCGCCGGAACCGCCGACCCGGTGCTGACTTTTACCCGGCGCGACCGGGCCAATGAATTGGTGAGCGGCCCCTACCGCGAGGTGTTGATCGACGGAGCCGGCCACTGGCTGCAGCAGGAACGGCCCGACGAGGTCAATGCGGCGCTGCTGGAGTTCTTGGCGGCCGTGCCGTCCGGGCGGGTGTCATGACGGCCGCGCCGCTGCGCTTCGGGGTCTTCATCACCCCGTTCCACGCGCTGGGGCAGTCGCCCACGGTGGCACTGGAATACGACTTGGAGCGCGTGGTCGCCCTGGACCGGCTGGGGTTCGACGAGGCCTGGTTCGGCGAGCACCACTCGGGCGGCTACGAGTTGATCGCCTGCCCCGAGGTGTTCATCGCGGCGGCCGCCGAACGCACCAAACACATCCGGCTCGGCACCGGGGTGGTCTCGCTGCCCTACCACCACCCGCTGATGGTGGCCGACCGCTGGGTGCTGCTGGACCACCTGACCCGCGGCCGGGTGATGTTCGGCGCCGGTCCGGGCGCCCTGCCCACCGACGCCCACATGATGGGTATCGACCCCGTCGAGCAGCGCCGGATGATGCAGGAGTCTCTGGAGGCGATCCTGGCATTGTTCCGTGCCGAGCCCGGCGAATTGATCACCCGGCACTCGGACTGGTTCACATTGCGCGACGCCGCGCTGCACATCCGGCCCTACACCTGGCCGTACCCGGAGATCTCGTGCGCGGCCATGGTCTCCCCCTCGGGCCCGCGGCTGGCCGGCGCGCTGGGCACCTCGCTGCTGTCGCTGTCGATGTCGATTCCGGGCGGCTTCGCCGCACTCGAGAGCGCCTGGGAGGTGGTGCGCGACCAGGCCGCCAAGGCCGGCCGCGAGGAACCGGACCGGGCCGACTGGCGGGTGCTGAGCATCATGCACGTCGCCGACACCCGCGAGCAGGCGGTAGCCGACTGCACCTACGGATTACAGGACTTCGCGAACTACTTCGGCGCGGCCGGGTTCGTACCGCTGGCAAGCGAAGTCGAAGGATCGCCACAGACGCCGACCGAGTTCGTCGAGGCCTACGCCGCGGCGGGCAGCTGCTGCATCGGAACCCCCGACGACGCGATCGAACACATCACCGGTCTGCTGGATCGCTCCGGCGGTTTCGGCACCCTGCTGGTCCTCGGCCACGACTGGGCCTCCCCGGAAGCTACGTATCACAGCTACGAGCTGTTGGCCCGCAAGGTGATTCCACACTTCAAGGGCCAACTCACCGCGCCCAAGGCATCACACGAATGGGCCCGCGGCATGCGCGACACGCTGTTCGGCCGAGCCGGCGAAGCGATCAAGAACGCCGTCGTCGAGCACGTGACCGAGTCGGCGTCCCCCGAAACGAATAGTTCACCCTGATGCGCGCGGCGGTGCTGCGCGACGGGCGAATGGTCTACCGCGACGATGTTCCGGAACCCACTCCCGGTCCGGGCCAAGTGCTCGTTGCGGTGACCGCCTGCGGAATATGCGGATCCGACTTGCATTTCGCCTCGCAAGGCGAGCAGGTGCTGGCGGCGACGCAGGCTATGTCGGGCAGCCCCTCCGCGCGGGCGTCCGTCGATCTGGGCGCCGATATCTTCATGGGGCACGAGTTCAGCGCGACGGTGCTCGACGCCGGTCCGGGAACCGACACCTTCGCCCCCGGAACGCCGGTCACCTCCATCCCGGTCTTGTTGGCCAACAAAGGTATTGAACCGATCGTCTATTCCAACACCACGGTGGGAGGCTACGCAGAGAAGATGCTGCTGTCGGCTCCGCTGCTGATGCCGATCCCCAACGGGCTGGATCCCCGCCACGCTGCCTTGACCGAGCCGATGGCCGTGGGACTGCATGCGGTCAACAAATCCGGTATCACGCCGGAAGAGACGGCGCTGGTGTTGGGCTGCGGACCGATCGGGATGGCGATCGTCGCGGCCTTGCGCACCGCCGGCGTGGAAGACATTGTGGCCGCAGATTATTCGCCAATCCGGCGAGAGCTTGCAACGGCGATGGGGGCGCATCGCACCTTCGACCCGGCGCAGGGTTCACCGTTCGACAGTGTCACCCCGAAAGTGATCTTCGAGGCGGTCGGCGTGCCGGGCATCATCGACGACGTGCTGCGGCGCGCACCGGTGCGCAGCCGGCTGGTCGTCGCGGGGGTGTGCATGCAGCCCGACACCGTGCACCCGTTCTTCGGTGTCGCCAAAGAGATCAGCGTGCAGTTCGTGCTGGCCTATGAGCCCGCGGAGTTCGCCGCGTCACTGCGGGCCATCGCCGAGGGCCGGATCGACGTGGCCCCGCTGATCACCGGCGAAGTCGGACTCGACGGCGTGGGCAGGGCTTTCGACGAGCTGGCCGACCCCGACCGACACTGCAAGATCCTGGTCACGCCTTAGGGAAGGCACCGGCGTCAACCAGCCGCTTCGACCATCCGCCCACCACCTCGACCAGCTCACCGAGGTTGTCGCCGAGGCGGGTGACGATCGGGGCACACGCTGCGTCAGTCGCCGTCTCGACCGACTCGCGGGCCGCGCGTCCGGCATCGCTGAGTACACCGTCACGCGCCAGGCCACGCTCGGCCAGCCGCTCCTCGCCGGCAGTCAGGTCCGCATCGCTCCACGCCCGCGACCGCACGTAGGAGCGCGGCGCCAAGCCGCGATAGAGCTCGGTGATCAGACCGATCTCGACACCGTCGAATCCGGCTGCGGCCCAGGCGTTCACGTGCGCGTCGCCACGGAACTCGCGCAGTTGATCGGCCAGCCGCCAGGCGTCGGTGAGCGGGTCCCCCGCCAGCCCGTCGGCCACCAGCCCGGAGAACAGCGGCTTGCCGGCCAGCGAGAGCCCGTCGGCGGCGCGGCGCAGCAGCTGCACCGCGCGGTCCAGCCCCTCGGGCGCGTCGCCGAGCACGCGACGCAGTTGGGCGACCGAGCCTTCGGCGCGGGCCGCGCGGATCGTCGCCGCATCGGTGAGGCTCCAGCCGTAGTCGACCGCGGGCACCACCACTGCCGGGTTGAACACGGCGAAGGCCGCGGCGATCACCTCCCCAGAGGCCTGTCCGAGCGCCGAGCCGCGACTGCAGAAGTAGGCCGGCCCGTCCGGCATCTCGACGCCCCTGGAGGTTGCGGGGCTGGGCCGGAAACCCAGTGCCGCGTAACCACGGTGACATTCCGGTGCGAAGTACACCTGCCCGGCGAAGGCTTCGATGGCGTTGGACAGTGCTCTGGCGGGCGCGATGGTCATGCCGTGACTTCCTGTTGACGGGATCTCACGACGTGATCACATCGCAGAGCCACTCGGCTTCCCTGCGCGGTGCACACCGTGGCGACATCATCAGCGAGACTACCGGTACGGGTCAGGCGGCTCCACGGCCGGTGTTGCGCCGGCTCGCCGAGGGCGTCACGTCTTGGCGGAGTTGCCGATGATCGCCTCGCTCACGCTCGGATAGATCTCCAGGACGCTGTCCAGTTTGGTGACCTGGATGGGATTGAGAACCTCCGGTTGAGTGGCGACCAGCCGCACTGATGCTCCATTGGCCGTGCCCTTCTCGTGGCAGGCGAGCACGGCGTTGAGCCCTGCGCTGCCGAAAAAGGTCACGCCCTGCAGATCGATGACAAACGGCCCCGACCCACGGTCGCCGTTCTGGGACATCACGGCCGCCAACTGCTCGGCGAACTCCCCGACGTTGCTGGAGTCGATCTCACCCACGATCCGCAGCATCACCGCGCCTTCGACACTCTCCCGCGAAACGACCAACCGCATCCCGCACGCCTCCACTTGTCCAACGTGTCAACATCGAGACAGCCGACTAACGCGAACCAGAATAGTCGCCCACGCGGTGGTCAGCTCAACTCCCGGCACCGTCTGCGCCGGCGCGCTGGTGAACGGTCAGCAGCAGGTTGTCGAACTGGCTTCGGGCGGCCGCCGGTGCCGGCGGCAGCGCGTGCATCTCCTCGATCAACCGAGTGGCCAGTGTCCGCAACTTGGTGTTGGTTTGCTGGGATCGCCACTGCAAGATCCGGAACGCCTGCCCGGCGCTGATCCGATAGACATACATCAGCGCCCCTTTCGCCTGCTCGATCGCGGCCCGGCCTTCGAGCAGCCCGGGTAGGACTTCGTCGAGGATCTCCTGGCGGGTCTCGTCGACCGTGTCGGTCAGGTCGATGTAATAGCCCTCCGTCCCGGCGACCGCGCCCCGCTCGTCATACATCCGGTCGGCGACGACGATCGCGTCGTGCTCCCGACCTGCGACGTCGATGAAGCGATGCCGGCTGGAAAACGACTCCGCCGAATGCAACGCACGGTCGAGCAGATCTTGAACGTCGCGCCGGTCATCGGGATGCTTGTGAGTCAGCACCAGCTCGGTGGTGGGAGTGATCTCGCCGGGCCGGTAGCCGTGCATTTCGGCGACCTCATCCGACCATTCCCAGCGCTGGCCGACGAACCAGAAACGAAAGGAACCAACGGTCAGATACGGCCGGGGACCGGCGAGCGCACCGTCGTCGAGCTTGTCCGTCATGTATCGAAGTATCCGCCAGCCGGGGCACCCCCGGCGGGTCCATGGACAGAATCGATGGCCACGATCGCCAGCACCGTCGCGCGACTCCGCTAGGGTGCCACTCATGCCGACACACCGCGCCCGGAAGGTACTCCGCTGGTCGACGACGCTGGCCCTGGCCGGCTTCGCGGTGGCCGGATGCGACGTTGCGCCCAGCACCGGCGGCGCCGAGCAGCCCCGCCAGGTGACCGTCATCGGATCCGGTGAGGTGCAGGGCGTTCCGGACACCTTGACCACCGAGGCGGGGATCGAGTTCGTCGCCGGCGATGTCACCAACGCGATGAACCAGACCAGCGAGCGCCAGCAGGCGGTGATCGACGCGCTGGTGGACGCCGGCGTGGACCGCAAGGACATCAGCACCACCCAGGTCAGCCTGCAGCCGCAGTACGGCAGCGCTGATCAGGGTGGGTCGGCCACCATCACCGGGTACCGGGCCGGCAACACGATAAGGGTCAAGGTGGAGCGGGATTCCGCCTCCCAGGTGCTGGCCGTGATCGTGCGGGCCGGCGGGGACGCCACCCGGATCAACGGGGTGAGCTACACCATCGAGGACGATTCGCAGCTGGTGCGCGATGCCCGCGAGCGGGCCTTCAAGGACGCCAAGGACCGCGCCGAGCAGTACGCGCAACTGTCCGGTCTGCGCCTCGGCCGGGTGCTCTCGATCTCCGAGGTGGCCGATGGCACGCCGCCGCCGTCGCCGGTCGGCATGCCGATGCCGCGTGCGATGGCCGCTCCCCCCGTGGAGCCCGGCCAGCAGACGGTGAGCTTCTCGGTGACCGCAGTGTGGGAGCTGGACTGAGCGCTGCGTGTTCCGGGCTGCCGCGCTTCGGCGCCGGAATGGCAAACCGCGGTATGCTGGCATACATGAAGCGGACAACCGTCAAGATCCCCGACGCGTTGGATGCCCGGCTGCGACACGAGGCTCGTCGACGGAACTTGAGCATCTCAGAGGTCAGCCGTGAAGCACTCGAGGCATACCTCGGCGAAACCAGTGGCCGCCGGCGCCTGAACGCAGCGGCCGCCGGCCGTAGCGGCCGAAGCGATATCTCCGAACGTATCGAAGAGATTCTCGCCGCCGAGGTCCGACGATAGGGGCCATTGTCGTCGATGCGGGCCCCCTGTACGCCTACGTCGACGCCGACGACGCGCACCATGCGTCGTCGCTGGAGCTTCTGCAGACCCATCCGGGCCCGTTGATCGTCCCGACGCTCGTCATCACCGAGGTGGTTTACCTACTGGGTACCCGGCTGGGCGTCGAAAGCGAGGTGCGGTTCCTCGGCGACTTGGCCGATGGTGCTTTCGCGGTCGAGTCGGTCGCAGCAGGAGATTGGCTGCGGATCGCGGAACTTGTTGCGCGGTACCAAGACCTCCCTCTGGGGACCGTAGACGCCTCCGTGGTAACCGTGGCTGAACGGTTAGGCATCCATGAGGTCGCGACCGTCGACCGTCGTCACTTCAGCATCGTCCGTCCGTGCCACATCGAGGCCTTCACCCTCCTCCCGTGACGCCTCAGACACCGGCGTTTTCGACGCAGGAGGTAACACTGCTGTTGCGTCCAATCGACTGATAGGCGGGCGCTTCAGCGTGGTCCAACGAGCGGTCGACGGCATCTCAAGCAGTGCTAGCCTCGCGATGTCGTATGCCACATGCAGCAGACTCCTTCATCCGGCAACCGGGCTGAAGCTAGCTCGCTTCATATGCGCTTCCTGTCCCATCGCTTTGCTGCCGCTAGAGGTCCGGGCCCGGGTAACCGGGTAGACGTAATCCGGGGCCCGGAACGTTCAGCTCTGGTAGATCCGCGGGTCCAAGGTGCCGATATAAGGCAGGTCGCGGTAGCGCTCGATGTAGTCCAGGCCGTAGCCGACCACGAAGTCGTTCGGGATGTCGAAACCGACGTAGGCGATGTCGACGCTGGCGCGCGCCGCGTCGGGTTTGCGCAGCAGCGTGCAGACCCGCAGCGACCGGGGCCGCCGGGCGGCCAGGTTGCGCAGCAGCCACGATAGGGTCAGGCCGGAGTCGACCACGTCCTCGACGATCAGCACGTCGCGGTCGCTGATGTCGCGGTCGAGGTCCTTGAGGATGCGCACCACGCCCGACGACGAGGTGGACGAACCGTAGGAGCTGACCGCCATGAACTCGAATTGGGTAGGCAGCGGGATCGCCCGGGCCAGGTCGGTGACGAACAGCACCGCGCCCTTGAGCACGGTGATCAGCACCAGGTCGCCGCTCTCGGCGCGATCGCGGCCCTCGGCGTAGTCGGCGGCGATCTGCGCGCCGAGTTCGGCCGTGCGGGCCCGGATCTGCTCCTCGGTCAGCAGGACCGATTTGATGTCACCGGCGTATGACTCGGGTGTCTCCCCCGGCGAAAACGCAGCCACCAGCACAGCGTGCCACGGGTGATGTTCGACAACCAACTGCAGCGGACAAAATCACCCTGGACTCAGATGGGTTCCCGGCGCATCCGCAGCAGTCCGTCGCTGCGGACCGCGAACAGCCGCTCACCACGCAGCTCCGATCCGACCGCCACGCCACCCTGTCCGCGCCAGTGGGTGACCAGCCGATCCACCGCCCGGATCTGCAGGTCGGTCAATCCGCGGCCGCCGCCGGCGAGCAGCCAGCGCCGGATGACCTCGCGCCGCACCGGGCCGGGCAGCGCCGCGAGGCGGGCGGTGTCCAAGCCGGCACCGGCAGTCGTCTCGGGCAGCGCCTGCCCGGCCAGCTCATCGATGAGCTCGGAGTCCTCCCGCAGCGCGATCGCGGTGCGGGCCAGGGCATCGGCCACCCCGCCGCCGAGCACGTCCTCCAGCAGCGGCAGCACCTCGGAGCGCAGCCGCGCCCGGGTGAAACGCCGATCGCTGTTGTGCGGGTCGAGCCACGGCGTCAGTCGCAGCTCGGTGCAGGCGTCTTGGGTCAGCACCCGGCGCACCCCCAGCAGCGGTCGGCACCACGGTGGGTCGTAGGGACGCATCCCGGCCATCGAGCGGGGCCCCGAGCCACGCCCCAACCCCAGCAGCACCGTCTCGGCCTGGTCGTCGAGGGTGTGACCCAACAGCACGGGAGCCCGGTCGCGGGCCTGGTCCAGGGCGGCGTAACGGGCGGTGCGTGCTGCCGCCTCGGGGCCGCCCTCGGCTCCGACGGTCACCGGAATAATCCGCGCGGCAACGCATCCCAGGTCCAGGGCCTGGCCGCGGGCGCGTTCGGCCACCTGCGCCGATCCGGCTTGCAGACCATGATCGACGATCAACGCGGTGGTGGGCCGCTCCTGCGCGGCCACAGCGGTCAGGGCCAGCGAATCCGGGCCGCCCGACAACGCCACACACCAGGGGTCCGCCTCCGGCAGCCATTGCTCGGCGAATGCCACCAGCGCGGCACGCAGCCGCCCTACAGCACGCGATCGATCCACCGCTGCGGCTCTTCGATCTCGGCGGGCAGCGGCAGGGCCTGCGGGCCCGACCAGACCGCGTTGAACCGGCCCATGCCGACCCGGCCGACCACGGCGTCGACGAAGGCCTTGCCGCGGGTGTACTGGCTGAGCTTGGCGTCGAGACCCATCAAGGCCCGCAGCAGCCGTTGCAGCGGCGGTTGGCTGCGCTGGCGACGTTCCTCGAAGCGGCTCCGGATCGTCGCCACCGACGGCACCGCTGTCGGCCCGACGGCATCCATCACGTGGTCGGCGTGCCCCTCGAGCAGCGTGCCCAGGGTCAGCAACCGATCCAGGGCGGTGCGCTGCTCGTCGGACTGCACCGCGCGCACCAGGCCCAGAACCCCCGACGGGCCCGCTGCGTCGGCGTCGTCGGGGCGGCCCCGCAGATAAGCGGCCAACCGGCCCACCACCTCGGTGACGTCCGGGCTGCTGTGGCCGGTCAGCACCGCCAGTGCCTCCGACATGTAGCCGGGTAGCCACGGGTTCACCGAGAACTGCACCCGATGGGTCACTTCGTGCAGGCACACCCACAGCCGGAAGTCGGCCGGTGTGACTCGCAACTGCCGCTCGACGGCGATCACGTTGGGATAGACCAGTAGCAGCTCTCCGCCGGCCGGGCAGAACGGGTCGTACTGGCCCAGGATGCCCGAGGAGACGAACGCCAGCAGCGCACCGGTCTGCGCCCCGGCCAGCCGGCCGGTGACGAACCCGGCGGACTGTTCGGTACCGCCCGTCATCAGCCGCATCGACTCGGCGGCGGCGGCGATCCACTGCGGCCGATCTATGACGCGTGCGTCGGGCACGGGTCCGTCGGCTCCCAGCCCGGTCACCTCACGCACCAGAGGTTCGGCCGCCCCGGCACTGCGGTGCAGGTCGTCGATGACCTGCTCGCGGGTGTAGTCGGTCATCGGCGGCGCGGGGCGCGCCAGCCAGCGGCCTACCGTCGCGGCGAACCCCCAGTCCACCGCGCGCCCGATGTCGAGCTCAGTCATGCGCATCCGCAGGTCCGCAGCACCGCGGCCAGCGCGTCGATCGCGATACGGCCGGTCGGCCCAGCGTCGTTGGAGATGAACGCGAAGGTCAGCACCCGGCGGTCGCGGTCGGTGACGATCCCGGCCAGCGCGTTGGTCCGGGTCAGGGAGCCGGTCTTGGCGCGCAGCCAGCCGGCCGCGCCTCGACCGGTCTTCGGGTTGAGGAATCGCTCGGACAGGGTCCCGCTGCCGCCCGCGACCGGCAACATGTCCAGCAGCGGACGCAGCTCGGGCTGGTCGGGGCCGGCCGCCGCCTGCACCACCGCGTCCAACGTCCGTGCCGACAACCGGTCGTCGACGGACAGCCCGCTGGCGTCCATCAGAGTGGCCCCGCTGACGGCGATGTGGGCGGTGGCCAGCCGATTGGTCACCGCGTCGACCGCACCGGCGAAGGACCGCGGCCGGCCCATCGCCGCCGCCACCTCGCGGGCGATGCATTCGGCCATCACGTTGTCCGAGGCGTTCATCATTTCGCCGAGCCGCACCACCAGCGGCGCCGAGGACACCGAAGCCAGTTCGCGCCCGGTCACCGAACTAGTGGCGATGCTGACCTTGTCGGTGTCGACGCCCAGCGCGGCGGCCAATGCCTGTCCGGCGTCCAGGGCCGGGGTCAGCGACCGCCGCGACTCGACCGTGGTCGGCTGGATGCGGCCGCCGTCGACCATCACCGACTCGATCGGGGCGATGTCGCCGCCGTCGATGTCCTCGGGATCCCAGCCCGGCGCCATGCTCGGGCCGCTGAACGCCGAGGTGTCGACCTGGACCTCGGTGGGCGTCAAGCCGCTGCGGCGGATCTGGTCGGCCAGGTCGCTGATCCGGGCGGCGTCGCGGTACCAGGTGTCCTGCCCGACGTCGGCTGTCGACAGCGTCGGATCACCGCCGCCCACCAGCACCACGACGCCAGGCTGGTCCCCGGTGATCACCCGGGTGGTGACGCGCGTGCCCAGGTCCAGCGCCAGCAGCGCGGCCGCCGCGGTGAGCACCTTGTTGGTCGACGCCGGCTGCATGGGCAGGTCTTCCTGCTGCGTCCACAGCGCCTTGCCGGTCAGGGCGTCGGTGATCCGGCCGGTGAGACGACCCAGGTTGGGGTCGGCCAGCGCGGCCGCCATGGCTGCCGCCAAGGCGCTGCCGGTCGGGATCGGGGCGTCGTCGGAGACCGGCACCACCCCCGGTTGGGCGGTCGCCGTCGGGGCCGGTGGCGCCGAACGCGCACCGGCCCCGGACTCGTCCGGGATCACGATCGCCGCCACCACCACCACGGCGGCGGCCAGCGCCAGTACCGCGGCCGCAATACCCAGATGGGTACCGGAGTGTCGCCACCGAAGGGAGTGCATGTCTCTCCTGCCTGTCCGGGCCAATTGTGCCGGACGGGCGGAGTCCGGGCGTGAATCCGGCCCGCTCTAGACTGACCCGGTGCAATTCGACGTGACCATCGAAATCCCCAAGGGCCAGCGCAACAAGTACGAGGTCGACCACGCCACCGGGCGGGTCAAGCTCGACCGCTACCTGTACACGCCGATGGGCTATCCGGCCGACTACGGGTTCATCGAGGACACCCTGGGCGAGGACGGCGACCCGCTGGACGCGATGGTGCTGCTGCCGCAATCGGTGTTTCCCGGGGTGCTGGTCGAGGCCCGTCCGGTAGGGATGTTCCGGATGACCGACGAGGCCGGCGGCGACGACAAGGTGCTGTGTGTGCCCGCCGGTGACCATCGCTGGGACCACATCAACGACATCGGCGACGTGCCGGCGCACGAGCTCGACGCGATCAAGCACTTCTTCGTGCACTACAAGGACCTCGAGCCGGGCAAGTACGTCAAGGCCGCCGATTGGGTGGGCCGCGCCGAGGCCGAAGCCGAGGTCACCCGATCGATCGAACGGTTCAAGACCTCCGGTCACTGATCCGGCGGTTCAGCGCCTTAATCCGGGCGCCGGGCGAACACCTCCAGCAGCAGGTCGAGCTGGGCATCGAACACCGCCCGCGGTTGCGTCAACGTGTCGGCGCCGTACCCGCCGAACACCTCCAAGCTGATCGCGCCGACCACGGCGGCCCACAGCAGGAAGCACTTCGCGACGACGGCGTCATCGCCGTCAAAGTCGAATTCCTCGCGGACTCGCCCGAAATCCGACGACAAATGTTGCGCGGCAACGTTGTTCATTGAGGCGATGGCTCCGGCGGCGATGCCGTCGGCGACCGCGTCGAAGAACATCCCGACGACCCGGGTGCCCGGGGCGACGGTCCGTTCCGCCGGCGCCTGATAGCCGGGCACCGGGCTGCCGTACAGCAGGGCCCACCGGGCCGGATGAGCCAGCGCCCAGTCCCGCACGGCGTGGGCAATGGTCACGATGTCGCCGCGCCACGACGGCGGCGACGCGCCAGCGCGGGCCCGGTCCACCGCATCGGCCAACTCCGAATAGGCGTCGACGAGCAGCAGCGTTAGCAACTCATCACGGCTGCCCACGTAGCGGTAGACCGCCGACGAGACCATGCCCAGTTCCCGGGCGACGGCGCGCAGCGACAGGCCCGCCGCCCCGTGGGTCAGCAGGTGGCGTCGGCCGACCTCGATGATCTGCGCCTCGATCCGTTCACGCGTCTCCTGCCGTTTGCCCACACGACGAGTCTGCCAGATCCGCGAGCACTGCTCTTGTTTTTGTGATCCGGCCGTGCCAGACTCACCGTCAAACAAGAGCACTGCTCTCTTAGTGGAAGGGGTCCGATATGACCACGCCCTACGACCGACCGGGCCGACCGGCCCGATTCGCCAATGCGGTGATCCGCCGGCTCGCCGAAGCGGGCATCAGCATCGCCGGCACCCGCGCGCTGTCCGTCCGCGGCCGCAAGACCGGCAAGCGCCGCGGCGTCGTGGTCAACGTGCTGACCGTCGACGGGGTGGACTACCTCGTCGCGCCGCGCGGCAACACCGAGTGGGTCCGCAATGTTCGCGCCGCCGGCCGAGTGCAGCTCGGACCGCGGTGGCGTCCCGTGCCCACCGTGGTCACCGAAGTCGGCGACGACGACAAGCCAGAGGTGCTGCGCGCCTATCTGCAGCGGTGGTATTGGCAGGTCAAAGGCTATATCGGCGGGCTGACGCCTCAGTCCAGCGAGGACGACCTGCGGAGCGCGGCGCCGGCGATCCCGGTGTTCTCACTCGGCTGACGATTCACTCCGGGCCCCGCGGGTGCGATACAGGCTGGCCGCCGTCGCCAGCACCAGCACCCCCACCACGACCGCCAGGCTCGCCGGGGTGGGGATCTCCGGGACGTTGAAGTTGCGGCCGGAGTTGATGAACCACACTTCGTTGGTGTGCATCGCGTGCAACACCATCCGCACCCCGATGAATCCGAGGATCAGGGCCAGGCCTTGGGACAGGTACACGAACCGGTTCAGCAGCTTGCCGAGGAGGAAGTAGAGCTGACGCAGCCCCATCAGGGCGAACACATTGGCGGTGAACACCAGATACGGCTGGCGGGTCAGCCCGTAGATCGCCGGAATGGAGTCCATCGCGAACAACAGGTCGGTGGTGCCCAACGCCAGTGCCACCAGGAACATCGGGGTGACTGCCCAGGAGCCGCCGGAGTCGCGGACGAAGAACCGCACCCCGGCCCAGCGATCGGTGGCGTTGAAGTGGGTGCGAGCGAACCGCACCACGAAGTTGTTGCCTCCGCCCGCCCCGTCGCTGACGTGATCGCCGGCGGGCCCGCCGTGGTCGCCGTGGCGGAGCAATTTGATCGCCGTGTAGGCCATGAACGCGCCGAACAGGTAGAAGGTCCAAGACAGTCGCTGCGCGGCCACACCCCCGACCGCGATGAACACCGCCCGGAACGACAGCGCCAGAACGATACCGACGAACAGCGCCTCCTGCCGGTACTTCTTGGGCACGTTGAAGCTGTTGATGATGATCACGAAGACGAACAGGTTGTCCACCGACAGGCTGTACTCGGTGAGCCAGCCGGCGAAGAACTGCATGCCGTACTTCGCGCCGTGATGGATCCACACCCAGACACCGAACGCCACCGCCAGGCTGATGTAGAACGTCAGCCGGGTTGCGACCTCGCGGATCGGCGGTTCATGCACCCGGCGGGCGACCAGGAACAGATCGAATCCCAGTACCGCGGCCAGCCCCGCGAACGTCACCAGCCATTCCAACAGCGACGGGTCCAACGGTGGGCCTCCGGTCGTTGAGCTTTGTCGAAGTGGGGCGAATCGGGGGTTGTACAGCGGGACGACCGACCGTACCCCGCCGCCCGCTTAGTATCTTCGCCGTGGTGACCGATATCGGCGGTACCGGACCCCGTCGATCCCCCAGTGGGCTGCCCGCCGGCCCCGTCACCCGGGCCAGTGTGGCCCGGGTCGGCACCGCGACACTGCTCAGCGCCCTGTGCGGCTACGCCGTGCTGTACCTGGCGGCACGCGACCTGGATCCGGCCGGATTCTCGGTGTTCAGCGTGTTTTGGGGTGCGTTCGGCCTGGTCGCCGGCGCCGCCAACGGACTGCTGCAGGAGACCACCCGGGAGGTCCGGTTCGCCCGCGAGGTCGGGCCGAGCCGCGCATCGACCCGACACACCCGGCCGCTGAAGCTGGCCGGGCTGACCGGACTGGCGGCGGCCGCGCTGGTCGCCGGTAGCTCACCACTGTGGAGCGGCCACGTCTTCGTCGAGGCGCGCTGGCTGTCGGTGGGCTTGCTGTGCTTCGGGCTGGCCAACTTCGCCGTGCACGCCACGCTGCTGGGCATGCTGGCCGGCACCAACCGGTGGACCCAGTACGGGGCGTTGATGGTGACCGATGCGGCGATCCGGGTGGCGGTGGCCACCGCGACGTTCGTCATCGGTTGGGGTCTGGTGGGTTTCTTATGGGCCACCGTCGCCGGCGCGGTGGCCTGGCTGCTGCTGCTGGCCGCATCGGGCGCGGCCCGATCGGCGGCGGGGCTGCTTACCCCGGTGGGCACGATGGATTTCCTACGGGGCGCAGCACATTCGATCACCGCGGCCGGGGCCAGCGCGATCCTCGTCATGGGTTTTCCGGTGCTGTTGCAGGCCACCTACGGCGAACTCGGCGCCGAGGGCGGCGTGGTGATCCTGGCGGTCACCGTGACCCGCGCGCCCCTGCTGGTGCCGTTGACCGCGCTGCAGGGCAATCTGATCGCGCACTTCGTCGACCAGCGCGGCCGGCGATTGCGGGCGCTGGGTACGCCGGCGGCGTCCGTCGCCGCGCTGGGAACCGCCGGCGCGGTGGCAGCCGGGCTGGCCGGTCCGTGGCTGCTGAGCACGGTGTTCGGCGGGGACTACAACACCGGCGGGCTGCTGCTGGCCTGCCTGACCATCGGGGCGACCGCGATTGCGCTGTTGACGCTCACCGGCGCGGCGACGGTGGCCGCGGCACTGCATCGCGCCTACGCGCTGGGGTGGGTGGGTGCGACGCTGGCATCCACCTTGCTGTTGCTGCTGCCGTTCGACCTGCCGACCAGAACCGTGGTCGCGCTGCTGTGCGGACCGCTGGTGGGAATCGCCGTGCATCTGACGGCGTTGCGCGCGGCGCCCGAGTAGCCGACGGTCCGGGCGCGCCGGTGCTTGAGCGCCTTCGACGAGTCGGGAGTGTATTTTTTAAGGATCGATACCCGGCCAACGACTCGCTACCCGGACGTCTGGATCATTGTCCCGGCCTTCGGCGAGGCAGCCGTCATCGGCGACGTGATCGCCGGCCTCCGGTCGGTTTTCACCGCTGTGGTCTGCGTGGATGACGGCAGCACCGACGACACCGCCGCGATCGCGCGGCGCGCCGGCGCCCATGTCGTACGCCACCCGGTCAACCTCGGTCAGGGCGCGGCCATCCAGACCGGGGTCGAGTTCGCCCGCCGGCAACCCGGGGCCCGGTTGTTCGCCACCTTCGACGCCGACGGTCAGCATCAGGTGGCCGACGTGGTGCGCATGATCGAGCGTCTCGACAGCCAAGGCCTCGACATCGTCATCGGTACCCGGTTCGCCGCGCCCGAGGCAGCCGCCGCGGTACCGCTGGTCAAACGCCTGGTGCTGCGTGCCGCGGTGTTGCTGAACCCGAGAATCCGCCGGCTGGGACTTTCCGATTCACACAACGGTCTGCGAGTGTTCAACCGTCGGGTCGCCGATCGGCTGGACCTCACCATGAACGGGATGAGCCACGCCGGGGAGTTCATCGCTTTGATCTCCGAAAACGGTTGGCGGGTAGGCGAAGAGCCGGTCGAAGTGCTCTACACCGACTACTCCAAGTCGAAGGGCCAGCCCCTGCTCAACGGCGTCAACATCATGTTCGACGGCTTGCTGCGCAAGAGAATGTCGCGATGAACGGGATCACCTGATGAACTGGATCAAGGTGCTGCTGATCGCAGCGGTGATGGCGCTGTTGATCTACCTGCTGCTGTCCCGGCGCTCCGCCCAGTCCCGGGCCTGGGTGAAGGTCGGCTACCTGGTGTTCGTGGTGGCCGGCATCTATGCGGTGCTGCGTCCCGACGACACCACCGTGGTGGCGAACTGGGTCGGGGTGCGCCGCGGCACCGACCTGATGCTCTACATCCTGATCATCGCGTTCGCGTTCACCACGCTGAGCACCTACATGCGGTTCCGCGACCTGGAACTGCGCTACGCCCGGCTGGCCCGGGTGGTGGCCCTCGCGGAGGCCCAACCGCCCGAAATCGGCGGTTCACCGCAACCACAGTAATTCGGTGACTATTGGCCTGGTGGTAACAAGAGGTTTGCCCCGCGTCTCGCTGCGGCGGTCACCCTGGGGCTTATGAAGGCGACCGAAATCCTGGCGGATCCGCTGGTCGAAGTCACGGGGGCGTTATTGACGGTGCCGGCGCGGGAGTTGTACGCGTTGCTCTGGCGTGCCGGGCTGCTTGAGGTACGGCATCCCGCACCCGAGCGCCCGGCGGCCGAAGTTCGAGAACTTCGGCCGGCCGCGTGAAGCGGCTGGGTCTTAGCGCACCAGTTCGAGCTTCGCGGGCTTCTTCGCGGACGCCTTCTTTCCCTTCTTCTTGGCAGCCGCAGTCGTCTTCGCCGGAACCTTCTTCGCCGGAGTCTTTTTGGCCGCCGGAGCTTTCTTGGCCGGGGCTTTCTTGGCCGCCACAGCTTTCTGCGCCGGGGTCTTCGTGGCCGCCGGCGCCTTGTTCGGCGTAGCCGCTTCGACCAGGTCCGCCACCGGGCCGGAGTTCTCTTCCGCGGGCGCCGAGAACCGGCTCGCCACGGCCACCGCGGTGGTGGCCGCCGCGGCCGTGCCGAGAGCCTGCGCCCAGCCGATCGGTCCGACCGGCGTGCAGCCGAGCAGCTGGCTGACGCCCGGAGTAGTGACCATTGCGGCGAACACCGCGAACGAACCGGCCGCGGTGAGCAGCACCAGCGGCGCCCGCGAATCGACCACGGTCTGACCGAGTTCGGTGGAGACCAACGAAATCAGTGCCACCGTCGAGGCCCGCTGCGACGATCCGGGCAACCCGGTAAGACTGGCCATCGCCCAGGCCGCGGTTCCCGCGGCCGCGGTGACCCCGCCCCGGAACGCCACCGCGCGCCAGAGTTTCCGCTCATCGAGACCGCGTACCGCGCCGCCGATCGGGCCCGCCGGAGTGCTGACCGCGACCGCGGTGGCCGGCAGCGCGTCGGTCAACGTGTTCATCAGCAGCAACTGTCGGGTGTTCAGCGGCGAGTTCCCGGTGACCGCCGTGCCGATGACAGAGAAGATCACCTCGCCGGCATTCCCGCCCAACAGCCCCGAGATCGCCAGCTGCACGCCCTTCCACAGCCGGCGGCCCTCATCGATCGCGTCGATCAGCGATCCGATCTTTCCGTCGGTCAGCACCACGTCGGCGGTGGCGTGCGCCGAGTCGCTGCCGTGCGCGACGACACCGAGCCCCACGGTTGCGGCCCGGATCGCGGCGGCGTCATTGGCGCCGTCGCCCACCATCGCCGACACCCGGCCGGCGCGCTCCAGCGTCTGGACGATCTGCACCTTGTTCTCCGGTGACATCCGCGCGAAGATCACCCGCTCGCAGACCACCCGCTCTTGTTCCTTGCGGTTCAACGCATTCCACTCCGAGCCGGTGATGACCTGCTCGTCGTCGACGGTGACACCCATTTCGGCGGCGATCGCGGTCGCCGTGATCGGGTGGTCGCCGGTGATCATCCGGATGTCGACCCCGCGGGCGGTCAGATCGGCGAGCAGCTTCGGGGCGTCGGCGCGGGGTGTGTCGGCCAGGCCGAGGAACCCGATCAGGGTCAACCCGGAGGCACTCACCTCGACCAGCCGGTCGGAGTCTTCCCGCACGGCCCGCACCTGCGCGGCGGTCAGCTTGCCCTGCGCCACCGCGATCACCCGCAGACCTTGCGCCGCCATCGCGGCGACCTGCTGCTCCTCCTCGGCGCCGGCGTTGTCGCAGGCCTCGAGCACCACCTCCGGTGCACCCTTGACCAGCAGCTCCGATCCCAGCACCGACGCCGAGAACGCCCGGCCGGAGCGGAACGGCAGGTGAGCGTCGGGCTCGGCCCACGGCCGCGCGCCGGCCGCGGCCGCGGCGCCCTCGACGATGGCCTGGTCGGTGGCGTGCGCGTGCGCCGCACCATCGGGAGCCGGTGCCGCCTGCGCGGCGACACCGAGCACGTCGTCATCGGTGTATCCGCGCAGCGGGCGCACCGTGGTGACCCGCAGCCGGTTCTCGGACAGTGTTCCGGTCTTGTCGAAGCAGACCACGTCGACCCGGCCGAGGGCCTCCACCGAGCGCGGGATGCGCACCAGCGCACCGGATTTGCTCAGCCGCTGCGATGACGCGTGCTGGGCCAGGGTCGCCATCAGCGGCATCCCTTCCGGCACCGCGGCGATCGCCACCGCGATCGCGTTACCCAGCGCTATGCGCAGTCCGCCCTGGCGCAGCAGCCCCAGCGCGCCGACCGCCACGCCGCCGGCGGCGCTGTAGGGGAAGGTGCGGTACATCAGCTGGGACAGGTGGTGCTGCAGACCGACCTCGGGCAGCTCACCGGAGGCCAGTTCGGAGGCCCGGCGGGTCTGGGTGTCGGCGCCCACCGCGGTCACCATCGCCAGCGCCTTTCCGGCGATCACGGTGGTGCCGGCGTAGAGCATGGAGCTGCGCTCGGCCAGCTCGGCGCCGGGCGTGGGTTCGAGCTGTTTGCCGACCGACAGCGATTCGCCGGTGAGCGACGACTCGTCGACCTCGACATCGGAGACCTCGATGACGCGCGCGTCAGCCGGCACCACCTCGTTGCTGCGCACCTCGATCAGGTCACCGGGCAGCAGTTGTTCGGCGACGATCTCGCGGTAGGTCGTAGTGCCGTCGGCTCCGGTCACAACGACCCGGGCCGGCGGAGCCTGCTGGGCGAGCAAGATGTTGAGTCGGCTCTCGGCCCGCAGCCGCTGATAGGCCGCCAGCATGGCGTTGCCGGTTAGCACCGTGCCGACCATCACGGCGTCGATCGGCGAACCCAGCATGGCGGTGGCCGCCGAGCACAGCGCCAGGATCGGCGTCATCGGGTCGGACAGCTCCTCGCGCACGGCGTGCACGTACGGCCAGAACATGCCCTGCGAGGCCGTCGCGACCGGCGCGCGCTGGTCCAGCGGCGTCACCGCGTCGGGCACCAACAACTCCCGCGCCTGCTCGACCGTCATCGCGTGCCACTCGTAGGCCGGTGCCGGCTGCGGTGCGCGAGCCCGCAACACCCGACGGGCCAGCAGGTAACCGGACAGCATGCCGGCGCCGGCTCCGACCGTCACCGGGCCGGGGCCGCGGCTCGGTCGCGCCCCGACACCGGGGATGGTGGCCCGCACTCCGCGAACCAGCAGTAGCCCGGCGATGGACGAGGCGCCGATGGAGATCGCGACACCCCGCTCGGTGGCGGCCCGGGCGGCCGGCAGCGCCCGCAGCAGCTGCCAGGCGCCGGCCAGGTCGGCCAGCAGCAGGTCGGCATAGAAAGGCGGGGCGGCGTCGGTGCTCTCGCTCGTCGGCATGACACCGAGCGCCAGGTCTGCTGCCGCCAGTGCCTGCGCGGCTGCGGTCGACAGCACCGCGACGGTCCGGCCGGCTTGCTGCAGGTCGGTTACGGCCGCGGCCAGGGCGGCATCGACATCGTCAGTGTCGGCTTCACCGGTCAGCGGGCGGATGTCGTCGAAACCGGGGCGCAGCTCTCCCAGGATCTCGGTGTCCACCGTGACCAGCTCCGCGCCGGAGGCGCGGCCCTCGAGCACCACCGCCGAGGCCAGCGCGTGGTGTGCGGGCAGGATCAGCGCCTCCACCGGATCCTTGCGACCCGCTCGTGCGGTCATTCGCGGTACCCGGTGCCAGCCCGGACGCAGCCCGGGCTTGTCGAGCAGACTTTGCGCGCTGTTCCAGGCTTGCGGCAGCTCGTGCTCGCCTGCGCCGCGGATCTGCACCACGCGGCGTTGTTCACCGGTCAGCACCCTCGGGTCGATGACCACGGTGTCGATCTTGTCGAGGCGCCGCAGCCCGTCCGGCCGCAGCGGCAACACCGCGTGCCCGTCCGCCAGCCCCTGACCCAAGGTCGCGGCGAACGCTTCGCAGCTGGTGCGCACCGCTTTGGGCGACGTGGCCAGGATCGCACTCGACGTCATGTCCAGGTTGCGGGTGAGCCCACCCACCACCCCGGCCCCGACCACTTGCGCCAGCGCCGAGCGCTTCAGGTGGCGTTCGGCCGCACCGGCCGGCCGCGGGACGGGCCGCGCGGTGCTGTACACGTCCGGATGGTCGTCGTGGGAGAAAAGCCAGCGGGCCAGCTCCGGCTCGTAGCGGTTCCAGGCGAGCGCACCGGCGCGGGTCTCGGCGGCTTTCAGACCCTCCACCATCATGTCTACCGCCAGGATCGCCGGCGACAGCGTGATGACGTGCGCGCCCAGCGAGGCCAGGGAGAGCACCGCATCGGTACGGGCGGGCCCGATCTGGCGTTCCAGCAGGCTGCGGACCAGCGGCTGGTAGCGGGCCACCGACGCGGCGGCGTCGAAGATCTTGGGTGCGGCAGGCAGGCGCATCGCACTGCCCACGGTGGCGATCGCCAGCCCTACCGCGTTGGCGCCCAACATTGCGCCCTTGGCTGCCAGCAGCAGACCATCGCCGGGCAATGCGGCGGTCTCGGTGGCGCTCAGTTCGGTGTCTTTTTCGACCGCTTCCACCGCGGCGCACAGGTCGGCCAGCGACGTGTCGTCGTCGATCTCGACGATCACCCGGGACAGCGGGCGGTTCAGCCGCACCGAGCTGACGCCGGGCCGGTTCTGCAGGGCGTCGAGCACCGCGGGGCCGATGTCGCCGCCGGGCTCATCGAGCCCGCGGACTTCGATCCAGGCGCGGCCGGCGCCGCGCCAGGTGCGCCGGCTGGTCAGGTCGGAGCGTTCACCGGCCAGGATCTTGGCGCCTTCACGCAGTGGGACGGCGGCGAGGTCCAGGCTGGCCTCCAGAATGGTGCCGACGGCGTCCAAACCGGAGCGGCCGAGCGAGAACACGTCCATGGATTTCCTCCAGCGTCATCGATGCCGCTGGAGGTCTCTTCCGCCGGTCACCGGCCCACAGCACCGGTCGTCCGATGACGGGCGACGAGTTGACGACACTGCGACGAAGGAATACTCCCCTCCGTCGAGGAAGTATGCCACAGAAGTTCAGGCCGGCTTGATCTGCCGGAAGTACGCCACGGTGCGGGCCACCCCGTCGGCCAGCGCGACCTGCGGTTGCCAACCCAAAACCTCACGGGCCCGGGAGATGTCCAGACACGACCGTTTCAGATCGCCCAGCCGGGGCGGGTGGAACTCCGGGTCGTCGGGCGCCCCGACCGCGGCGGCCACCGCCGAATGCAGTTGGCGATCAGAGGTTTCCACCCCGGTGCCGACATTGAACCGCTGCCCGTCGCCTGCTCCGCCGGCGGCCAGCACGAAGGCGTCCACCACGTCGTCGACGAACACGTAGTCGCGGGTGTTGGACCCGTCCCCGAACACCTTGGTCGGTGTGCCGTTCAGCAATGCCTGCGCGAAGATCGCCACCACACCGGCCTCGCCGTGCGGATCCTGCCGGGGGCCGTAGACGTTGGCCGGCGCGATATGGGAACACTGCAGCCCGTAGAGGTGCCGGAAGGTGTTGAGGTAGATCTCACCGGCCACCTTGCCGGCGGCATAGGGCGAAGCCGGATCAGCCGGATCGGTCTCGGCGGTCGGGTAACGCGGCGGGATGCCGTAGATCGAGCCACCCGAGGAGGTGTGCACGATCTTGCGCACGCCCGCGGCGCGGGCCGCCTCGGCGAGCCGGATCGTCCCGAGCACGTTGACCGAGGCGTCGAAGGCCGGGTCGGCGACCGAATGGCGCACGTCGATCTGGGCGGCCAGGTGGAAGATCACCTCCGGGCGATACCGTGCCAGCACCTCGTCCAGGTCGGCGGACACGATGTCGGCTTCGACGAAGCTGAAGTCGGCGTCGCCGGCCAGGTGCTCGATGTTGGTGGCCCGCCCGGTCGCGAAATTGTCCAGCCCGACCACCGGGTGTCCGTCCGCCCGCAGGCGATCGACCAGCGTGGACCCGATGAAGCCGGCTGCTCCGGTGACCAGTGCTCGCACCGGGCCACCATACCGGCAGGTATGAAAGACCCATGCGCATGCGCACCCGGATGACCACCCTGCCCTGGGTCTGCTGGGCGGCGGTGGGGCTGGTGACCGTGCAGTTGGTGGTCCGGGTGGTGGTGGCGTTCGGGGGCTACTTCTATTGGGACGACCTGATCCTGGTCGGCCGGGCCGGCACCCACGACCTGTGGTCGGCGGCGTACCTGTTCGACGATCACGACGGCCATGTGATGCCGGGGGCGTTTCTGGTGGCCGGGGCGCTGACCCGGGCCTGGCCGCTGCAGTGGGCGGCGCCGGCGGCCAGCCTGGTGGTGCTGCAGCTGCTGGCGTCGTTGGCGCTGCTGCGGGTGCTGTGGGTGATTCTGGGCTGGCGGCCGCTGCTGCTGGTGCCGCTGACATTCGGGTTGTTCTGTCCGCTGGGCCTGCCGGCGTTCGCGTGGTGGGCGGCGGCCCTGAACGCGCTGCCCATGCTGGCGGCGCTGGCCTGGGTGTGCGCCGACGCGATCCTGCTGGCGCGCACCGGAAACCGGCGCTACGCCTACACCGGGACGCTGGCCTATGCGGGCGGTCTGCTGTTCTTCGAGAAGGCCGCGGTGATCCCGTTCGTGGCGTTCACCGTGGCAGCGCTGCTGCGTTATGTGGCCGGCGAGCAGCCGTGGGAAGCGGTCGCGCGGGCGTGGCGGGCCGGGCTCCGGTTGTGGACGGCGACGCTGGTGGTGACCGCCAGCTGGATCGGGGTCTACCTGGCGGTGGTCAACCAGAAGCGGTGGAGTTTCGATCTGGACATGACCCGCGAGCTGCTGTGGCGCTCGATCACCCACGGCATCGTCCCGAGCCTGGCCGGTGGCCCGTGGACGTGGGCCCGTTGGGCGCCCGCCTCGCCGTGGGCGCTGCCGGGCCCGGTGGTGATGACGCTGGGCTGGCTGGTGCTGGCGGGTCTGCTGGCGGTGTCGCTGGCGCGCAAACACCGGCTGGTACCGGTGTGGCTGGTCGCGACCGGCTACGCCGCGGCCTGCCAAGTCCCGATCTATCTGATGCGTTCCTCGGCCTTCACCGCATTGGAGCTGGCCCAGACCCTGCGATACCTGGCCGATCTGGTCGTGGTGCTGGCGATGCTGGGTGCCGTCGGACTGTGCGCGCCCAACCGGCAGGCGTCGCGGCGGCTGGACGCCTCGCCGGCCCGGGCGGTCGCGGTGGCCGCCCTGGCGGTGGCCTTCACCGCCAGCAGCCTGTATTCGACGGCGACGTTCTTGGCCCGCTGGCGCGATGACCCGGCCCGGTCCTATCTGCAGAACGCCCGGCACGCGCTGTCCGCGGCCCGCGCCGAGTCGGATGCGCCACTGCTCGATCAGGAGGTCGACCCGCTGGTGTTGCAGCGGGTCGTCTACCCGGAGAACCTGGCCAGTCACCTGTTCGCACTGGTTCGCGACCGACCGGAGTTCGCTTCTGCGACAACGCAGTTACGGATGCTCACCAGCGCGGGGACGCTGACCGATGCACAGGTGACCTGGGTGCGGGCCATCGCGGCCGGGCCGGTGGCCAAGTGCGGGTACCTGGTGCAGCCGAGCCTGCCGGCCACGCTGGGGCTGGACGGTCCGCTGCTGCCGGCGGACTGGACGGCCGAGATCAACTACCTGGCCAATGTCGACGGTTCGATGACGCTGTCGCTGTCCGACAGCCCCGAGGTGCGGGTCAAGGTACGCCCGGGACTCAACCGCGTTTACGTGCGGCTTCCCGGCGCCGGTTACAACATCAGGGCCCGCGCCGACACCGCCGCGCTGTCGGTGTGTATCGCCTCGGGACCGGTCGGGTACGTCGCACCGCGCTGACCCGCTCGACCACGGCAGATATGCGTTTCGTATGAGTCCGTGCTGTCAGGTTGCCCGGCGGGTGCAGCCGAAAATACCTTCGGATATCGGCGATTTGAGGAGTGCCGATGAATTTTGCAGCGTTGCCCCCGGAGGTCAACTCTGCGCTGATGTATTCCGGACCCGGATCCGGCCCCATCCGTGCCGCCGCCAGCGCCTGGAAAGCCATGGCCGCCGAACTGGAATCAGCAGCCAACTCCTACCGCAGCATCATCGCCGCACTCACCGACGAAACCTGGCAAGGCCCCGCCGCCACCGCCATGGCCGCCGCCGCAGCCCCCTACGCCGCCTGGATGAGCACCACCGCCACTCAAGCCGGCCACGCCGGCACCCAGGCCAACACCGCCGCAGCCGCCTACGAAACCGCCTTCGCCATGACCGTGCCACCGGCGGTCATCGCCACCAACCGCACCCAACTGGCCACCCTGATCGCCACCAATATCCTCGGCCAAAACACCGCCGCCATCGCCGCCAACGAAGCCCTCTACGCGCAGATGTGGGCCCAAGACGCCACCGCCATGTACGGCTACGCCGGCACCGCCGCCGACTCCACCGGCGCCATCTCGCCCGGTTTGGCGTTCGATCTGGCCGGCGCGGTTCTGGAGGTGGGCAGCGTCGGTCCGTTCGGCGGAATCGGCCTGGGTGGTGCGTTCGGCGGCCTGGCGATCACCCTAGGTGAGCTCGCCTTCCCCGAGGGCGCGGAGGGCCTCGGGGCGCTGGGCGGCCTAGGCCTACTGAGCCAGACGGCGCCCGCCGTCGGCGGTCTGGGGTCGATGGCCGGCCCGGCCGGCGCGACCTGGGCGAGCATGGGCAAGGCGGTGCCCCTGGGCGCACTGTCGGTGCCGCAGGCCTGGGCCGCCGCCACACCGTCGGCGCTGCGCGAAATCACGTTAGTGTCAACCCAATCCGGTGCGGTAACTGCGACCGCTGCAGGATCCGGTGCCCCGTTCGCCGAGATGGGCCTGGCTGGCATGGCCGGACGCGCCGTGGCCGGCACCCTCCGAGCGGGACAGGCACCGACGACCACCCAACCCAACCCCAGCGCGCCACCCAAGCCCGCCGAGGAACCCGACAAGCCCGACAAACCGGTCAAGGCCAAGGCGATCGGCGTCGTGGCCGAACTGCGCGCACTCGTCGAACTGCGGAACTCCGGAATCCTGTCCCAGGAGAAATTCATCGACCGCAAGCAACGCCTTCTCGGCGAATGACCGCGAGGCCGGGTGGACAATGATGACCGATGGCGGGTAACACGGACCACCGCAGTCCGCGCAAAGCGATCCTCGGTCAACTGCCGCGGATCAATCGGCCCGACGGATCACCGATCCGGGTCCTGCTGGTCGACGACGAGCCGGCACTGACCAATCTGGTGACCATGGCCCTGCACTACGAGGGGTGGATCGTCGACGTCGCCCATAACGGGCGCGACGCGGTTACCAAGTTCCACAGCGGCGAGCCCGATCTGCTGGTGCTCGACATCATGCTGCCCGACGTCGACGGGCTGCAGATTCTGCGACGGGTCCGCGAATCCGACGCCTACATTCCGACGCTGTTCCTCACCGCCCGCGACTCGGTCACCGACCGGGTCACCGGTCTGACCTCCGGCGCCGACGACTACATGACTAAGCCGTTCAGCCTGGAGGAGCTGGTCGCGCGACTGCGCGGACTGCTGCGCCGTTCCGCGCAACTCTCGCCACCGGTCGATGAGGTGCTCACCGTCGGGGATCTGACGCTCGACGGCCCCAGCCGCCAGGTCAGCAACGGCGGCGTTCCGGTGTCACTGTCCACCACCGAGTTCGAGTTGCTGCGGTTTTTGATGCGCAATCCCGGGCGGGCGCTGCCTCGCGCGGAAATCCTGGACCGGGTGTGGAATTACGACTTCGCCGGGCGCACCAGCATCGTCGACCTCTATATCTCCTATCTGCGCAAGAAGATCGACGTCGATCCCCCGATGATCCATACCGTGCGGGGGGTGGGTTACATGCTGAAGCCGCCGCCATGACATTCGCCCGCACCTCGCCCCGGCGTCCGCGGGCGCTGCGCCGTCAGCTGGTGTTGGGGGTGTCCACCGTGGTGACGGTGGCGTTCGTGGCCGTCGGCGTGGTGTCGGTGCTGAGCCTGCGCAGCTATGTCACCGCGACCAGCGACGCCGATCTGTCCGAGTCGCTCAACGCGTTCAGCCATTCGTTTGCCAAGTATCGCCGCGTCGAGAACGCCATCGGTCCCGACGGCCTATCGACGGTCGGTCGGGCCTTGCTCGGTTTCAGTGACCAGACCCCGGGCAATGTCCTGGCGGTGCTGCGCGACGGCAGGGTGATCGGCTCGGCGGTGTTCACCGAGGAGGAGCCCTATCCGGCGCCGGCCGACGTGGTGGCCGCCGTCGACGCGCACCATTGGCGCAACGGTCCCCCGCAGACGATGGAACTGGGCAGTCTGGGCACCTACCGGGTGGAGACCCGCGTCGTCGACGACCACGACATGTTGTTTATCGGCGGGTCATTGAACCTGGCGAACCGCATTGTTGCCCGCCGAATGGCCACTGCCGCAGCGCTTTACACGGCGGCATTGCTGATCACCGCGACGCTGACGATCACGGTGGTCAGCTACGCGTTGCGCCCGCTGCGGCGGGTCGCCGCCACCGCTGCCTCGGTGGCCGCGATGCCGCTTACCGACAGCGACGAACGCATCACCGTCCGGGTGGCCGACGCCGATGTCGACCCTGACCATGAGGTCGGTATCGTCGCCGGCGCCTTGAATCGCCTGCTGGACAACGTCGATAGCGCCTTGGCCTACCGAGGCGAAGCCGACCGGCGGATGCGGCAGTTCATCACCGACGCCAGCCACGAGCTGCGCACGCCGCTGGCCGCGATCCAGGGCTACGCCGAGCTGACCCGGCAGGACAGTTCCACGCTGCCCCCGACCACCGAATACGCCCTGGCCCGCATCGAATCCGAGGCGCAGCGCATGGCGTCGCTGGTCGAGGAGCTGCTGCTGTTGTCGCGGCTCAGCGAAGGTCAGGACCTGCAGGTCGAAGACGTCGACCTCGCCGATCTGGTACTGGACGCGGTCAACGACGCCGCGGCCGCCGCACCGAGCCACCACTGGGTCAAGGACCTGCCGGAGACCCCGGTGTGGGTCCGCGGTGACCGCGCGCGGCTGCACCAGGTCGTCACCAACCTGTTGAAGAACGCCTGGGTGCACACCCCGCCCGGGGTGACGGTGACGACCGCCATCGCCGAGGACCGGGCCGGGGTGGGCGGGCCGGCCGCGGTGTTGACGGTGGCCAACGACGGGCCCGGGATCGACCCCGACATGGTTCCGCACCTGTTCGAGCGATTCGTCCGTGCAGACAAGGCCCGCTCGGGCGAGCTGGGCAGCACCGGGCTGGGCTTGGCGATCGTCGCCTCGATCGTCAGCGCGCACCGCGGTTCGGTGGACGTGGAATCGGCCGACGGGGCCACGGTGTTTCGGGTGCGGTTGCCGATCGCCGACCCGGACCTGGCGCCCGCCCCGGTGACGGCGCCTGGCGAGCGTGCACAGAATGCCGGCTAGAACGGCGTGCCGCGGTGCAAACACGCACGCTCGACGCCGACAAGGCATCACACGGTCCACACACCCGTCGCGACCGCGGCCTGAAATTCACACCCGTCGACCCAACTGAACTCGGGGCAGTCCCGTCCGTCAGCGCGCGGCTATGGCGGCCAGGGTCCGCGGTGGGCCCTGTGTCGGCTTCCGAATCCATCGGCTCTCTCAAGCGACTGGTGCTATCCGGTCCTGATGCGTGTAGACGTTCATAGTCCCCGCGCGTAGAAACCCGACCAGGGTCAGCCCGCTGTCGCCGGCCAAATCGACGGCCAGCGATGACGGTGCCGACACTGCGGCCAGAATCGGCACACCGGCCATGACTGCTTTCTGCACCAGTTCGAACGATACCCGACCGCTGACTAGTAACACATTGCCGAACAGGGGGATTCGCTGGCGTTCGACGGCCCAACCGATCACCTTGTCTACCGCGTTGTGCCGTCCGATGTCCTCGCGGATCACCAGCAACTCACCCTGCGGAGTGAACAGCCCAGCGGCGTGCAGGCCGCCGGTGCTGTCGAACACTTTCTGCGCCGCACGCAAGGTGTCGGGCAGCTGCGTGAGAACCGCAGAGGTTACGACCGTGGTATCGGCGCTGGGATGGTGTCGCGTGCGCTGAGTGATGGCCTCCAGTGACGCCTTCCCGCACACCCCACACGAAGAGGTGGTGTAGAAGTTGCGCTCGAACCCGGTCTCGGGCGGCGTCACCCCCGGCGCGAGATCCACGTCGAGCACGTTGTATGTGTTGGTTCCCTCGGCGGCACGGCTGTTGCAGTACCGCACAGTGGCAACGTCGGAGCGGTCAGTGATGAAACCTTCGGTCAGCAGAAATCCCTGCGCGAGTTCCACATCGGCGCCGGGTGTGCGCATGGTCACCGCCAGCGGGCGGCCGGCTACTCGAATCTCGAGCGGTTCCTCCACAGCCAGGGTGTCCGGCGACGCGGCGCACTGCTGGCCGGTCAGCCGGGTGATCCGGACGCGTGTGGTAACCCGACCCATCAGGCGCGACGCTCGAGACGGATGGTGACGGCCTTGGATACCGGGGTGTTGGACTTGCGGGCGGTGTGATCCAGCGGGATCAGCGGGTTGGTTTCTGGATAGTAGGCCGCCGCGTTCCCGCGCGGCGTGGGATAGGACACCAACCGGAAATCCTCGGCGCGGCGCTCCTGGATGCTCCCGTCGGGCAACGTCCACTCCGACACCAGATCCACCCGGGCGCCATCGGCGCAGCCGGCGGCGGCGATGTCGTCTGGGTGACAGAACACCACGCGGCGGCCACCTTTGACGCCGCGGTAGCGGTCGTCGAGGCCGTAGATGGTGGTGTTGTATTGGTCATGGCTGCGCATGGTCTGCAGGATCAGCCGGCCCGGCGGCACCGGCAGCCAATGCAAATCGTGGACCACGAAATTGGCCTTGCCGGTTGCCGTCTTGAACTCGCGGTTGTCCCGCGGCGGGTGGGGCAGGACGAACCCGTCGGGCTGGCGCACGCGGGTGTTGAAATCGGTGAAGCCAGGAACCACCCGGGCGATCGAGTCGCGGATACGATCGTAGTCGGCAGCGAACCGCGCCCACGGCACCGAATGATCGGGCCCAAAGAGAGCTCGTGCGACACCGCAGACGATCCCCACCTCGCTCCGCACCTCGGGACCTGGCGGTGTGAGCCTACCGCGAGACAGGTGCACCACTGACATGGAATCCTCCACGGTGACAGCTTGTTTGCGGCCCCCCGTCATATCTTTGTCGGTGCGGCCCAGCGATGGAAGGATCAGCGCGGTACGGCCGGTGACCAGATGCGATCGATTCAGCTTCGTCGAGACTTGCACAGTCAGAGCGCAATTACGCAATGCGGCCTCGGTGACGACAGTATCCGGGGTCGCGGAGACGAAGTTGCCGCCCATTGCCATGAAAACCCGGACCTTGCCGTCACGCATGGCGCGGATGGTGTTTACGGCGTCGTAGCCGTGATGGCGCGGGCTGGTGATACCGAACTCGACGTCCAAAGCGGCTAGGAATGACTCGGGCATCTTCTCCCAGATCCCCATTGTTCGGTCGCCTTGAACGTTCGAGTGACCGCGCACTGGGCATACACCCGCCCCTGGCTTTCCGATCATTCCCTGCAGGAGAAGCAGATTGGTGGCGTCCTGGATGGTGGCAACACCGTGAATCTGCTGAGTCAGGCCCATCGCCCAGCAGATGATGGTCTTCTTCGACGAGAGCAGCGCTGCGGCGGTGTCGTCGATCTGCCGGCGGGTCAAACCGGTGGCCTCGAGTACGGTGTCGAGGTCGACACCGCGGATATGCGCGGCGTACTCATCGAAACCAGCGCAGTGCTTGGCGATGAAATCGCGGTCCAGCACCGTGCCGGGGTTGCGATCCTCGGCTTCCAGCAGCAGTTTGGCCAGCCCCTGGAACAGCGCCTGGTCACCACCGATCCGGATCTGCAGCAAATCATCCGAGATGGGGATACCGTGACCGACGACTCCGTGCAGCTTCTGCGGGTCCTTGAACCGAAGCAGTCCCGCTTCAGGTAGCGGATTAATGCCGATCACCTTGGCGCCGTTGGTTTTCGCCTTCTCCAGCACCGACAGCATCCGCGGATGGTTGGTCCCGGGGTTCTGGCCGGCGACCAAGATGAGGTCAGCGTGTTCGAGGTCGGGAACTGACACCGAGCCCTTGCCGATGCCGATGCTTCCGTCGAGTGCAGCGCCCGAGGACTCGTGGCACATGTTGGAGCAGTCGGGCATGTTGTTGGTGCCGAAGCTGCGGATCAGCAGCTGGTACAGGAAGGCGGCTTCGTTGGAGGTGCGCCCAGAGGTGTAGAACGCCGCCGAATCAGGCGTGTCGAGCGCGCGGAGTTCGTCAGCGATCAGTGTGAACGCTGACTCCCAGCTGATCGGCTGATAGTGGGTTGCGCCGTCCCGCAACACCATCGGATGGGTGAGACGACCCTGCTGGCCGAGCCAGTACTCGGTGCGCTCCAGCAGATCCGCGATGGAATGCTGCGCGAAGAACTCGGGTCCCACTCGCCGAGTGGTGGCCTCCTCTGCGACGGCTTTGGCTCCGTTCTCGCAGAACTCGGCATATTTGCGATGCCCCGGGGTTTCCGGCCACGCGCAACCGGGGCAATCGAAGCCATCTCGCTGATTGAGCCGCGCCAGGGTGCGGGCGGTGCGGGTGAAACCCATCTGCCCGATACCGCGTTGCAGCGAGACCACCACTGCCTTCAACCCGGCCGCATGGGCCTTCTCGTGGGTGGCGACGACGTCATCTTCATCGAAGTCGAAATCAGCCTTAGGGCGGAACACTCAACCATTCTCAGGAGCCACATCCCCGCCCACAACGGTTTGGTGATGACCATTTCACATGCTTCGATAATTCAGACCTATCAATCAGGAGTTCACGTGAAAGCCAATGTGCAGATCGTACAACTGGAGTATCTGGTGGCACTGGCTCGGGAACGGCACTTCGGGCGGGCCGCGACCGCCTGCCACATCAGCCAGCCAACATTGTCGGTAGCGATCCGCCGTCTCGAGCGTGACCTCGGGGTACCGATCGTCCTGCGAGGACATCGATTCGAGGGGTTCACCATCGAAGGGGCACGCGTACTCAGCTGGGCACACCGCATCATTGCCGAGCGTGATGAGTTGCTCGCCGATGTAGAACGCATGCGCGGACGGCTGAATATGACCGCGCGAATCGCCGCGATTCCGACCTCAGTGTCCGCGATCCCATTGTTGACATCCCGGCTGCTCGCCTCCCACCCTGCGGCTAGCGTCCGGGTAGAAGCCCTGTCCTCACGCGAGATCGCCCGCCGATTGGCTGATTTCGAGATCGATGCCGGGGTGACCTACCTCGACGAAGAAACCCCGCCGGGCTGCCGGCAAACGCCGCTGTACCAAGAGCGTTATGTGCTACTGGCACCGCAGGACAGCGACGTGATGGCGGCACAGACCGTCACCTGGGCGCAGGCGGCCACCCTTCCGTTGTGTGTGCTCACCCCGGAGATGCGGAACCGCCGCATCCTCGACGCCTACATGGCCGCTGCCGGTGTACTGCTGCAGCCGGTACTTGAGGCTGACACGGTGGGCGCCATCTATGCGCACCTAGACCGCGCGCATCTGGCGACGATCGCCTCACACGCATGGCTGTATGCGTTCGGTGTGCCAACGGGGCTGGCGGTGCGCCCCATCGCCGAGAGCCGGGCTGGACCGACGGTCGGAGTAATCACCCCTGCCCGTGTACCCGAATCACCCGCCGCTGACGCCCTCCATACCGCAGCCGCAGAATCCGAGATGTGGACGGTGTTCGACAATCTGCTGCGACAATTTCGAACCGAGCGCTGATGCGATACGCCCCGTTGCCGGTCGGGCCGACTTGTCCGCCGTCACAACCGATTCGTCGGCCCGGCCGCTGAGCACACGCGTGTCACCATCGCTGCGATGCCCAACCGGCGCTCTGACGAAGGCATCGCCGCTCATCACGCAACCCAGCAAAGAATGCAACCCGGCGAGCAGGGGAAGATCACCACAGCCCAGCTTGGCAAGGATCTGTTCGAGGCACGGACCTACATCCGCGACACCGAGGGAGTCCGCCGAAAGATCCGTCGTACCAAGAAGTCAACCGAGGACGCTGAGCGGAATCTGCCGGTATTGCGCCGCGGTCTGCGGTTCGATAGCACCCTCGGCCGTCATTCCCGGCCAGTCTGTCACCGCAGGACACCCGCAAACACGATGCTCTACCGGTGAAAGTGGTTCCCAAAGCGGGGAGTCGAAGTGCTCACCACGTTGTATGGACCGTCGGGGCCGGCCGGACTGGTGTTGAAGAACCGCGACGGCGAACCGCCGGCACCATCGTGCGAGACCACCTCTGCGTCGAGGCCGCCCGGTAGCAGTTCGACACGCATACTTGACCACCGCCGAAGGCCACTACAGCGAGCGGAAAAACCACCGGCCCGGACGCTCGGGAAGCCCTGGACAGGTTCCTCGGTGGGGAAAGTAGCCCGTGAATGTCGTCGGAAAGGAGTCGATCCGACCGCTTGTGAAGCAACGCTTAGCTCTGCTGCCAGCGTTTCCTCTGGTAGATGGAGCCGCCTAGGAGAATCGAACTCCTGACCTATTCATTACGAGTGAATCGCTCTACCGACTGAGCTAAGGCGGCCTGCCCGGCGCTTCCGGACCAGCCGAGTTTACAGGTCGGCCCGCAGCGCCTGACCGATGGTGGCGACCATGGCGCCGACGGCGAACCGGGGCTTGACGTTCACCGCCAGCGCCTCGCGGCATTCGAGCACCGCCTCGATGCAGCGCAGCAGCGCGGTCGCCGATGAGTGGGCGGCCATCGCCGCCACCGCGTCGGTCATGTCCGGGTGATTCGGCCGGGCGGTGCCGACACTGGATGCGGTCAGCAACGCGTCCCGGAAATAGGACGCGAGATCGATCAGGGCCCGGTCCAGCGCGTCACGCGAGGCCCTGGTCTGGCGGGACTTCTGCCGCCGCTCCAGATCCTTGATCACCCCGGCGGTGCCGCGCAGCGTCCCGGCGGTGCCCTTGCCGGTGCCGCCGGCGCCCAGTGCGGTGCGCAGCTCCTCGGTCTCGGCCTCGGCCCGCTCGGCGGTCAGATCCCGGGCCTCGGACTCCGCGGCGGCCACCAGCTCGTCGACCGCGGCGAACGCCCGCGACGGGGTGGCCGCATCCCGGGCCAGCGCCAGCGCCCGCTGACGCCGCTGGCGGGCCTCGGGATCGGTGGCCAGCCGCCGGGCCCGGCCCACATGCCCGCCGCTGACCGCCGCCGCCCACGCGGCCGTCTCGGCGTCGAGGCCGTCGGTCTCGGCCAGCACCTCGGCGATCGCCGCCGGCGCCGGGGTCACCAGCGCCACGTGCCGGCACCTCGACCGCAGCGTGATCGCGATGTCCTCCGGATCGACCGAGGGCGCGCACAGCAGGAACACCGTCGACGGCGGCGGCTCCTCGACGACCTTGAGCAGGGCGTTGGCCGCACCCTCGGTGAGCCGGTCGGCGTCCTCGATCACCACGATCTGCCACCGGCCGGTCCCGGGCCGCCGGGAGGCGACCTGCACGATGGCCCGCATCTCATCGACGCCGATCGACAACCCCTCGGGCACCACCCGCCGCACATCGGCGTGCGTGCCGGCCATCGTGGTGGTGCAGGCACGGCACCGTCCGCAGCCCGGCCCACCCTCGGCGTCGTCGGCGGTGCACTGCAGCGCCGCCGCGAAGCACAGTGCCGCGATCGATCGGCCCGAACCGGGCGGCCCGGTGATCAGCCAGGCGTGCGACATCCCGCCGGCGGAGACCGCACTGTGAGCGGAATCACCCCGAGCCGAGCGGGCCGCCGCCAACAGCTCGGCCTCCACCGTCTGCTGGCCTACCAACCGCGCGAAAACCCCGGACATCACCGGTCACAGTAGCGGCTGGCCGCGACATTCGGACTCCGGCTTCGTCGCCCCGCCGGATACGGTGTCCTGGTGAGCACCAAGACCCTGGCGGGACGGATCAACCGATTCGTCCGCTGGGTGCTGCGCACGCCGTGGCCGGTGTTCACCCTGAGCATGTTGCAGGCCGACATCATCGGCTCGCTGTTCGTGTTCGGCTTCCTGCGGTTCGGGCTGCCGATCGAGGACCGGATCAATCTGCAGGACCTGCCACGCGCCAACCTGGTGTGGTTCGCCGTCACCTTGTTGTTGCTGTTCGCCTTCGGCTTCACGGTGAGCACCTCGTTGCTCATGCCGGTGTTCCGCTGGCAACGCCGAGAGGCCCTGCTCACCGACCCCGACGCCGGCGCCGACCCGGCCGACACCGAACTGGCCCGGTCCCGGGCGCTGCGGATGCCCTTCTACCGCTCGCTGATCAGCATCAGCTACTGGATGGTGGGCGGGGTGGTGTTCGTCATCGTCAGCTGGCCGGTGGCCCACGACGTGGTGCCGGTGGTGGTCACCGCCACCGCGCTGGGAGCGGCGGCCACCGCGATCATCGGCTACCTGCAGTCCGAGCGGGTGCTGCGGCCGGTGGCCGTGGCGGCACTGCGCGGTGGGGCGCCGGAGAACCTGCTGGCGCCCGGGGTCATCCTGCGCCAACTGTTGACCTGGCTGCTGTCGACCGGGGTGCCGCTGCTGGCGATCGTGCTGTCGGTGCTGGCCGCCAAGACCTCGCTGCTCAATGCCTCGGCGGACAAGCTGTTCACCCCGATCCTGTTCATGGCACTGGCCGCCCTGGGGATCGGTCTGGTCGGCACCGTGCTGGTGTCGATGTCGATCGCCGACCCGCTGCGCCAGCTGCGCTGGGCGCTCGGGGAGGTGCAACGCGGTAACTACAACGCGCACATGCAGATCTACGACGCCAGCGAACTGGGCCTGCTGCAAGCGGGGTTCAACGACATGGTGCGTGATCTTGCCGAGCGGCAGCGACTGCGCGACCTATTCGGACGCTACGTCGGCGAGGACGTGGCCCGGCGTGCGCTGGAGCGCGGCACCGAGCTGGGAGGCCAGGAACGCGATGTCGCGGTGCTGTTCATCGATCTGGTGGGTTCCACCCAGCTCGCGTCGACACGGCCGCCCAGCGAGGTGGTGAACCTGCTCAACGAGTTCTTTCGGGTGGTGGTCGAGGCCGTCGGGCGGCACGGCGGTTTCGTCAACAAGTTCCAGGGTGACGCCGCGCTGGCCATCTTCGGCGCGCCGATCGAGCACCCGGACGCCTGCAGCTCCGCTCTGGCGGCGGCGCGGGAACTGCACGACGGGCTGCTGCCGGTGCTCGGGTCGGAGGAGTTCGGCATCGGCGTCTCCGCCGGGCGGGCCATCGCCGGTCATATCGGCGCCCGGGCCCGCTTCGAGTACACCGTGATCGGCGACCCGGTCAACGAGGCCGCCCGATTGACCGAGCTGGCCAAGCTGGAGCAGGGCCATGTGCTGGCGTCGGCGGTCGCGGTCAGTGGGGCGGTCGACTCCGAGGCATTGTGCTGGGAGGTCGGCGAGATCGTCGAGCTGCGGGGCCGCGCCGTGCCCACTCAGCTGGCACGACCGGTGAATCTTGCCGTGGTCGAAGCGATCCCGACCGAAGACAGCGAGACCTCCGCCGCGGCGGACTGACTCAGCGCTTGGCGGCCTTCTTCGCCGGCGCCTTGCGGGTGGTCTTCTTGGCGGCCCGCTTGACCGGCCCCTTGGCCCGCCGGTCGGCGAGCAGTTCGGCGGCACGCTCATCGGTGATCGATGCCACCTCGTCACCTTTTCGGAGGCTGGCGTTGGTCTCACCGTCGGTCACGTAGGGACCGAACCGACCGTCCTTGATCACCATCGGCTTGCCGGTCGCCGGGTCGGCACCCAGTTCACGCAGCGGTGGCGCCGAAGCCGCTTGGCGGCCACGGCGTTTCGGCTCGGCGTAGATCTTGAGCGCTTCCTCGAGGGTGATGTCGAAGATCTGCTCCTCGGTCGACAGCGATCGAGAATCGGTGCCGCGCTTGAGATACGGGCCGTAGCGGCCGTTCTGCGCGGTGATCTCCTCACCCGATTCGGGGTCGACACCGACCACCCGCGGCAACGACAACAGTTTCAGCGCGTCGTCGAGGGTCACCGTCTGCAGATCCATGCTGCGCAGCAGCGACCCGGTGCGGGGCTTCGGTCCGGTCGGCTTCTTGCCCTTCTTGGCAGTGCTGCCGGACTCGTCGTCGGGGGGCGGGGGCAGGATTTCGGTCACGTACGGGCCGTACCGGCCGTCCTTGGCGACGATCTCGTGCCCGGTGGCCGGGTCGACACCGAGCGACCGGCCCTCCTGCGGGGTGGCGAAGCGTTCCTCGGCCAGCGCCAGGGTCAGCTCGTCCGGCGGCAGCGAGTCGTCCAGGTTGGCCCGCTGCGGGGTCGGCTCGCCGTCGTCGCCGGCGACCATGCGCTCCAGATACGGGCCGTTCTTGCCGACCCGGACATAGATCGGCCTGCCCTGCGCGTCGTCGAACAGCTTGATCGAGTTGATCTCGCGGGCGTCGATGCCCTCCAGGTTGACCCCGACCAGCTTCTTGAGGCCCCCGGCCCGCGCGATCGAGTCGTCCACGCCGTAGTCGCCGCCGAAGTAGAAATTGTGCAGCCAGTCGACCCGGCGCTGGCGCCCGGCGGCGATCGCGTCCAGCTCGTCTTCCATGGCGGCGGTGAAGTTGTAGTCGACCAGCCGGCGGAAGTGCTGTTCGAGCAGCCCGATCACGGCGAACGCGACCCAGGACGGGACCAGCGCGCTGCCCTTCTTGTAGACGTAGCCGCGGTCCTGGATGGTCTTGATGATCGACGAATAGGTCGAGGGCCGCCCGATACCCAGCTCCTCGAGCGCCTTGACCAGTGAGGCCTCGGTGTAGCGCGCGGGCGGGTTGGTCGAATGCCCGTCCGGGCTCAGCTCGGTGGCATCCACCCGCTGGCCCTGGCTCAACTGCGGCAACCGGCGCTCGGCGTCGTCGGCTTCGCCGCCGGCCAGCTCGTCGACAGTCTCCACGTAAGCCTTGAGGAACCCGGCGAAGGTGATGGTGCGGCCGCTGGCGGCGAACGTCACCTGCTCACTGCCGGATTGCCCACCGATCCGCAGGCTCAGGGTGGTGCCACGGGCGTCGGCCATCTGCGAGGCGACGGTGCGCTGCCAGATCAGCTCGTAGAGCCGGAACTCGTCGCTGCCCAGCTCGTTGCGCACCGCGTCGGGGGTCGCGAACGTCTCGCCGGCCGGCCGGATCGCCTCGTGGGCCTCCTGGGCGTTTTTGACCTTGCGGGTGTACTGCCGCGGCGAGGGTGAGACGTACTCCTCGCCGTAGAGCTGACGGGCCTGGGTACGTGCGGCATCGATGGCCGACTGCGACAGCGTCGTCGAGTCGGTACGCATGTAGGTGATGTAGCCGTTCTCGTAGAGCCGCTGGGCGATGCTCATCGTCCGTTCGGCGGAGAACCGCAGCTTGCGACCGGCTTCCTGCTGCAACGTCGAGGTCATGAACGGCGCATAGGGCCGCCGGGTGTAGGGCTTGTCCTCCACCGAGGTCACGGTCAGCGACGCGCCCTGCAGCCCGGCCGCCAGCGCGTTCGCGGCCGCCTCGTCGAGCACTCTGACCTCGTCGGGCTTCTTCAGCGCCCCCAGCGAGTCGAAATCGCGTCCACTGGCCACCCGCTGCTCGTCGACGGCCACCAGCCGGGCGGTGAAGGTGGGCGGGGATGCGGTCGGATCCGAGACGCTGGCGTCCAGTTGAGCGACCACGTCCCAGTAAGAGGCGCTGCGGAAGGCCATCCGCTCGCGTTCGCGCTGCACGATGATGCGGGTGGCCACCGATTGGACCCGGCCCGCCGACAGCTTCGGGGCGACCTTCTTCCACAGCACCGGGCTGACCTCGTAGCCGTACAGCCGGTCCAGCACGCGGCGGGTCTCCTGGGCGTCCACCAGGTCGATGTCGAGGTCACGGGGGTTCTCGGCGGCGTTGCGGATCGCCGGCTCGGTGATCTCGTGGAACACCATCCGTTTGACCGGGATGCGCGGCTTGAGGGTCTCCAGCAGGTGCCAGGCGATCGCCTCGCCCTCCCGGTCACCATCGGTGGCCAGATAGAGCTCGTCGACGTCTTTGAGCAGGCCTTTGAGTTCGGTGACGGTGCTCTTCTTGTCCGGGCTGACGATGTAGAGCGGCTCGAAGTCGGCGTCGACATTGACGCCCAGACGCGCCCAAGGTTCGGTCTTGTACTTCGCCGGCACGTCCGCGGCGTTGCGCGGCAGGTCCCGGATGTGCCCGCGAGAGGACTCGACGACATAGTTACTGCCCAGGTAACCGGCAATTTTTCGTGCCTTCGTGGGCGACTCGACAATGACGAGTCGCCGCACAGGTGAATTTGTGCCGCCGTTGCGGCCGGGGTCAGCCAACTGCGCTTACGCTCCACTTCTGTCCCCACCTGCAGGCCGCGCCGCCGGTGGACAACTGACAATCTCGCACTGACGGCCATGCCGACGCAAACCGGCGTACAGAGCGGAATTGTCTCAAAGGTGACGGAGATGGCCCGGGATCGGCGCTTCGACACGCGGCCACTGGGCCAACGCCTCGGGATCGGCCGGTGCTTCCCCGACGTTTTCCACCAGCCGGGAGAGCCTGCGTCGGCCGGTGATCCGCAACGCGGGCCGGCTGCCGCGGGTGCCGATCAGGGTGGGCGCTATCCCGACCCGCATCATGGCCGAGGCCAGCGGCGCGAAGGTTTCCGGTGCGTGGGGGTCCAGGCCGAGCAGATACCGGTCGGCTTCCGCGGCGCCGGAGGCCAGCGTCCATGCCCGCAGCGCCCGCGGGCCCGGCAGCCACCCCGGCGACACGGTCTTGACCGCTCCGCGGGTCCAGGCTTCGGCCAGTGCGCGCAATCGGGGATCCACCGCCGTCCGCACCAACGGGGTGTCCTCCTCGGTGCGGGTGATCTCCGGTAGCAGACCGGCTTCGCTGATCATCTCGGCCAGGGCCACCGCCCGCCACTGCGCATCGACCACGACCGAGAGCCGGGCGCCGCCGGCCGCCATGATGATCTGTCCCGGGCCGGCCAGCACCCCGGTGAGGTCGGCGACACTGGGCGGCACCGACTCTGCCGAAAAGAAGGAAAGCTGGCTCACGTCACCGACAGTAGGCCGGTCCGCCTTCCGGCAGCGACGGGATCGGCCCAACCGGTCCGACCCGCCCGAAACGAAACCCCCCGGTTCTGCTCCGTTGGGGGGAGCTGCCCGGGGGGTACCGAATCCAGTTGCTTAGACGGCGCGGACGCCCGTGGCCTGCGGGCCCTTGGGGCTCTGCCCGACCTCGAACTCCACGCGCTGGTTTTCCTCGAGGGTGCGAAAGCCGGACCCTTGGATCTCCGTGTAGTGGACAAACACGTCCGCTGACCCGTCTTCAGGCGCGATGAAGCCGAAGCCCTTCTCCGCGTTGAACCACTTCACAGTTCCCTGTGGCATTTGTCGATCTTTCCTTACTCTTCTTGCCCGGTGCGATGCACCGTTATTCGGGGCACCGCCCTTCGCTGCCCCGGGCCTGTTCCGGCCGCCGTACCCTGGCTGTCGACCGATGCGGGCACCGGCCCCTTCCCCGTGGGCACTGCGGCCGCAACCACAGATCCTGCGAAGGCTTACACGAACACAGAAGCTACGACCGTCCATCAGTCAACCATGTTCATCGCGTCGAGGACAGACTGCGGTGCCTAAATAGCCTGTCGAAGCTTTGAGGCGGGGTGAACAATACGGCGGCGGACTTGCCATGCGAGCGATCAGGGACGAGGCGAATGACGGTGAATTTCGGCGGTGAATTGCTGGCCGCCGCGCTCGCCGGTGTCGAACCCGGTGAACGACCGCTGCGCCACGTCGCCGACCTGCCGGCATCCGAGGGACAGCTGGGCGCCTGGCCGCAGTGGGCCGACCCCGACGTCATCGCCGCCTTCACCGGGCGCGGCATCGAGGCGCCGTGGTCGCATCAGCTGGCCGCCGCCGACCTCGCCCACGCCGGACGTCACGTGGTGATCAGCACCGGCACGGCATCGGGGAAGTCGCTGGCCTACCAGCTTCCGGTGCTGAACGCGCTGGCGGCCGATCCGCGCGCGCGGGCGCTGTATCTGTCACCGACCAAGGCGTTGGGCCACGATCAGCTGCGCACTGCCCACGCCCTGACCGCGGCGGTTTCGCGGCTGGACGGCTCCGCGGGTGTGGCCGGGGCGGTGGCCCCGACCGCCTATGACGGCGACAGCCCCGCCGAGCTGCGCCGGTTCGCCCGGGAGCGGTCGCGCTGGGTGTTCTCCAACCCGGACATGATCCATCTGTCGATGCTTCGCCACCATGCCCGCTGGGCGGTCTTCCTGCGGGGGCTGCGCTTCGTGATCGTCGACGAATGCCACTACTACCGGGGCATCTTCGGCTCACACGTGGCGATGGTGCTGCGCCGGCTGCTGCGGTTGTGTGCGCGCTACTCGACGGGGCCGGGGCCGGCGGTGATCTTCGCCAGTGCCACCACCGCCGAACCGGGCGCCAGCGCCTCGGCGTTGATCGGCCAGCCGGTCGCCGAGGTCACCCGGGACGGGTCGCCGCACGGCGCCCGGACGGTGGCGCTGTGGGAGCCGGCCCTGCGCACCGACCTGACCGGGGAGAACGGCGCACCGGTGCGCCGCGCCGCCGGCACCGAAGCGGCCCGGGTGATGGCCGACCTGATCGCCGAGGGCGCCCGCACCCTGACGTTCGTCCGGTCCCGCCGCGGCGCCGAACTCACCGCGCTGGCGGCCCGCACCCGGCTGGAATCGGTCGCCCCGGCGCTGGTCGACAAGATCGCCTCCTACCGGGCGGGTTATCTGGCCGAGGACCGCCGGGCCTTGGAACGTGCGCTGGCCGACGGTGAGCTGTACGGCCTGGCCACCACCAACGCCCTGGAGCTCGGGGTGGACATCGCGGGGCTGGACGCGGTGGTGATCGCCGGCTTCCCCGGCACCGTGACGTCGTTCTGGCAGCAGGCCGGGCGCTCGGGGCGGCGCGGCCAGACGGCGCTGATCGTGCTGATCGCCCGCGACGACCCGCTGGACAGCTACCTAGTGCATCACCCCTCAGCGCTGCTCGACAAGCCGATCGAGCAGGTGGTGATCGATCCGGCCAACCCCTATGTGCTGGGACCTCAGCTGCTGTGCGCGGCCGCCGAACTGCCGCTGACCCTCAGCGAGGTGCGCCGGCTGGGCGCCGAGCAGGTCGCCGAGGACCTGGTCGACGATGGGCTGCTGCGCCGACGGTCCGAGAAGTACTTCCCGGCACCCGGGCTCGACCCGCATCCGGCGGTGGACATCCGGGGATCGGCCGGTGGGCAGGTGGTGATCCTCGAGGCCGACACCGGCCGGCTGCTGGGCAGCGTCGACGCCGGCCGGGCGCCGGCCACCGTGCACACCGGTGCGGTGTATCTGCACCAGGGCGAGAGTTATGTGGTCGACTCGCTGGACACCGAGCGCCAGATCGCCTTCGTGCGCGCCGAGGATCCCGGCTACGCGACGTTCGCGCGGGAGATCACCGACATCGACGTGACCGGTGACGGCGAGCGCATGTTCTTCGGGCCGGTCAGCCTCGGCCTGCTGACGGTCACGGTGACCCGCCAGATCGTCGGCTACCTGCGCCGGCTGCCCACCGGCGAGGTGCTGGATTTCATCGAGCTGGACCTGCCGCCGGCGACGCTGCCGACCACGGCGGTGGTCTACACCGTCGCCGCCGAGGCGCTGGCTGAATGCGGCATCGCCGAACCGCGAATCCCCGGGGCGCTGCACGCCGCCGAGCACGCCGCGATCGGGATGCTGCCGCTGGTGGCCAGCTGCGATCGTGGTGACATCGGCGGCCTGTCGACGGCGCTGGGGCCCGGCGCGCTGGGTGGACTGCCCAGCGTGTTCGTCTACGACGGGTATCCGGGCGGTGCCGGGTTCGCCGAACGCGGTTTTCGCGCGGCACCGACCTGGTTGGCGGCCACCGCGGCGACGATCGAGTCCTGCGAATGCCCGCACGGCTGCCCGTCGTGCGTGCAATCACCCAAGTGCGGAAACGGCAACGACCCGTTGGACAAGGACGGCGCGGTGCGGGTGCTGCGATTGGTGCTCGGCGAGCTGAACCGCGCTCGCCAATGATGGCGGGAGTCGGCCGACCCCCCGAACGGCCGACTCCCCCGATCGGCTACCCCCGCAGACGCGCAGTGGGCCAAGTGCGCCACACCGAAACGCCGGCGGAGCCGCATGACGAACGCTCGAAAAGGCGAGCCGTTCCCAAACCCGGTGACAAGCCGGACGCGGCCGTAAGTTACCGGCTGTAACCGAGCGGCGCAACTCGAAACCCACTGACGCTACCTGCAGTCAGGCTGCGAAACAGGGTAAACGCCTGCCTTGGTGCTGGTAGTAAACCGTTGGCCGTAAAATCGCAGGTTATGGCACATGACTGGCTGCTGGTGGAGACACTCGGCGATGAACCGGCAGTCGTCGCACAGGGACGCCAGGTGAAGAATCTGGTGCCGATCGCGCAGTTCCTGCGTCGTAGCCCGCACCTGGCCGCGATCCAGACCGCGATCGCCGAATCGATGCGTACCGGGCAGAGCCTGGTCAGCATCACCCCCAAGCACGATCGGGTGATCCGCACCGAGCCGGTGGTGATGTCCGACGGTCACGTGCACGGCGTGCACGTCTGGAGCGGCCCGCCCGACGTCGAGCCGCCGGAGCGCCCCACCCCGGGCCCGCTGAAATGGGATCTGACGCTGGGGGTGGCCACCGACACCAAGGAATCGCTGGCCAACGGCGGCAAGGATCCCGAGGTGGAGGCCACCCACGGCCGGGCTTTCGCCGAGGAGCTGCCGGCCCGCGACTTCAGCCCGAACGAGAACAAGGTGCTGGCGTTGGCGATTCGGGCCGAGCCCGGCCAATCCATTTGCAGCAGTTGGGATATCACCGACTTCCGCGGCGAGACCATCCGGGTGGGCTTCGTGGCGCGCACCGCCTGGGAAGCCGATCCCACAAGTGGGCGTGACCATTTGGTGTCGCGCGGCATGAACTGGCGCGGGCAACTCGACGGCACCGTGCAGCGTCCCGACTTCTTGGCGCAGCAGATCCTGCACGGACTGGCCCAGCCCGGGGTGCACCGGGCCATGGTGGACCTGACCGACTGGCGACTGCTGAAGTGGCTGGACGACCCGTGTCCGTTCTACGACTGGCGCGGCACGGTGGATGCGCCACGGGTTCACCCCGACGACGAAGCCCTGATCACCCGCATGACAACCGACTTCACCCAGGGGCCGGCCACCGGGGTGCTGCGGCTGCGCCAGGCCGACGGCGGCTGGGAGCCGGTGCATGTGACGGTGAACCGGGTGGAGCTCGAGGAGGGCACCTACGCCGGTTTGATCGCGCTGCGGCTTCCCACCGCGCGGGACCTGGCCGACGCCGGGCTGGGTCCGGCCGCCGGCGCCTCCTAGCATCAGCTCCGGCCGGCCGGCCCGGCTCGGGCCGTCGCTCGGGCCGGCCCGATGCGCCAACCGGGTATGGCGACCGCGACGGTCATCACCAGATCGAGTCCGTCTACCGCACAGTCGCTTTCACCGGCACCCAGGCGGGCGGCCAGTCTCCGCGCCTGCGCGCAGGCGGTTTCCGCGCCGGCCGGGACGAGACGTGCACCGGCCAGGGCGGCCAGGTCGGCGGCCGTCTGCGCCCGGTGCCGCGCGATGACCGCCGCACCGAGCACGAAGCCGCCACCGGCGAGGCTCAGCAGCACCGCGACCATCGCGGCGGCGGCCACCGTGGCCGCGCCGGCCTCACCGCGATGGTTCCGCGGCCGACACCGCCTCGGCGGCAATGGCCAGCCCGGGCAGCAAGGCCGGCCGGACGGTGACCGTCGCGACCACGAACTCGCCGTCGGAGCGCAGCCGGATCGCGGCCCCGGCGGGCGCGATCCGCTGGGCCACGGCCGTGGCCGCCGGGGTGTCGCCGCGCGCCGCCAGCCTGGCGGCCTCCCGTGCGGCGTCGAGGCAGCGAAGCTGCGCGGAGACCGCGCTGAACCCGGCCAGGCACAACACCAGCACCGAGACCAGGGCCGCCAGCGCGAACGCCGCCTCGACCGTGCTGGCGCCGGTATCGTCGCCAAGCCGACCATTCCCGGTCAACGCCCGTCAGACCTTGGTGTTCAACGCTCGCCCGATGACCCGGGTCAACGCTGAGACAATCGAATCTCCGGTCACCACGGTGTAGAGGATCGCACCGAAGGCGGCAGCAGCGATCGTCCCGATCGCGTACTCCACCGTCGACATCCCGGACTCATCGGAGGCCAGCAGCGTCAGCCTGAGCTGGACGGCACGAAATATGTTGCGCACCTGAACTAGCTGTGTTCTCACGGAATCTCCCTTATCCCTCACCCACTCCGGGTTCTCGCGGCTCGTCCGCGAAGCAACGGCGGTCACAGCAGACCTGAGCGCAGCACGTCACCGGCCAACCCGGCGATCACCGGCACGATGCCCAGGCAGACGAAAGCCGGCAGAAAACACACCCCGAGCGGCCCGGCGATCAGCACTCCGGCCCGCTCCGCGGCGGCCGTGGCGGCGTGCGCCGCCTCGTCGCGGCAGTGAGCCGCGAGCTCCCCGAGCCCGGTCGCCAGGGCCGTGCCCGAGGAGCCCGACCGTCGGGCCAGGCGGAGCACCGCGATCGTCGACGGGTCGAGCAACCGGTCTCCCGGTACCGACCACGCGACAGCCGGATCAGCGCCCAGAGCCAACAGATCCGCACCGCGACGCAGCGCGCCTGCCAGCTCCGGCGGCGCAGACCGGGCGGTCGCGGCAGCCGCACCCGAGACCGGCATTCCGGCGGTCAGGCAGAGCGCGAACACGTCGAGGCCGGCGGCGAATGCCAGCGCGTCGGTGCCCGGCACCGGCCGGCGGTTCACCCGACGTTCCGGCCGGGGTATCCCGGCCCGGGCCCGCACCGTCGACGGGGCGGTCAGCATGGCCACCGCGAGCAGTACCGCGGCGGTGCTCACGAGACGCCACCCACACGTCCGGTGATGTGGTCCGACCACAGCAATCCGGTGCAGACCAGGCTCACTCCGACCACCGACAGCACCCCGCCCGGGCCGCCGAGCAGAAAGCCGATAGGGCGGGCGCCGATCAATTGGCCCAGCCCCACCCCGAGCACCGGCAGGCAGCCCAGGATCGAGGCGGAGGCCCGCGCACCGGCCATACCGGCATCGGCTCGCGCTGAAAACCGCTGCCGGGCAGCGATATCGCTATGCGCCGCCTGCATCAGGGTGGCCACCGCCAGGCCGTGCTGGCCGCCGAGTTCCCAGTAGACCGCGAGCCGTTCCCAGTGCGCGGGCAGCGCCGAGGACTTGGCCGCATCCCGCAGGCCGGTCGCAACGTCGGCACCCAGGCGTGCCCGCGCGACCACCGCCCGCAGGCCGGCGGCCACCGGTCCGTGGCCGGTCTCGGCGGCGGCAACGGCGAAGGCCCGCACCGGATGTGCGCCGATACGCAACTCACCGACCAGTACATCGAGCGCGCTCTCCAGGGCGCGGGCCTCCGCCACGGCACGCCGGCCGCGGCGACGACGGCGCTGACGCAGCGCCGCCGTGGCACCCAACGCCGCCCCGGCCAGGCAGGTGCTCGGCGGCAGCGTGACCGCGGCCAGCACCGCGGCGCAACCGCCCAGCGTTCCGAGAACGACCCACCGGCTGACCCGGCGACCGGGGCGGTTACTCGGTGTGAGCCGCCGGCGCGGGGAGACGCCGAGCAGTATCGCCGAGGCCAGCGCGACCGCTGTGACCTCCGAGCCGGTCACCTCGGACGCCGATCGCGCAGCAGGGCGCGGAATTCGGTGACGTGCTCACTCAGGCCCCGCTCGACCTGCCATACCGGTGCGGTCTGCACCATGCCCGAGGCGGTGCGGCGCAGCAGCGAAATGTCGGTGAGCCGCCGCCTACCGCTGAGATCACGGCCGACGTGCAACAACATTTGGACGGCAGCGGCTAGTTGGCTGTGCAATCCGGCCCGGTCCAGCCCGCCGAGCGCAGCCAGCGCTTCCAGGCGGGCCGGAACCTCGGCCGGGCTGTTGGCGTGCACGGTGCCCGCGCCGCCGTCGTGCCCGGTGTTCAACGCGGCCAACAGGTCGACCACCTCGGCGCCCCTGACCTCGCCGACCACCAGCCGGTCCGGCCGCATCCGTAGTGCCTGCCGGACGAGATCGCGCAAGCCCACCTCGCCGGCGCCTTCGACGTTGGCCGCGCGTGCCACCAGCCTGACCAGATGCGGGTGGCGGGGCTGGAGTTCGGGGGCGTCCTCGACGCAGATCAAACGCTCCTCGGCACGTACCGCCCCCAGCAGGGCCGCCAGCAGAGTGGTCTTTCCGGCGCCGGTGCCGCCGGAGACCAGAAACGCCAGCCGAGCGCTGATGATGTCGTCCAGCAGCGCCGCCGCCGGCGGTGCGATCGCGCCGGCGGTGATCAATGCGGCGACGTCCTGGGTGGCCGGGCGCAATACCCGCAGCGACAAGCAGGTCCCGTCGGCGGCGACCGGCGGCAGTATGGCGTGCAGGCGCACGGTGAACTCGCCGGTACCGATCCCGCTGAGGTGGCCGTCGACCCACGGTTGAGCGTCGTCGAGCCGGCGTCCTGCGGCCACTGCGAGCCGTTGGGCCAGCCGGCGCACCGCCGTCTCGTCAGCGAACCGGATCTCCGTGCGCCGCAGACCGTCTCCGTCGTCGACCCACACCGCATCCGGGGCGGCGACCAGCACATCGGTGGTGCCAGGCGCGCACAACAGGGGTTCCAGGATCCCGGCACCGGTCAGTTCGGTCTGCAACACCCGCAGGTTGGACAGCATCTCGGTGTCGCCGAGCACCCCGCCGGATTCGGCCCGGATCGCCGCGGCCACCGCCTGGGGACGCAGCCCGGCGGACTCCCGGGGCTCCCACGACTGTGAAGCCAGCCTCTCCCGGACTCGGTCGATCAGCGAATCCCTCATGCTGCCACGGCTTTTCGCGCGGGCAATACGCCCAGAACCCGATCGGCGGCCATCGCCAGCGCGGAGCGCCGATGCAGGCGCAAGCCCGCATGCTCGAGCCTCTCGGCCAACCGCGGCTCGGCCCGCAGCGTCGCCAGCAGCGGCAGCCCGATGATCTCGGCGACCTCGGCGGCACGAAGTCCGCCCGGAGCCGGCCCGCGCACCACCAGCCCGACGTTGGGATTGGCCGCGTGCAGACGCGGCGCCAGCACGGCGCCGGCCGCACACGACCGCACATCGCACGGGCTGACCACGACGACGAGATCGGCTGTGCCGAGTGCGGTCTCCACCGGATCACTCATGCCCCGGGGCAGATCACAGACCACGGTGATCCCGCCGCGGCGGCCCGCGTCCACCACCGCCTCCACGGTGGCAGCCTGGACCTCCGGGGCCCCGTGGTTCTCATGGCCGCGGCGAATCCCGGAAAGGACACTCACCCCGCGCTGACGGGGCAGTGCCTCGCGCAGTGCCGGCCAGGTCAGCCGCCCGCTTCGCGCGGTCAGGTCGCACCAGCGCAGGCCCGCGATGTTCTCGGTACCGGCGAGCAGGTCGATGCCGCCGCCCCAGGCGTCCAGGTCGACCAGCAATGCGTCACCGGCGCGCTGCGCCAGTGCCGTTGCCAGCAGCGAGGCTCCGGCGCCGCCGCGGGCGCCGATGACCGCGATCGCCTGGCCGCGGCACCCGCCGTCGCGCGCCGACTCGGCCGCCACGGCCAGCTCGGCGACTAGCTCGTTGCCGTCGGCGGGCAGTGTCAGGACGCGCTGCGCCCCCACCGCTACCGCGGCCTGCCAGCTGGCCGCGGTGGGCTGGGCTGAGGTGAGCACGATGACGTGCGCGCGGCGCGGCAGCCCGGCCGCGACGCAGGAGGCGGCGGCGTCCTCGTCGAGCACCGCCGCGGTGGCCGCCGTCCAGGACCTGCGGCTCGGGATGGCGGCACCGAGATGGACGACGCGCACGCCCACCGCCGCGCCCACCCGCTCCAATTCGTCACGCAATGCGGGCTGAGTGACGAGGGCCAACAGGCCGGCGGCTGTGCTCACGCCCTCACCGTGGCGGTCGGTTCGCCGCATCGCCAGCCGCTACGCGATGGATGTGGATGAAATTTGCGGCTGTGAAAAACCGTTAGGCAGCAGTCATCGGAATTTCAAGTCGAATCGGATCATAATTGCCGTTTTTGAGCACTTTCCGGAAAGTTTTTCGTCCACTCCAGCGAATAATGACCGATTAAAAAAGACGACCCCCGCCAGGGGGGGGAGGAGGCGGAGGTCGTCGTGTATCAACCCCGGGGGGTCGGGCCGATACACCCTCAGCATAAGCCGAGTGATGCCACTATACACACGACTGGCCGGTTCGGCGCAAGTGTTGCCGCCAAATGCCGACGCGTCGCCTTTGCACGGCGCTGAAGTGCTCTTTCCGGTATAGCACCGGGTCGTCCGACCCCGCGCCCCTATGCTGGAGCGGTGACCGCATCCGACCCGGGCACCCGGCCACCGCAGCCGCTGCGATCACCGAAGCAGCCGGGCAGCCGAACCCGCACCGCGGCCTTCCTGGACCTCGACCACACCGTGATCGCCAAGTCCAGCGCACTGGCTTTCAGCAAACCTTTCATGGACCAGGGACTGATCAACCGCCGCACCGTGCTCAAGTCGAGCTACGCCCAGTTCCTGATGCTGCTGTCCGGCGCCGACCACGATCAGATGGAGCGGATGCGCAGCCATCTGACCAACATGTGCACCGGCTGGAATGTCGAACAGGTCAAAGCGATCGTCAACGAGACGATGCACGACATCGTCACGCCGCTGGTGTTCGCCGAGGCGGCCCAGCTCATCGCCGACCACAAGCTGTGTGGCCGCGACGTCGTGGTGGTCTCGGCCTCCGGCGAGGAGATCGTCGCGCCGATCGCCAGGGCGCTGGGGGCCACCCACGCGATGGCGACCCGCATGGTCGTCGCCGACGGCAAGTACACCGGCGAGATCGCCTTCTACTGCTACGGCGAAGGCAAGGTGCAGGCCATCCGGGAGCTGGCCGCGCGGGAGGGCTACCCGCTGGAGCACTGCTACGCCTATTCGGATTCGATCACCGACCTGCCGATGCTCCAGGCGGTCGGCCACCCCTCGGCGGTCAACCCCGACCGGGCACTGCGCAAGGAGGCGATCGCCCACGGGTGGCCGGTGCTGACCTTCTCGCGGCCGGTGTCGCTGCGCGACCGCATCCCCGCGCCGTCCGGGGCGGCTATGGCCACCACCGCGGCGGTCGGTATCAGCGCAGTCGCCGCCGGGGCGCTGACCTACTCGCTGCTGCGCCGACTGGCGTTCTGACCTGACCTCATCGCCCGCGGGTGACCCCTTCCAGCAAACGCCGGCGGTCACAATCCGGTGACGTCGTCCCGGCCGTTGGCAATTGGGCCTTGCTGTGGCATGCGTCACGTAGTACAAAGGAAGCACGGAAGCCCGGCGAGGCCAGGGTCGACCCGGAAGAGAAGGATCGATCTCCCGAGCCGCACTTCCGAGTACGGATAGCGGTACCCACGCGGAGCCATAGCCGCGAAGATGGCAGAAGTGTTGCGGGCCTGCGTAATTGCGGAACGTGATCGGTATCGACAGCCCTTTGGGTGGGGCAGCAGCCGAAGAACACCGCATGAGCGCCGAGGCCACCCACGCAACCCACGTTGGACGCTTGGTAACCGTGTACCGTACTAGCGGGCGGCGAGCCGAATCCTTCGGAGCGCCGCCCGCTTCGCTTTGATCTCCGCCTCGCTCCAGGCCGCTGAATCAGCGCTTGGCGCCCGCCTCAGCTATCCCCAGCGCGTCCAGCGCGCCGGCGTGCATCGCGGCGCAGCACCCCAGCAGCCACGCGGTCACCCCCTCGGTGGAACCGGCTGCGAAATCCCGCGCCGCGCGGCGGTACTCGCCGGCCTTGCGCATCCAGGTCACCTCGGGCACCCCCAAGCCGTGCCGGTCCAGCCCGCTGGCGATCGTCACCAGCCGGGCCGCCCCCCGGGCCACCACGCCGTCGGCGCTGCCGAACGGGGCCAGCGTGAGCAGCTCACCGTGTACCACCGCGGCGAACACCGGCGCCGGCACCGTGCTGCCACCGGCGGCCAGATCGGCCAGCATCTCCAGCCGGCGCCCGACATCGGCGCCGCCCACCGGCCGGCCGAGGTAGTCTTCATCGACCAGATCGGCGGCGGCCAACACGTGCAGCCGGGCCAGGGCCTGCAGCGGGGCCCGCCGCCACACCTCCACCAGAGCGGTCTCCCCGCCCTCGAGGGCCTGGGCCACCCGCAGGGCGCCGGCGAACACCGGATCGGCCGCCGCTCGCGCGTCCACCGCGGTGGGGCCCCCGTCGAGCACCGACGACGCGCGGGCCGCCCGCAGGGACGCCTCGGCGGCGCTGACCCGCCAGCCCCGCACGTTGGTCTTGTGGCGATGCGCCCGCGCCAGCTCATCGCGGACCTTCTCGCTGGCCTCGGCGACGCCGGGCAATTCGAGCAGCGGGGCCAATGGGTCGGTGATCACGGGCTGTGACACTACCGCCGGGTGGTTAAGCTGCTGACCGTGAGCCGGAACCCTGACACCGCCCCCGCCGATTCGCCCTCGACGTACCCGCCCTCCCCCGACTTCGCCGCCCGCGCCAATACCGGCGCCGAGGCCTACCGCGCGGCCGAGGACGACCGGCTCGCGTTCTGGGCTGAGCAGGCTCGCCGCCTGCACTGGGACACGCCGTTCACCGAGGTGCTGGATTACTCGGCGGCGCCGTTCGCCCGCTGGTTCGCCGACGGCAAGCTGAACGTCGCCTACAACTGCGTGGATCGTCACGTGGCGGCCGGCCACGGCGACCGGGTGGCGATCCACTGGGAGGGCGAGCCGGGCGACGCCCGCACCATCACCTACGCACAGTTGCTCACCGAGGTCAGCCGGGCGGCCAATGCGCTGACCGGTCTCGGTCTGGTCGCCGGTGATCGAGTGGCGATCTACCTGCCGATGATCCCCGAGGCGATCGTCGCGATGCTGGCGTGTGCGCGGTTGGGTGTTCTGCACACCGTGGTCTTCGCCGGGTTCTCCGCGCATGCGCTGCGATCCCGCATCGATGACGCGCAGGCGAAGGTCGTGATCACCTCCGACGGGCAGTACCGGCGCGGACAGGCCGCGGCGCTCAAGCCGGCGGTCGACGAGGCGGTCACCGGTGCCGAGTCGGTGCAGCATGTGCTGGTGGTGCGCCGCACCGGCAGCGAGGTGGCGTGGGCGCCGGACCGCGACCTGTGGTGGCATGACGTGGTCGACGCGGCATCCGCGCAGCACACCCCGGAGGCGTTCGAAGCCGAGCAGCCGTTGTTTCTGCTCTACACCTCCGGCACCACCGGCAAGCCGAAAGGCATCGTGCACACCAGCGGCGGCTACCTGACCCAGGCCGCCTACACCCACTACTGCGTGTTCGACCTGCGGGCCGACACCGACGTGTTCTGGTGCACCGCCGACATCGGCTGGGTCACCGGCCACACCTACGCGGTATACGGGCCACTTGCCAACGGCGCCACCGAGGTGATCTACGAGGGCACCCCGGACTTCCCGGACCAGCACCGGCACTTCGAAATCATCGAGAAGTACGGTGTGACAATCTATTACACCGCGCCGACGCTGATCCGCACGTTCATGAAGTGGGGGCGGCAGATCCCGGACTCCCACGACCTGTCCAGTCTGCGACTACTGGGGTCGGTCGGGGAACCGATCAACCCGGAGGCCTGGCGCTGGTACCGGCGGGTGATCGGGGCGGACGCGGTGCCGGTGGTCGACACCTGGTGGCAGACCGAGACCGGCGCGACGATGATCTGCCCGCTGCCCGGTGTGGCCGCGGCCAAGCCGGGCGCGGCAATGCGGCCGCTGCCCGGGATCTCCGCGCGCATCGTCGACGACCATGGTGATCTGCTCGTAGCGAATGACGCCGCCGGCGAGCCGGTTTCGGGATATCTGGTGATCGATCAGCCGTGGCCGTCGATGGCCCGCGGAATCTGGGGCGATGAGCAGCGCTTCCTCGACACCTACTGGTCGCGGTTCGCCGAGCAGGGCTGGTACTTCGCCGGTGACGGCGCCCGCTACGACGCCGACGGCGACATCTGGGTGCTGGGCCGTATCGACGACGTGATGAATGTGTCCGGGCATCGCATCTCCACCGCCGAGGTGGAATCCGCGCTGGTCGGGCACGCCGCGGTGGCCGAGGCCGCGGTGGTCGGGGCCCTCGATGAGCAGACCGGCCAACGGATCTGCGCGTTCGTGGTGCTGGCGTCGTCTCACAGCGACGTCGGCGGCGCGATCATCGACGAACTGCGTGAACGTGTCACGGTGGAGATCTCACCGATCGCGCGGCCCCGCAACGTGCACCTGGTCCCCGAACTGCCCAAGACCCGTAGCGGCAAGATCATGCGGCGGCTGCTGCGTGACGTCGCCGACGGACGCGCACTCGGCGATACCTCAACCCTGGTGGACCCCAGCGTGTTCGACGCGATCCGGTCCGCGGACTAGGCGATCGGGACGAAACCCGAGCCCGGCCGGTCGTTGGCGCTGATATCACCCAGCACGGCGTTGATCGACACCACCACCGCGGGGGTGTGCAGCGGGATGTACTTGACCACGCAGGTGGGCAGCGCCTCGCTGAACGCCCCGTGAATCATGCCGACCAGCATGTTGTTCACCACCACGGGCCCACCGGAGTCACCCGGGCGGCCACACACCTGCATCACGATGGTTCCCGGATCCTGGCCCGGCCCCCAGGTGACGCCGCAGGAGTTGCCGGTGGTGCGGCCCTGCTTGCAGGCGATCTGGCCGAAGGACGGGTCCGGGCCGATGCCGGCGATGACGAACCCGCCGAAATTGGACACCGGCGTCACCCGCTCGGGGTCGAACTCGATCACCGCGTAGTCCAGGCCGTCGTTGCCGGCCACCATCCGGCCGATCGTGCCGCTGGCCTCCGACCCCTCGGCGGCGACCACCGCGCCGGGGCCGCCGCAGTGCGCGGACGTGAAGCCGATCAGTGCGCCGGTGTTGTCGTGGCCGATCGCCGTCAGTGTGCACATCGTGTCGCCGTCGACCACGATGCCGGCCCCGCCGCCCATCACCACCTTGTTGTCGGCGGCGGCCCGTGGGACCGGTGCGGCGAGGGGGGCCAGCGCGGTGGCGGTCGCGCACGTCACCAGCATCGCCATCATGCGCAGCAGCCAGCGGCGTGCGATCTGCACAGCGGTTCTCCCGTCCGATCAGCTCCACCCCCGTGGGGATAAAACAGCTTATCGCGAGGTCCGCCCAATCCGGCCACAGCTTTACCAGGGTCACTCCCCGGCCGCTGCCGCATGGCAACATTAAGCCGCGACGACAGCGAACGGGAGGACAGCCAGTGAGCAAGGCCGATCGCAGGAACGCAAAACGCGCCTCGAACAGATCAGCACGGGCGGACCGCAACGGGGTGCCCAACACCCTGGCGACCATCCCCCTGGCCGATCCACACGCACTGCCCGCCGACCCGTCGCTGGGGGATCTGGTCAAGGACGCCACGGCGCAGATGTCGACGCTGGTGCGAGCGGAGGTCGAACTCGCCCGAGCCGAGATCACCCGCGACGTCAAGAAGGGCCTGACCGGCAGCGTGTTCTTCATCGCGGCCCTGGTCGTGCTGTTCTACTCCACCTTCTTTTTCTTCTTCTTCCTCGCCGAGGTGCTCGACATCTGGCTGCAGACCTGGGCCTCCTACCTGATCGTCTTCGGCACCATGCTGACGGTGGCCACGGCCTTGGCGCTGCTGGGATTCCTGCGGGTTCGGCGCATCCGGGGGCCGCGCCAGACCATCGAATCGGTGCGCGAGACCCGCGACGCGCTGCGGCCCGACCCCGAACGCCTGCATTCCTCGGGGCCGCACGCGCCGGGGGCGCAGGACGGCAAGCCGACCACCGATCCCTCGGGCTGGTAGTGCCGCCACCGGATCCGTCGATCACCCGCATCGACGGGCCGTGGCGACATTGGGACATCCACGCCAACGGCATTCGCTTCCATGTCGTCGAGGCGACGGCCGACGGCCCGCCGACGGCACGGCCGCTGGTGATGCTGCTGCACGGGTTCGGCTCGTTCTGGTGGACCTGGCGCCACCAGCTGCGCGGGCTCGCCGGGGTGCGGGTCGTCGCGGTCGACCTACGCGGCTACGGCGGCAGCGACAAGCCTCCCCGCGGCTACGACGGCTGGACCCTGGCCGGCGACACCGCCGGGCTCATCCGCGCCCTGGGGCACTCCTCGGCCACCCTGATCGGCCACGCCGACGGCGGGCTGGTGTGCTGGGCGACCGCGCTGCTGCACCCGCGGCTGGTGCGCGCCATCGCCGTGGTCAGCTCACCGCACCCGGCGGCGCTGCGCAATTCGGCGCTGACCCGCGCCGATCAGGGCCGCGCGCTGCTGCCCTGGTTGCTGCGCTACCAGATACCGTTCTGGCCCGAGCACACCCTGACCCGCCGTGACGGCGCCGAAATCGAACACCTGGTACGCAGCCGAGCCGGGGCGAAATGGCAAGCCGGCGAGGATTTCTCCGAGACCATCGGGCACCTGCGCACCGCGATCCAGATTCCCTCGGCAGCACATTCTGCGCTGGAGTACCAACGCTGGGCGGTGCGCAGCCAACTGCGCTCCGAGGGCCGGCGGTTCATGAAAGCACTGGATGTGCGCACGTTGACGATCCCGCTGCTACATCTGCGCGGCGAAGACGACCCCTACGTGCTGGCGGACCCGGTCGATCGGACCCGGCGATACGCCCCGCACGGTAAGTACGTGACCTTGCCCGGCGTGGGACATTTCGCCCACGAGGAATCACCCGATGAGGTGAATGCCGAGCTGACGCGGTTCCTGGGCGAACTCGCCGGTCCGCCGGTGTAGCGGCGACCGAACCGAATCACTCGCCCCCGACGCAGGTCTGGGTCGACACGGGCTGGGTGTCACCGATCCGGGCGAGCTGGTTCGCCACCTCCTCGGCGGTCATCACGAACCCGGTGTCGGCGTCGTCAACCGCCGCGCCGAAGACCACGCCGAGCACCCGGCCTTCCATGTCGATCATGGGCCCGCCGGAATTGCCTTGCTGCACAGTCCCTCTGATGGTGTAAACCCGGCGGGTGACGGTGGCGGTGCGGTAGATGTCGGGCCCTTCGAGGTTGATCGTGTCGCGAACCCGGGCCGGGGTCGCCTCGAAGACCCCGCCGCCGGGGTAGCCCAGCACCAGGGCGTCGGTGTCGGGTTCGGCCGGCGAGGAGACGAACGCCAAGGGCGGCAACGGCAGATCCGGCACAGCCAGAATCGAGATGTCTTCCTTGGGGTCGAAGGAGATCACCGTGGCGTCGTAGGACTTGGTGCCGCTCTCCACGGTGACGCTGTCCGAGCCGGCGACCACGTGCGCATTCGTCATCACCCGGTTGGGTGAGATCACAAACCCGGTGCCCTCCAAGACTTTCTGACAGTTAGGCGCCACGCCGCGGATCCGCAGCACACTCGGCGCGGTGGCCTCGACGATCGGGCTGGCGGCCAGACCCGGGTCCGGCGCGTCGACGGCCGCGATCGGGGTCCGGCTGAAGGGTTCCAGCACGGCGGGCAGCCCGGAGTCGTCGAGCACCGCCGACAGCCGTCGCGGCACGTTCTTGAGCCAGCCCGGCGCGAGTTCGTCGACCTGACGCAAGACCCGCGAGTCGTTAACCGCGGCAGCCAGATTCGGCTGGTCGGATGCGGTCAGCGGGGTGGCCAGCAGCCAGGCCGCGATCAGCACCACCACCAACTGCAGCACCACGCCGACGATGGAGTCCAGGCCCCGGACCCCGGGGCTGCGAATCGCTCCGCGCACCGCCCGGCCCAGCACCACGCCGGCGACCTCACCGACGACCACCATGGCCAGGATCAGAAACAGCGCCGCGAACAGCTTGAGCCGGGCCCCGGCGACGTGCTCGATCAGGTGCGGTGCCAGCAGCACCCCGGCCATCGCGCCCAGCGCTACGCCGACGAAGGACAGCAGCGAGCCGAGCGCCCCGGAGCGCCAGCCGGATACTGCGGCAACGAAGGCGATCGCCAGCACGGCGATGTCCAGCCACTGCGACGACGTCATATCCCGCCTTCTCCTCCAACCAGCGCCATGGCCTCGTCCAGCCCGCGCACCTCGGTGTGGTCCCAGGGTTGCGCCCAGCCGGCCACATCCAACATCGCCGAGATCACCTGGGCGGTGAATCCCCAGACCAGCATCTCGTTGAGCCGAAACGCCGGCATGGCCCACCGCCGACTGCGCGCATCACGGTAAACCATCAACCGGTTCTCGGGGTTGATGAATGCCCGGACCGGAACCCGTGCGACCACAGCGGTCTCGGCCGGGTCCACCGCCCGCACCGGCCCGGGATCTTCGGAGTAGGCCAGCACCGGCACCACCTGAAATCCCGAGGGCGCGATGAACACCTTCTCCAGCACCGTCAGCGGTTTCACCCGGCCCGGGTCGATCCCGGTCTCCTCGTTGGCCTCCCGCAGCGCGGTGGCCACCGGTCCGGAGTCCCCGGGATCGACTGCCCCGCCCGGGAATGCGGCCTGGCCGGCGTGGTGGCGCAGCGTCGAGGAGCGCACCGTGACCAGCAGGTCGGCCGATTCGGGTATGCCGCCCGGCTGGTCGGAGGGCGGACCGGAGAACAACACCAGCACCGCCGCGTCGCGCCGGGATCCGGTGATGGTCGCCCGGGCGTGGGCCGCGGTGATCATGGTGCGCACGTCGGCGGGCAGCCGGCGCAGATAGGCCTTCGGCATCTTGTCGACGTTGTCCATCAGCGGTCGCAGCCAGGACGGGGCCAACGGCGGGGAATCGCCAGCTCTCACCGCGTCTCCCTCTGTCCCGGATCCTGGTCGGCCCACGTCAGCGCCCGCTGCCCTCCACGGCGGCGGCGATCTCCTCGGCGGTGGCGAAGGACTGCGGCAGGATGCGGGCAACGCTACCGTCCACGGCCAGCACCACGGTCGCGGGCATCACGTTGGGGACCCGCAACGCCGCCGCCACCCGGCGACGGCCGTCCTGCAGGGTGGGCAGCCGCACGCCCAGCTCGGTCAGCAGCGCCAGCCCGGCGGCCTGGTTGTCATCTTGGTGCACCGTCACCACCGTCACGTCCGGGCCGGCCCGGCGCTGGTATTCGGCCAGGGCGGGCAGCTCCTCACGGCACGGCCGGCACCAGTACGCCCACAGGTTCAGCACCACCCGCCGGCCGGCGAACATCGCCGCCACGTCCACGGGTGCACCGTCGGCCGCGCATTCGACGGTGACGTCGCGCAGGGCAGCGGGGCCGGCGTCGCCCGGGGCGACTCGGCAGGGCGGCAGGGCGGCACGTCGGCGCAGGTCGTTGAGGTCTTGTCCGGCGCCGGCAACGCCCGTGCCACCGCCGGGCGACATCGCGATCGGCTCTCGGCGCAGTTCGACAACCAGTCCGACGACCAGCGCGACCGCCACCGCGAGCACCAGCAAAGTCCAGCGGGTGGAGCTGCTCATCGAACTCATCGGCGCGGGGCCGCTACAACCCGGCCAGGGCCAGCAGGTGCTCGGTCTCGGGGCCCTTGACCAGCGCGGCGGCCTCCATCGGGTCGGTGGGCCCGATCCCGTAGGACGGGCAGTCCTTGGCCAGCACGCACACGCCGCAGGCCGGTTTACGTGAGTGACAGACCCGCCGGCCGTGGAAGATCACCCGGTGGCTGAGCAGCGTCCATTCCTTGCGTTCGATCAGCTCACCGACCGCGTGCTCGACTTTGACCGGGTCCTCCTCGGTGGTCCACCCCCACCGCCGCACCAGGCGCCCGAAGTGGGTGTCGACGGTGATACCCGGGACCCCGAAGGCGTTGCCCAGGATCACGTTGGCGGTCTTACGGCCCACCCCGGGAAGTCGCACCAATTCATCCATGCTGGCGGGCAGTTCACCGTCGTACCGCTCAACGAGCGCCTGCCCCAGGTTGATCAGAGAAGCCGCCTTGTTGCGGTAGAAACCGGTGGGCCGAATGAGCTCCTCCAGCTCGGTGCGGTCGGCCTGGGCGTAGTCCAGCGCCGTCGGGTAGCGGGCGAACAGCGCGGGCGTCGTGAGGTTCACCCGGACGTCGGTGCATTGGGCCGACAGCACCGTGGCGACGGCCAGCTCCAACGGCGTGGTGAAGTCCAGTTCGCAGTGAGCATCCGGAAACGCTTGCGCCAGAGTTCGATTCATTCGCCGGGCGCGTCGCACCAGCCCGGTTCGGGTCTCCGTCCGCGCAGCGCGGGACGATTTGTCCACTGTCACCTCCGACAGGGTACTAATTCGTGACCGCAACGAGACCTTGCCCGGGTTTACTGTCACCTTGTGTCCTGGCTGCTGATCACCGCCATACCCGTGTTGCTGATGCTGGCAGCGGTGGGGCTGGAACGCATTGAGACGGGGTTGAACCAGGTCGAGACCACGAATCCGCAGTTTCCCCGGACTCGGCGCGCCAATCGTGTGTAGCGTTGGCACGTCGCCTGGTGCCTAGCCGTAGACTCGGAGGGCTAGCCGGATAGCGGCTGGCGCTTGCGCGATTCATATTTTCATCAAGAGCACTTAAGGGGCAACGTGGACGAGATCCTGGCGAGGGCAGGAATCTTCCAGGGAGTCGAGCCCAGCGCCGTCGCCGCGCTGACCAAGCAGCTTCAGCCCGTGGACTTTCCGCGCGGACACACGGTGTTCGCCGAAGGGGAGCCCGGCGATCGGCTGTACATCATCGTCTCCGGGAAAGTGAAGATCGGCCGCCGGTCGCCAGACGGCCGGGAGAACCTGCTGACCATCATGGGTCCGTCGGACATGTTCGGTGAGTTGTCGATCTTCGACCCCGGCCCGCGGACCTCCAGCGCGACCACCATCACCGAGGTGCGGGCGGTCTCGATGGATCGCGACGCGCTCCGGTCGTGGATCTCCGACCGGCCCGAGATCGCCGAACAGCTGCTGCGGGTGCTGGCCCGCCGGCTGCGCCGCACCAACAACAACCTGGCCGACCTGATCTTCACCGACGTGCCCGGTCGCGTCGCCAAGCAGCTGCTGCAGCTGGCTCAGCGGTTCGGCACCCAGGAGGGCGGCGCCCTGCGGGTCACCCACGACCTGACCCAGGAGGAGATCGCCCAGCTGGTCGGGGCGTCGCGGGAGACGGTGAACAAGGCTTTGGCCGACTTCGCCCATCGCGGCTGGATCCGGCTGGAGGGCAAGAGCGTGCTGATCAGCGACTCCGAGCGGCTGGCCCGCCGCGCGCGGTAGTTACATTCTCCCGAGGCTGTCGTTGGCGCGGAAAAGTGCGAGTAGCGGCCGCGCTAACTACAGCCTCGCGGTTGGTCAGCCCCGCAGATAGTCCAGCTGGGCCTGCACCGACCACTCCGCGGCGCCCCACAGCTCCTCGTCGACATCGGTGTAGACGTGTTCGACGACCTGGCGCGCGGTGGCGTCCTCCCCGAGCGCGGCCAGCGCGGAGCGCACCTGGTCGAGCCGCTGTTCGCGGTGCGCCAGGTAGCCGGTGGCGGCGGCCTCGAGATCCGGCAGCTCGGGACCGTGTCCGGGCAGTACCGTGCGCGCGCCCAACCCGCGCAGCCGGCGCAAAGAGTCCAGATAGTGCGCCAGGTCGCCGTCTTCGGAATCGATGACGGTGGTGCCGCGGCCCAGCACGGTGTCAGCGGTCAGCACGGCGTCATCCAGCACGAACGACAGTGAGTCCGCGGTGTGCCCGGGTGTGGCCAGCACCGTGATGCGCAGCCCGGCCGCACGGATCACCTGACCGTCGGTCAGCCCACCGCCGAGCCGGCGCTGAAATCCGCTGCCCGCCGAATACACCGGCACCCCGACCGCGTCGGCCAGCTTGTCGATGGCGTCGGTGTGGTCGAAGTGCCGATGGCTGATCAGCACCAGCGCGATCTTGCCGACCTCCGCGAGCCGGCTGATGTGCTCGTCGTCATCGGGCCCGGGGTCGACGACCACCACCTCATCACTGCCCGGCCCGCGCAACACCCAGGTGTTGGTGCCTTCCAGCGTCATCAGGCCCGGATTGTCGGCCAGCAGCACCGACGCGGTCTCGGTGACCGGCCGCAGCCGTCCGTAGGCGGGATGACTCGGTGACACGCTTACCCGGCTGCTGCCCTGATCTCGACGATCAGCTCCACTTCCACCGGCGCGTCCAGCGGCAGCTCCGAAACCCCGACGGCCGAGCGGGCGTGCGCGCCGGCCTCGCCGAACACCTCGCCGAGCAGCTCGGATGCGCCGTTGATCACGGCCGGCTGGCCGTTGAAGTTCGGGCCCGAGGCGACGAACCCGACCACCTTGACCACCCGGGTCACCGAATCCAGCCCGACCAGGGCGTCCACGGCGGCCAGCGCATTGAGGGCGCAGATCCGGGCCAGCGCGTAGGCGTCCTCCGGGCTGACGTCAGCACCGACCTTGCCGTGGCGGGCCAATTTGCCGCCCTGCATCGGCAGCTGACCAGAGGTGTAGACCAGGTCGCCGGTCCGCACCGCCGGAACGTACGCCGCCAACGGTGCGACCATCTCGGGCAGCTCGATCCCGAGTTCGGTCAACCGGGCCCGCCAGCTCATTTCGGGCGTTTCAGGAAGGCGATGAGCTGTTCGCCGGACGGCCCGGGAAGCACGGTGACCAGCTCCCAGCCATCCTCGCCCCACTGGTCGAGGATTTGCTTGGTGGCGTGCGTGATCAAGGGGACGTTGGCGTACTCCCACACCGTGCGTTCGCTCATGGGAGCGAGCTTATCGCTAGCGCCCACACGCGCTTGGTTAGCATGCAGTGGTGACAGCCACATCCAGCGGCGAGCCCGCCATCGGCTGGCCTTCGCGATTGACCAAGGCCCGGCTGCATTTCGTGACCGGCAAGGGCGGCACCGGCAAAACGACGGTGGCGGCCGCGCTGGCGTTGTCGCTGGCGGCCGGCGGACGCCGGGTCCTGCTGGTGGAAGTCGAAGAGCGCCAAGGCATTGCGCAACTCTTCGACGTGCCGCCGCTGCCCATCACCCCGCTCAAGGTTGCCACCGCCGAAGACGGCGGGGAGGTCGATGCGCTGGCGATGGACATCGAGGCCGCGTTCCTGGAATACCTCGACTTGTTCTACAACCTGGGTATCGCCGGACGGGCGATGCGACGTGTCGGTGCCGTCGAGTTCGCCACCACCATCGCGCCGGGCCTGCGCGACGTCATTCTCACCGGCAAGATCAAATACCACGTCATCCAGACCGACAAGAGCAAGAAGCCGGTCTACGACGCGATCGTGGTCGACGCGCCGCCCACCGGCCGGATCGCCCGGTTCCTCGACGTCACCAAGGCCGTGTCACAGCTGGCCAAGGGCGGACCGGTGCATTCGCAGGCCGAAGGCGTGGTGAAGCTGCTGCACTCGGACCAGACCGCCATCCACCTGGTGACGCTGTTGGAGTCCCTGCCGATGCAGGAGACCCTGGAGGCCATCGACGAGTTGCGGGAGCTGGACCTGCCGATCGGCAGCGTGATCGTCAACCGCGACATCCCCGCCCATCTGGAGCCCGACGACCTGGCCAAGGCGGCCGAGGGTGTCGTCGACGCCGACGCGGTCCGGGCCGGCCTGACTGCGGCCGGGATCACCCTGGACGACGACGATTTCGCCGGCCTGCTGACCGAGACCATCCAGCACGCCACCCGCATCAGCGCCCGCACCGAAACCGCCGAAGAGCTGGAACAACTCAAGGTCCCGCGGCTGCATCTGCCGACCATCACCGACGGTGTCGACCTCGGCAGCCTCTACGAGCTCTCCGAGATCCTCGCCCGACAGGGGGTTCGATGACACCCGACCCGGCCGGCAAGCCGCTGGCATTGGACATGGCCGAAATCCTGGCCGACACCGCCAACCGCGTGGTGGTCTGCTGTGGCGCCGGTGGCGTCGGCAAAACGACCACGGCCGCCGCGATGGCGCTGCGGGCTGCGGAGTACGGCCGCACCGTGGTGGTGCTGACCATCGACCCGGCCCGGCGGCTGGCGCAGGCCCTGGGCATCGACGACCTCGGCAACGCCCCGCAGCGGGTGCCGCTGGCCCCGGAGGTGCCCGGTGAACTGCACGCGATGATGCTCGACATGCGCCGCACGTTCGACGAGATGGTGGTGCAGTACTCCGGCCCGGAGCGGGCGGAGGCCATTCTGAACAACCAGTTCTACCAAACGGTCGCCACCTCGCTGTCCGGTACGCAGGAGTACATGGCGATGGAGAAACTCGGCCAGCTTCTCGCCGAAGACCGCTGGGACCTGGTGGTCGTCGACACCCCGCCGTCGCGGAACGCCCTGGACTTCCTGGACGCGCCGAAGCGGCTGGGCAGTTTCATGGACAGCCGGCTGTGGAAGCTGCTGCTGGGCCCCGGGCGTGGCATCGGCAAGCTGGTCGCCGGTGCGCTCGGCTTGGCGATGAAAGCGCTGTCGACCGTGCTGGGTTCTCAGATGCTTTCCGACGCGGCCAATTTCGTTCAGTCTCTGGACGCCACCTTCGGCGGCTTCCGGGAGAAGGCCGACCGCACCTACGAGCTGCTCAAGCGCCGCGGTACCCAGTTCGTGGTGGTGTCGGCGGCCGAGCCCGACGCGCTGCGCGAGGCTTCCTTCTTCGTCGACCGGCTCTCCCAAGAGCACATGCCGCTGGCCGGGCTGATCCTCAACCGGACCCATCCCATGCTGTGTGAGCTGCCCGTCGAGCGCGCTATCGACGCCATCGAAACGTTGCAGGTAGAACCGGCCGGTGCGGCGCTGCCGGACGGGGCTAAGGCGCTGACCATCGCGGCGCTGCAGATTCACGCCGAACGGGGTGCCACCGCCAAGCGTGAGGTGCGGTTGCTGTCGCGCTTCACCCGGGCCAACCCGCGCGTTCCCATCGTCGGGGTCCCGTCGCTGCCGTTCGATGTCTCCGATCTGGAGGCACTCGGCGCGATCGCCGACCAGCTGACCGCGAAGTAGACGCGAAGAACGCTCAGCCCGGGTTCAGCCGGCCTCAACCAGCATCGCGCTGTTTGCGCTGAGCGGCGAAGTAATCCCGCCAGGAGGTCACGTCGGGGTGCTGCTTGAGCAGCGCGCGGCGTTGCCGCTCGGTCATGCCGCCCCACACGCCGAATTCGACCCGGTTGTCCAGGGCGTCGGCGAGGCATTCCAGAACCACCGGGCAGTGCCGGCAGATCACCGCTGCCTTGCGCTGCGCAGCTCCGCGCACAAAGAGTTCATCCGGGTCGGCGCCTCGGCACAGTGCCTTGGAGACCCACGCGATCCTGCCCTCGTCTTGGACCCCGCGCAGGACGGTCCGGGGAGGCGGGGGAGCTGACGTCACTGGTGTGCTGGTCTTTTGAACCGCTGGCCGTGTAACAGACACTGACGATCCTCCGTCCCGGCCGCCCCGGCAGCCACCTATTCAACATCAACGTCGACCCTAATGCGATCTACGCCACATCGTGTCATCAGTGTTACCTGAATCGCACTCGATGTCCAAGTTAGGTGGTCAGGTGGCATCTGCGCAACTGGTAGAGGCCCCCTTTTTTGGGACAACCGTGCCGTCCGATCATGATCTGGCCGGGAAACCACCGCCGCGGGCGTTTCGGATCCGGCCGTTTCTGCCATCGCGCCGGTACCGCCGCATCCGCCGGCCGCCCCGGCGTTCGGGGTCGTCGGCGAACGTCACCGGCCACCGGCGTTAGTGTGTTAGCCATGTCGGAGCGTCCCCCGACCGGCCCCACCGTGCTCAAACTGGCCGGGTGTTGTGTGCTCGCAGCAGTGCTGCTTGCTGCCCTGCTGTTCCCGGTCGCCGGCGGTATCGGCCTGATCTCCAATCGCGCCTCCGACGTGGTGGCCAACGGCTCGGCGCAGTTGGTCACCGGCGAGGTGCCCGCGGTGACGACGATGGTCGACGCCAAGGGCAACACGATCGCGTGGTTGTACTCGCAGCGCCGGTTCGAGATTCCCAGCGACAAGATCGCCGACACCATGAAGCTGGCGATCGTCTCGATCGAGGACAAGCGGTTCGCCGAGCACAGCGGGGTGGACTGGAAGGGGACGCTGACCGGGCTGGCCGGCTACGCCTCCGGGGACATCGACACCCGCGGCGGCTCCACGCTCGAGCAGCAGTACATCAAGAACTACCAGCTTCTGGTGCTGGCCCAGACCGACGCCGAGAAGCGCGCGGCCATCGAGACCACCCCGGCCCGCAAGCTGCGTGAGATCCGGATGGCGCTCACCTTGGACCGCACCTTCTCCAAGCCGCAGATCCTGACCCGCTACCTGAACCTGGTGTCGTTCGGCAACAACTCGTTCGGCATCCAGGACGCGGCCCAGACCTACTTCGGTGTCGACGCGGCGGACCTGAACTGGCAGCAGTCGGCGCTGCTGGCCGGGATGGTCCAGTCGACCAGCGCGCTGAACCCCTACACCAATCCCGAAGGCGCGCTGGCACGGCGGAACCTGGTGCTGGACACCATGATCGAGAACCTGCCCGGGGAGGCCGACGCGCTGCGGGCGGCCAAGGAGGAACCGCTGGGCATCCTGCCGCAACCCAACGAGTTGCCGCGGGGTTGCATCGCAGCGGGCGACCGGGCCTTCTTCTGCGACTACGTGCAGGAGTACCTGGCCCGCGCCGGGATCAGCAAGGAGCAGATCGCCCGCGGCGGCTACGTCATCCACACCACGCTGGACCCCGACGTACAGGGCCCGGTCAAGCAGGCGATCGACAACTTCGCCAACCCCAACGTGCAGGGCGTTGCCAGCGTGATGAGCGTGATCAAGCCGGGCAGTGAGTCGCACCCGGTGCTGGCGATGGCCAGCAACCGCACCTACGGGCTCAACGGCGACATCGGTGAGACCATGCGGCCGCAACCGTTCTCCTTGGTCGGGGACGGCGCCGGGTCGATCTTCAAGACCTTCACGGTGGCCGCCGCGCTGGAGATGGGCATGGGCATCAACGCCGAACTCGAGGTGCCCGGCCGATTCCAGACCAAGGGCATGGGCAGCGGCGGCGCCAAGGGCTGCCCCAAGGAGACCTGGTGCGTGGTCAACGTCGCGCCCTACCGGTCGCCGATGAATGTCTCCACCGCGCTGGCCACCTCGCCCAACACCGCGTTCGCCAAACTGATCTCCCAGGTCGGGGTGGGTCGCACCGTTGACATGGCGGTCAAGTTGGGGCTGCGCTCCTATGCCGATCCCGGCACCGCCCGCGACTACGACCCGGACAGCAACGAAAGCCTGGCCGACTTCGTCAAACGCCAGAACCTGGGCTCGTTCACCCTGGGCCCGATCGAGGTCAATGCGCTGGAGCTGTCCAACGTCGCGGCCACCCTGGCCTCCGGCGGCATCTGGTGCCCACCGAACCCGATCGACAAGGTCTACGACCGCAACGGCAACGAGGTGGCCGTCACCACCGAGACCTGTGACCGGGTGATTCCCGAGGGGCTGGCGAACACCTTGGCCAACGCGCTGAGCAAAGACATCCAGGGTGGCGGCACGGCGGCGCCCGCGGCCGGCTCCGTCGGCTGGGACCTGCCGATGTCGGGCAAGACCGGCACCACCGAGGCGCACCGCTCGTCGGGCTTTCTGGGGTTCACCAACCGCTACGCGGCAGCGAACTACATCTTCGACGACTCCAGCTCGCCGTCGGACCTCTGCTCGTTCCCGCTACGGCATTGCGGGGACGGTGACCTCTACGGCGGCAACGAGCCGGCCCGGACCTGGTTCGCCGCGATGAAGCCGATCGCCACCAACCTCGGCGACGTCATCATGCCGCCGACCGACCCGCGCTACGTCGACGGTGGCCCCAACTCCCGAGTGCCCAGCGTGGTCGGCCTGGACGTCGACGCCGCGCGCCTACGGCTCAAAGACAGCGGGTTCCAGGTCGCCGAGCAACCCAACTGGGTCAACAGCAGCGCCCGCTCCGGCGCGGTCGTCGGCACCTCGCCGAGCGGACAGACCATTCCCGGTTCGATCGTGACCATTGAGGTCAGCAACGGCATCCCGCCGCCACCACCACCGCCGCCGGAGGGCGGCCCGCTGGGACCGGTGGGCTCGACCGTGGTGGAGATTCCGGGGCTGCCGCCGATCACCATTCCGCTGCTGCCGCCGCCCGCGCCGGGGCAGCCGTTGCCGCCGTAACCGCGGGTCGCCTGCTGCGGCGCAGTAGTGTGAAGCCCATGGCTGCATCACCCGCTCTGACCCGGTCCCTTGTCGCCGCATCGGCTGCGCTCGGCCCGGCGGCCCTCGTGGCCTACGGCGCGATCGTCGAACGCAACGCCTTCGTGGTGCGGGAGGCGACGATGCCGGTGCTGACGCCGGGCTCGTCGCCGCTGCGGGTGCTGCACATCAGCGACATCCACATGCGGCCCGGCCAGCGCCGCAAACAGGCCTGGCTGCGCGACCTGGTCCGCCTGGAACCCGACCTGGTGGTCAACACCGGCGACAACCTGGCCCACCCGAAGGCGGTGCCGGCCGTGGTGCAGGCCTTGGGTGATCTGCTGTCGGTGCCGGGGGTGTTCGTCTTCGGCAGCAACGACTACTTCGGGCCGCGGCTGAAGAACCCGGCGAAGTACCTGACCAAGCCGACACATCGCGTCTACGGCACCCCGCTGCCATGGCAGGACCTGCGGGCGGCGTTCACCGAGCGAGGCTGGCTGGACCTGACCCACAACCGTCGCGAATTCGAGTTGGCCGGCCAGCGGATCGCCGCGGCCGGCGTCGACGACCCGCACATCGAACGGGACCGCTACGACACCATCGCCGGCCCGGCCGACCCGACCGCCACCCTGCGGCTGGGGCTGACCCATTCCCCGGAGCCGCGCGTGCTGGACCGCTTCGCCGCCGACGGCTACCAGCTGGTGATGGCCGGCCACACCCACGGCGGCCAGCTGTGCGTGCCGTTCTACGGCGCGCTGGTGACCAACTGCGGCCTGGACCGCTCGCGGGTCAAGGGGCCGTCGCAATGGGGCGCCCACATGCGCCTGCACGTCTCGGCCGGAATCGGCACCTCGCCGTTCGCGCCGGTGCGGTTCGCCTGCCGGCCCGAGGCCACCCTGCTCACGCTGGTCCCCGCGCCGACCGGCGGCGACGATTCACGGCGCACCCGCGGCTCCACGCAGCCGTCCATCTCGGCCCGCTGAACCGCACGGGACACACGTCAACAGCGGTTCCGTGCGGGCCGGGGGTTCATGGCGCGCAAGCGGGCTCCGAGAGGTCGAGATCGGCTTTCAACAGCCGGTAGACCTGCAGGGTGAGGCCATAGTACTTGTCGGTCTCGCCGACCCATTCCATGCCGATCCGCCGCGCGGTAGCCTCACCGCGGCGGTTTTCCGCCCGCACGACCGCGAAGACCTCGGTGATACCAGGGTTTTCGAATGCCTGATGGGCTACGGCATGCCCGGCTTCGGCACCGTAGCCACCGCCCCAGGCCTTCGGAACCAGCTGCCATCCGATTTCCAGGTCTGCCCCGCCCGGCGGCAGCGGAAGCAGGGCGACTCCGCCGATCACCTCTCCGGAAGCCTTGTCGGTGATCGCCCACCGTCCCAACGGCAGCCCGGTCGCGTCGCTTTCGCCGATCCACGACGCCAGGATGCGACGCATGTCGGCGCTGTCGGCGATGGGTGGCAGAACCGGGCATAGCCAGCGGGCCACTTCGGGCGCACCGTATATCGCACGCGCCGCGAGGTCGTCGTCAAGCTGCCAGTGCCGCAAGACCAGCCGGGACGTCGTGATGCGCTGCGTTTCGCAGTCCCATTCAACGTGGCGATGATCGACCATCCCGATTCCTAACGTTGCAATGCATCCGGCGAAAACCGTCTGCAAAAATGATGATTGTGACGCCTCGTTTCAACTTCGTTCTGTCACAACATTTCTGCACCAGGGTACCGGGCGCGCTCGCCGTCGCCAAGGGGTGAGGAGCGCGCCGGTATCCACTAACGCCCTTCTCACCCGGGTGAATTGGGCAAACGGATGAGGACACCTCACCCCCTTTAACGAGAAGCTGGGGACCTGAACCGGCTATCGCACCCTGAGCGGCGACAAGTGTTGATTGCCAAGGCAATAGGTTCGTACGCGTGATGACGGTGTGCGCCGGCACACACACGCCACTCACCCGGGTGAACAACCCTTTGGGTGATGACGCTCCACCCCGATCGGCTGCACTCTCGAATCGGAGCAGATCGCGACGGGCATGCGGCAGCACAGCCAGGCCTTCACGCATCAACACCGGTACACCATGATCATTTCCCACTGAGGAGACGGACGATGACCACCGAGTCGCCGCCGCTGCGGAGCCTACAAGTCCGCCGGCCATTCCCTGCGCGGCGTGGCCCCCGCGGCGATCTCATCTACCGGTTGATCACGACGACCGATCACAAGCTGATCGGGACCATGTATGTGGTCGCCTGCTTCACCTTCTTTGTCGTCGGTGGATTGATGGCGCTGCTTCTCCGTGTCGAACTGGCTGCCCCGGGGCTGGCGTTCTTGTCGAACGAACAGTACAACCAGTTATTCACCATGCACGGCACGACGATGCTGCTGTTCTATGCCACCCCGATCGTGTTCGGCTTCGCCAACCTGGTGCTGCCGCTGCAGATCGGCGCACCCGACGTGGCCTTCCCGCGGCTCAACGCGCTCTCGTTCTGGCTGTTCATCTTTGGTGCGACGATCGCACTGGCCGGTTTCATCACCCCAGGAGGCCCGGCGGATTTCGGCTGGACTGCCTACACTCCGCTCTCGAATGCGGTGCACTCAGCGGGCGCCGGAGCAGACCTGTGGATCCTGGGCCTGGCCGTCGGCGGTCTAGGCACCATCCTGGGTGGAGTCAACATGATCACCACCGTGGTCTGCATGCGCGCCCCCGGGATGACCATGTTCCGGATGCCGATCTTCACCTGGAACATCCTGGTGACAAGCATCATGGTGATAGTGGCCTTCCCGCTGCTGACCGCGGCCCTGCTGGGCCTGGCCGTCGACCGGCACCTGGGCGGACATATCTACGACTCCGCCAACGGTGGCGAGTTGCTCTGGCAACACCTGTTCTGGTTCTTCGGCCATCCCGAGGTGTACATCATCGCGCTACCGTTCTTCGGCATCATCTCCGAGATCACCCCGGTGTTCGCCCGCAAGCCCATGTTCGGCTACACCACCATGGTCTACGCGACGTTGGCCATCGCTGCGCTCTCGACGGCGGTGTGGGCACATCACATGTTCGCCACCGGCGCCGTCCTTCTCCCGTTCTTTTCGTTCACGACGCTGTTGATCGCGATCCCGACCGGGCTGAAGTTCTTCAACTGGATCGGCACCATGTGGCGGGGCCAGATGACCTTCGAGACGCCGATGCT
>NZ_MVHU01000069.1 GCF_002086285.1 Mycolicibacter kumamotonensis | reverse complement strand
GCATCTTCGAGGGATCCAGCGAGATCATGCGGCTGCTGATCGCACGTGAGGCCGTCGACCCACACCTGAGCGCCGCCACCCCGCCGGTGACCAACATCGGCTTGCGCTCCCGCTGCTGGAACCCGGTGCTGAAGTCCAGCAGCCGGGAGTCGACGAGCTCGGGCTGGTCGACGGCGTCCTGGATTCCCGAGGGCAGGTAGCCGCTGTCGGTGAAGTCGGGAACCGCGCTGTAGGCCAGCGGCTCGATGTCCGAAGTGGCGTTGTAGTCCACCGCCTCGGGCGGGATGTAGGCGTAGCCGCCACTGACCAGCGACGGGTCCACTGCTCCGGTGCCGGGGTCCTGCGCCCACGCCATCGCCCGAGTGGACGAGTTGAACAGCGGGGCGTGCGCGCTGGCCAGTGCCGCACCACGCGCCAGCGCCATGTCGGGTTCCTCGGGTGCGCTGACCGGCAGTGGGCTGGCCTTGTCCAGCTCCGGCTTGATCGCGGCGACGTTGACGCCACCCGATCCCACCACGAACAGCCCGTCGGGGCGGGACTCCAGCCGTTGCGCGCCGGCCGCCATCGCGGCGATCTCGCCGACGGCGCTGGCATCGTCGCTTGACAGCGGTTGCCGGTAGATCTCGGTGATGGCACCGTCGTCGGAGTTGACCACCGCCAGGGTGGCGGCCTCCGGTTCGACGAACAGCAGAGCCGTGCGGTCGTAGCGGGTCGCACCGCCCACCGCCTGCGCCAGGGCCGCCGCCGCCAGAAACGCCGACACCAGCATCACGTTCTCGACCTTGTGGCTGACCAAGGCATCCCGCAAGGCGGTGGCCTCGGCGGGATTCGTCCAGGTCACCCCGGTCGAGCTGAGCTGATAGCCACCCTCACGAGCACCCTCACGGGTGCCCAGGATGGCCGAGACCACCCGCTCCGGTGCGGTTTGGGTACCGGCGCCCACGTCGAAGTCGTCATGCTCCACCGTGACTCCGTTGGCGCTTTCGCCTTCCACCAACACCATGCGGACCGTCGAGGGCGCCACTGACACCCCGAGAACGATGTCCACCGAAACCTCCACCCGCTGCTATTCGGCCAGTGCTGAGGGCCAGACCCCCGACAGGGCCAGCCGGTACTGGCTTCATCACGGCCGCGGGCGGCCGTCACATCCGAGGGCTTACCGGACTAGATGAAGTTCTGGTACGAGCGGGACGGCGTCGGCCCGCGCTGGCCCTGATATTTCGACCCTACTCGCGTGCTGCCGTAAGGGTGCTCCGCCGGACTTGTCAGCCGCAGCAGGCACAGCTGGCCGATCTTCATTCCCGGCCACAACGTGATCGGCAGATTCGCCACGTTGGACAGCTCCAGGGTGATGTGACCGGAGAAGCCCGGGTCGATGAACCCCGCGGTGGAGTGGGTCAGCAGACCGAGCCGGCCCAGGCTCGACTTCCCCTCCAAGCGGCCGGCCAGGTCCTCGGGCAGGGTGCAGCACTCCAGGGTGGAGCCCAGCACAAACTCGCCGGGGTGCAGCACGAACGGCTCACCGGGATCGGGCTCGAACAGCGTCGTCAGTTCGTCCTGCTGTTTAGCCGGGTCGATGTGGGTGTAGCGGGTGTTGTTGAACACCCGGAACAGGCTGTCGAGGCGGACGTCGACGCTGGACGGCTGTACCAGGGCGTCATCGAAGGGGTCGATGCCCAGCCGGCCGGCGGCGATTTCGGCCCGCAGGTCGCGATCGGAGAGCAGCACCGCACGAGCGTATCCGCTGACCGCCCCGATGGGGCTGATGCGCTGCGCGCCACGGCCGCCGATTGTGCGGTTTGGTGGCGAATCTCGGCTTTGGGCGAACAATTCCGCACAGTCGCCGCCGTCGGTGCCTGTCCGCGAAGCGCTGATGCTAGCCTGCTAGCGCAGCAATGCCGATGTAGTTCAATGGCAGAACATCAGCTTCCCAAGCTGAGAACGCGGGTTCGATTCCCGTCATCGGCTCCACGTTTGAGCAGCTTGCGCACCGCAGGCAACGGCCAAGGCGGGGATCGCCGGCTAGTTCCGCTCGACCCCGTCGCCTAGAACACCCGCACCCAGTCGACCAGCATCTCCGCCGGGTAGCTGCCCGGCCCGGGGTCGCCACCGCCCGAACCCGCGACGGCCAGATTCAACACCGAAAACACTTGGTAGCCCGGGTCGTTGAACGGCCAGTCCGCGATGGAGTTCGCCGGAACGGTGAAGTACGGCGCGGCGCCGTCGACGTAATCGCGCCAGAAGCGGATGCCGTCCTCATCCCACCGGCACCGCCAGGTGTGCCAGGCACTGTCCATCGCGATCTGGTGGGTCGCCCACTCGGCCCCGTTCGCCTTGGTATGGACGGTGGTCGCCGACGGCCAGTTGCCGTTGCCGTACCACTCCAGCACGTCGATCTCGCCGCGATCCTCATTGCCCATCCACCAGGCGGGCCAGGCGCCGGCGGTCAGGCAGTTGAGTTTGATGCGGGCTTCCCAGGTGTGGCCGATGCCGCCGGTCCACCGGCTCTGGACCTTGCCGCTGTAGTAGGTGTTGCCGTCTTTGGCGGCACGCAGCACCAGGTTGGACTTGCCGTCCAGGAAGACGTTCTGGCGATCGTCGCGGTATTGCCCGACGTTCTCGGGCCGCTCCCAGAACGTCGGATCCTTCATGGATTCCCGCGCCCGCGCGACCATCCACTTCGCCGAATCGGGGGCCGAACCGGCGGGACCGTCGAACTCGTCGTGGAAGAGGTAGGTCTGGGCCGGGGCGGTGGGCAGCGGACCTGCCGGCGTCGGCTGCGCCCACGCCTGCGGCATCCGCATCGCGGAGGCCAGCATCCCGATTCCCGTGGTCAACATCATGCTGCGGCGATTCATCTCGGGCACCTTCGAATGGTCGCATTGATCGACCGCCGGGGCGCGCCGACGACAGAGCGGATTGGACAGGAATTCATGCTTGCGTCGACCGTCCGAGCGATCTAAACTAAACGTACAGTTCACTAACGGAGGTGCGAGACATGAGCGTTTGGTTCATCACCGGAGCGTCCCGCGGGTTCGGCTTGCAGATCGCGCGGGATCTGCTGGACCGCGGCCACCAGGTGGTCGCCACCGCGCGCCGCGCCGAAACCGTCACCGACGCTCTCGGCGACAACGAGAACGTGCTCGCCGTAGCGCTGGACGTCACCGATGAGGAGCAGGCTCGTCAGGCCGTGCGGGCGGCGGTGGAGCGCTTCGGCCGAATCGACGTGCTGGTCAACAACGCCGGCCGCGGGCTGCTCGGCGCGGTCGAGGAGGCCACCGACGCCGAGGTGCGTGCCGTCTACGACACCAACGTGTTCGGCCTGTTGACCGTCACGCGCGCGGTCGCACCGGTGCTGCGGGCGCAGCGGTCCGGCGCAATCGTCAACATCTCCTCGGTGGGCGGGTTCGTCAGCTCGCCCGGCTGGGGTGTTTACGCCTCGACCAAGTTCGCCGTCGAGGCGCTCTCGGAGGCACTGCACGCCGAGCTGAAACCACTCGGGGTCCACGTGATGGTGGTGGAGCCCGGCTATTTCCGCACCGACTTCCTCGACTCGTCCAGCCTGCAGATCCAACAGAACCGGATCGACGATTACGCCGACGGTCCGGCGGGCCAGATGCGCATCACGGCCGGCGAGCGCAACCACGACCAGCCCGGGGACCCGGTCAAGGCGGCCGAGGCCATCATCGACGTGGTCGAGTCCGAGCGGCCCCCGGTGCGCCTGCAGCTGGGCAACGACACCATCGCAGCGGTGGAGGCCAAGCTGGCCCACGTGCAGGCCGAGTTGGCCCAGTGGCGCAGCGTCTCGCAATCGACCGACTTCGACGATGTCGCCTGAGCCCGGCGGTGGGGCGGGCGAGCGTCGCTTCGTCCGTCCCACCGGTACCCGCAGCGACCGAATCCACCAGACCATCTTGGACGCGACCGCAGAACTGCTCGACGAGGGTGGGTTCGCCGCCGCCACGGTCGACGCGATCGCGGCGCGATCCGGGGCCAGCAAGGCCACCGTCTACAAGCACTGGCCATCGCGAACTGCCGTGGCAGCCGAGGCTTTCGGGGCGATGATGGCCCAGGATCTGCCGCTGCCGGATACCGGAAGCGCGGTGGGAGATCTCACCGAACAGGTGGTGCGCGTCTCGGCGTTCTACGCGAGCGCCCGCGGCCAGGTGTTCGCCCAATTGCTCGCGGCGTGCGTCGACGACAAGGCAGGTGCGGAGTACTTCCGCGAGTACTTCCTCGACGGTCGACGCGCGGCGATCACCGAACTGTGGCAACGGGGAATCGCCCGCGGCGACATCGATGCCGACGCAGCGATCGACGACGTCATCGATTTGTTGTTCGGGCCGTTGATCTTTCGCCGCATGACCGGGCATTGCCCACTCACCGAGGAACACGCCCGGCGGCTGGCCGCGGCCGCGCTGGGCGGTGTGCTGCCGACGAACGCTCCGCAGCCTTACGACTCAGGGCCGCAACGCAAATCGGAGAGCTAGCCGCTGCTAGAAGACCCGCACCCAGTCGATCAGCATGTCGGCCGGGTAGGACCCCTGGCGGGCATCCCCGCCCCCGGAACCACCGACGGCGAGGTTCAGGATCGGGAAGACCGTGTAACCGGGATCGTTGAACGGCCAGACCCGCACCGGTTCCTCCACGTCTTCGATGCCGACGGCCGGGACGGAAAAGTAGGGCTCCATCCCGTCGACGTAGTCCTGCCAGAAGTACATGCCGCTCTGGTTCCAGGTGACCCGCCAGTTGTGCCAGTTGCCGTCGACCGGGAGGGCGAACGTTTCGAACGCGGTGCCGAACGGGTTGGCATGCACGGTGGTGCCGGACGGCCATTCGCCGTTGCCGTACCACTCCATCAGGTCGATCTCGCCTTCACGGCCCGGGTCGTCGTTGGACAGCCACCATCCGGGCCAGCAGCCCGCGGTCTGGCAGTTCAACTTGATGCGGGCTTCCCAGGTGGTGCCGATGCCGCCGCGCCAGTTGCCGTGCACCAGACCACCGAAGTACGTGTTGCCGTCGCGGGTGGCACGGATGACGAGATTGGATTTGCCGTCCAGAAAGACGTTCTGACGGCTGTCGCGATATTGGTAGAAGTACTCGGGCCGGTCCCAGCCGACCGGACGACGGATCGGCGTGCGGTGATTGGAGATCGTCCACTTCGACCGGTCCGGGGCGGAACCGGCCGGGCCGTCGAACTCGTCATGCCAGATGTAGCCGCCGGGCTTGGCTGCCGCGGTCGGAGCCGCGGGATCGGCGGGGCCGGACGGTGGCTGCGACGGGTCCCCGGGCGCTCGGGGAGGCGCAGGAACGGCTCTGGCCAACGGATTCGGGGCGGCGGCGGCCAGCGCCCCGGCACCCAGCATCAGCATGGCGTGGCGGCGGTTCATCTCGGGCACGGTGGCAATGTAACCCACCTCGGAACGCTGTCAAACCAAGCGAGCCCCGCCTGTCGGCGGCCTATCTCACTCGGTTTCCTCAGTACTGTCGTCAAGCACACCGACGGCAATTCCATACGGCAAAAACCGTACTTTTCGTTTGGGATCTGGGTTGCGCTGGCTGGCACGCAGGGCCTCGATCTCGGTGGCGTACACCTGCTCGACCCGGGCCGCTCCGTCCTCGCCGACGGTGTAGATGGCCCACACCCCGTCACCGGTCTCGCCAGTGGTCGGCGGCCCCGAGCGCGCCGCCTGAGCCAGGTCGGCGAAGATCGCGCCCCACCCCCCACGGTTGCCGGAGGTGAACCCTCCGGCGAAACGGTCGAACGCCGCGCGCAGCCCTTCGCTCGCCTCTCGGATCACCCGGTCCAGGTCCTCGGCGTCGAATCCGAAGGCACCGTCGTTGCCCATCACTAACCCCTTCCGGCCGGCCACACTCCAGTGTGCCCGCGGCGGGGAGGTTCCGGCCAGGATCAGACTGCTCGGGCGGCGGCCACGCCTATCGGCATGGCGAGCAACAGCCCCATCGCAGCTAGCCCCGCGGCTGTCCTGCGCAGTCGGTGACTGTCGTCACACCGCACCCTCACACCCGCCCGGCGGCGCCGGCGGTGGCAACGGGTTGCCCTTGTCGGTGACGCAGTATGCGTGCCAGGTGTGAGCCTGTTTGAACATATGCCAGAACGAGCCGTCCGGGTACGGCTCGCCGTCGCACCAGTACGATCCGGGGCCCCCAGAACCTCCTCCGGGGCAGTAGTTGAACTCCGGATTCGGCGTGTGCGGGTCATCGGTTCCCGGCGGCCCGGCGTGCACGAGGCCAGGGACACCGGCCAAGCTGCTGGCGATGAACATGCCCAACACGGCAAACATTTTCGCGCCGCTGGAGATGATCTTCTTCCCTACTGAACTCATAACTCCCTATCCGCAGAGATATTGTCAAGACCTGTGGATCGGTGATTTTCAGGCGACCTCCGATCCGGCGGTTGCGGGCTCGCCCGTCGACG
>NZ_MVHU01000068.1 GCF_002086285.1 Mycolicibacter kumamotonensis | reverse complement strand
GCTGGTGCGGGTGGTGGTACCGGGGCGGCGGCTGGTGCCGGCGGTAGGGGTGGTAGTGCGGCGGGGTCGACTGCGGGTTCTGGTGGTGCCGGGGGTGCGGGTGGTTCCAGTGGTGTGGGGCAGGCGGCGTCGGGTGCAGCTGGTGTGGACGGCGCCGTGGGCAACGGTGGCGATGGTGGTGTTGGTGGCAACGGGGAAGTCCTCGCGGATGGCACGGTGCAGGCCGGTGGCCGCGGTGGCGACGGTGGTGATGCCGGCAACGCGACCGGCAACGGTGGTAACGGCGGCGCCGGCGGCCAGGGCGCAACCGGTGTGGACGGCGAGACCGATGCCAATGGCGATGGCACCGCCGGTGGCACCGGCGGCAACGGGGGTGCCGGTGGTACCGGTGGCGCCGGTGGCACGACTTCGGGCACCGGCGGCGTAGGCGGTGCCGGTGGGACCGGCGGCACCGGCGGAAACGGTGGCGCTGCAGCAGACGCGACGGTCGCCGGTGGCACCGGTGGTAACGGCGGCGACGCCGGCGCCGGTGGTATCGGTGGCGACGGCGGTGCCGGTGGTATCAGCGCCGGCAACGGCATCGGCGGCGCCGGTGGCGCGGCGGGCAACGGTGGCGACGCGGGCCAGGCCGCGGCCGGCGGCAAGGGCCTCGGCGGCGGCGGCTTCGACGCGGCCGGCGCGGGTGGCACCGGCGGTAACGGTGGCCTCGGCGGTGCGGCCGGTGCGGCCGGGGCCGGAACCGACGGCGGTGCCGCCGGTGCGGCGGGCAACGTCGGTGCCGGCAGCGATGGCGGCGCGGGCGGTGCCGGTGGCGACGGTGAGGGTCTGGCCAGTGACGGCCTGACCGGGCAGGCTGGCGGTGCCGGTGGCCAGGGCGGAGACGCCGCGGAGGTCGGCACCGGCGGTGCCGGCGGCAACGGCGGCGTCGGCGCGACCGTGGACGGCATCACCGGCGGTGACGGCAACGGCACCGATGGCGCGGTCGGCGGCGCCGGTGGCGCGGGCGGCCAGGGCGGCGCCGGTGGTAGCACCTCCGGTGACGGTGGTGTCGGCGGCAACGGCGGTGCCGGCGGTAGGGGTGGCGCCGGTGGCGCGGGCGCCGACGCGACCCTCGCCGACACCGATGGCGGCAACGGCGGCAACGCCGGCGCTGGTGGTCAGGGCGGCCAGGGCGGCCAGGGTGGTGACGCCACCGTCGGCACCGGTGGCGCCGGCGGTAACGCGGGCGATGGCGGCGATGCCGGTGCGGCGGGCGCAGGCGGTGCGGGCCTCGGCGGTGGCGGCGGCACCAATGCCGGTGCCGGTGGCGCCGGTGGTGCCGGAGCCGACGGCGGCGCCGCGGGCATCGTGGGTCTCGGCGGTAGTGGCACGGCGACCGGAGCCGCGGGCGCGGCGGGCAGCGCCGGATCGGGCAGCGATGGCGGCGCCGGCGGCCAGGGTGGTGCCGGCGAGGGCCTGATCAGCGGCCTCAACACCGGCCAGGGCGGCGGCGCCGGCGGTGCGGGCGGTGACGCGGCGGCGGTCGGTAACGGTGGTGCCGGTGGTGCCGGCGGCGCCGGTGCGACCGTGGACGGCAGCACCGACGTCGACGGCAACGGCACCGATGGTGCCACCGGTGGTCAGGGCGGCCAGGGTGGTCAGGGCGGCGCGGGCGGTACCACCTCCGGCGACGGCGGGGCCGGCGGTAACGGCGGCGCGGCCGGGCACGGCGGGCACGGCGGCAACGGCGCCGACGGCACCAACGGCGCGGACGCGGCCGCGGGCAGTGGCCTCGACGGCGGCGACGGCGGCAACGCCGGCAATGGCGGCAACGGCGGCGACGGCGGCCAGGGCGGCAACGGCGGTGCGGGCGGATCTGCCACCAACGGCGCGACCGGCGCCGAAGGGCTCGGCGGGCTCGGCGGCAACGCCGGCGACGCCGGCAATGCCGGCAACGGCGGCAACGGCGGCCAGGGCGCCGGCGGCGGGAGCGGCGCCAAGGCGGGTGACGGCGGCGACGGCGGCCAGGGCGGTGTCCGTGGCCAGGCGGGCGCCAACGCCGGTGAGGGCGGCTGGAACGCCAGCCACACCGAACAGGCCGACAGCGGCGCGGCGGGTGCGGCGGGCACCGGCGGCAACGGCGGCGCGGGTGGTACCGGCGGCACCGGCCTCGTGCAGGCCGACGGCACGCCGCAGGCCGGTGGTGACGGCGGCAACGGCGGCGCGGCCGGGCCGATCGGTATCGGCGGTGCGGGCGGTAACGGCGGGGTCGGGTCCACCGGCCTGGCCGGTGTCGACGGGGTCGTCGATGGAAACGGCAACGGCACCGACGGCACCGACGGTGGCTTCGGCGGCCTGGGTGGTAACGGCGGCCGGGGCGGCGACGGCGGCAGCGAGTCCGGTGACGCCGGGGCCGGCGGGGCCGGTGGTGCCGGCGGTGCGGGTGGCCGCGGTGGCCACGGCGCCAACGGCGCCAATGCGCTGGCGGTGCCGTCCGGCAGCGGACTCGACGGCGGTGACGGCGGCGACGGCGGCAGCGGTGGAACCGGCGGTTTGGGCGGTAACGGCGGTAACGGCGGCCTCGGCGGCATCGCCACGGTCGGCAACGACGGTGCGGTCGGTGCCGGTGGCGCCGGCGGTCAGGGCGGCGCCGCGGGCAACGCGGGCAACGGCGGCACCGGTGCCAACGGCGCCGGCGGCGGCGCGAACGCGGTGGCCGGCAACGGCGGTGACGGTGGCGCCGGCGGCGACCGGGGCGGGATCGGATACGGCGGTCAGGGCGGTCTGAGCGGCGACGGCCAGCAGGCCGTCAACGGCGGCAACGGCGGCGCCGGTACCGGCGGCAACGGTGGTGCCGGTGGCCGTGGCGGCAACGGTTCGGTGCTGGCCGACGGCAGCCCCCAGGCCGGTGGCGCGGGCGGGGCTGGCGGTGACGCCGGAACCTACGGCAACGGCGGCGCCGGTGGTGCCGGCGGTGCCGGCAGCATCGGTGGCAACGGCGCCAACGGCACGACGCTGGGGCAGGTGCACGGTCAGGACGGTCAGTCCGGTGGCGACGGCGGCGACGGCGGTGCGGGCGGCAAGGGCGGCTCGATCGCCGGCAACGGCGGTGCGGGCGGTGGCGCCGGCGCGGCGGGCACCGGTGGCAACGGCGGCAACGGGGCCCAGGGCAAGGCCGGGTTCGACGCGGTGGCCGGCACCGGCGGCGTCGGCAGCGACGGCGCCGCGGGCGGTAACGGCGGGTCCGGCGGCAACGGCGGTAACGGTGGTAACGGCGGTGCGGGCGGCACCGCGACCAACGGCACCGCGGGCACCAACGGTCTGGGCACGGTCGGCGGTCGCGGCGGTAACGCCGGGACCGGTGCCGACGGCGGCCGCGGCGGAAACGGCGCCGGTGGCGGCGTCAACCCGGTGGCCGGAACCGGTGGTAACGGTGGTGCCGGCGGCAACATCGGCGTGGCCGGAACCGGCGGCACGGGCGGCCTGAACGGTGACGGCGTCACCCAGCGAGCAGACGGCGCCGACGGCGCGGCGGCCGCGCACGGCGGCAACGGCGGTGCCGGTGGCAACGGCGGCAACGGGCAGGTCGGCACCGGCCAGATCGGCGGCCGCGGCGGCAACGGTGGCGCCGGCGGCAACGTCGGCAACGGCGGCGCGGGAGGTAACGGCGGTCACGGTGCCGACGGCGCGGCGGGAGTCACCGGCGGCGACGGCAACGGCACCGACGGCGGCTCGGGCGCGGCAGCCGGCCGGGGCGGCGACGGCGGTGCCGGCGGCACCCTCTCCGGTAACGGCGGCGCGGGCGGTAACGGCGGCAACGGCGGTTCCGGCGGCAACGGCGGCAACGGCGCGGTGGGCGTCAACGGCGGTGACGGCGGCAACGGTGGCGCCGGAGGCGACTCGGCCGACGGCGCGAACGGTGGCCGCGGCGGCGACGCCGTCAACGGCACCGCAGGCGTCGGCGGCAACGGTGGTAACGCCGGCAATGCGGGCAACGGCGGCAACGGCGGTACCGGTGGTGGCGGCGGAGTCAACGCCGTGGCCGGCAACGGCGGTGACGGTGGCCAGGGCGGTGACCGGCTCGGCTTGGCCGGTGCCGGCGGCCAGGGCGGCATGGGCCAGGACGGCCAGGCGGCCAACGGAACTGACGGTCTGCTCGGCACCGGCGGCAACGGCGGCGACGCCGGCAACGGCGGCGCGGGCCAGATCCTGGCCGACGGCTCGTCGCAGGCCGGTGGTCACGGCGGCCAGGGCGGCGCGGCCGGCATCATCGGCAATGGCGGCGCGGGCGGCAACGGCGGTAACGGCGCCACCGGCGCCAACGGCATCATCGACGGCGCCGGCAACGGCACCGACGGTGCCGACGGTGGCACGGGTGGCAACGGTGGCGTCGGTGGCGCCGGCGGCAGCATCGCCGGTAACGGCGGCGCCGGCGGACGAGGCGGCTGGGGCGGTACCGGCGGCATCGGTGGCGTCGCCAACGGCGTCGACGGGCAGAACGCGCTCGCCGGCAGCGGCGCAGCCGGCCAGGACGGCACCAATGCGGGCATCAGCGGCAACGGCGGCGCCGGTGGTCACGGCGGCGCGGGCGCCCTCGGCGGCACTGCCACCAACGGCACGCAGGGCGCCGCGGGCATCGGTGGCCAGGGCGGCGCTGGTGGTGCCGGCGGTGACGCCGGCCGCGGCGGCAACGGCGGTAACGGCGCCGGCGGCGGCGCCGGGCACATCGCCGGTGACGGCGGCGACGGCGGCAGCGGTGGCTACGCGGGTAGCGGCGGCGTCGGCGGTCACGGCGGTGTCGGGGCCAACGGCCTGATCGCGGCCAGCGGCGCGACCGGCGCCAACGGCAACGCCGCGACCGGTCACGGCGGCAACGGTGGCAGCGGCGGCAACGGCGTGATGCTCGGTGACGGAGTCGCGCAGTCCGGCGGCAACGGCGGTAACGCCGGCGCGGCCGGCGCGGTCGGCAACGGTGGCCGCGGCGGCGACGGCGGTGCGGGCGCGGCCGGCACCAACGGCACGACGTTGGCCTCCGGCGACGGCACCAACGGTGTCAACGGCGGTAACGGCGGTGCCGGCGGTACCGGCGGCGCCGGCGGCTCCACCTCCGGCAACGGCGGTGCCGGCGGTAACGGCGGTAAGGGCGGCGTCGGCGGTCACGGCGGCAGCGCGGCCAACGGTACGACCGGTGCCAATGCGGCCGCGGGTAGCGGTGCCGCGGGCGGCGACGGTGGCGACGCCACCGGCATCGCCGGCAACGGTGGTGTCGGCGGTAGCGGTGGCGGCGGCGGTGCCGGCGGCAGCGCCGTCAACGGCACCGCGGGCGCCAGCGGCATCGGCGGCGCGGGCGCCGACGGCGGCAACGGCGGCAACGCCGGCAACGGTGGCAATGGCGGTAACGGTGGCACCCTGGCCATCACCGGCGGCCCGGTCGCCGGTGCCGGCGGAAACGGCGGCGACAGCTCCAGCGTCGCCGGCGCGGCGGGTGTCGGCGGGACCGGCGGCTGGAGCGGCGACCACTCCGCGCAGGCGGCTAACGGCTCCGACGGCGCAGCCGGTGCCGCGGGCAAGGGCGGCAACGGCGGCAACGGTGCTGCCGGCGCCAACGGCACCGCGGCGTCACCGAACGGCCAGCAGGGCGGCGCCGGCGGCGCCGGCGGCAGCGCCGCGCTCAACGGCGACGGCGGCCGGGGCGGTAACGGTGGTCTCGGCGGCAACGGCTTCACCCAAACCTCCACCGGTTCCACCGGAACCACCGGCACGGCGGGAACCGGAAACCAGGGCGGCACCGGCGGTGCGGGCGCGACCGGCGGCAACGCCGGTGCGGGCGGCGCCGGCGGCGCCGGTGGCGCCAGCGGCACCCAGTCCGGCAACTCCGGCAGCGGTGGCACCGGCGGGAACGGCGGCACCGGCGGTAACGGCGGCAAGGGCGGTACCGGCGGGGTCGGTGCCACCGGCAGCAGCACCGCGGTCCCCGGCGGTCAGGGCGGTGACGGTGGTGTCGGCGGCAACGGCGGCAACGGCGGGGCCGGCGGCCAGGGTGGTGCGGCCGGTGCTCAGAACAACGCCACCGGCACGGCCGGTACGGCGGGCGCCAACGGCACCAACGGCAACGGCGGCACTGCCGGCCAGGGCGGTACCGGCGGCAAGGGCGGCGCCGGCGGCACCGGCGGCGGCGGCTACATCGGCGGCAAGGGTGGCACCGGCGGCGCCGGCGGCACCGGCGGCACCAGCGGCGGCGGCATTGTCGGTGCCGACGGTAACCCCGGCAACACCGGCGGCAACCCCTCCGGCAGCGGCAGCCGCACCGGCGGCACCGGTGGCACCGGCGGCACCGGCGGCAAGGGCGGCGTCGGATGATGATCCGCCGCCGCCGGCCGGCGTCAGGGCGCGCCGCGAACCTCCGGGACATCCTCGGGGGTTCGCGGCCACGCGAACAGCGCGATGCGCTGATCCCACTTCGCCATGTAGTGCTCGCCGAGGAACACCCCGCCGCGTCGCTCCCAGAACCGGCGCCCGTACGAGCCGGCGCCGGCATGGGCGTCTCCGATGATCCGCCGGCACTGCGGTTCGATCTCGAACACGCTTTGCACGAACCCGCGGAACATGATCGCGCCGTGTCCGTGCTCGACCATGTCGAGATCGGCGATGGCGGCGTGCAATCCGACGTCGTAGGGATGCGCGTCGTAAACGGTGGAGACGTCGTCTTGTGCGGCGCGGAACAACTCCATGTAACCCATGGGCCGGCCGTCGATGCTGAAGACGTAGGGGCGCGAGTAGCCGCCCTCGAACTGGATCTCCAGGTGGCGGCGCCATTCGTCGGCCGGGTAGTCGTAGCTCCAGGTTGCGGCCAGGTGCGGCCGGTTCATCCACTCGGAGATCATCTCGGCGTCACCGGCCGGGTCTGCGAAACGCACACTGTACGGCTCCGGGAAGACCGGCAGCGGCGGCGGCGGAACCGCGCGGAGCTCGTCGGTCAAATGGTCGAGTTGCCGCGGCATGTGCGCGCTCATAGTGCACCCGAATCCGTTGTGGCCGAATCGATTCCGGTAATCATTACCAGTGCCTCCTGGGAATCCGTTGACGGCCGCGCCGTCGCCAATGGGTTCGCCAATGATGCCACGTCCACCGGCGGGTGTCAGCGCCGAATTGCCGATCGGCGCGGCCTGAACCGACAACCTGATTTTCCACCAGCGGCGTTGAGACCTCAGCGCTGATAACACCGAAACTTGATCCGACACAACATGACTGACATGGGTTCGTTGCAGAATAGGGAGTCCCACATGACTGGTAAGCAGCACCGCACAGGGCGTCGTGGTTTCACCGGCGCGGTCGGCCGACGGCGTAGCCGGGCGGTCGCTGCCGGTAGTGCGGTTGGGGCGTTTTTGGCGTTTGGGGTGGCGCCGGTGTCGGTGGCTCCGGTGGCGCATGCTGATGAGTTGGATTGGGTTGTTGATCTTCTTGGGTCGGATTTGGCTGGGGCGCTGGGGGATTTGGGTCAGGCTTCGTCGTGGGAGACGTTGTTTGATGCGGCGTCGTGGGAGCCGTTGTTGG
>NZ_MVHU01000067.1 GCF_002086285.1 Mycolicibacter kumamotonensis | reverse complement strand
GCCCCATCCCGCGTCCGTGGCATCCCCGCCGTTTCCGCCGTTTCCGCCGTTGCCCCAGAAGAACCCGCCGGCCCCGCCGGCCCCGCCGGCGCCGCCATTGCCCCCGCCGATTCCGTCTGTGCCGTCGCCGCCGTTGCCCCCGTTGCCGAACAGGAACGCGGCATTGCCCGCCTGTCCCGGTGTTCCGTTGATCGGAGCCAGGTATTCGACCGCGCTGATCTCCGTCGAGGGACCCGGGCCGCCGGCGTTGCCGCCGTTGCCGATCAGCCAGCCGGCATTGCCGCCGTTGCCGCCGTAGTAGCCGTCGCCCCCGTCTCCGAACAGCAAGCCGCCGTCGCCGCCGTCGGGATGCTCAGCGGTTCCGGCGGCGCCGTCGCCGATGAGGAACTGGCCGGACCAGGTGTTGACCCAGTCGGCGACCTGAATCCCCTCGGGGCTGTTGATCCAGTCGTCGATCGCCCCGTGGATCGGGGCGTAGACGTACTGCTCGAACCATCCACCGTCGAGGGCGGTGCCGAGCGCGGCCTCGGGTGCGGTGTTGATGGCCCAGGAAGTCGGGTCAGCCCAGGCGATCGAATCCAGCCAGGCGCTCAGATCTCCCCAGTCCTGCGTCGAGTCGACGGCTGTCGTGGGTGCGTCGAGAGAGCCGAACAGATCGAACCACCAGTCGAGGTCCGCTGCCGCCCGGGGCGCGGTCAGCATCGGGGCGAGCCCGACTGCGGCGAATATTCCAGCGACTGCGCGGGCCTTGTGTCGACGATGTTGCGAGCGCTTGCTGTCGGCCTTTCGGCTTCGACGTGACGTCATCTCGCACCTCCGCCCAGGGCCGCACGTGATGCTGAGGCGTGCCTGGTGTGAGGTGATTTTTCCACCAAGCGGGCTGGCAGTAAACGGTCAGAAGCAACTACGTCCAAGCAGGCCGCTTTTCGCTCTGCGCCGCCCTAGCGAACCTCAGATGGTGGCGACTCTCAGGGGAAGCGGGTCAGGCAGCGGTCGAAATCGCCGAGTACCCCGGTGCGGTAGGCGTCGATACGCGAGAAACCGGCGGGCACCGATTCCCCGTTGACGTCCCCGGCGGCCAGGCCGTTGGTGAGCAGCCCCGCCACGGCTTCGTCCAGATCACCCGCGGTCAACGCGATGATGCCGCCGTCGGAGGTGGTGACCCCCTGGGAGAGCCGGGTGGTCGCCACCCCGGTCAGGCACGCGGTGCGCAGCGCGGCCGCGGCGTTGTCGAGCACCAGACCGCCGTGCTCGACCTGCACCGCCTGCAGGTACCGCGACATCAGCACCGAATAGGCGGTGTTGTCACCGGACAGCGTCGCCAACTTCTGGTCCTTGCTGGGAGTGCCCATGGTCTGCAGGGCCGGCAGGTCGACGGCGATGGTGTTGGTCGCGGGGCAGTACGAGGCCGGCGGGCTGGGGCGGGCATTCGCGCACGATGACGCGGAGGCGGTGTCGAACGTCAGTTGCGGTGGCTCGGCCGGGGTGAAGGCGATATTCATCGCGTCGACGATGAGCCGCACCGAGCCCTCGCTGACGGGCACCTCACCGGTCTCGTTCTGCTGCAGCTGTACCGGCAAGTCGCCGCGGCGCTGCTCGATCTCCTTGTCGTCGATGGCTTTGCAGGACCCCGCGCCGTCGGTGAACCCGAACTGGAACGCCGAGATCCGTTCGAACGCCGAGCCGTGCTCGTTGCTGCCGACCGTCTCGCCCGGGTTCAGCAGCGGGTCGCGCAGCGCCAGCATCGCGGCCAACACACCGTTCAACCCGTCACCGGTGCTGAGCGTGAAGCGGGGCGAGTCGCCTTGGGCCACCCACCGCAGGTAGACACCGGCCAGACAGTCCGCCTGCTGCTCTGCCACCAGCGTCGGTGTCTGACGTCGTTTGGTGATCCCGGCCGCCCGAGCGATCGCGTGGCCGTACTCATGGGCGAGCACCATGGTGATCGCCATGTCACCGTAGGCGCTGCGCAGCGCCGGCAACAACAGCCGACGATCCCACCCGAGGGTGTCATCCAGGTAGCAGTAGGCCGCGTTGACCAACAGGAAAGTCCTGCTCTGGCAGAACGTTCCGCGCAGCTGGCCGGGATCCCAGGAGTACAGGGTTTTCACCGGCTCGAAGTCGCCGTCGAAGGTGTTGGGATAACTGACCGCCCAGAACGCCTCGAGGTCACTGACCGACTGGGCGGCGAGCTGGTCGATGCGACCACCGTCGGTGCCCTCGACCTCGCGGCTCGGTGGCGGGGCGTCGGGCCGCAGCCCGGTGGGCCCGTCGACCGCCTGCAGGCCACCCACCCGGAACGGGTCGGCGAAGATCGAAACCGGTGTGCCGTCCAGCATCCGGGCGCACCCGCTCAACAGCAGCACCAATATGCAGGCCGCCGCACAAGCACGGTGGCGTCGGTGGCCAGGTCGCATGAAAGATCACGATAGTGCGCTCAGCCGTCGCGTAGCCGCTTCAGCGCCAGACGGACCTTGGCGGTGTCGGTCGTGGCCCAGAACGGCGGCAGCGACGCCCGCAGATATCCGGCGTAGCGCGCGGTCGCCATCCGCGAGTCGAGCACCGCCACGACGCCCCGGTCGTCCACGCTGCGCAGCAACCGGCCCGCACCCTGGGCCAGCAACAGCGCGGCGTGGTTGGCGGCGACCGCCATGAAACCGTTGCCGCCGCGGGTGCTGACCGCACGCTGCCGGGCGGTCAGCAGCGGGTCGTCGGGCCGCGGGAACGGGATGCGGTCGATGAGTACCAGGGACAGCGACGGGCCCGGCACGTCGACGCCCTGCCACAGCGACAAGGTGCCGAACAGCGACGTGGCGGCGTCGGCGGCGAACTGCTCGACCAGCGCGCCGGTGGTGTCGTCGCCCTGGCACAGCACCGGGGTGTCCAGCCGCTCCCGCATCGCCTCGGCCGCGGCCCGTGCCGCCCGCATCGAGGAGAACAGGCCCAGGGTGCGCCCGCCGGCCGCCGTGACCAGCTCGGCGATCTCGTCGAGCTGCGCATCCGTGCCGGTGCCGTCGCGCCCGGGCGCCGGCAGGTGCGCGGCCACGTAGAGAATGCCGGCTTTGGCGTGAGCGAACGGCGAACCGACATCCAGCCCACGCCAATGCGCATCGCCGGACTCCGAGCCGCCGGTCAGCCCCCAGGCGCCGGCCATCGCATCGAAGGTGCCGCCGACGGTCAGCGTCGCCGAGGTCAGCACCGTCGTCGCGCGGGCGAACAGCCGGTCGCGCAACAGACCGGCCACCGACAGCGGCGCCACCCGCAGCACCGCGCGCACCGACCCCCGGTTGTCTTCGTGGCTGAGCCACACCACGTCGGAGCGCTCGGAGATGACCGGTTCGAACGAGGTCAGGATCCGCGCGGCGGTGTCGGCGATCTCGGACAGTGCGGCGACCGCCTCTTTGCGGGCGGCTGCGGCCTTGGGATCCGACGGCGCGGTGTCGATCGCCGAGCGCACCGCGCCGGCGGCATCGCGCAGCGCGGCAAGATACGTCGCCAGCTCGTCGTCGAGGTGATCCATCCGCCCCGGCGTGCCGTCGTGAATCGCCGAGCCGAACGTCAGGGACGCGGCGTCGAGGCGTTGTACCAGTTCGGGGGAGACCAGCCGGGTGATTCGGCGCACCGCGACACTGAGCGCGGCCGCGGTCAGTTCACCGGTGGCCACCGACGTCACCCGGTCCACCAGCTCATGTGCCTCGTCGACCACCAGCAGTTCGTGCTCGGGCAACACGTTGGTCTCGGAGATGGCATCGATGGCCAGCAGGGCGTGGTTGGTGACGACGACATCGGCCTCGGCGGCGACGGCGCGGGCCCGCTCGGCGAAGCAGTCGGTGCCGAACTGACAGCGGGCAGCGCCCACACATTCTCGCGCCGACACGCTGACCTGAGACCAGGATCGTTCGGGCACACCGGGTTTGAGGTCATCGCGGTCGCCGGAGTCGGTGTCCTGCGCCCAGGCGGTGAGCCGCTGCACGTCTCGGCCCAGGGCGCTGGCGGCCAACGGTTCGAACAGTTCCTCCTGCGGCGCCTCGTCGGAATCATCGGCCGACCCGCTGTGGATCTTGTTCAGGCACAGGTAATTGCGTCGCCCCTTGAGTAGCGCGAAGGTGGGGCGCCGGGGGAGCACGTCCGCCAGGGCATCGGCCAGCCGCGGCAGGTCGCGGTCGACCAGCTGGCGTTGCAGGGCGATGGTCGCCGTCGACACCACCACAGGGTGATCGTCGGTGACCGCCCGCGCGATCGCCGGAACCAGATAGGCCAGCGACTTTCCGGTGCCGGTGCCGGCCTGCACCGCCAGGTGCTCGCCGACCTCGAAGGCCCGCGCCACCGCCTCGGCCATGCGCACCTGGCCGTCGCGCTCGCTGCCGCCCAGGGCGGCTACCGCGGTCGCGAGCAACTCGGGTACGGATGGGTCAGCCATGGTGTGCACACGGTAGCCCGCGTCGCGGCGGCTGAATGCCGTCGGATCGGGCTTCCTGCCGAGGACGGTAGCGACACCGCCGCCCTCGGCCCCACCCGTTTTCGGTCCGATTCCCGTTACCCTGGGGCGATGACCAGCCAGCGGTTGCCCGGCGGAGCGGTACACGAGTTGCCTGCCGACCTGCGCGACGGGTTGCTTGTCAGCCCGACCGCGTTGGAGGCGTGGCAGAGCATTACCCCGTTGGCGCGCAACGAGTTCATCTGCTGGGTCGAAGACGCCAAGCAGCAGGTCACCCGCGAGCGGCGTATTCGCCGCACCCGCGAGGAGCTGGAGGAGGGCAAGCGGCGCCCCTGTTGCTGGCCCGGGTGCAAGCACCGCGAACGCAACGGCCGTTAGGCCGACGGTCCGGGGTCACCCGGAATCAGCCGGGTCGGGATCGCCGGCTCGCCGTGCGCCAGCTTCAATCCCTCCCACGGCAGGCTGCGCAGTCCGGAAGCGACGCGATCCCGCGCCGCGGCCAGGGCATCGGGCCCGGTCGTAACCACCACATCGCCGCCGCGGACCAGTGCAACGGTCAGCACGCGGTCCGGCCCGTCCACCTGCGGCGGGCGCCCGGCCGGGTAGATCACCTCCTCAACGATGGTGCCGCTGCGCCGCGACACCCGCAGCGCCTGCTTGCGCCCGCCCGCCGACGTCTTGGCGGCGCTGCGCTTGTGCACCGGCACGCCGTCGACCTCGACCAGCTTGTAGACGAAGCCGGCCGCCGGTGCGCCCGATCCGGTCACCAGCGCCGTGCCGACGCCGTAGCTGTCCACCGGGGCGGCCCGCAGCGCGGCGATGCCGTATTCGTCGAGGTCCCCGGAGACCACGATCTTGGTGGCGGTGGCGCCCAGCCGGTCCAGCTGGTCGCGGACCTGATGAGCCAACACCGCCAGCTCACCGGAGTCGATGCGCACCGCGCCGAGCCCCGGCCCGGCCGCCTCCACGGCATTGGCCACACCGGTGGTGACGTCGTAGGTATCGACCAGCAGCGTGGTGTCGACGCCTTGGGCGGCGACCTGGGCGCGGAACGCCGCCAATTCGCCGTCGGCGCCGGTGTGCAGCAGGGTGAAGGCGTGCGCGCTGGTGCCCAGCACCGGCACACCGAAGCGGCGGTGTGCCTCCAGGTTCGACGTTCCGGCGAATCCGGCCAGGTAGGCGGCGCGGGCGGCCGCGACGGCGGCCTGCTCGTGAGTGCGCCGCGAACCCATCTCGATCAGCGGCCGGTCGTCGGCCGCGCTGACCATCCGGGCGGCCGCCGAGGCGATTGCGGTGTCGTGGTTGAAGATCGACAACAGCAGCGTCTCCAGCACAATGCACTCGGCGAAGCTGGCGTGCACGCTGAGCACCGGCGAACCGGCGAAGTAGAGCTCGCCTTCGGGGTAGCCGTCGACGTCGCCGCGAAAGCGGAAATCGGCCAGGTAGCCCAGGGTGTCCGCATCCAGGAACTCTGAGAGCAGATTCAGTGCGGCGTCATCGAAGCTGAAGGTGCGAAGCGCCGCCAGGAACCTGTCGGTGCCGGCCACCACCCCGTAGCGGCGGCCTTCGGGCAGTCGGCGGGCGAACACTTCGAAGCTGGTCCGCCGGCCCGCCGTGCCGTCGCGCAGCGCCGCGGCCAGCATGGTCAGCTCGTACTTGTCGGTGAGCAGCCCGCCACGGCGGGCCGAGGTGTCCACCCGCCAACCGTATCGGCTGGACTCGACCCCACCTCGTCTCGGTATCCTGAGCGCTATGGCCACGTCAGCAGCGACGTCCACCCCGGTCAAGCCGCAGGGCACCGGCCAGCGGCACGCTGACCCGGTCGAGGACGTCGCTTCACCCTGGGTGACCATCGTCTGGGACGATCCGGTCAACCTGATGACCTATGTGACCTACATCTTTCAGAAGCTGTTCGGTTACAGCGAGCCGCACGCGACCAAGTTGATGTTGCAGGTGCACCACGAGGGCAAGGCCGTGGTGTCGGCGGGCAGCCGTGAGTCGATGGAGGCCGACGTGTCCAAACTGCATGCCGCCGGATTGTGGGCGACCATGCAGCAGGATCGCTGAAACTCAACCGAAGGGAATCGGGCCTCACCGTGCAGAAGTGGAAGCGGGTCGAAACCGATCGAGGCCCCCGCTTCCGGTCAGCGCTGGCACTGCACGAGGCTGCGCTGCTCGGGAATCTGGTCGGCTCGATCATCGGGATGCTCGAGGCGCGTGAATCCGCTTCTCCGCCCGACGAACTCGAACAGATCACCGGGATGAGGACGGGCAACTCCAAGCCGCCCCAGGACGCCACCACGCGGCGGCTGCTGCCGGACTTCTACCGCCCCGACGGCGACGGCGCTCCGGTCGATTCCACGCTCGATGCCGACGTGCTGAACGCGGCGCTGCGCAGCCTGCACGAACCGGAGATCATCGACGCGAAACGTAATGCCGCACAACAGTTATTGGACACACTTCCGGCAAAGGGGGGTCGTTTCGAACTGACCGAGGAGCAGGCGAATGCCTGGATCGCGGCGGTCAACGACATCCGCCTCGCGCTGGGCACCATGCTGCAGATCGGCCCCGACGGCCCCGATCGGCTGTCACCGGGTGACCCGATGGCCGGCCAGCTCAGCGTCTACCAATGGCTCACGGTGTTGCAGGAATATCTGGTGGTCGCATTGATGGGAGGGCCCAGGAGATGACGGGCATGGGGTCGATCACCGATGTCGGCGGTATCCGGGTGGGCCATCACCACCGGCTCGATCCGGACGCGACGCTCGGGTCCGGCTGGGCCAGTGGCGTCACCGTGGTGTTGGCGCCTCCGGAGACGGTCGGTGCCGTCGACTGCCGTGGCGGCGCGCCGGGAAGCCGGGAGACCGATCTGCTGGACCCGGCCAACAGCGTGCGCTGGGTGGACGCGGTGGTGCTCTCCGGCGGGAGTGCCTACGGGCTGGCGACCGCCGACGGCGTGATGACCTGGCTGGAGGAGCAGGGCCGCGGGGTGGCCTTGGACGGAGGCGTGGTGCCGATCGTGCCGGCCGCGGTCATCTTCGACCTGCCGGTCGGAGGCTGGGACCGACGGCCCACCGCGCAGTTCGGCTATGCCGCCGCGGCGGCGGCCGCCGGCCCCGACGGCGACAAGCCGGCGGTCGGCAGCGTGGGTGCCGGGGTTGGGGCGCGGGCAGGGGTGTTCAAGGGCGG
>NZ_MVHU01000066.1 GCF_002086285.1 Mycolicibacter kumamotonensis | reverse complement strand
AACCGTCTGGGCGTGCACATCAAAACGCCCCGCCATCGCACGCATCGCGTCCGGATCAGTCATAAAACGAGTTGCCACTGTGGTCTGTCTCCTTGCCTGAAGTCGGTTGTCGTAGCGGGAATTCCGGCTATCCGGCCACGAACGGTCGGGCCATCACAGTGGGTTTGAAGCCGTAGCGCGGTGTGCTGAGTCCGAAGCCGCCCCGTTCGGCACCGATCGGCATCCCGCCGGGCATGGCGGCCATCGATTCGATTTCTTCGGGTGCGGCAGACCAGCTGCTGGCTTGCAGGGCTTCGGCCGCCGAGGTGGCGCTCTCCGGGGCGGCTGCGGCCCAGGCGGCCGGCGCGGACAGTTCCCCGACCAGGGTGGCCTGGCCCATGCCGGCCGACACCGGTGCACTTGCGGTGAAGGCAGACGCGGCGCCACCGCCCAGGGCCCCAAGGCTGCTCAACGGACCGCCGGGAGCCAGCAGGGCGCCGATGCCGGCACCTGCCGCACCACCGCCGAGGGCGTTGAAACCGCTACCGGAGAAGAACGTGGTCATGGTCGGGATCAGGCTCGCCGGGGTGAACGCCGCGGATGTCCCGGCGAAGCTCATCCCGCCGTTGAGCGGGTAGGTGAGCAGCGAGACGGTTCCGTTGATCGACGCGTTCCGGCCGATAGCCTCGAGCAGTCCGGCCAGGGTGGGCGGGGGCAGGCCGGCGTCGGCGGGGCCCGGCGAAGTCAGGGTCTGCAGCGCGTTCGGCAGGGACGAGATCGCCTGTGCCGTTTGCGCGGTATTGCCGGCGGCGGTGCCGCTGGCCTGACTGACCGCAGCCGCCTGGTTGGCCGTTCCGTTCGGATTCGTGGTCTGGTTGGGCTCAGTGAACGGTGCCACCTGGGTCGCCGTCGCCGAGGATGCCGCGTAGCTGTACATGACATCGGTGGCCTGGGCCCACATCTCGAAATACTGTGCGTCGGCGGCCATGATCGCCGCGGAGTTCTGCCCGACGACGTTGGTCGCCACCAGTTGCTTCTGCTGGGCGCGGTTGGCGGCGATCACCGCCGGGGGAGGGGTGGCCGCGTGGGCCGCCTCGAACGCGGCCGCTGCGGCGGTGGCCCGGCTGGCGGTCTCCTCGGCCTTCGTCGCGGTGTCGGCCATCCACGCCAGGTAGGGCTTGGTGGCGGCGGTCATCGACGCCGATGCCGGGCCCAGCCACTCTTCGTCGACGAGCTGGGAGAACGTCGTCTCATATGACGTCAGCGCCGAACTGATCTCGGCTGCCAGTCCGCGCCAGGCGGAGGCGACCGCCATCATCGGCGTCGAGCCGGGACCGGCGTACAGCCGCCCCGAGTTGACCTCGGGCGGCAGGGCCGCGTAGTCGATCATCGTTGCTCCTGGCGAAAGTTCTTGGACTGCATCATGGTTCAGACCACCATCGGCTTCGGCATGAATTTCGGCCGGAACCCGTAACGCGGCGTGCCGTAGTTCATCCCGGCCCGCCCGACGCCGGTCGGCACCGGAGGGGGCATGGAGGCCATGTTGTTGTGGGTCTCCGAGGGGACCGCCCAGCCGCCGGGGCCTCCGGTCACGGCTGCCGCGCCGGGGGTGGCTGCCGACCAGCTGGCCGGCGCCGAGAACGACGTCCCGACCAGCGAGGCCTTACCCATCCCGGCGGTGACCGCCGGGGTGACCGCACTCACCCCGAATGCGCTGCTGGCTCCGCTGGCCATGCCGCCGCCGAGCGCGCCCAGGGCGCCCAGGGCACCCCCGGGACTCAATGCCGCTCCCAGACCACTGCCGAGCGCACTGCCGGCGCCGCCGGTGAAGCCCCCGCCGGTCATGAAACCGATGAGGCTTGGCAGCAGCGCCGACGGGATGAAGGCTGCGCCGGTGCCGGCGGTGTTGAACAAGTTGTACAGCGGGGTGCCGAACATGTACGCGTAACCGTTGATCGGGTCGTTGTACAGGAATTCGATGATCTGCTCGAGCCAGTCGGTCGACGCTGCCGGTGCGGCCATGGACTGCAGGGCGTTCGGAAGCGCCGAGATCATCTGCGCCGTCTGTGCGGTGCTGTTTGCGGTGCTGTTGGCCGTGGCATGGGCGACCGCAGAACCCTGTCCGGCCAACCCCGCCGGGTTGGTGGTCTGGGCGGGCTCGCTGAACGGTGTCACCTGGGACGCGGCCGCGGATCCGCTGGCGTAGCCGTACATCGCGGCGGCGTCCTGGGCCCACATCTCGGCGTAGAGGGCGTCGAGGGCCGCGATGGCCGGGGTGTTGATGCCCAGGATGTTGGTCGCGACCAGCGCGGCCTGCTGGACCCGGTTGGTCGACACCGCCGCCGGGGGCACCGTGGCCGCCCGCGCGGTCTCGAACGCGGTCGCGGCGGCGGTGGCCTGGGCAGCGGCCTCTTCGGCCTGCGCGGCGGTGGTGTTCATCCACTCGATGTAGGGGGCTACCGCGGCGGACATCGACGCCGAGCCGGGGCCGAGCCATTGCTCGTTGGACAGTTCCGAGATCACCGTCTCGTATGCGTGTGCGGCAGAGGCCAGTTCGGCGGCCATCGCGCGCCAGGCCGACGCGGCGGTCATCATCGGTGCCGACCCGGGGCCGGCGTACATGCGCCCGGAGTTCACCTCGGGGGGCAGGGCTCCATAATCCAGCATCAAATCGGCCTAACCTGCCGCGGCCGCGTTGGCGGCTTCGGTGGCCGCATACGACTCGGCGCTGCCGTTGAGCGTCGCGACGAACATCTCGTGAATGGCCGCGGCCTGCGCCGCAACCGACTGGTACATGCTGGCGTGCGCGGCGAACTGCGCGGCCGTCAGCGCCGAGACCTCGTCGGCGGCTGCGGGAACGACACCGGTGGTCGGCGCGGACGCGGCGGCGCTTTGAGCGTTGAGCGCCGCACCGATCGCCTGCAGATTGCCGGCGGCGGCAGCCAGGGCCTCGGGCTGCGTAGTCACGAATGACATTTGGGGATCTCCTCACGGAACGGATGGTTATCGGCTCCGGCGACTACGGTCCCGCATCACCGGGCGATTGTGAAAGCTGGTTAACCGCTTCTTAACAGCGGTGTCAGAACTTTTTACGAGGCCGCGAAGAGCCCGCCGGCGACAGCGTGGTGGGGGTCACAACGGCCCGCCGACGGTGGCGCTGGGAGGCGCCGGGGCGAAAGCCGTGCAAGACAGGCGTTCCCGGTCGCGGCAGGACCTTTGGCCTGACCAGGCCGGCGTCGTGGTGATTCGGCTCACCATCGGACGCCGATGCCCGGCGACCCCACTTCCGCCGTCCGGGGAAGAACATCAGATGCGCTGGTGAGCGATAAAAAGCGCGAAAAAAGACCGCTGCCGCGGGGGCGCTTCGGGGCGGGTTCGGCGGTGGCGTGAGCCCCCGGTAACACCGATTTAACATCCCGATCCGGGGGAGTAAACGGTACGTAACACGCTTTTAACGAAGACTCAGGACACTACGAGCCATGAATCGGTTTCTGCTGCTGACGGGTCTCGTCGCGATGGTGGGCCTGGCCGCGCCCGTGCACGCCGACCCCGTCGGCAGCGACGCTGCCTTCCTGACCCAGCTGACCGGTGCCGGTCTGAGCCACAAGGGCTCCGACCAGGTGGCGATCTCCGCAGGCCACTCGGTGTGCCAGCTGATGGACGCCGGCCTGTCCCCGATGGACACCGTGGTCGCGGTGCAGACCACCAACCCGGGTTTCACCCTGCAGCGCGCTGCCGAGTTCGCGCGGATCGCCGCCCAGAACTACTGCCCTGAGCACGCCTGAGCCCCACCCTTATCGCTGTCCTTTTCGTCCCGCGCCGGAGTGCCGGTGGGGGCCCGGCGGCGTTGTCGCGTTAGATTCGCCGCGAGCCCCCATAGCCCAATTGGCAGAGGCAGCGGACTTAAAATCCTCTGAACTGGGCGTTTGATGTGTTGGGTGCCGATGGAGGTCGCCGGAGAAGTTGGTTCTAGCTGCGGGAATGGTGTTGGCCGCGTTGGTGGGCGTTGAGGTCGAACGAATCCACTGCGGTATTGACTGCGGTACCCGTAGGCATTCTGGGGCGGTGAGGAGGAGCTTGGCGTCGAGAGCTAGGTAGGGCGCGGACCACTGGTCGAGAATTGGCTGGTAGGGCAAGCTATGCCCTCGACCGCTTCGTCCCGAACTACGCCACCAGGGAGTTTGAGTGAGTTGGGGCGTTGATTCAGTCAGGAATCACGTGTTCAACGGTGTTGGGGGGCGTCGGCGGCGATGAGCGGTCGTGGGAACCGCCGTGGACTGACTGATGACCGAGTTGTGTTCGGCGTGAAGCTTGGGTCATTTCCCGGTCAGATCACGACGAGCCGGTCGTTGGGGTACCTCACGGGTAGACCCACGCCGTGGACGCTGTCGTGCGCTGCCGTGTCGGGTTGCATTTTGGGTTTCAGGACAGGCTGCCACGGGCCCCAGGGGTCGCGGCAGGCTCTGCGTGGAGCAAGCCGCCGGCGCAAAGAGCTGGGGTAGGCATAGTCGGGTGGGCCGGGTAAACCGGCTTGCAGGTCACCACCGTGGGCGGTGGTGCTTATACCGTTGCGAGGATTTCCAGCGACTGGGGTCGCCGGTTCAGTACTCATCTACGGAGTCCTGGGAGGCCCAGGCTACAACTTGGTCGATAACCCGCTGTACCGAAGGGAACTCAAAACCTGCGAAATCAAGTCTGCGAACAACGCTGCGGACGCCGGCTGCCGTCGTGAGGGGAAGGCCGTACTGATCGTCGGCGTAGCGTTTCCAGTCGACCGAATCTGACTTCCCCATGCCTAGCGCTTCGCGGCATTCCTCCCGCATCTCCAGCCAGCCCGGGAACGTTGATGCCGTATCCGGATAACACTGTCGAATTCCGTCGGCCGGCAGGACGAACAACAGATCGTCTTCGGGAACTCCGAAGGCCGTTGGTAGCGGAAGACCCTGATCCTCACAACGTTTGATCAACCGGGTGACCCATATTTCTTCGCGGGTTCGTTTCCGGTTGCTTCTCTCGCCCATTGTTTCTGGGTCGGTCGCATCGGTGAGCACACCCATCTTCAGGCCAAGTCGCGGTGCGAGTTCGCCATCTATCAGCCCCTCCATGTTCCGAGTCCCATGCATCGGGATGATTAGGACCCCTGCTGCGTCGAGCGCCGATGCGGCGTATTCGTCGAGAACCGCATGGTCGAGCGGTCCCTCGACGAAAAGTACGCCTCGGTGCAGCGATAAGACCGAGGCGGGATGCGCACCGACCTCATTAGCTAAATCCTGTAGCAATGGGGTTACAGATGTCAGGAGCGTGCGGGCGCGTGTGATGGGAGGTTCCTCGCGACGGGTCACATGGACGTGTCTGATATCTGGACCGGAAATACGTAGAAACTCATCGTGGTGTGTCGCCACGATGATGTTGAAACCGTAGTCAAGCATTCTCCGGCACCAACGCACGATGCTGGTTACCGCCGATGGGTGCAGGTGGGCCTCCGGTTCGTCGAGGAACAAGATGTGGCCCGAGAACGGTTTTGCGTCTTTGCTTTCCGCCCGGGAGACGTAGTCGGTGTGTGTCAGCAGGTGTAGGGCGATCTGTATTGCGACGGCGACCCAGCGCGCCGAGCCGCGGCCAAGTTCGTATACCTCGTCAAGGCGCTGTTCCTTGAAACGGTCAGGCTGATGGTCGCGGTAGGTCACTGATACCGACGGTTGACTGCCCCATTCCGTCGCGACGTGCAGGTACGCGTAGACCGAACCGTTGATGAAGTCGGGCAACAGATCGGTAGCGAGGCGAGAGAAGAGGTCCAGGCGTTCCTGTAGCTCAGGACGGACTTGCCACGTTTGGCGCGGTGGAGACGATTCGGCTAGTTCCAACAGCGCTTCTGACCCCAGAGAGGCGATCAGCGCGTTGCCGATGCGGGCGTCGATGTCATCGATCTCCCAGTCGAGGAAGAGTGGGTACGGTCTGGGGTTTTCTTCCTTCAACGTCGATCTGAACCGATCATCAAGTTCTGGGTCGTCTAGTTGTTGGGCCGCGAGTGTCCGAAGCTGGCGAAAATAGTTGCGAGGGTCGGTGAATGTCATCGTTGCCGACTGCTCGAAGCCTACGAACGCGGTCTCAAGCGGAGCCAGTGGCACATCACCGTCGAGTGTGGCTCCATCTGCATCGCGAAGGTTGATAACGTCATCGTCGAAGGGTGCGCCGGGTTCGAGTTCAACGACGACTGCACCGTACGGGGGGAGTAGGTCGTCCGGTCCGCGGAGGCCGCGTGCCTGGACGTGGTTGTCGAGATAGTGATTCATATCGTCAGGTGATAGAACGCCGTAGATCGCCTCGATGACGTTCGTTTTGCCAGAATTGTTCTTTCCGAACAACACCGTCAGCGGACCGACTTCGAACTCGAGATGGTCGACCGATCGGTACCAAAGCAGACTGACCTCACGTAACCGCATGGCGATGACGGTACCGTTCACCCCTCAGTCGCCGGCAAGGCTTCCGAGTCGCCGGAGGACGTTCAGGCCGGTCGGAAAGGGCTGGCTCCGCAGCGCGGTCATGCTACTGCCGTGGCCACCAGCCTGGGCACCACACGCCGCCACCGGCGATGCGCGCGCTGGAGGGAGGAGAAGGCCGATGCCATGAAGAAGGGGTCTGCTGCACGGATAGGTGACAGTTTCGGTCACGCGGCCTGACTGGCCGGTGTGGTCATGATCGTCTCGTATTCGATCGGGGTCAACCGGCCCAGGGCGATCTGGCGCCGGCGACGGTGGTAGGTGCGTTCGATCCAGGTGACAATCGCGATCCGTAGGTCTTCGCGGGTGGCCCAGCGGTGCCGGTCCAGGACGTTCTTCTGCAGCAAGCTGAAGAACGACTCCATGGCGGCGTTGTCACCGGCGGCGCCGACCCGGCCCATGGAGCCGACCATGTCGTAGTGGTGCAGTGCGGCAACGAATTTCCGGCTTCGAAATTGCGACCCGCGGTCGGTGTGCAGCACACAGCCGGCGACATCGCCGCGGCGGGCGACCGCGTTGCGCAGCGCGGTAACGGCCAGCTGCGATTCATCCGGTCGGCGATGCTGTAGCCGACGATCCGGTTGGAGAACACATCCTTGATCGCGCAGCAGTAGAGCTTGCCCTGCTCGGTGCGATGCTCGGTGATGTCGGCCAGCCACAAATGATTGGGGGCATCGGCGGTGAAGTCCCGGCCGACCAGGTCATCGTGAACTGGCGGACCGGGCCTCTTGCCGTTGCGACCCCGCTTCTTGCCGAACACGCTCCACAACCCGTTGTTCGAGCAGATCCGCCATGCGGTGCGCTCGGCCATCGGCTGACCGGCAGCGCGGGCCTCATCGACCAGGAACCGGTAGCCGAACTCCGGATCGTCCCGATGAGCGTCAACGAGGGCGTTGGTGCGGTAGGCCTCGACGATCTCGGCATCGGTGACCGGTTCTTGAAGCCACCGGTAGTAGGGCTGGCGAGCAATGTCCAGTACCCGGCACGTCACCACCACGGGGATCCCGTCGGCGGCGAGCTCGCTTACGAGCGGGTAGAGCCTTTTCCCGGCAGATTCGCCTGCGACAAATACGCTGCCGCCCGCCGCAGGACCTCGTTCTCCTGCTCCAGCAGCCTGATCCGCTGCCGTGCTGCACGCAGGTCGGTCGACTCCAACGTGGTGGTGCCGGCCTTGACGCCGTCATCGATGTCGGCCTGGCGCAGCCACTTGGTCAGCGTCATCGGGTGCACCCCGAAATCGTTGGCGACCGCCTCGATGGTCACCCCGGGATCGCGGTTGCGGGCGACCCGGACAACGTCGTCACGGAACTCTTTCGGATAAGGCCTGGGCACAATGACATCCTTCCAGCCCACCCCGCAAGGCAAGCCAACTCAGATGTCACCTATCCGTGCAGCAGACCCGAGCGAATACCAGACGCCACGCACCAACGAGTCCCCGAGTCTCAAGTGCCTCTAGAGCATCTCCGATGTGGTGCTGTCTCGCTGTCCTGTAGCGGTAACGGCCTTCTGGACGTGGCATGAATGGGCACTGTAGCAGCCGATCCGGTCTGAGCGAGTCGTCGTCGGGATGGTGGCCCGAGCGGCTTGTGGTAGCCGCACCCGACTAGGGCGTGTCTCCTGATTTGCTGGCGTCGACTCGCGTGTGGATGACGGCGGCGACCAACAGGACGCCGCCGAGGT
>NZ_MVHU01000065.1 GCF_002086285.1 Mycolicibacter kumamotonensis | reverse complement strand
GCACGATCGCCGGCTCGAACGAGCCGTTGCGATCGCGCGGCGCCTCGATACGCACCGGGCCGTTGACGGTGGTTACCGTTTTCGGTGTGGTGCCGTTGCGGGAATTGCCCGATCCGCGCCCGGCCGGATCGCCGGCCTCGTAACCCAGGTGATGGGTCAACTCCGAATTCAGGGCACGCTCGAGCACGGCCTTGGTCAGCTCGTTGAGCAAACCGTCCGCGCCGTCGATCGGGGTCCCCGATTTCACTGCATCGGCGATCAGCGAATCCAGTGTGTCGGCGCTGAACGCCTCCGCCAACCGTCGGGCCGCCGTCTTGTCCTGAGCCGGCGCCTTCGTGGTCTTGGTCACAAAACACTCCTTCTGTCCGCCCCAACGGCGGTCCGATGATGGACCACCTCGGACTTACACAGATGGAATGACACGCCCGCTGGCCCCGCTGCCCACCGAGCCGTTCGACACCGCATTGACGTTGACGCCGCGGGTGGACCGCTACGCCCAAGTGGCGGTGCGCTGCAACCAATACAGTGTTCCGGCCCGGTTCATCGGGCACCGGCTGCGGGTCAAGCTGTCGGCATCGACGGTGGCCATCTATGACCGCAGCACGGTCGTGGCACGCCATCAGCGTGCGGTCGGCAAGGGCACCAAAGTCCTGGATTTGGACCACTACCTGGAGATTCTGCTGCGCAAACCCGGCGCTTTGCCCGGGGCCACCGCGCTGGCCCAGGCGCGTGCAGCAGGGGCGTTCACCACCGAGCACGAGGCGTTTTGGCAAGCGGCCCGCACCGCTCACGGCGATGCCGGCGGCACCCGCGCCCTGGTGGAGGTCTTGCTGCTGCACCGTCACCTCGACCGCGCCGCCGTGCTGGCCGGTATCACCGCCGCCCTGTCGGTCGGCTCCACCGCCAGCGACGTCGTGGCCTTGGAAGCCCGCAAAGCTACTGAACACCGCAGCGCCGTCGCCGGTGATCGGGATCGGCGGGTGGTCGTGCTCGCCGAGCACCGCCCGGCAAGCATTCCCGCCGATCAACGCCCCCTGCCGACGGTGGACCAATACGACAGCCTGCTGGGCGGACAAACCTCATGAGTGCCCGGCGTGGGGTCACCGACCAAGCCGCGACCGCAGCGATCGAACAGGGTGCGCGGATGCTGCGCCTGCCAACCATCCGCGACCGATACTCCGAGATCGCCACCGCTGCTGAGCGCGAACAATTGTCGTATCTGGGGTTTCTGGCCGAACTGGTAATTGCCGAATGTGACGACCGCACCCAGCGCCGCGCCCAACGACGCGTGCGCGACGCCGGCTTCCCCCGCCCAAAACGGTTAGAAGAGTTCACCTTTGACGCCAACCCTGCCATCAACCCCGCCGTCATCGGGCACCTGGCCACCTGCGACTGGGTCAAGCAAGGGCAGCCGCTTTGTCTGATCGGTGATTCCGGCACCGGCAAAACACACCTGCTCATCGCCCTGGGTACCTTGGCCGCCGAAGCCGGCTACCGAGTCCGCTACACCCTGGCCAGCAAACTGGTTAACGAGCTGGTCGAAGCCGCCGACGACAAGCACCTGATCAAACTGATCAACTACTACGGCCGCGTCGACCTGCTGCTGGTCGACGAGCTCGGTTACCTGCAACTCGACCGGCGCGGAGCTGAACTGCTGTTCCAAGTTCTCACCGAACGCGAGGAACGCTCCGCGATCGCCATCGCCTCCAATGAGCCCTTCTCGGCCTGGACGAAGACCTTCACCGACCCCCGGCTCTGCGCAGCCATCGTCGACCGGCTGACATTCGCCGGGCAGATCATCGAGACCGGCACCACCTCCTACCGACTCGCCCACGCCCGCAACACCCGCAAACCAACCCCTACCAGTGGGGCCAGCTCAAACCGTCACACTGGGGCCACTTCGAGTTGACACAGCCAGCACCAAACTCGACCAACGTTCAAGTCGATTTCGAGGGAGAGCACGTCGATCGGCCCAGCCAGGGCTTGTGTGAGTGCGATACCCGGCACGAGCTGTGAAGCCGTTGCCCGCACGTCAATGTTGTCGATCACCACCGACACGCCGTCCTTCACCTGGACCACTACGAAAAACACGCCCGGACCAATCGGGGCCGCTTTCCTCCGCTGCGCCCAGCGCACAGCGGCCCGTGTGTTTTGAGCGAACTCGTCTGGTGACGGCGGCCGGCAGGCCTGCACATCGCACACGTTGGGAACGAACACCGAATGCGTCGGTGAGAACTCCCGAACCGCTATCCGGACACCATCGTCGGGTACAACAGCCCGACGAACCTGCTTCACGCCGCCGCCAAACAGCCTTGCAGCTGCAAACACTGAAGCAGGCTCCATCCGCCCAACCGTAGCCGCGGATACCTACCGAATCGACCCACACGGAGACCCCCGCATTAGGCTCAACTTACGAACTAACAAACTCACAGTCAGGCGAACATGTCGAGGAGCGAGGACAAACCCCTGTACGCGGACGGTTTCACCCCCGGGCAATGGGTCCGGTACGACCGGCTTGAGCGGAAAGAGACGCGGCTCCGCCCGGATCAGTACAGCTCACTGAGCGAATTGAGCCGCAGCCTCAACCGGCAACGGCAGGGTCGCGGCGACCGCATCACCGAAAACACGCTCATCCGAGTGGCCATCGACCTCCTGCTAAGCCGGGAAGCGGAGCTGGCCGGCGCCACCGAGGCCGACCTGCGGACCGCCCTCGGGCTCTGAGGCCGTCAACGAGCGACCCGGGCTTGCAAGGTCCGCATTAACTCTGTAACTTCGAAACATACAAAGTTGATATGTAGGGGTGCGTATGTCTGTCGATGATTTCGATGTTCAACAGGTAGTCCTCCACATGGCCTTCGACGTCATCAACCGACTTCTTGGCAATCCAGCGGACACCAAAGCCCAAGCGGCTGCGCGGCAAATCGTCCGCGGTCAATTTCCCTACAACGCACTGCTGCGCAAGTGAGACTTGCGCGGTCACAAAAACATCACGAAGCCGCGGCGTGTCATGGTCGCTGTACCTGGTACTGCCGCCATGATGGGCGTCATGGCTCAACCACACAAGGGCCCGCGAGAGCAGATTAAGACGCGGGTGCACGCGGAGGTCTACGCCGATCTGCGCCAGCTGGCCGCAGAACGCGGCTCGTCGGTAAGCCAGGTAGCGGCTGACCTGATTGCGGCCGCAGTCGGCCGCACCGACCTAGTACGTGACATACCGGAGGCCCTGCCGCTGGCGATGTGAACCCACCGCCCGATACCTGATCGGGCAGATGTGACAGCTCAATAAACGACGAAACCCCCGGCCGGCCAGCCGAGGGCTTCGGTGCCCCTCGAAAGGGACGTGTCTTGGTGGACTCGTCTCACGGTAGCGCATATCTGCATCAGATTCGAGTAGACGCGCAAACCCGTGACCACTGCGTTTCTAATATCCGCGTTGACCTGCGTGTTGCCGATAAGCAACATCGCCGCCGCGACTGGGTCACCCGCGCGGGCTCGTGCGCGGCTCGTGTACCGGTGTGGCGCAGCCGCCAGGCGTGGCTCGACGATGTGCAGGCATGGGCGGCCACACCACAGCTAGCGCAGGTGTGTCACAGCGAGCGCGTGTCGATTGCAGCCCCAACGCTCGTCGCGATCGCAACCGCAATGGCCGAGCACGCCGATCACGCCACCGGGCGCCACTGTGCGGCGACCCGCGCCACGATCGGCGCTGTAGCCGGCTGTGGACCCGACACGGTGACTGTGGCCTGGCGCGTACTGCGCGCCGCCGGCTGGGCACTGGAGGCCCAGCGTGGCCACGGTTCGCCGACCACCCCCGGGTGCGGCCGGCGGCCGTCGATCTACCACCTGATCCCGTCCCGCACAGCTGTGGAGTTTCCCGACCTACCGCGAAGCGGTGTAGTTAGTACTTCAAGTCCCGTAGGGACTCACTCACCAAGCGCGCATCAGCGCGCCCGCACAGAGAACCATCAACCGAAGAACCGCCGGCCGCGGCGCGGCCCACGGCCGCTGCCGCTACAGCGGCTCGCGGCTCAGCTCATCAACGCCTGCCACGGGCTATCCCACGGTCACGCCGGGGCGATCTGCGACGCCGTCAGTGCCGCCGGCATCGACCCACAGGTCTGGACAGCGCGCCAAATCACCACCGCGCTCAACGCCGACATGCGCATTACCGGCTGGACCTGGCCCGATCGCATACAGCGGCCTGGAGCATTCTTGGCATCACGGCTCAAACGGATCGATTGGTCACCACCAACAGCCCCCAACGACGGCGGCTACGCCGCCGGCACCGACCAGGACCGCCGAGCGGCAGCTGCCGCCGACGCACGGCGTGACTATGCCGCTGGCCGAAAGCGCGGGAAAGCGGCCCTGACGGGACCTGGCCATGCAGCAGCAGTCAAAGCCCTGGCGCTCGCACGGCAGCGGTCCGCCTATCGGCACAGCCGCTTCAGCGAGACACCGCCCGACGACGGCTCACTGGCGATGGCCGCAGTGGGCACATCGCCTGTTCGCCGTTTCCGCTCGATTGATGCTCGTGAACACGCTCAGCACCGCCAGCAGGACATGCACAGCGGTGACCCAATCGACGGTCTCAGCGACCAACAGACCACACACCATAGCGATGGCGACTTGTAGCGTCGGCGCGAAATGACGGGGCTTTTCACTCGGGTTGTTCGGCTCTACCATGAACGCGGGTTCCTCTCAAATGTTGTTTCGACGCAACTGGGACCGTGGAGCTGACCGCCACCGCACGCCATGCCGGGCGTGACATCTCGGGCGGTCAGTTTCCTTTTGTGCCGGACTATCCGGCACGCCAGGCCACGTGGATCTCATATTGAGGGCCGAGTAGGACACGTGCAATAGGACTCAACCGACACGCCGACATTTCGATTCGACACAGGGTCTACAGATGCTCCGCCGCGCGGCGGAGGCGGATGTCTTAGGCATATGCCGATCCTGACTCCACCCCCAGCGATTTGGCCAACACTAACGCCACATTTCGTCAAAACCGTTTCTCGGGAGCCGGATGGTCGAACGTGGACGCAGTCCGATGGGTCGGTTTGCCAGCAGGCGCACTCCTGGTCTAGGAGCCCACCGTGCTCTACTACTCGCATATCGGCTCGATCCAGACGATGTCGGCACGTGCTGGCGATGGCATCGTGCCGTCCACAAGCCAGGACAGCACCCGTTCTGACACGTCGCCGCCGCGCTGCACCAACGCCTCCATCAACCTCACCTCCACAACCATCTCCACGTCACCTTCCACCAACCTCACCCTCAGCACCCTGCCTGCCCCGCCACCTTCGCTCCCTCATTCTCACACGCCCACCACCACACCTGACCGCTTCCCATCCCACCTACCAAAACCACGACCACCCACATCGGCACATTGGCACAAGTTGTGCAAGACTGGTTGCGGCCGCGCGGGGCGCGTCCACAACCGTCCCGTCCCCCAGTGGGCGAGCGGATCGGCCGGGTCAGGAGGTGGTCGCTCATGTTGACGATTTCCCGCCTCTCGCGCTCGAGCATCGCCTACTACGAGAAGACCGCGAACGAGGCCAAGCAGGCCGCGATGGATCGGCAGGCCGCCGGGGGTGGGCTCGGTGAGTACTACACCGAGGGCGACACGCGGGTGCCGACCTGGATGGTCACCGGCGACGCTTCGCAGGTTGCTGAGCTGACCGGGTTGACTGACGCCCAAGTCGCTGGCGGGTTTGCTGACGGTGACCAGGTGTCGGCCTGGTTGGACGACGGAATCAGCCCGAATGGGGCGTCTGGGCGGGCGTTCACCACCGGGTCAGTGCACGGTTTCGACCTGACGTTCGCCGCCCCTAAGAGTGTGTCGTTGGTGCGGGCGCTGAGCACCGATCTCAATGAGAAGGTGGTCGCCGAGGCTCACATGCGGGCCGTCAAGGCAGCCCTGGACTACCTGCATCAACACGCCGGCTACACCCGGGTCCACAACCCGCTGACCGGCAACAAAGATTTGCAGCGGCTGCCGGGCTTGACCGCCATCGCCTACCAGCACGAGACGTCGCGGTGCGGTGATCCGCACCTGCACACCCACGTCATCCTGCCCAACCGGCAAGCTCGTGCCGATGGTGTGCTGGTGTCGATCGACTCGAAATCGCTGCATCACGAGGCCAAGGCCGCCGGCATCGTCTACCAATCAGTGCTGCGTCACGAATTGCACGCCGAGCGGGGCTTCGAGTTCACCACGGTCGGTGAGCACTCAGGCATGGCCGAAATCGCGGGCATCACCAAGGCTTGCATCAAGGCGTGGTCGCAGCGCTCGACGCGGCTGCGGGAATGGGCGCGCGACAACCTCGTGGTTGTCGATGGCGAGCCCACCGCGGCGCAGTTGCAAGCCGCGCAAAAGGCGACGCGGCCGCGCAAACCCGAATCGCTCGCGTGGGCCGACCTCAAAGAGCAGTGGCGCGCCGACGCGCGCGGGCTGGACATCGACCGCGCCGCGCACACTGAAGCGCGCCGCGCCAACCGCGGCGCATCGCGTGATCTGATGGTGCGCCCGCGCCTGGCGCAGATGGTCGCGCGCATCGACAAGGCCGCGTTTACCCGCGCCGACCTGGTGGAGCTGGTCGGCGCGCTACTGCCCTACGACGCGCCCGGCAGCCCGCGCGAGCTCATTGAGAAGATCGTCGACACCGTCGCGATCCGCGTCTCGGCGCAGCGGGAACGCCACCACCGCGAGGGCCACGAGCACTACACGGTGGACGCGATCATCCGCGAGGAAGAACGCATCTTCGAGATGATCGACGAGCAAGACGCGCGGACCCGCATCGACGTGCGCCGCGACGACCTCGGTGACCTCTCCGCCGACCAGGCGCGCGCTGTAGGCAACATCGCATCTTCGCCCTACCTTGTCCAGCCGTTGCAAGCGCCGGCCGGCGCCGGCAAGACCCACTCACTCAAAGCGCTGCGGGCCGGCGCGCACCGCGGCGGCAAGAAAGTATTGGTGGTCGCGCCGACCGGCCGCGCGGTGGACGAGGCCATGCGTGAGCAGGCCGGTGACCGCGGCCTGACCGTGGACAAAGCGCTCAACCTCATCGGCGGCGATCAGCTCCGCCTCGATCGGAACACCGTGGTTGTCGTCGACGAAGCCGCCATGGTCGGCACGCCAAAGCTAGCGAAGCTTCTTCAAGCCACCACCGCTGCGCGGGCCAAGATCGTGCTCGTCGGTGATGCCTATCAACTCGCGCCGGTCAAATCCCGCGGCGGCATGTTCGAGCAACTCTGCACGGACCTGCCCTGGGCGCAACGCCTTTCAGAGGTATGGCGCATGCGCGATCCTGCCGAACGTGACGCGTCGCTCGTAGTGCGCTCCGGGCGCGGTAATAGACTTCGCAAGGCGATCGGCTGGTACCGCAATGAAGGCCGCCTGCACACAGGTGATCAGGTGGCGATGGCCCAAGACGCCACCACCGCCTACGTCACGGCTCGCGCAGCGGGCAAGGACGCGGCGATCATCTGCGACCGCTGGGAGATCGCCGACGCCATCAACCGCCGTCTCCACGGCACCTACACCGACAACACCACACCGGGCGTGCGTGTAGCCCGCGACCAGGACGTCCGAGTCGGTGACATCATCATCAGCCGCAACAACGACCCGACCATCACAGTCACCCCCGGTGCAGAGCATCGGCGGGGCGACCGCATTGACCAGGTCCGCAACGGCAACCGCTGGCGGGTCGCCATGGCCGACCCCGCGAAAGGACAGATTGCAGCCGAGCGCCTCACCGACAACGCCCGCGTCATCTTCGAGGGCGACTACCTCAAGGAACACATCACCCTCGGCTACGCCACCACCGTTCACTCCGCCCAAGGCATGACCGTCGGAGGCCGCGACCGAGCCGGTGTGTGCTGGACGATCATGTCTGACCGCGCAAGCCGCGCCGTGGCCTACGTCGGGATGACCCGAGCCCGCGATGAAAACCACGTTGCGATATACCCGGCCGTGGCTAACGAAGCCGACGAGCACGAGATACGGCGCGGCACCAAACACGAAGCCGCCGCTGCCCTTCACACAATCCTGACCGCCAAGGGCGACCGGGCCCAGACCATGCACGCCGAAGCCGACCGCTCCGAACGCGACGCACTCCCCGACATGGTCGCAGAGCTGCTCACGCGCAACGACGAACGCCGGCGAGCCCGCTCCGCCGAATGGCAGAAGCACAAAGCCGCCGACGCACGCCGCCAGGACCGCCAGCAAGCCCTCCAACAGGCCATCACTGAATCGCCCTGGGTTTGATGGAGGCTCGGGCTATTGGATTTCGACCAGGGGTTGGCCGGTCCGCTGCCCAGCGTAG
>NZ_MVHU01000064.1 GCF_002086285.1 Mycolicibacter kumamotonensis | reverse complement strand
CGTCGTCGCGCCCACCCCTCCAACTCGGCCCGCTCATCAGCGGTCAGCACAATCTCAGCAGCATGAGGCGTCGGCACAACCCAGCCTAACAACTAGATTGTAATTAATGACTCAGGACACTAGGACGCCGTGCTGCGTTGCCGAGCCTGATCGGCAGCGACGATCGACGCGGCTTTGTGCAGGCACTCCTGCCACTCGGCGTCGATGTCGGAGTCCGCGGTGATCCCGCCGCCGACTCCGAGCACTGCGCCGTCGGCGGCGTCGAACTCCACGGTGCGGATCGCCACATTGAGCTCACAGCCCGCCAGGGGTGACGCCAAACCGACAGTGCCGCAGTAGATTCCGCGACGATTCGGTTCCCATTGGGTGAGCAGTTGCCGGGCGCGGAGTTTGGGGGTGCCCGTCACCGACGCGGGTGGGAACGCCGCATCCAGCAGGGTTGCCATGCTCAGCCGCGGCGGCACCCGCGCCGACACCGTCGACACCAGATGCCACACTCCCGGCGCGGGCCGCACCGCCAGCAGCTCGGGAACGCCGACGGTCCCGGTGATCGCCACCCGGCCCAGGTCGTTGCGCACCAGGTCCACGATCATGATGTTCTCCGCGACGTCCTTGGCCGAGGCGCGCAATGCCGACGGGCGGGCGTTGCAGGGCAGGGTGCCCTTGATCGGGCTGGACGTCACGACCTCGCCGCGGCGGCGCAGGAACAGCTCCGGCGACAGCGACGCCACCGCACCCCAGTCGCCGCCGAGGTAGGCCGCGCGCGCCGGTGCGGTGCGGGCCACCGCGTCGGCGAAGAAGTCCAGGGGGGCGCCGGTGACGGTCCCGGTGAAGCGGGTGCATACGCACGCCTGATACACCTCGCCGGCACGGATGGCCTCCAGGCAGGCCGACACCCCGGCCCGATGCGCCTGCCGATCCGGTGTCTGCCAGAAGATGCGACACCCGCGGGCCGGTGCGGGCGTCCTCAGCGCCTCGGCCAGCCAGCCCGGCATCGGCGCACCCGACAGGCTCTCGAACCACCACTGCCCGTCACCGTCTTGCCGCAGCACACAGTCGGTCCAGCCCCCGGCCGCCTCCGGAATCCGGGGGACGCCGCCGTCGGCGCCGGGATCGGGGTAGGACAGATAGCCGATCCAGCCGCCGCCCACCGCGCCGGGCGGTGCACCCGCGGCCGGCGGAGCTCCGACGTCGAACACCTCGCCGGGTCCGACCGGCTCGACGGCCACGCTGGGCGCGATCACCGCCCGGGCCTCGAACCACTCGCCGGTCAGTGCGGCCGGCGGCGCCAGCCCGCACCTGCCGGCGGCGTCGCCGACCGCGCGCAGCACTTCCGGTGCCGCGCCCAGGTCGCCGAGCCGCTCGATCCGCACCGCTCTAGCTTGTCAGACGCCTCAGCTGCGGGTGATCTCCCGGGCAGCGGCCACCGCCGCCAGCTTGTCCGGGTTGCGCATCGCGTAGAAGTTGGTGATCAGGCCGTCGACGATCTCGAAGGTGAACACGCCCTCCAGACCGTCGTCGCTGTAGAGCAGCACCGCCGGGGCCGAGTTGCAGACGCCCATGTCCACCCGGACACCCGGCATCTGCGCGCCCTGCCGCAGCAGCCCGATGACCGTGCGGGCGACCTTGTCGGCGCCGACGATCGGCCGCCGGGCCGCACTGGCCTTGCCGCCGCTGTCGGCGGTCCACACCACATCCGGTGCCAGCATCGACAGCACGGTCGTGATGTCCCCGCCCGCCGCCGCGGTCATGAACTCCGCGGCGACCCGAGAGCCCTCCTCCGGATCCGCCGGGGCGTAGCGCGGTCGCCGGGCCTGGACGTGGCTGCGGGCCCGGTGCGCGACCTGCCGAGCCGCGGCCGCGGATTTGCCCACCGCGGCCGCGATCTCGTCATAGTCGAAACCGAACACTTCGCGCAGCACGAACACCGCCCGCTCCTCGGGGCGCAGCGTCTCCAGCACCACCAGCATCGCCATCGAGACCGATTCGGCCAGTAGGACATCGGCCGAGGGATCGTGCTCGGTGAGCAGCAGCGGTTCGGGCAGCCACGGACCGACGTACTCCTCGCGGCGCCGGGCACCCGCCCGCAGCGCGTTGAGCGCCTGACGGGTGACCAGGCTGGCCAGGTACGCCTTGACATCGCGGACTTCGGCCAGATCCACCTCGGCCCAGCGCAGGTAGCTGTCCTGCAGGACGTCGTCGGATTCTGTTGCCGAGCCCAGGATCTCGTAGGCGATGGTGAACAGCAGCGGCCGCAGTTCGGTGAACCGTTCGGCGTGTTCGCTTGTCACACCGCAGCCCCCCGTTCCGCTTGGCCCTGTGCGATGCGGGCCGCTCGGGTGCCGCCCTTCATCCAACGATACGAGCCCGGCTTGGCCGCCTCGTCGCGAATCCACTTGACCGTGTACTTGCAGATCGACTCCTTGACCACCGCGCCGAGCCGGCCGCCGACGAACGCCTTGATCGGGGTGTCGTCGCGGCGGGACAGCTGCACGGTCGCCGCATCGCGGCCCACGCTGATGCACTGGGCGGCGAACGCCTGGTCCACCGCGGCCGGTGAGGTGCCGGCGATGCGGGCCAACACGGTGTTGGCGGCTTGAGCGCCCAACGGCAGCGCGGCCTGGCAGCTCATCCGCAACGGCTGGCCCGCGGGCGCCACGGCATCCCCGGCCGCCACGATCCACGGGTTGTCGACGCTGGTCAGGGTCTCGTCGGTGAGCAGCCGGCCCAACGCGTCGGTGGCCAGTCCACTGGTGGTGGCCAGATCCGGCACGCCGAAGCCCGCCGTCCAGACCGTCACCGCGCTGGGCAGCACGGTGCCGTCGCGCAGCACCAGGGCGTCGGCGCGCACTTCGGCGACGACCGCCGCCTCACGCACGTCGACACCCAGCTTGCGCAGGGCCTTGGCCACCGAGCGCCGGCCCGCCGCGTGCAGGGACGGCCCCAGCATCTCGCCGCAGACCAGGGTCACCTGCCGGCCCTGGCCGGCCAGTTCGGAGGCCGCCTCGATTCCGGTCAGCCCACCGCCCACCACCGTCACCGGGGTGTCTAGCGGCAGCTCGCCGAGCCGGGTCAGCAACCGGGACGCGGACTCGAATTCGCTGATGGAGTAGGCGAATTCGGCGGCGCCGGGAACGGCCGGGGTGATAGCGCCGGTGCTGCCCACCGCGTAAATGAGGAAGTCGTAGCGCAGCACGGTGCCTGAGGCCAGCTGGATGCGCCGATCCGCGGCGTCGATCCGGGTGGCGGAGTCGACCAGCAGCCGGACTCCGTCGCCGAGCAGTTCGGGGTAGTCGATGGTGGCCTTGCCGGTGCCGGCCACGTACTGGTGCAGCCGGATCCGCTCGACGAAGGCCGGGCGCGGGTTGACCAGGGTGATGTCGACGTCCGGGTGCTGGCGCAGCCGGTTGGCTGCCAGGGTGCCGGCGTAGCCGCCGCCGATGATGACGACCTGAATGCGGGTCATGAGATGCTCCTGTCTCTTAGGGGTCATGCCCTCAAGACACCGCCGGCCGCCCGGATGTGACAGGTTGTGAGCTGGTTCACCGCACGTACTGTGGGGCCATGGGGTTCGGCGGGCCGGCGCGGATGTTCATCCGGGCGTTCAACGCGGTGACGACATCACTGGTCACCGCGCCGCTGCTCGGTTCCCGGCTGGGACGCCGGCTCACCATGATCAGCTACACCGGGCGACGGTCCGGGCAGACCTTCAGCCTGCCGGTGGGCTACTGGCGCAGCGGTGACCAGATCACCATCGGGGTCGCCCTGCCCGATGCGAAGACCTGGTGGCGCAACTTCTCCGGAGATGGTGCGCCGCTGAAGATCCGGCTGGACGGAGCCGACCGATCCGGGCACGCCGTCGCAGAGCGCGACGAGCAGGGCCGGGTGAAGGTGGTCGTACGGCTGGACCCGCGGTAGGCCAGGCGTGGCGTCAGCTACGCCTGGTAGCGCGGGAACACCCCGGACGGCGCCGGCAGCGTCAGGCCCGGCGCCAGCCGCTGGGATGCGGCGGTGAACATGCGCTGCTCGCTCGGCTGGCCCAACAGGTCCAGCAGCTTGCCCGCCGATTCGGGCATCACCGGCTGAACCAGCAGCGCCGCGATCCGCACCACCTCGAGCGTGGTGTACAAAACGGTGCCGAAGCGGGCCCGATCCGCCGCGGATTCACTCTTGGCCAGCTTCCAGGGTTCGTTGGCGGAGAAATACCGGTTGGCCGCGCCCAGCATGAGCCAGATCGCCTCCAGCCCCAGGTGCATGGCCTGGGCGCCGAACGCCGCACGCACCTTCTCCAGTAGGCCGTCGGCCAGCGCCAGCAGCTCCTCGTCCTCGGCGGCCTGCGCCGTCGGCTCGGGCACCAGCCCGTCGAGGTTCTTGGCCACCATCGACAGGGAACGCTGCGCCAGGTTGCCCAGCTCGTTGGCCAGGTCGGCGTTGACCCGGCTGATCATCGCCTCTTCGGAGATGCTGCCGTCCTGGCCGAAGGGGATCTCCCGCAGCAGGAAATAGCGCACCTGGTCCACACCGAACTTCTCGACGAACTCGACCGGGTCGATGACGTTGCCCACCGACTTGCTCATCTTCTCGCCCCTGTTGAGCAGGAAGCCGTGCGCGAAAACCTTGCGCGGCAGCTCGATTCCGGCCGACATCAGAAACGCCGGCCAGTACACGGCGTGGAACCGGATGATGTCCTTGCCGATCATGTGCAGATCGGCCGGCCAGTACCGGCGGAAGGATTCGGAGTCGGTGTCGGGGTAGCCCACCCCGGTCAGGTAGTTGGTCAGGGCGTCCACCCAGACGTACATCACGTGGTCGGGGTGGCCGGGCACCGGCACGCCCCAGTCGAACGAGGTGCGCGAGATCGACAGGTCGCGCAGACCGCCGGAGACGAAGCTGACCACCTCGTTGCGGCGCACCTCCGGGGCGATGAATCCCGGATTGGCCTCGTAGTGCGCCAGCAGCCGGTCGGTGTAGGCCGACAGCCGGAAGAAGTAGGTCTGTTCCTCGGTCCAGGTCACCGGGGCCCCGGTTTCGGTGGCCACCCGCGAACCGTCCTCGAGGGTCCGGGTCTCGCCCTCGGTGAAGAACCGTTCGTCGCGCACCGAGTACCAGCCGCGGTAGGCGTCGAGGTAGATGTCCCCGGCGTCGACCATGCGCTGCCAGATCGCCTTGGATGCCTCCAGATGATCGGGGTCGGTGGTGCGGATGAACCGGTCGAAGGAGATGTTGAGCTTGCGCTGCAGCCGCTGAAACACGTCGGAGTTGCGTCGTGCCAGCTCCGCGGTCGGAATACCTTCGGCGGCGGCGGTTTCGGCCATCTTCAGCCCGTGCTCGTCGGTGCCGGTCAGATACCGCACGTCGAAACCGTCGAGCCGGTGGAACCGGGCGATCGCGTCGGTGGCGATGTACTCGTAGGCATGGCCGATGTGCGGATCACCGTTGGGGTAGGTGATCGCGGTGGTGATGTAGAAGGGCTGCATCGTGCTCATCGCTCCCCACCCTATGGTGTGCGGGTGAGCTCGAAACGATCAGCCAAAACTCCACCGCCTGCGCCGCAGCCGCTGAGTCCGCTGGTCGACGCGCACACCCACCTGGATGCCTGCGGCGCCGACGACGACACCGCGCTGCGCGCGATCATGGATCGGGCCGCCGCCGTCGGGGTGCAGGCCGTGGTGACCGTCGCCGACGACCTGGATTCGGCACGCTGGGTGACCCGGGCCGCCGCCGCGGACGAGCGGGTCTATGCCGCGGTGGCTCTGCACCCCACCCGCGCCGACAGCCTGACCGACGACGCCCGCGCCGAGATCGAGGCGCTGGTCGCCCACCCGCGGGTGGTGGCGGTCGGCGAAACCGGGCTGGATCTGTACTGGCCCGGCCGCCTGCAGGGCTGCGCCGAGCCGCACACCCAACGCGAGGCCTTCGCCTGGCACATCGACCTGGCCAAACGTAGCGGCAAGCCGCTGATGATCCACAACCGCGACGCTGACGCCGCGGTGCTGGACGTGCTGCGTGCCGAGGGCGCCCCCGAGACGGTGATCTTCCACTGTTTCTCGTCGGGACCCGAGATGGCTCACACCTGTGTGGACGCCGGCTGGATGTTGAGCCTGTCCGGCACGGTCAGCTTCAAAAACGCCCGTGACCTGCGAGAAGCCGTGCCGTTGATCCCGGCCGAGCAACTGCTGGTGGAGACCGACGCGCCGTTTCTGACCCCGCACCCCTACCGCGGCGCGCCCAACGAGCCATACTGCCTGCCATACACTGTCCGGGCGCTGGCGGAGCTGCTGGGGGTGTCGGCAGCCGAACTGGCGCAGGTCACGAGCCGCAACGCCCGGCGGGTGTACGACTTGCCGTGAAACGTCGGGCAGGTCACATTCGGTTGCCCGAACGACCGCCGGTTCGTTACCGTCTCGTTATCAAATCGGGGTGCCGCAAGGGCCCCTTTGCCGTGTCTTCAGCGTTGTGAGGTTTTTGGCTTGAACACTGTGACCAGGCTGCATCAGGCGCCCTCGCCGATGCTGCGGATGCTGGTCGGCGCGCTCTTGCTGGTTCTGACGTTCGCCGGTGGTTTCGCGGTCGCCAGTGCCAAGACCGTGACGCTGGATGTCGACGGCATTCCGGTGACCGTGACCACGATGCGCTCGCGGGTGATCGACGTCGTCGCCGAGAACGGGTTCGACATCGGCGAGCGCGACGACGTCACCCCCGCGCGAGACGCCCGGGTCAACGATGCCGACACGATCGTGGTGCGCCGCAGCCGGCCGCTGCAGCTGTCCCTGGACGGCCGCGAGCCCAAGCAGGTGTGGACCACGGCCCTGTCCGTGGACGAGGCCCTGGCGCAGCTGTCGATGACCGATACCGCCCCGGCAGCGGCCTCTCGCGGCAGCCGGGTGCCGCTGGCCGGCATGGCCCTGCCGGTGCTGAGCGCCAAGAACGTCCGGATCGACGACGGCGGTGTGGTGCGCACGGTGCGTCTGGCCGCGCGGAACGTCGCCGAGTTGCTGGCCGCCGACGGAGTGCCGCTGGAACAAGCCGACAAGGTCAGCCCCCCGGCGTCGACCCCGGTCACCGAGGGCATGGAGATCCAGGTGACCCGGATCCGGGTCAAGCAGGTCACCGAGCGGGTGCCGCTTCCTCCGACCCCGCGGCGTGTCGAAGACCCGACGATGAACATGAGCCGGCAGGTCCTCGAGGATCCCGGGACCCCGGGCACCCAGGACGTGACCTACTCGGTGGCCACGGTCAACGGTGCCGAGACCGGTCGGCTCCCGGTCGCCAACGCCGTGGTGGCCCCGGCCCGCGACGCGGTGCTACGGGTCGGCGCCAAGCCGGGCACCGAGGTGCCGCCGTCGGTCTACGGCGCGGCATGGGATCGCATAGCCCACTGCGAGTCCCACGGAAACTGGGCGATCAACACCGGCAACGGATTCTACGGCGGCGTGCAGTTCGACTACGGCACCTGGATCGCCAACGGCGGGTTGAAGTATGCGCCGCGCGCCGACCTGGCCACCCGCGAGGAGCAGATCGCGATCGCCGAGGTCACCCAGGCACGGCAGGGCTGGGGCGCCTGGCCGGTGTGCAGCGGGAGACGCTGACCATCGGGCTACTCGGGGCCGGCGACATCAGAGCCCTGGCCTCAGAACTGGACCTGCGGCCCCGCAAAGCCCTGGGGCAGAACTTCGTTCATGACGCCAACACCGTGCGCCGGATCGTCGCCGGTGCCGGCATCACCTCCGAGGACCACGTCCTGGAAGTCGGGCCCGGTCTGGGATCGCTGACCCTGGCCCTGCTGGAGCACGGCGCACGCGTCTTCGCCGTCGAGAAGGATCCGGTGCTGGCCGGCCGGCTGCCGGCCACCGTCGCCGAGCACGCGCCCGCCGATGCCGACCGCTTGGTGGTGCTGGGCCGCGATGTATTGACCCTGCGCCGCGACGAGGTGAAGCCCGAGCCGACCGCGGTGGTGGCGAACCTGCCCTACAACGTCGCCGTCCCGGCCCTGCTGCACCTGCTGGCCGAATTCCCCTCCATCCGCACCGTGATGGTCATGGTGCAGTTGGAGGTGGCCGAGCGGCTGGCCGCCGAGCCGGGCGGCAAGGACTACGGGGTGCCCAGCGCCAAGGCCCGCTTCTTCGGCGAGGTGCGTCGTTGCGGCACGGTGTCGCCGAGCGTGTTCTGGCCGGTGCCGCGGGTGAACTCCGGGCTGGTGCGCATCGACCGGTACGACACCGCGCCGTGGCCGGTCGACGACGCGTTTCGCCGGCAGGTCTTCGCGCTGATCGACATCGCGTTCGCCCAGCGCCGCAAGACCTCCCGTAACGCCTTCGCCGACTGGGCGGGATCGGGCGAACAGTCCGCCGCGCGGCTCAAGGCGGCCGGCATCGACCCGGCGCGACGCGGTGAGACGTTGTCGATCGACGATTTCGTGCGCCTGCTTCAGGTCGGCGGTTCCGCCAGCACCCGAGACAGCTGTTCGACGAACTCGGTGCAGGAGCCGTAGCGGCGCGCGGGCAGCTTCGCCATGGCGCGTTCCACCACCACGTCGAGGGCCCGGCTGGCCGGACCGAATGCGTTCGAGATGGGCGGCGGCAGCCGTCGCAGGTGTGCGTCGACCAGTTCGGCCGCGCTCGGCGCCGGGAACGGTGGCGCCCCGGTGAGCAACTCGACCGCGGTGCAGGCCAGGGCGTATTCGTCGGTGGCGGCCGAGGGGGCCTTTCCGCACAGGATCTCCGGCGCGGTGTAGGGCAGCGACACCTCGGGATTGCCGGAATCTCGGGGCCTGCGCAGTCGTGCCCAGACGTCCTCGACCACGGCGTGGGCCGAGCCGAAATCGGTCAGTACCGCCCCGGTGCGGGGGAAGTCCGCGGGGATCAGGATGTTGGCGGGTTTGACGTCGCAGTGCACGATGCCGCGGTGGTGGGCGTAGTCGAGGGCGTCGGCGATCTGGGTCAGCGCGGCCAATCGATCCGGCACCGTTTGCAGGCCGGTCGACTTGCCGCCGTCGACGAACTGCATCGCCAGCCAGAACGGTCCGTGCCGGTAGACCGTGACCACGTTGGGGTGGTCGAGGGCGCGCGCGAACTCGAACTCGCGGTTCAGCCGGGCCTGCTCGGCGGGGGTGCGGTGCGATTCGTCGAGGACCTTCAGGGCCACCGGCACGGCGGGGTCGACGTGCGGGTCGCAGGGGTGGGCCAGGTACACGGTGGCGTGGCCCCCGCGCCCGACGTCCCGGTCGATCAGGTAGCCGCCGATGTCGCCGCCGGCCTCACCCATGCTCCCCAGGGTATGGCCACGGCACCGGCTTCGGCGGCGTAGCGCGTCGATGCGCAGAAACTGAGAAACAGATGTTTGAATATCGAGAAATGAATGACATTTCGCTGGCATAGCGTGATAATCATCCGACCGCAATCTTGGGAGGTCCGCATGACAACGCCGTCCCGTCCCGCTCTGCGCACGTTCGGCGCCGTGCCACTGGCCGTCGCCGGCATCCTCGCACTGGGGGCAGCACCCGCCGTGACGCCTGCGGTGGCAGCGAGCGCGAAAACCGTGGTGGCGCAGGCGACGTTGCTGGACACCGAGTCGTGGATCATGGGCGGCAGCGGGCTGCCGGTGCCGCCGCCGCAGTACCTGACCGCCCTCACCGATCGGTTCCTGGATCCCGCGACGCCCAAGTTCGCCGGCCAACCGCTGTTCCCGGTGGACGTCACCAACCCGCTGTTCACTCCGGAGGGCCTCTACCCGCTGACCGGGGTGAAGTCACTGCCGCTGGACACCTCGCTGGATCAGGGCGTCTCGATCCTGCATCAGAAGATCATGGACGAGACCGCCGCCGGCAATAACCTTGTCGTGCTTGGGTATTCGCAGAGCGCGGTGATCAACGCGCTGGAGATCAAGCAGCTGCTGAGCCTGCCCGAGGACCAGCGCCCCGACGCCGACCAGCTGTCCTTCGTGATGCTGGGCAGCCCCAGCACTCCCGACGGGGGACTGTTGTCCCGCTTCGACCTGACGAGCATCAATCCGAACCTGCCGGAGCTGACCCTGCCCAGCCTGGGTGTCACGTTCAGCGGCGGGACTCCCGCCGACACCCCGTGGGAGACCGCGTTCTACATCCAGGAGTACGACGGCTTCGCCGACTTCCCCAAGTACCCGTTGAACCTGCTGGCGGATATCAACGCCTTCATGGGCATCATGTTCGTGCACGGCACGTACCCGACGCTGACCGACGCCCAGCTGGCCTCGGCCATCGAGCTGCCGGTCAGCGACGGCTACACCGGCAACACCCAGTACTTCATGATCCCCACCGAGGACCTGCCGATGCTGGCGCCGTTGCGGGGCAGCGGATTCGGCAACGCGATCGCCGACCTGCTGCAGCCGAGCCTGCGGGTGCTGGTCAACCTCGGCTACGGCGACATCGATCACGGCTGGTCTCAGGGGCCGGCCGATGTGTCCACCCCGTTCGGGGTGTTCCCCGACGTCAACCCCGCCGACGTGTTCACCGCCCTGGTCAACGGGGCCCAGCAGGGCTGGACCGACTTCGTCAACGACCTGCAGAACCTGTCGTCGAGCAGCGCGGCGGACCTGTTGGGTTTCGGCGCGGGCAGCGCGGACTTCGTCATGCCCAGCCTGACCGACATCGTCAACGCGTTCACCAGTGCCAGCGCGACCCTGTACGCCACGCTGCTGCCGACCGCCGACATCCTCAACTCCTTGATCACCACCTTGCCGGCCTACAGTGCGACGCTGTTCGCCCAAGAGCTGGCCTCCGGTGATCTGCTTAACGCGATCGGTCTGCCGCTGGCGGCTACCACCGGGCTGGTCACCATGGCGGCCGGGTTCGAGTTGGAGGTCATGCTCAACGCGTTCAGTTCGATCCAGGCGGACTTCGCCGACCTGTTCGGATAGCCGCCGGCGCGGATGTACCCGCTAGTCTCATCTCAGTGTCAGGGTGAGGTGCCGCCTGGTGCGGTGGTTGGATCCTGATCACCTGGTGTCTGGCTCGTAGTCTCGGTGC
>NZ_MVHU01000063.1 GCF_002086285.1 Mycolicibacter kumamotonensis | reverse complement strand
AGCACGCCGGCACCTTCACCCATCACGAAGCCATCACGACGCGCATCGAACGGACGCGACACCCCAGACGGCGACAGCGCCCCCATGCAGCGGAAGGCGGAGAGCGGGAGCTCATAGATTCCCGCTTCCGAGCCGCCGACCAGCACCGCGTCCACTTCACCCAGGCGCAACATGCGGATACCTGCGACGATCGCGTCTGCACCGCTTGAGCATGCCGAAACAACTGAACACGCAGGACCCTCGAGACCGTGACGCATCGCCAGCACGCTGGCCGCCGCATTGCACATCGCCTTGGGGACGTCGGGGAAGTTCAAGGTGCCTGCGGCTTGCAGCGTGCCCTGTCCGCCTTCCCCCGACCCCACGACGCAGCCGATCCGCTCCGGCGCTACTGGTGCGCCGTTTTCGACCCAGCCGGCCTTTGTGAGCGCTTCCTGGGCCGCCACGACCGCGAATTGGGTGAAGCGGTCGTAGGACTCAATCTCCTCCGGGGTGAGGAAGTCGGCGGGCTTGAAGTCCGAGCAGGCCGCTACGCCGTCGACGACGACGCCCGCTTCACCCGCCGACCATCGATCCAACAGGCGCTGTGCGCCGACGCCGAGTGGGGACACTGCACCAAATCCCGTGACCACCACGCGGCGGTGACTCATTCGTCGTCCTCAGAGGCCTTCGGCTCGTTACTGTTGACCTTGCGGTGAATCAGCTTGACCATTCCGCCGAGGTCCGTGATGCCCTCAGCGTCGCTGGGACGAACACGCACTCCGTACTTTCGTTGCGCGACCTGCGCAATCTCGACCATGTCGAGTGAATCGAGGTCGAGCTCCTCCATCGTCGCCGAGTCGTCGATCTGATCTTCGTCGATGTCGAGCTCCTCGACGAGGAGTTTGACGATCATCGCCTTTATCTCCTCTTGGGATACCGTCTCAGTCGAAGTCGTGTCCACCACGCGCGTCACCTTTCCATTGCTTTACGCGACCAGCCAATTATCCGAAACCTGGGGCTCCTGCCCTGATTTGCGCAGGTCACGATTGACCCACAGCAGGAACTCCCCCTCCCTTGGCGGGGATGGCTCGTACGGCAGTGTGGGCATGGGCTGCCCCGTCGCGTCGCTCATCCGAGAGCACATCTCCGTTGCCATCGCTTGCATGCGCGAGACACTCTTGTGCATGTGCGCACGCATCTGCTCAGAGTCAAGGGCGCGCAACGGTGTTGTGAACAAGTTCTCCATATGCGAGTCGGTCATTTGAGGCACACCGACCTGCGTCAGGTCCTTCTCGGCGGCGCCCCACTCCATGAAGCGGCTCTGCATGAACACGTTGAGTTCTGTGGCATGGAGCAGCAGCGGCTGCAGCGATCGCATCAGGTCGATGTCGAGCAGGCTCCCGCTGCGGAACAGCGTCATCAGGAGCGCGAAGTAGTTACTGTTGTCCCACGCGAGCTTGCAGCCAGTGGCCTCTGGTTGGCCGTACACCGCAAGCGCGCCGGGAAAGACGTCCCGCAGAATGGTGACAATTCCGAGCATCGAGCGGTTGTGTTGCCGTACCCGCTGGGTGAATTCGGCGCCGTCGTCGCCGTCGAGGTGACGGCGGATGAGGTCGGTCAGCAGCGTATTACTGATTGCGCCCGTGTCATGGCCGGTGGAGTACATGGGATTTATGAACACACCCGCCTCCCCGGACAGCGCCCAGCGCTGCCGCGAGAACGTACGGCGAACCGTGTGCGTGTACCGCCGGCGCTTCAGGAAGTCCATGACACCGTCCGCCGTTGGCGGTAGGTGAGCGGCTACCTGCGGTTCGACTTCGCGAAGGAAATCGAGCAGTGCATCGTATCTGCGGATCCGCTCATACGGTACGTGCGCCGGATCGGTCACGACCCCAACGCTGCACGAGCCGGATCCGAGGTTGATCACCCACATCCAAAATCCCCGGCCGACAAACAGGTTCGTGCTTCGGAAGCGTGTCCCGCTCGGTACACGCGCGCGCCATGCCGGATCTTGCGACCAATCGTCGATCTTCAACTGATAGGGGACCCGGAAGAAGCTGCAGTTCTCGTTGTTCGGGATGGGGAGTTCGCTCGCCAGGTCTAGCTGTTGCCGTAGCAACCGTCGGGGCCCGGATGCGTCCACCACCCAACGCGCTCCGATCTCCCTCTTGCGCCCGACCGATTCGACGGCGAGGGTGTGGCGGTCGGGCTTGAAGTCCACGTGCGAAACCGCTGTGCTGTCGAGGATCTCGATCCCGCGGTCAGCCGCGAGCGACACCATGTGGTTCTCGATGACGCCACGATCGATGTGGAAGTTGGCCAGCGGCGAGAAGCGCGCCAAGCCGATCTCATGCCGTTGGGCAATGTCCTTGTTGCCGTCGTCTCCGGGGCACCACCACCGCAGTCCCATCTTCTTTAAGTGCTCGGATTCGAGGTGGTTGCGGATACCGATGACGTCGTTGAAGTAATGAGCAGCCACGTCTGCCAGCGACTCGCCGACCTTGAATGCGGTGGGCGGCACCGGATACGTGGATTTCTCGAGAACTGCGATGCGAGTCTGCGGCCGCAAGTCGTGGAGCTGCAGCGCGGCGCTCAGGCCACTTGCCCCGCCACCGATTATCGCGACGTCGTAGTCCTGGTTCGCCACGCTCGAGCCCTCCTCATGAAGTGGGGGTGACCCATCCCCCGGGGTGCGAAAACGCGCTCGCAGACCGACGCTACCAAACGGTGGGGCCGAGGTATATAGGTTTGCCGGATCTGTTTGCCAGTATCGTGCAATAGTGGATGCCATGGACATCCTCCGAACCCCGTCCGATCGGTTCAGTAGTTTGCCCGGCTTCCCATTCGAGGCACGCTTCATCGACTTTGAGGAAGTGCGTATCGCGCGGGTTGATGAAGGAAGCGGCCCTCCGATCCTGATGATTCACGGACAGCCGACTTGGTCGTTCCTGTTCCGCAAGTGCATTCCACCCTTGGTCGCTGCGGGTTACCGGTGCATCGCACCGGACCTGCCCGGATTCGGGCGCTCCGATAAGCCCGCCGACATCGGCTGGTACTCCTATGAACGGCATGTCGAAGTCTTGGCCAAGCTCGTGAGGGACCTCGACCTACACGACGTCACGCTGTTGCTGCACGACTGGGGCGGCCCGATCGGGTTGCGCCTTGCAACGGGCGAGGTGGGTGACCGGATCAGCCGCATCGTCGCGATGGAGACCGTGGCCGTCACGGGGGACTTCGACCTGGGCGAGGTCTGGCACCTCTTCCGTCAGATCGTTGCCGAGCGCGACCCCGTTCCCTGTGGACGGCTGGTACGGATGGGCTGTCACACCCGGCCGTCCCGTGAGGTCGTCAAGGGATACGACGCGCCCTATCCCACCCGGGCGTATCAAGCCGGCGTGCGCGCCTTCCCCGAACTCATCCCCCGGACCCCGGACTCCCCTGGCGCATCGGCAAATCGCGACGTCGTTACGGCGTTAGCTCACGATGACCGACCGGTGCTGTTGATGTGGGGCGAACACGACCTGATTTTCCCGCGTGAGCGCCTCGCTGATCGGCTTCGCGCGATCTTCCGCGATGCGCGAGATCCGCTCGTGATCCCGGGGGCCGGTCACTTCGTATTCGAGGACCAAGCCGAGTTCATCGCGACGACCCTGGCCAGGTGGTTGTCATCTCCCAAGGCGATCGTCGGCGCTCAATCCTGAGTTTTGGGAAGGGCCGCGAGCATGTCGGCGGTGACGGGCTCCGTTGCCATCGCGTGGAAGCCGCCGTCCACATGAATTATCTCGCCGGTGATGCCAGCCGACCAGGCTGACAGCAGGAAGCACACCGTTCGTGCAACCGGCCCCGGGTCGGCGATGTCCCAGCCGAGGGGGGCGCGGCGCTGCCATACGCCGGCGATCTGGTCGAAGCCGGGAATCGCGCTTGCTGACACGGTGTCTAGCGGGCCGGCGGATACCAGGTTGACGCGGATGCCTGAAGGTCCGAGGTCGCGCGCCAGGTAACGGCTCACGGCCTCCAGCGCTGCTTTGGCCACTCCCATCCAGTCGTAAAGCGGCCACGCGAACTGTGCGTCGAAGTCCAGACCGACCACCGAGCCGCCGTTCTTGAGCAGTGGCGCCAGCGCGACCGCCAACGCTTTCAACGAGTAGGCACTGGTGCGGAAAGCCTCGATCGCACTGTTCGCCGGCGCATCGAGGAAGCCACCGCCGAGCGCGTCGAGCGGAGCGAAGGCGATGGCGTGCAGCACGCCGTCGAGCCGGCCCCAGCGCCCCTGTAGGTCGGCCGCCAAATTGGCGAGGTGGTCTTCGCTGTTGACGTCGAGCTCGAGCACGTCCGCGGGGGCGGGCAGCTGCTGGGCTGCGCGACTGGTGATCCGGCGCGCGCGCCCGAATGAGGTCAGTATGACCTCGGCACCGGCACGTTGGGCCTGCTCGGCGACAGCGAACGCGATGGAATTCTCGGTGAGGACACCGGTGATCAACAGGCGTCGGCCTGCAAGAATGCGCTCATCCATTGGTCATCGCCCCGGCCAGCGGTGTGTCTTCGGTCCCGTTGAGCCGCCTTGTGACGAAGCGCGCCAGCTCAACGGGTGTTGGATGGTCGAACGTGACGGTAGCCGGAAGTCGGATACCGGTCGCCAAGGCGAGACGGTTGCGCAACTCGATCGCGTCCAACGAATCAAACTCCAACTCCTTGACAGTGAGGTTCGGATCAATCGCCGACGCCGTCGGATACCCAAGCACGGTGGCGATCTGCCCGCGGATCTCGTTGAGGACGAGCGCCTCGCGCTCGGCATCCGGCGTCTCAGCGAATCGGCGTAGCAGTGCCGAAGACCCGCCCGACGATTTGCGCCCACGCACGAGACCTTGCAGCAGCGGAGGCAACATCCCCTCCGCTGCCAGGCCGCGCACGGCTGACATGTCGACACGCACTGGCAGCAGCACAGCCCGTCCGCAGGCGCGCGCGGCGTCAAAAAGCTCAAGGCCCTGCTCGGGCTGCAGCGACGCGACGCCCAGGCGTGCGATACGAGCCAGGTCGGTCTCGCCGAGCGCTGCCGTCATACCGGCCGCCTCCTCCCACAGTCCCCACGCGAGGGACTGGGCCGGTAAACCATGCAGTTGTCGGCGCTGCGCCAGCGCATCGAGGTAGGCGTTGGCGGCCGCGTAATTGCCCTGCCCCCCGCTACCAAGAGTGCCGGCGACTGAGCTGAATAACACGAACTGCGAGAGGTCGACATCGCGCGTGAGCTCGTCGAGGTGGCTTGCGGAGACCGCCTTGACGGCCAGCACGCGCTCGACTTGCTCCGCAGTCAGCGTCTCGATTGTCGCGTCCGAGACGCTTCCGGCGGCGTGCACCACCACGGTCAGCGGATGCTCCTCGGGAATCGCATCGATCACCGCGGCGAGCTGCGCTCGATCGGTGACATCACAGGCGACGATCGTGACTTCGCAGCCATGTGCCGCGAGCTCCGCTGCGAGCTGGTCTGCGCCGGGCGTCCCCCGGCCGCGTCGGCCGATGAGCATCAACCGACGCACGCCATGCGCCACGGCGAGGTGACGGGCGACGTGGGCACCGAGCGCACCCGTGCCCCCGGTGATCAGGACGGTGCCGTCCTGCCTCGGCGGCTGGGGGATCGTGAGCACAGCCTTGCCGATGTGGCGCGCCTCGCGTACGTGGCGGAAAGCGTCGGCCGCCTGACGTATGTCGAACGCGGCGAGCGGCGGCAGGTCAAGCGCCCGCGACTCGAACAACGTGGCGAGCTCGGTGAGCATCACCTGAATACGCTCAGGCCCTGCTTCGGTCAGGTCGAACGCGCGGTAGTGGACACCCGGGTGGTCGGCGCTCACCATATCCGCATCGCGCACATCGGTCTTGCCCATCTCGATGAAGCGGCCACCACGCGGAAGCAGCGCGAGCGATGCGTCGACGAACTCGCCGGCCAGCGCGTCCAGCACGACGTCGACGCCAGCGCCTCGAGTCGCCGCACTGAAACGGTCTTTGAACGTCAGATCACGCGACGAAGCGAGGTGCGTCGCGTCGATGCCCTGGGCGCGCAGCGTCGCCCATTTGGCGGGGCTTGCCGTCGCGTACACCTCCGCGCCGAGGTGCCGCGCGAGTGCGCACGCGGCCATGCCGACACCGCCGGCGGCGGAATGGATCAACACCCGCTCTCCGCGCTGCAGCCCCGCGAGGTCCACGAGGGCGTAGTACGCGGTCAAGAAGATGGTCGGCGCTGCGGCCGCTTCGATGAACGACCAACCGGCGGGCACGCGGATCAGCAGGCGGTGATCAGTGACTCCGGTAGGCCCGAACGCTTCCGGAATCAGCCCCATCACGCGGTCGCCGGGTGCGACCCCCGACACCTGATCGCCGACCTCGAGCACGACGCCCGCTCCCTCGCCGCCCAGCGGCGCCCGTCCGGGATAGTGCCCCAGCGCGATCAAGACATCGCGGAAGTTCAGCCCCGCCGCGCGTATCGCGACACGGACTTCAGTCGGGCCCAAAGCAGCGTTGGCGCGCGCCGCGGGGACGAATGTCAAGTCGTCGAGCGTCGCGCACCGCTCAGAGTCCAGGTGCCAATCGCCATGTTCGGGCACTGCGAGGCCGCCGGTGGCGGTTACAGGCACCAGCCGTGGCGCATGCAGGCGTCCCGCCCGCACGGCGATCTGCGGTTCATCGGTGTCGAGCACCGCAGACCACCGGATCTCCTCGACCTCATCGGCGTCGACGAGAAGGAATGCCCCGGGATGTTCGGACTGCGCCGAACGCACGAGTCCCCACACCGCTGCGCCGTCCGGATCGGGCTCTTCACCGGCGGTGATCGCGACGGCGCGCCGCGTGACGACGGCGAGACGCGTCGCCCGCAGCCGATCCTCGGCGAGCCATTCCTGCAGTAGCGCAAGGGTGGCTTGCACGGGATCGTCCTCCCCCGACAGGTATGCGACCGCTATGTCTGCATCCTGCGCCTCATCGGCGAGTGCGGTGGTGCTGGCCTCGCCTAAGACGATGATGGCTGGTTCACCATTGTTTTGCCTCGGTGACAGCGCGACCCAGTCGATCGCGAAGAGGGCGCCGCGGCCTCCGCGGACACCCGACAATTGGCTCTGCTCAACGCGGCGCACGGCAAGTTGGTTGACCCGCACGACGAGGGCACCCGACGCGTCCACCGCCTCGAGGCTCAGCGTGTCCGGTGAAGTCATGGTCAGCGCGACGCGCACCGCCGCGGCACCGCCACGCCCGACGTGCACGCCCGAGAACGAGAACGGCAGCGCCACTGTGCCCTCTTCCAGGTCGGTCATAGCGGTCGCGGCGGTATGGGAGCACGCGTCGAGCAACGCAGGGTGGATGACGAAGCCAGCGGCGCGGGCGGCGGTCTCCGGATTCAGGGCAACCTCGGCGAGCAGTGCGCCGTCGCGCCGCCATGCTGCGCGCACCCCTTGGAACGTCGGGCCGTACTGGAGGCCGTATCCGGCCAGACGTTCGTAGAGGGCGCCCACGTCGACTGGTTCGGCGTCCTGCGGCGGCCAGGTGCCGGCGAGCAGATCCGAGGGCGCCTGCTGGTGATCATCGGAGACCAGTGTGCCGCTGGCATGGCGCACCCACTCTGCGCCGTGGTCGGGTGATGCAGGGCGGGAGTAGATGGCGACCCGGCGAGGCTCCTCGCCACTGCCGGTGACCGACACCTGCAGCTCGACGGCCTCGCTGTCCGTGACCAGCAACGGCACCTCGAGGACGAGCTCGTCGACGACGGGAAACCCGGCATGGGTGCCCGCGTGCAGCGCAAGCTCGACCAGCGCTGTCCCTGGAACCACGGTCCGATCGAGGATCGCGTGATCTGCCAGCCATGGATCGGTCGCGCTCGAGATGCGGCCCGTGAACAGCCAGCCGCCGTTGTCGGCGGTCCTTACAGCGGCGCCCAGCAGTGGATGTCCGGCCGATGCGAGCCCGGCCGCCGACAGGTCGCCGAGCGCGCCGTCCCCAGCCCGCCAGTAGCGTCGACGTTGGAAGGGGTACACGGGAAGGTCGACTTGGCGGGCATGCATCGGCTCGTAGACTGCCCGCCAGTCCACGCTCACGCCGTCAACATGGGCGGCGGAGATCATCTGCAGCAGTGTCCGCGTCTCGGAGCCTTTAGCGCGCATGCTGGGAAGCGCCAGTGGGGCGTGCTCAGCGTCACTGAGACAGTCCTGTGCCATCGCGGTCAGCACGCTGTCTGGCCCCACTTCGACATAGCGGACGGCGCCGAGTTTGGCCAACGTCGTGACACCGGCGGCGAAGCACACCGGCTCTCGCACCTGTCGGGCCCAGTAGGCCGGAGAGATGGCCTGCTCGTCCGTCAGCAGCTCACCAGTCACATTCGAAGCGATCGGTATCCGCGGTGGGGACAACGTGACAGCGGAGACGGCGTCGGTGAAATCGCTGAGCATCGCGTCCATCGACGGGGAGTGAAAAGCGTGACTGACATTCAGCCGCGTGGTCTTGCGCCCGCGCTCTCGCCAGTGACGCTCCGCCTCCGCGATAGCTGCCCGTCCACCGGACAACACGCAGGCGGCGGGGCCGTTGACCGCGGCGAGGGCGAGGGCACCGTCATATAACGCCATTCGTTCCCCCAACTCGTCCTTGGTGGCTTGGACGGCGAGCATCGCGCCGCCCGTGGGCAGCCCTCCCATCAGGCGCCCGCGTGCGGCGACGAGTGCGCAGGCATCGGCTAGGGACAACACGCCTGCGACGTTCGCAGCGACGAGTTCACCTATCGAGTGGCCGATCAGCAGGTCGGGCAGAACGCCCCATGCCCGCAACTGCGCCGCGAGCGCAAATTCAACGGCGAACAGTGCCGGCTGGGTATATTCGGTGCGGCCCAGTAGCTCCGACTCCGGATCACCCCCCGCGGCGAAGATGATGTCGCGCAGGCGACGACCCAGGTGAGTGTCGAAGTGCGTGCACGCTTCGTCGAAGGCTGTGGCGAACGCGGGGAAAGCGTCGTAAAGCGCCCTCCCCATCCCCGGATGCTGAGCGCCCTGGCCGGTGAACGTGAACGCCGTCTGGCCGCTGCGCATGCGGCCCTGAATCAACCCTGCGGCGCGGTCATGGCCGGCCAGCGCGCCGACGCCGGCGAGCAGCTCTTCGCGCCCGCCGCCGATGATTGCAGCTCGGTGCTCGAGCTGCGCGCGGCCGGTGGCAAGCGTCCATGCGACGTCGAGATCGCGCTGGTCGGGATGGCGTCGCAGGTGCGCTTGAAGCCGCTGCGCCTGCGCGTGGAGCGCAGCAGGGGTCTTGGCGGAGAGCAGCCACACCCTCGTGCCCGGGTCGCGTGCAGGTTCGGGTGGTGGACCGTCGGCCGCCTCGGCGGGTGTTTCAGCGATGATGACGTGGGCGTTCGTGCCGCTCACACTGAAGGAACTCACCCCCGCCCGTCGCGGGCGCTTCCCCGCCGGCCACGCCCGCGACTCGCTGAGAACTTCGACCCCGCCCGCTGACCAGTCCACATAGGGCGACAGGTGCTCCGCATGCAGCGTTCGGGGCAGCATCTCGTGGCGCAGCGCCTGCACCATCTTGATGACGCCCGCGACGCCCGCCGCAGCCACCGAGTGACCGATATTCGACTTGATCGTCCCTACCGCCAGCGGTCCGTTGGTGCGGTCGCGCCCATAGGTCGCCAGTAGGGCTTGTGCCTCGATGGGGTCGCCCAGCGGGGTGCCGGTGCCGTGGGCCTCGACCGCATCGACGTCGCTTGGCATCAGGCGTGCGTTTGCTAACGCTTGTCGGATCACCCGTTCTTGGGCGGGCCCGTTCGGTGCGGTCAGACCGTTGCTGGCACCATCCTGATTGGTTGCTGACCCGGCGATGACTGCCAGGACCTGATGGTTGCGGCTACGCGCTTGGGACAGGCGTTCGAGCACGAGGAGTCCCGCGCCCTCCGCCCAGCCGGCGCCGTCGGCTTCGGCGCTGAAGGCCTTGCAACGACCGTCCCGCGCGACACCGCGCTGGCGACTGAATTCGGTGAACAGAATCGGTGTGCCCAGGACCGTCACCCCACCGGCGAGCGACAGCGAGCACTCACCGCTTCGCAGCGCCTGGCAGGCGAGATGTAGCGCCACGAGCGAGGACGAGCACGCGGTGTCGACCGAAACCGCCGGCCCCTCCAGCCCTAGCGAGTAGGCCACGCGGCCGGATACCACGCTGCCGGCCAACCCGAAGGCAACGTAACCTTCAAGTTCAGGTGGCACGCTGGTGCCGATGCCGTAGTCAAGGGACCCGATGCCGGCGAAGACGCCGGCGTTTAGCCCGCGGACCGACTGAGGGTCGATGCCGGCGTGCTCCAACGCCTCCCACGCGACCTCGAGGAGCATCCGCTGTTGGGGGTCCATCGCGAGTGCTTCCCGCGCATTGATGCCGAAGAATTCCGCGTCGAATTCGGCGGCGTCGTAAACAAATCCACCTTCGCGTGCGTAGCTGGTGCCGGAGTGGTCCGGATCGGGGTCATACAGCCGGTCGATGTCCCAGCCCCGGTCGCCGGGCAATTTCCCGATCGCGTCGGTGCCGGTCGCCACGAGTTCCCAGAGATCCTCGGGCGACCGTACTCCACCCGGGTAACGGCAGCCGATTCCGACGATCGCGATCGGTTCGTCGCGCTGGTCCTCGAGCTCCTGCACGCGCCGTTTGGCCAGGCGCAGCTCCTGCGTGATCTTGCGGAGATACTGGCTGAGCTCTTCTTTCGTCGTCATAGGGCGCCGAACTCCTTATCGATGAGAGCGAGTACCTCTGAATCTGAGCCTGATTCGAGTACGTCGTCAGCCGCGTGACTGGTCTTGCCACTCGCGCCGGCTACAACGGCCTGCAGGCGACGCAGGCGATGATTGATCGCGTCGAGGTCGCCGTTGAGGCGGCGTGCCTCATCTCTCAGCAGCGATTCGAGCAAGGCTTCAACGGTGTTGAGGCCTCGGTCGATGGCGGCGCGTTCGTCCTCACCCGCGTCGCGGCGACCATGCAGTTCGCTGGTGATGAGTGTGGCGACGGCGGTGGGTGTGGGGTGGTCGAAAATGAGGGTGGCTGGGAGTCGCAGTCCGGTGACTTGTGCCAGTCGGTTGCGTAGTTCTACGGCCGATAGTGAGTCGAA
>NZ_MVHU01000062.1 GCF_002086285.1 Mycolicibacter kumamotonensis | reverse complement strand
CGTCGTCGCGCCCACCCCTCCAACTCGGCCCGCTCATCAGCGGTCAGCACAATCTCAGCAGCATGAGGCGTCGGCACAACCCAGCCTAACAACTAGATTGTAATTAATGACTCAGGACACTAGCAGGTCAGCGCGACCGCGGCTTCGGCGGTGTAGCACAGGAAGGTCAGCGTCTCCTGCAGATACAGCTGCACGTTCTCGGCGTCATGGGACAGGTAGCCGATCGACACGTCGGTGCCCAGCTGCAGGTCGAAGTCGCCGCCGCGGGTGGTCAGCACGAACGCGCCGTCGATCGCCGGTGCCCAGATGATGTCGCCGGTCACCAGTCGGCGCAGGTGCTCCAGGATCGGGTAGCCGTGATCGGAGGTCTCGGCCACCTTGGTGTAGACGTCGGCCGACAACAGCACCGAGTACGGGCCGTCCACTCCGGCCAGTCGCAGCGCCGACAGGGCCTGGCTGATGACGTCCGGGATGCCTCGAGGGTCCTCCGGCAGCGTCAACTCCGGATTCGAGCTGGCGCTGCGGATGCCCTCCACCGAGGCGGCCGGGTAGCCCCCGAAGATGATCCGGTCCTCGGCGAACGCCAGCTTCTTGGCCGCGGCCTTCACCGGGTCCCAGTCGGGGTCCTGGGAGCCCCGCTCCACATCGTCGATCTCGGCACGCGACAGGGTGAACGGAACCCGCAGGCGCACCAGCGGCTTGCTGTCGCGCAGGTGCGCGACCACACCGTCGGCCGGGGCGCCGATCCCGGTCAGCCGTCCGGTGCCCACCGCGGCGGCCGTCGGACCGGCCGGGTCGCTGACATCGACGACTCGCCTCCCGGCGATGTGCCGCTTGAACGTCCGCGCCGCCTCCTGACCGAGGTCGGCCCAGGCCGCCTCGGTGACCGGGGCCAGATCGCGATAGAGGTTGTTCATTACGAATTTCCTTTCAGGCTGCCGATATTCAGTGAGCCTTCAACGGCGGGCTCGGCGGGCTCGGCCGGGGTCGGGGCCGCCGAGCCCGGAAGCGGCGGCGGATCGTCGAGAAAGTCCGCGCTCGGGGTGAAGAACAGTCCGCCCGTGACCGCGGTGGAGAAATCCAGGATGCGGTCGGTATTCCCCGGTGGGTCGCCAAGAAACATGTTGCGCAGCATCTGCTCGGTGATCTCCGGGCTACGCGCATAGGCGATGTAGTACGTGCCCGACTCGCCGGAGCCCACCGAGCCGAACGGCATGTTGTGCCGCACGATGTCCAGCTCGTTGCCGTCCTCGTCGGTGATCACGTTGAGCGCGATATGCGAGTTGGCCGGCTTCACCGCGTCGTCGAACTCGATGTCGTCGGCCTTGGTGCGCCCGATCACGCGCTCCTGCTCGGTGACCGGCAGCGCCTCCCAGGCGGTCATATCGTGCAGGTACTTCTGGATGTGAACGTAGGATCCGCCGGCGAAATCCGGGTCCTCGTCACCGACGGCGGTGGCGTCCACCGCCTCGTCGCCGACCGGGTTTTCGGTGCCGTCGACGAAGCCGAGCAGATCGCGATTGTCGAAGAACCGGAAGCCGTGTACCTCGTCGACCACGGTGATTGCGCCGGCCATCGTCTTGACGATGCGTCCGGCGAGCTCGAAGCAGACATCCATCGTCTCGGCCTTGACGTGAAACAGCAGATCACCCGGGGTGGCCGGCGCGGTGTGCCGCGGACCGACCAGCTCGACGAACGGATGCAGCTGCGCCGGGCGGGGCCCGGCGAACAACCGGTCCCAGGCCTCCGAGCCGATCGAGGTCACCAGCGACAGCCGCTTGGTCGGGTCACGGAAGCCGATCGCCCGGGCGTACCCGGCCAGCTCCGGCAGCGCCTCGTGCACGGTCGGCTCACCGCCCTCATCGATGGTGGCGACCAGGAAAATGGCCGCACAGGTCAGGGGAGCGGTGACGGGCTGAACAGACGGCACGCTATCGACCCTAACGCCCCCGCGCCGCCCGGAATGCGAAAGACTTGAGCCCATGGCGGCTACCGCAACCGGATTATGCGAGTTCATCGACGCCTCACCGTCGCCGTTTCACGCCTGCGCAACCGTGGCCGAACGGCTGCGGGCCGCCGGCTACACCGACGTCGCGGAGACCGACCGCTGGCCGCAGACACCGGGGCGGTACTTCACCGTGCGGGCTGGCTCACTGGTGGCGTGGAGGGGTCTGGAATACGGTGCCGGCGCCGACCCGTTCCGGATCATCGGCGCGCACACCGACAGTCCGAACCTGCGGGTCAAGCAGCATCCCGACCGCGAGGTGGCCGGCTGGCAACTGGTGGCGCTGGCACCCTATGGCGGTGCGTGGCTGAACTCCTGGCTGGACCGTGACCTGGGGCTCAGCGGGCGGCTCTCGGTGCGCGACGGTGCAGCCGGCTCGGGGATCAGCCACCACCTGGTCCGCATCGACGAGCCGATCCTGCGGGTGCCTCAGCTGGCCATCCACCTGTCCGAGGACCGCAAGTCGCTCACGCTGGATCCCCAGCGTCACCTCAATGCGGTCTGGGCGGCCGGCGGCGCGCCACGGGATTTCCTCGGCTTCGTGGCCGAACGCGCCGGGGTGGAGCCGCGCGACGTGCTGGGTTTCGACCTGATGACCCATGACCTGGCGCCGTCGGCCGTGACCGGTCTGGGCCCGGAGTTCGTCAGCGCGCCGCGGCTGGACAACCAGGCCAGCTGCTACGCCGGGCTGGAGGCTCTGCTCGCGGCGCGGCCGGGCCGCTACCTGCCGGTGCTCGCGCTGTTCGACCATGAGGAGGTCGGGTCCACCTCGGACCACGGCGCCCAGTCGGATCTGCTGCGGGGCGTCCTGGAGCGGATCACCCTGGCCGCCGGCGGCGACCGGGAGGACTTCCTGCGGCGGCTGGCTGGCTCCACGCTGGCCTCGGCGGACATGGCGCATGCCACCCACCCCAATTACCCGGACCGCCACGAGCCGGGTCATCAGATCGCGGTCAACGCCGGTCCGGTGCTCAAAGTGCACCCCAACCTGCGCTATGCCACCGACGGTCGCACCGCGGCGACGTTCGCCCTGGCCTGCGACCAGGCGGGCGTGCCCTTGCAGCGCTATGAACACCGCGCAGACCTGCCGTGCGGATCGACCATCGGCCCGATGAGTGCGGCCCGCACCGGCATCCCGACCGTCGACGTGGGCGCTCCGCAGCTGGCCATGCATTCGGCCCGGGAGCTGATGGGGGCGCGCGACGTCGCCTCGTACGCGGCCGCCCTGACCGCCTTCCTGGCGCCGGACTGAACGATCCGGCGCGGCCGTCTGCGCTGCAACGACGGCGCTCGGGGCGACAGCGGTGCCATAGACTGTGGCCGTGACGCCCCCGACCACGCTGGACACCGTCGAACACGCCGCTGCGACGCCTGATCACCCGCAACCGTTCGCCGAGTTGGGTCTCAAGGACGACGAATACCAGCGCATCCGCGACATCCTGGGCCGGCGTCCCACCGACGCCGAGTTGGCCATGTATTCGGTGATGTGGAGCGAGCACTGCTCCTACAAGTCCTCGAAGGTGCACCTGCGTTACTTCGGGGAGACCACCACCGACGAGATGCGCAAGGCCATGCTGGCCGGTATCGGTGAGAACGCCGGCGTGGTCGACATCGGTGATGGCTGGGCGGTCACCTTCAAGGTGGAGTCGCACAACCACCCGTCCTACGTCGAGCCGTATCAGGGCGCCGCCACCGGGGTGGGCGGAATCGTGCGCGACATCATGGCGATGGGCGCCCGCCCGGTCGCGGTGATGGACCAGCTGCGCTTCGGTGCCGCCGACGCCCCCGACACCCGCCGGGTGCTCGACGGAGTGGTGCGCGGTATCGGCGGATACGGCAACTCGCTGGGCCTGCCCAACATCGGCGGTGAGACCGTCTTCGACGCCTGCTATGCCGGAAATCCGCTGGTCAATGCCCTGTGCGTCGGGGTGCTCAAGAAGGAAGACCTGCACCTGGCGTTCGCGTCGGGCACCGGCAACAAGATCATCCTGTTCGGTGCGCGCACCGGCCTGGACGGCATCGGCGGGGTCTCGGTGCTGGCGTCGGACACCTTCGGCGGAGACGAGTCCGGCGCCGGACGCAAAAAGCTGCCGTCGGTTCAGGTCGGCGACCCGTTCACCGAGAAAGTCCTCATCGAGTGCTGTCTGGAGCTGTACGCCGCCGGACTGGTGGTCGGCATTCAGGACCTCGGCGGTGCCGGATTATCTTGTGCCACATCCGAGTTGGCGTCCGCCGGTGACGGCGGAATGGCGATCGAGCTGGAGAAGGTGCCGCTGCGAGCGGCGAACATGACCCCGGCCGAGGTGCTCTCCAGTGAGTCGCAGGAGCGCATGTGCGCCGTGGTGACCCCGGAGAACGTCGACGCGTTCATGGCGGTGTGCGACAAGTGGGATGTGCTGGCCACGGTGATCGGCGAGGTCACCGACGGCGACCGGCTGCAGATCACCTGGCACGGGCAGACCGTCGTCGACGTCCCGCCGCGCACGGTGGCCCACGAGGGCCCGGTCTACCACCGTCCGGTGCAGCGCCCGGACAACCAGGACGCGCTCAACGCCGACCGCTCGGACAAGCTTCCACGACCGGTTACCGGCGAGGAGCTGCGCGCGACTCTGCTTGCGCTGCTGGGCAGCCCGCATCTGTGCAGCCGGGCGTTCATCACCGAGCAGTACGACCGCTACGTGCGCGGCAACACCGTGCTGGCCGAGCACGCCGACGGCGGAATGCTGCGCATCGACGAGGTCTCCCGGCGGGGCATCGCCATCTCCACCGACGCCTCCGGCCGCTACACCAAGCTCGACCCCTACACCGGCGCCCAGCTGGCGCTGGCCGAGGCGTACCGCAACGTGGCGGTCACCGGCGCCACGCCGGTCGCGGTCACCAACTGCCTGAACTTCGGGTCCCCGGAAGACCCCGGGGTGATGTGGCAGTTCGCCGAGGCCGTTCGCGGCCTGGCCGACGGCTGTGCGGCACTGGGGATTCCGGTCACCGGCGGCAATGTCAGCTTCTACAACCAGACCGGCGCCACACCCATCCACCCCACCCCAGTGGTCGGGGTGCTCGGCGTCATCGACGATGTGGAGCGCCGACTGCCGTCGGCGTTTGGCGTCGAACCGGGCGAGACCCTGATGTTGCTCGGCGACACCCGCGATGAGTTCGACGGCTCCATCTGGGCGCAGGTGACCGGTGACCACTTGGGCGGGCTGCCCCCGAAAGTCGACCTGCAGCGCGAGAAGCTGCTCGCCGAGGTGCTGTGCGCGGCATCGCGCGACAGCCTGGTCTCAGGGGCGCACGACCTGAGCGAGGGCGGCCTGATCCAGGCGGTGGTCGAATCGGCCATAGCGGGCGAAACCGGTTGCCGCATACTGCTTCCCGAAGACGCCGACCCATTCGTCTTCTTGTTCTCCGAGTCCGCTGGCCGGGCGCTGGTAGCGGTGCCGCGCACCGAGGAGAGCCGGTTGAGGTCCATGTGCGAGGCGCGCGGGTTGCCCGTCACCCGGATCGGGGTAGTCGACCAGGCCTCGACGGAGGTGGAGGTTCAGGGCCAGTTCAGTGTGTCGCTGGCGGAACTGCGCAGCACATCCGAGGCGGTGCTGCCGAGGATCTTCGGATAGCCGTAGCGGCATGGGGACCACGGTCGCACCGCGGGGGAGACACCCGCTGCTGGTGTGGGCGTGGGGATTGGTGCGGCTGAAGTTCGTCGGGGTGGCGTTCGGCGCGCTGTTCTTCTGCCTGTCGCTGACGCCGTCGCTGTTGCCGCGTGACTGGCTGTTCCAAGGGCTGATCGGTGGCATCAACGCCGCGTTCGGCTACGGCCTGGGCGTGCTGATCGGCTTGCTGACCGACCGGCTGGTACTACGCGGTGCCCGGTGGTGGCCGCCGTCGCCGCGGGTGCTGCGTGCGCTGAAGACGGCCGTCGTGGTGGTGGCGCCGACCGCGTGCGTGCTGATGGTGATCCCGGCCGCCGGCTGGCAACGGCAGGTCTCGGAGCTGCTGGGCATCGAGGGCCCGGCCACGCTGGGCTACCTGCGCACCCTCGCCGTGGCGATCGGAGTCGCCGCCGCGCTGGTGGCGACGGCGCGGACACTGATCGACACCATCCGGCTGGTGGCGCGGGCGTTGATCCGGCGCTGGCATCTGAACAGTGAGGTCGCGCTGTTCATCGGCACTGCGATCGTCGTCGTCGTGCTGGTCACCTTGATCAACGGGGTGCTGATCCGCGGTTTCTTCGCCGGCGCCAGCGCGGTGTTCCAGCCCGAGAACAGCGCCACCAAACCCTGGGCCGTCCAGCCACAGCAACCGGAGCGTTCCGGCAGCCCGGCGTCGCTGGCGCCGTGGGACACGCTGGGCAGCCAGGGCCGCAGCTTCGTCGCCGGCGGAGCGCACGCCGCCGAACTGAGCCGGATCAACGGCCGGCCCGCCCGCGAGCCCATCCGCGTCTACGCCGGCCTGCACAGCGCCGGCGACGACCAGGCCCGGATGGAATTACTGGTCGACGAACTGGAACGCACGCACGCCTTCGACCGGCAGGTGCTGGTCGTGGTGCCGACCACCGGCACCGGCTGGGTCAATCCGGCCGCGGCCGACACAGTGGAGATGCTCTACAACGGCGACACCGCGATCGTGGCCGTGCAGTACTCCTACCTGCCGAGCTGGATCTCGTTCCTGGCCGACCAGCGCAAATCGATGGACTCGGGCCGCCTGCTGGTGCATGCCATCGCCGACCGCTGGCAACGCCTGCCGGCGCAGCACCGGCCCAAGCTGGTGCTCTATGGCGAAAGCCTGGGGGCGATGGCCGGTCAGGCCGCGTTCGACTGGCTGCCCGACATCGCCGAGATGGGATTCGAGGCGGTGCTGTGGGTGGGCCCCCCGCAGGCAAGCCCGCTGTGGCACGCGCTGCTGGTGCGCCGCGACCCGGGCAGCCCGGCGACGCTGCCACGCTACGACAACGGCCGAACCGTGCGGTTCGCCCAGGGCACGGAGCCGGCCGAGGTCGCGGCGATCGCCGCGCCGCCGTGGCTCGGCCCCCGGGTGCTGTTCCTACAGCACGCCTCCGACCCGGTGGTCTGGTGGTCGCCGGATCTGCTGTTCGCCCGGCCGGATTGGCTGACCGAGCCACCCGGACCGGATCGCACCGCGTCCATGCGCTGGTATCCCGTGGTGACGTTCTGGCAGGTCAGCGCGGACCTGGCGCACGGTGAGGCGATGCCCACCGGGCATGGCCACAACTACGCGGGCACCATCCTCGACGGCTGGGTGGCCGTGCTGCCGCCAGACGGATGGAACCCGGCCGACACCGAGCGGCTGCGCGCGGCGCTGGGTCAGCCATGAGGAGTCCACACCTAGGCTTTAAAGGGCCCGGTCCTCAATGTTCGCTCGGGTAGCTGGCGCGGGGATTATCCTGCAGAAGTCGCTGTAACGGATCGGTCGGTCGGCATGAGCGACCCACAACCCCGCGCACGAACACCCCGCCGTGAAGCTGCCAGCAGGTTCGCCTCTTGGGGCTGATTGGACCCTTGCGAGCTGCGTTCAGACGGGCCCAGTGTTGCTAAACCCAACAAACACCCTAGATCAGCCACTGCTTTCGCCGAATTGACCGGCTGGTTCCCGCCATTGCGTCCAGCGGTCGGACGTGTTCGGCGTCGTCTCGGTGGCTGATGGCACTCGAGGGACGGCGAAGAGAGGTACGCAGGCGCAGCCCGCGTGCGGTCAGGTTGACGGTTGCGCGTGGCCGCAGTGGCGTGCCGGGGACGGTCGTGAGGGTCCAGCGCGAAGCGATCGTCGCAAGAATGAGGGTCATCTCGAGGGGCGCGACTTGGGCAGCGATGCATTGCCGCGCGCCCTTACCGAACGGAACAAACGTGTTCCGCGGTGGGGAGGAGCGCGACTCATCCCAGCGGTCAGGGTCGAAGCAGTCGGGGTTGTCGTAATGAGCGCTGCGCCCCATGAGGTAGGGGCTGTAGGTGAGGATCGTTCCGGCGGGAAGATCGTGTCCGCCGAGTTGTGTGGCGGTGGTGACCACCCGCGTCATGATCCACACGCTGGGGTACATCCGCAGGGTTTCCGTGATGATGTTCCGGGTGAGCTTCAGCTCGGATACATGCTCAAAGCCGGCAGGACCTCCGGCCAAGACGGTATCGACTTCGGTGCGGAGTCGAGCCGCAATCTGGGGGTGGCTGCTGACCATGAACAGAACCCATCCCATAACGCTGGCGATGGTGGCGGTGGGTGCAGCGATGAAAGTGGCTGCATGACCGAGTATCTGGTCGTCGGTTAGTGCAGGACCCCCGTCTTCGGTGGTTGCCAGCAAAGCGGTGAGCAAGTCATCGTAGCCCTCGACCTCAGACCGGCGCTCGGCGATCACAAGGCTGAGGCGCTGGCGGATACGGGCGACCGCCTGGTTGAAACGACGGTTGGCGGGGGTCGGTACCCAGTGGAGATAGGGCGGATGGCCAACGCGTTGTGCGACCACAGCCAAGAAATCCGTGAAGTCATCGGCTAGGTGATCAACCACGTCGGGAGCGAGCACACCCGAAAACAAGACTTGCACCGCGGCGTGTATGGCGATTCGGCGCATTTCTACCGGAACGTCGATCTCACACCCATCGCCCCATCGTGATGTGACGAGTCCGGTTGTCGCGGTGAACGCGTTGGCATACCCCGGCAGGCGGGTCGGGTCGAAGACGGGCTGAATAAGTCGGCGATACTTGCGGTCCCGGCTACGTGGACATGTGGCCAGGCCATCGGTGACCAAGGGCTTGACCAGTTCGATCAACGGCCCGCCTTTATCGAAGGTGCGGTCATCGCACAGCATTTGGTGTGCCAGTTCCGGGTTCCGAACCATTGTCATTCGCTTAGTGGTCCATTTCATAATTACAGTGACGTAATTTGATCCCACACTTTCATACGGTTACGTGAGATGGTTCCCTTGACGAAGGGAGCAGCATGCCACGAACCAGTCCGTATAGCATTGCCTTGGCCGATGCCGAACGCACCGAACTCGAGGCCCGCGCACGTCGATATACGTCATCGTATTCGGAAGTTGTGCGCGCCCGGATCGTGCTCTACGCCGCTGACGGCTTGGGCAACGACGAGATCGCAGCACGCCTGGACACCCCGCGCCAGGTCGTCTCCAAGTGGCGTAAACGCTTCTTCGACCAGCGTCTGGCCGGCCTGACCGATCTGCCGCGGGGAGGACGACCCCCGAGTTTTTCCCCCTGACGTCGTGATCGCCATCAAGGCGCTGGCCTGCGAATTCCCGACCAAGGCCGACCCGCCCAGGCCGCTGGCTCGCTGGCATTGCCCAGATCTGGCCCGCGCCGCCGTCGAGCAAGGCATCGCCGCCTCGATCTCGGGCACCACGATCTGGCGCTGGCTGTCCGCCGACGCGATCAAGCCCTGGCAGCACCGCTCCTGGATCTTCCCCCGCGACCCCAACTTCGGGCCCAAGGCGGCCCGCGTGCTCGACCTCTACGCCCGCCGCTTCAACAACAAGGCGCTGCGGCACGACGAATATGTGATCTCCGCCGACGAGAAGACTTCAATCCAGGCCCGCATCCGCAAACATGCCAGCACAGCTGTGGCACCGAGCCAGCCGGCGCACATCGAGGCGGAGTACTTCCGCGGCGGCTCCCTGGCCTACCTGGCCGCCTGGGACGTGCACCGCGCCACAGTGTTCGGCCGCTGCGAGCCCACCACCGGCATCGACCCCTTCGGCCGACTGGTCGACCAAGTGATGAACACCGAGCCCTACGCCACCGCGCGTCGAGTGTTCTGGGTGGTCGACAACGGCTCGTCGCACCGCGGACAGGCCAGCATCGCCCGACTCCAGGACCGGTGGCCCAACCTGCGCCTGATTCAGCCCGTACACGCGTCTTGGCTCAATCAAGTAGAGATCTACTTCTCCATCGTGCAACGCAAAGTCGTCTCACCCAACGACTTTCACACCCTCGACGAAGTCGAGGCCCGACTCATCGACTTCCAGTCGTACTACGAACAGATCGCCACACCGTTCGAATGGAACTTCACCAAAGACGACCTGAACGCCCTACTCGAGCGCATCGCCGCCCACGAACACGCCGCCCTCACACCCGCCGCATAACCGCCCCGACGAATACGTCACCAAAATTCCGGGCCAGACCACTTAGGTCCAACGCGGAACCGAACGAGGTCGACATCCGAGGGAAACGAGTCCAAGAATCCCAGTGGATCGCGACGAAGCCGCAACATATGCCCTACTAGCGGCAATGCGCCCGGCGCCGAAGGGATCTGGTTCCCAGTAATAGATCGCCCGGTCATGTCAGCTCCTTCCCTTGAACGATCAGAGTCGGTCGACGCAGGTCAGCCGCGGACCGCTTGCAGGTCGCGTTCGGCGTCTACGCAACGGACGCGTGAGACGTCACGGCAGGGGGTTACGTGCTAGAAACTCGGCGAATTCAGCTGCGGAATATGCATTTTCCCAGTGCTCGACTATGCGCCCGTCGCGAAATCGCCACAGTCCGCAGAACGGCATGGCGATGGATTCGCCGTTCAGGTTGGCGCGCAGATATCCAGAGGCCGCGCCGAAGTGGTCATTCGCGGCGACAAAGTCGACATCCATCACCAGGGTTCCGGCCGTCCTCAACACCAGGCCAACCTCCTTGTTCAGAACAGCCTGCGCGCCAGCATAGACGGGAACGGCTCCAGGAATGTCACGTTCAGCTGCGTGCAGAACCACGTCGTCGGCAACGTAATCCGAAATCCGGGTCAGGTCGGCGTAGAGATCGCGGAGCACCGTGGCGTTCGGGTGTTCAGTCATCGTGTTGGTCGCCAAACTTCGACCCCCGACTGGTCGACGGCCGTGGTGATCACCGTCAGATCGTCTGCGGTAAGTTGCAGGTCTTTAGCTGCGAGATTGTGCTCCAGGTGTGCGATTGACGTGGTGCCCGGAATGAGCAATGTGTTCGGAGCGACGGCCCTGACTTGTGCCGATTTGTCCCTGCTCAGCGGTGAGCGGATGCCCCGCCGAACGCCGGCCGACGGCGGTATCGGCATAGCGGTACTCATGCGGATAGGTGCTGTCGTTATCGGTGCGGAAGCACTAGAGCATATGTCGTGGCTGCACTACGTGTTGGGTATCATCCTATTGCTTACCGCGTACCGCGTATGGCGGTCTGAGAGCCGCGAGAGTGAGTCAGACGGCGGTTTAGCCAGATGGGCGGCAAAGCTCGGTTCCCCCGCGTTAGCAGCGACGGTAGCGTTGGGTCTTACTGATCTGTTGTTCGCTATCGACTCGATACCCGCTAGCTTTGGTATCACTACAGATCCGGCGGTCATCATCACGGCCAACGGTATCGCGCTAGCAGCACTGTGGGCTATGTATGGCGGCTCTTCGATTTTGGCCGGGCAATCAGCTGCAAGTCCGGGTTGCGGCCCGCTGTTTGCGGGTGCAGTGGAAGCG
>NZ_MVHU01000061.1 GCF_002086285.1 Mycolicibacter kumamotonensis | reverse complement strand
CCGGTCGAATCCCGTTGTGCTAGACTACAACTCGTAGTCAAATCATCTCTGACTTACACAGAATTCGTGACAGGCTCGGGCCAGCAGCGTCTTCTCAAACGTCCAGTCATCGCCAACGCTGGTGGCGCGGTTGGCGACCCGTCGTCGGTCATCAGCATCATCGGCGGCTTCCAGCAGGGCGTTGAGCTCATCGATGGAATCCACCACCGGCATGGGCACGCAATGGTTGCGCCGAAACCGCCCGCCTTCGCCTTCCACGCCGCCCTTTTCATGGCTGCCTTCGTGGCCGGGCTGGCAGTACCAGGCCTGGAAGCCGTAGTGGGATCTGAACGCGATCCAACGTTCGTTTTCCTGGCGGGACCGCCCAAACAACACCTGCTTGACCGCGCTGTTGAGGTTGTCGTAGCGGACCTTGTCCACCGGCACCCCGCCGAGGCGATCGAATCCGTAGACATGGCCTTCCAAAAACGCCTCCTGCCCCTGGGTCAAAAACGCTCGATGCGCCGACCGCGCCGAGTACGACAGCCGCATGGTGAACAGCGCGGTCTTGATCTTGACCCCGCCCATCACGACCCATAGGTCATGAAAGTCAACCTCGGCCTCGGCGGCCGGCGGATGGGTCTGCGGCACATAGCCCAGCTCCAACGGCTTGCCGGCCTCGGCAAGGATCTGCGGGCGACGCTTGGCGACGTAGTCACGCACCGTCGAATACGACAGATCACCAGCGCCGTGCTCATCGACCAGCCGGGCCAAAACCCTTCTGGCCGTGTGCCGCTGCTTTCTCGGGGCCTCCAGATCCAAGACCAACATCGCATCGATGGCGGCCTTGAACGGCTCCAGCCGCGGCGCAACCCGCTGCGGGACCTTCCGCTCCGGCGGGATCGCCGAGCCCAACGCCTGGCGTACCGTTCGACGGTGCACCCGGTGCTTATCAGCCAGCGCCCGAATCGACAGGCCCTCAACCCGATCATCGTGACGAATCGCAGCGAACAGCTCCACCCGTGACCTCACCATCTAGTCCCACCTCCACCGTCCAGCAGTCCGGAACATCCGGACACTGACCACGGTCAGGTGGGGCCAAATCAAGCCGTCATAACCGCCCCGGCGTGTCGAGCAGGTGGGGCCAAATCAGACCGTCACAACGACAGCCCGCCGCCACACCAAGTGGGGCCACTTCGAACCGTCCCACTGGGGCCAAATCAGGCTGTCATAGCCATTGGTGCATCGACGCGAACGAAACGCGAATCGCCCCAATTATTTTCAGTGTTTCGAGCAACGATCCGTTGGTCATGCGAGTATCGGGAGGGTCATCCGGCGCGGCCGTGCTCTGGCACCTCGAGCTCTCCATGATCGTGAATGGTCGTGCAGTCAAGCGGCGTGTCCCAGAAGATGATGATTGGATTACCGTCCCGCACGACTACGTAGGCATTCAACGCACATACGAAGTTTCCGCCGGCTCTTGGGTTTCCAGTGAGCTCGCCGAGGCTGACCGTGCCTACGCGGCGGATGAGACGCTCAGCGGCGCTGAGCTGCGCCGCCGCTACGGCCTGTCTTGAGCCACCGCCGCGGTGCGTGGCCGCGGCCTGGGTCCTCTGGATATTCACCCCTTGGTGGGGTGAGGATCTTCGTATGCCCAAGCATCATCCGTATTCGGGGGCCGCACCGGCGGCTCGGCGTCAGGTCGAAAGTCGGCTTGTCCCCGTGTCATCTATTGCGCCGTGTCTCTGGTCGGCTTCAAGATGGGGTCCGTGCCTGTCGGTTGGGCACAAAAGGAAACTGACCGACCCGAATATCACGCCGGGCATGGCGTGCGGTGTCGATCAGCTCCACGGTCCCGATTGCTGGAAACAAGGAAGGAACCTCGTGCATATCTTAAAGCCGAACCCGCCGGAGCAGAACCCCCGTCGTCTGACTGCGTCACCGTCGCTGCAAGTGGCTATCGCGATGGCCTGTGCTCTCGTCGTCGCCCAGGCCGTTGACTGGGCGACCGCGACGCATGTCTTGCTGGGGGTGTTGACGTTGTTCACGAGCGTGAATCGTGCAGCGGCACTGCCGAATCGGCGGTGTTCCCACTGCGGTCATCGTCAATGATCCGTCGCTATCGCGGTCGGTCTTAGCTGCCCCTTCCTCGTACTGGCCGCTCTTGTGCGTTCCGGTGGTGGGCGTCAAGGGTCGGCCTGTGGTCGACCGCGTAGCGGCCGTGGCCCTTGACGCCCACCACCGGAACGTCGCCACAATGTGCAGGCCAGGAAGGGGCGTCGTGACGTAATAACGGTTAATACGTTCTAGTTATAAGCAATGGAGCAGGTCCAAGACGAGATTCTTGACGCCGCCTACGCGGCGGCTGTTGAGGATAATCCGACCTACCCGTATGAATCCGAGGCCGAACGCGCCGCGGCCCGGCGGCGGCGCAATGCGCGCCAACGGGCGGTCGCGGAGTGACGCCGCTGCGCGGCCAGGTCTTATCACGCGGCCCGAAAGACGCACCCCAGCGCGGCCGCAAGACACTTCAGCATCTGCGAAACAAGGGCCTCTGCCGACCGACAGTCAGTCGTTGGCGCCATCCACGAACGCTGCCGCGGCCGCCATCACCCTGCGGAATTCGCCATCGCGGATGGCCTCGTACGGGGGTACCTCGTCAAGACGCGGGTTGGCCCCGATGAACCATGCGCGGGCGACGGCATCGCCTTCTGAACCGGCAACGGCGACCCATGCGCGGTGGGCGACCTGTAGGCGTTGAAGGGCCTCGGGTCGCGGAGTAGGACCACCGCCGGTGGCCCACTTGTGGGGAAGCTTACGGTCCCGGACACCGGCCAGGACCGTGACCAGAGTCGGGCCTAAATGCTGGACCAGCTGGCGGACCAGCTCCGCCGACGCCAGGCGCACCGTCATGGTAGGCAAAGCTACCGGCCCACTGGGCGCGACGCCGCCGGTCACGAAAGCGTCACGGGAAACCGGCGTGTCGGCCCGGGTTTCAGAAAAGGCTGGGAAAGTAACGTTGCGGCGTAATGACGGTGACTCGCTGTTGTCGCGTCGCCGGCACCTATCAGGTCCACCACTACGTGCAGGCAAGGAGGCGACGGCCGCTGGACCCGTAATAGGTCATCAGTGCGCGTGGACGCTCTCTCGCAACGGTGAGATTGGTTCGGCACACACTCGTGGTTCGGCTTTTGTCGGTTACTGCTGAGATAATGGCTGGTCGAGGTGCATTACCCCTGATAGATGTGATGTCGGTCATAGTTGGTCGTTTTCGTCGTTGGTGGCGGCCTGTGTGTAGGGGCTCCTGCATGGAGCAGGCCGATGCAACGAGGAGGACCGCCTGATGGAAGAGGGCCACGCCGTTGGCGATGAGACTGAGTGTGAGCCGGTGAATTCACCACCCCGCCGTGAGGCCTTGCGGTCGCCGGCCGCGTTGCCGGGGATGAGTTCGGTGGCCGATCAGTTGATCGGGAGAGCCGGGGCGGCGGGGGCGGGGATGAAGTTCGATTTCTTGGTCGGCTCCCCCGCGCTGCGCTCGGTCATGGATGCGGCGACGACCTCAGTTAGCGAGACAGTGTCAAGCATCTCGAAGTTGATTGGCGGCGACCGCTTGACGCAGGTGGGGGCTGCTGATGCAGCGTTCAAGCTGACGGACTTGTGGGCCACCCAGCCGGGTCGGGCGTGGGGCGAGCTACACGGCGGTCCGGGGTTGGGTGCGAAGTTGGCGCCGGGCCTGGGCTCGCACATCGCCGGGTCAGCGACCCCGGCGTGGAAGGCCCTGCAGCCGCCGTTGTCGGATCTGGCGAAATCTTTCCTGCCTGCCGGTCCGCAGTCCTCGGTGGTGTCGGCCTTAACCGCCGGTCTCTCCGGGAAAGGGCTGGCTGACCTGCATCTCGGTTCGTTCGCCGGGCTGGATGTCGGTTCACTGCCGCGGTTTTCCTTGACCGATCACCTGCAGAACGGCAAAGTGCCGGGGTTTTCCAACGATGAGTGGCCGTCGTGGTCGAAGCGGTTGCGCACCAGCGTGTTTGATGGAGTGACCTCGGCCGTGCATTCGCAGGGGTTGTCGTCGTGGATGCAGACCACGCACCGGGCCGCAATGGATGCCCTGTGGCGGGCACCGGAACAGTCGATCGCCACGATGCTGCAGTCCTTCTCAGTGCTGGCTGATCATGGGGTTGCCTGGGGTTGGCAGGGACTTCGGACGGCGCTACGGGCCCGGCGTGCGGTGCTCTGCGGCGACGTCGCCGCGGTGGTGCGCTTCTTGAAAGAGGTCTTGGGGTTCAAGTGGACCCCGGCGACCTTGGTCGACGCGGCGTCGGCGGTGCTTCTGGAGGAGGCAGCCTGGCTACCAGGGGAATTAGAAGTCGATGAGGACGTGTGCCCTCGGATTCGACAGCTGACGATCCGGGAGCACCGGAACTTTCGACTGATAGGCGAGACCGAGTTGTGTGGCCGGTCGGTGGAGTCGCTGGACCGGAAAGTGAAGCTCTCCCAGGATGAGTCCAGCGGGGTCTCGCTCGTTGATATGGTGCCGGCGCCTCCCCTGCCGGCAGGTGTGGATGACATCAGCGATCCCCGGCTGGTGTGGCTCATTAGCAGGCTGACGGAACGGGAGCGCAAAATCCTCCGGATGAAGGCTCAAGAGGGCCGTACCTGGGCGGATGCGGCGGTGTCGTGCGGTGAGGCTCCTAAGGCGGGCGAAGATCTTCGTCGGAAGGTCAAGCGGCTGGGCAGGACCGCCGAGGGCACGGTGTCGGTGGTGTCCACCAGGGCGGTCAGCTGATGGCTTACCGGCCGCCCGCGCATCCAGTTCTGGACCGCGCGTATGCCAACACCGCCGGCGCGGTGGCCTACCTCGATGAGACATTTGATGATGGACAACACGGCAGGAGCCGGTTCTACGTGTTCACCGCGGTGGTGGTGGAGCGGGCCGAAATGCCGCTGCTACGTCAGGAACTCCGCGACATCGCCGGCGGGACGTTCTGGCACACCACCGACGAGCTGCGCACCGAGGAGGGCCGCAAGAAGGCCTCCTCGATGCTCAACTTCCTTGGCGAGGGTAACGAGATCTGCGTGATTGCGCATCACTCCCGCATCGACGACGACGACCACGACCTGGAAGAAGCGCGGCGGGCCTGCCTGCGGGGTCTGGCGTCATCATTGTCGATCGGGGCCGCCCCGCTACGCGGGTCGATCGACCTGATGGTGCTCGAAGAGCGCAACCCGAGAAACCGCAGCAATCTCGACCGCAAGAACATCTCGGCGATGAGAGCAGAAGGCCTGGTGCACCGGTCCATGCAGGCGGTGCTGACCTCCCCGAAGTACGAGCACCTGTTGTGGTTGCCGGACTTGGTGTCTTCGGCTTATCGCGGGACGCTTACCCGGGCCGACAATTCGCTGTTCTCGCTGATCCAACAGCGGGTGCACATCATCGATCCGATGCCCTAAGCCGCCACCTCGGACACGCACCTGGCCCCAGAAATAGAGCAACCCCTGGGGGCCGTAGCTATCACCAGGGGCCAGACCAGCTGTCAGGACGAATCCCGAGGGCCGATACCTTGCTCGCAGCTAGGTTAACACCTATTTAGGTCGGAATCATCCCCGATTGCAGGGTCGGCGCTCACATCTATGCCGCTATGCGGTTACAGCATTACGGCATTATGGCGCTGTAACGCTAGGCACGTTTACGGCCGGGCCCGGTGTGACCTGCGACATTGCGTTGAAGTTCGGCGACGACCTCGCCTGGCGTCAGTTGGCCGGCCAAGCGGTTGAGAGCCAGGCGCACGACGGCACTGCGGGTGGCGTCCACGCGCGGCCTGGTGGTCCGCGCCGCAGCGCGGACCGTTTCGAGGTAGGTGTCGGTGGACTCGTCGAGATAAATCGAAACCTTGGCCAGCTCGCCGGCCGCCGGCATTGGGGCAGGTCCGGTGGTCACAGCCTCTTGTGAGGGGGGCGGCGGCGCGGGTGGTGACGGCTCGGGCATTGGGACAGGTGTTTGACGAGGCTGGTGCCGCGGCGGTGGCAGGGTACGGCGCGAGGTAGTGGCCTTGGTGCGCATCGCGGTAAGCGAGTCCAGCCCGTCAGCCATCGACGTATCCCTTCACGAAGGTTGCCAGGTTGCCGAGGGCGTCGGCGACACGTTGCAGAGATTTGGCCGGCGGGTTTTCGGCGGTGATCGCGATGCGCTTCTTCCGGGTCCCGACATGCAGGGCTGTCGGGATCGGTGGGGCCACCTGCACAGGGGTGTTCTCGATGATCTGGCGAAGCCGCTGGATTTCTGCGGCCGGCGGCGTAGTGGGCACGAAGTTGGGCACGATGACCAGTGGGTAGTCCGCGATTTCGTTGACCAGCTCGGCGGTGGCATCGAGTTCAGCGGTGCGTAGAGCGGTGGGCGCCAGCACGATGTTGGCCACGGCCAGGGCGCCGTGGGCGGCCGGACTGGCACCTGGGTGGGTATCCACGATGATCCAGTCTGTGTCCCACTCCTCAGCCCACTTAGTGAGGGCGTCGGCCATGGTGGTGGCATCAGGCTGACGGTCGTAGAGATCGGGATGCCCGGGGATCAGCGCCGGCTTCTTGAATCCGCGCAAGGGCCGTGGTGCCGTCATGCCTGGTTCCAGCGCATCGAGCAGCCGAGCGCGAGGGTGATCTTGGGGGCGGTATCCCCACTTCGCGGTCACTCCCCCACCGTCGTGTTCAAGGTCGACGAGCACAGCGCCCAGCAGAGCTGCCAGCTCGTACGCGATGAAGGACTTGCCGACACCCCCTTTTCGAGAGTGGCACACGGCGATTGCAGTCACTCAAGCACCATAACACTTGAACGCCGTAACGCTAGAGTATTAAAACATTAGAGCGTTGGAGTGTTATAGCTCCATATAAATGGATAAGTGCAGCTCACGCATAGAGCCCGGTCATCGTCGGCGCAGGGTCAGTGCGATGACCAGGGCGCTGGCGATTCCCACGATCGGTGCAGTGAGTGGCGCTATCAGCACAATGAGGACTGCGGCGCCGGCGACGACGACCGCAGCTCCGTCCCACCTGTCCCACCGTTGGCGGGGCCGTAGCGCCAGTGCGACAGCGAGCGTGTTGGCGATGCTCACCAGTGGAGCCCATACCGCCGGCGCAAGCATCGTGGCGATGAGGGCGACGGTGGCGATACCAGCCGCAACTGCGCCGCGGGCATCCCATGTGAACTTTTTCTCTCTCATACCGATTACCGCTCGAAGCGAATCGGATTACAGGGCTCGTTGCGTTCGCCCTGGTCAGGCACCTATAGGGAAGTGAAAATTGGTACAGCGTTATAGCGCTATAACTATTCGAGCTGCGTTCCCGCGCCAATCCGAGCGGAACAGACTCCACGCGCGTCTCATTAACGATCGTTAGCGGGACCGCGGTGCGGCGCGTCGCTGACCTGCGGGTTGATGGTCCCGTAATCGTGTCCCGATTTTGTCGGTGGGGTAGGGCAGGATCAGAGACATGGATGATGTGATGGGCGAGATGTTCCGCCGGCCGACCTATGAGGACCGTGAGCGCCGGGCGGCGGACTTGCTGCATCGGGCGGGCCTGGCGCGTACCTACGGCTGGGATGAGTACCGGTCTGTGTGGTCGACCGGCGAGGTGGCGGCCGTCGCTGCGCTGCTGGGGCGGGGTGATGTTCTCGCCGGCATCGGGGAGACGTTGGAATCGACCTGGGAGCGGTGGGCGTTCGACCTGTGGGGCGTCGACGACGGCCAGGCCGACGTTGACGCCGGCTGTCCCGCGACGCGTGAATGGTTCGCTGCCATCGAGGCCCGGCTTTGAGCCTGCTCGGGTACGCGCGGGTGTCGACTGCCGAGCAGAGCACGCAGGCTCAGGTCGATGCGCTGAACGCCGCGGGCGCAGAACGGGTTTTCGCTGACACCGCGTCTGGGCTGCGGGCAGACCGGCCGGCGCTGGCTGAACTTCTCGCCGCGGCTCAGGAGGGCGACACCGTGGTGGTGGCGCGCCTGGACCGGCTGGGCCGGTCGCTGCCTGAGCTGTTGCGCCTCGTCGAAGACCTGGCGGGCCGTGGTGTGGCGCTGCGGTCGCTGGGGGAGCAGATCGACACCAGCACTGCCGCCGGCCGACTCGTGCTGCATGTATTCGGCGCCTTGGCGGAGTTCGAGCGCGCTGTGATGCGGGAGCGCACGGTGGCTGGCCTGGCCGCGGCCCGGGCCCGCGGGCGGGTCGGCGGTCGCCGACCCGCGTTGAAGGGCGCCCGGCTGAGCCACGCCCAGCAGTTACGTGCCCAAGGCGTCCCAGTGTGGGAGATAGCTCAGCTGCTCGGGGTCGGACGGTCAACCGTCTACCGGACGCTCGGCGAGAACCCGGTAGCGGCCAGTTGATCGTCTGTAGCGCGCAGCGTGATACTGGCCCGAAGGCGGTTGTCGGTGGTCAGGGGAAAGATGTTGGCTGTGGATGAACTCCGGGTTTCATTTCCCTCCTGGTCGCGGGAAACGTTGGAACGCCACGCGATCTCGCACGCTGAGGATGTGGCCATTGAGCGCGGTCACATCCCGGGAGACGGGCCGGTGGACCGGCTGGTGGTGAACATGCTGCGCCACGAGTTCACGACGTACGACGAGACGCAGACCGTGGCAGTGCACAAGGCAGCGTGTGAAGCGATCGCTGCGCGCTATGGGTGGCTCGGGCCTGAGTGTGAGCGCCAGGTTCGGCAGCGCGAGCAGGCTGAGCGCGACGCGCAGCTCGCGGTGCTGGCCGGATTGGATGAGGAAGCGGCAGCAAGGCAGTGGCAGCACGATCGCGTGGCGGAGTCGCGTGCGACCATTGGCGCATTGACTGTCGGTATGGTCGTCAACGCCACGGTGAAGGGGCACTTCCGCGAAGCGACTGTGACTAAGGTGGGCCGGTCGCGGGTTACCGTTGCGTTCCGCTTGAAGTCTGGTGCCGAACGGACCGCGCTCGTATACGCCCGGGATGTACACCCAAAATCGGAAGCAGTTGCGCCGGATCAGTGAACCGTTCCTGCGATGAGACCAGCGGTGACCCGGTGGCGACCGGGGCGCCGCCATCGCACCTGACGGTTGCCGACCTGGAGCGCGCGGGCATGGCCGCCCAAGATCTCGATGATCCTCAAGTGATGCGGCATGCGTGGGAGTGAAAGACCGCGGGGATCGATCCCTGCCGTGAATATCTGGGTTTGCCAAGCTGATCCAGATATTCGGGCCTTGAAAAATAGCGTGAGAGTGTGTCGGTTGGGTGTCCTACGCTGGAGAAATGGACCCTCGCGGTGTTGCACACGTTTGGCCGCCACCAGCTCAGCAACAGTTCGGCCGACCACGGTTTTCGTGGATGGCCGTGGTGGCGCTGATTACCGCGATTGCTGCTCTGGTGGTGGGGAGTGCCGCTTTGGCGACGCGTCCGGCCGCGGTGCGAGAAGCCGCACAGCCTTCCAGTACACCGGCGGCGGGCGATACGACCCAAGCTGACCGCGCACTGTGTACAGCGATCGGACCCGAGCTCGCCAGTGAGAACGAGATCAACAACGGCTACGTTGATTTGGGCGATTCCGGTACGCCTGCCCGCGACGCTGCGACCGCCCGGTTCATCACCGACATCCTCGACTGGATCAGACGGGTGCAGCCAGTCGTTGATGAGCACCAGGACGCCGATCCATTTTTGCGGCGCAGCGTCCAGCGGTTCATCGACGACAAGCACCTCATCGCCCTGGATCTGGAGCCGGGTCCGCTCCCGCTATCCCTACGCACGCTTTTTTCTGACAGTGTGGGTGCATACAGCGGCCCTCTGCACGTCTGCGCGCGGCTCGGGGTCACGTGGTAGCGGTCTCGTCACCGGCGGGGATGCCCTGCCGGCAGTGGTCAGTGCCGATCGTGGGTGGTGTCTGGCCCCACACCGACCCAGCGAGCTTGCAGTCGGCGTCTGAAGCGCAGCACGGCAAGGCCGTGGAATTGCTGGACTGCGCTGAACAGATCGACTCGATCGCCTCACAAGTCGCCGGCGAGCAGTCCGGCGACGCGATCACCGGCTTCTGCAATGCGTGCCACCGATTGGCAGCCACGTGCACACAACAGGCCGATCAGTACTTCGATATGGCGCGGGTGTCCCACGAGGTGGGCCGGCTCCTGGCCGGGCTCCGTGAGGACCTCGACGATCTCGACGCGCGAGCCCACGCTGAGATCGACAAGCTCAACCAAGCCATGTCCTCAGGTCTGCTGAATCCGGTGCTTGGCGGCCCTCAAATCGCGGCTATCGTCGCCCAGGCCCGACGCGATGCAACGTCGCTGTCCGACAAGGCTACAGCCGCTATTACCGCTCAAGGGGCCTCAATTAGCCTTGGGGACAACCCCTCTGGCCCCATACTTGGAGGCGGAAACCCGAGCGCACCGCCCGAGAAATGTGCACCCGACTCAGCCAGTGGAATGTCGGCTGGCTGGCGCCGCGGCCCAGCACCAAAAGACGCGCCGCGCGATAGCGACAGCACCAAAGGTGGACCCTGGCGGCGCGAGCACGACGGCGGGGAAGAGAAAAGTTCGGGATCAAAAACCGGGACTGGCTCGGATGATTCCAGCCATAGTGACAGCGCGGGCACAGGTAATCGGCTCCCAGGTGAAACGACCGCAAGCCACAAGGAACATAACGGGACGGAGGCTGGTACCCCGTCAGCATTATCGCCGCCGATGAGCATGCCCAGCCTCGGATCTGGCAGCGGGGGAGCGCCGTCGATGCCCGCGGCCGGATCGTCAGGCTTGGGTGGCGGCGGCCTCAACATGCCGTCGACACCAGCAGCGAGTTCGCCGGCGGGGCTCGGCGCTGGCGGTCTGCCATCGCAAGGCTTGAGCTCTCCGGCGGGACTGGGGGGCAGCGGACTCTCGACTGGCGGCAGCCAGGGGCCGGTCGCGTCATCGTCGGACTTCTCCCGCGGCTTGAGCGCGGGCCTGGGTGGGCCGGCCGCGCCGTTCGCTCCGCCGGTGTCTCCGCCACCGTCGACCGCGGCCGCCAATGCGGGGCCGGCGGGCGGTTTGTCGTCGGCACCTCCGCCGGTTGCTGCCGCTGCTGGTGGGCCGGCGGCGGGTCCCGCCGTTGCGCCCGCGCCTGCGATGAGTGCGGGGCCGGCGGTTGGTGCCAGCGGTGTGCCAGCTGGGCCGTTGCCGCCGTTCGGGTCGGATGTCGCCCGGGCGGCCGCCTCCTCGGCGTCGGTGACGCCGGCGGCAGGGCCGCCGGTTGTGTCCGCCTCACCAGGATCGAGCTCGTCAGGCGGCACGGTAGCTCCGCTCCCACCTGGTGTTGTCGGATCGGGCGTCGGCACGTCGGCCGGTGTGGCGAACGACGCGGTCCGGTCCTCCAAGCCTGATCCATTGCTGGTGAGGGCATCTGAGCTGGTTGATCAGCTGCTGCGCGCCTCCTCGGTCCACGGGCTATTTCTGGATTGGTGCGTCGGCGTTTTTCTCACGCGGTCGGGTGTGGAGACGGTGATCGTGAGTAGCGAGGGCGCCGGATTCATTCCGCGCGGAGTGTTTGTGCCGCGCTCTGCGCGGATTTTGTTTAGTGAGCCTGACCTGCCTGGCGACTTCCGGTCGCGGTGGTTTAGCTGGGTTAATCCGGCCGAAACGATGCTGGCGTTCGCTGAGTGGGCGGCCGACCGCAGCGGGGTCGAGTTGTGGGCGCTGGCGGTCTCCACGGAGTACGGCGGTTCTGCAGCACCGGCCCGGGCGGCCAGTATTCCGCATTTCGACGAATGCTCTACGAAGCCATCATCACCGAGTGGTGCTGTTGAGCCGATGCATCTTGATGACGGACATATGCACCGGTTGGAGACAATCGACCGGGGTGAGTACGCGCGACTGACCGGCTTCGGTCGAGACGGCCGCATGCCCGATCGGTCCGAGGCATGGATGACCACGTTCGCCGCCGCGCAGACGGCACTGGACCGGGCCGGGACAGTGCCCGATCTTGCTGTGCCACCAATCATCCGGGAAGTGTTGGAGCTGCTGAGCAGTGGTGCGCGGGTACCAGCCGAACGCTGGTGGACGTTACGGGCGGAGGCCGTGCAGTTGATGAGCACGGGATCGGGGCTGCGGCCGGGCTGGCTGCCTGGCGACGCCACTGCCGCTTCCCCGTATGTGCGGGCATGCCACGACGTGGCGCGGCTAGCAGAGCTTCTGCTGCTGTGGGACCTCGACAACGATGCAGACGGTCCGGATATCAAGCACCCGGAAATCGCTTATCTAGCAAGGCAAATAGCGGACTCGGCGGTAGGCCAGCAGGAACGCGAATGAGTGAAGATCTGGAACAGCTGGAGGTTGCGGCTGAGCAGACGATTGCTGCGGCTACGGCCGCAGTGTTGTGGGCTGGTGAGGATAGCCAAGGCGTGCTGCGTCACGTCGCTGGCCTGGTTGCGGCGCGAATGGCCGCAGATCGCCACGCGTACACGTCGATCATTGAATGTGGGCGCACGGCTGCGCCCACGCACGCCGGTGCCGAGGAGTTCGCCGAGGGGTTTCGACTGACACATGCAGCGTCACCGTTCTTGGAGCCTTCCGTGTTGCCTGAAGGCGCCGCTCCGCAGTGGTTCGAACGTGTTGAGGCGGCGCTGAACGAGGCGTTGGCCGATCAGCGTGCGGACACGTACAGCGATGATCGTGGTCGCAGCGTGCCGCACCCAGATCCGGCGGTTCGAGTGCGGGCGGTGCACGGTTCGGTGCGCGTTTACGCCTTGTTGTTGTGCAAGTTGTGGGGTTGCGATCCGTTGCCGTTGAGGGACATTGAGCACCTTGCTTACGTTGTGTCTTACACGGCCTTACCGCACGGGTTTTAGAGTTCGAGTCCGTATCCTTCGTCGCGGCCGCGGTTACGGTTTCGTGTACGGCTGGTGATGCTGTCGGTGTGAATCGCCCTGGGTTTGATGGAGGCTCCAGACCTTGGAAACGAGGATGGAGCCATGTCGAAGAAGCAGTTGCCCG
>NZ_MVHU01000060.1 GCF_002086285.1 Mycolicibacter kumamotonensis | reverse complement strand
CACAACTTCACCGAGCTGCCCCGGATCCGTTCGGAGCGCCCGGCTTTCGAGCTGCACTACCCGCACATGATCGATCGACTGCGCTCGGAGGCGCACTTCGTGCCTGACACCGGGAGCACACAACCAAGGAGGAATCGATGAACGGTATCGTCGCCGGCGCTACCGGTGGCATAGTCGGTGGACTGGCCATCGCCGCGCTGGGAATGACCTACGGAGCGGTGAGCAACCGGGGGCTCTGGGCACTTCCCAATGCAATCGGCGGGATCATTCTGGGACCGAGACGCCACGACGCCAGATCGTTCGGCGTAGCCACGGTGGTCGGCGTGGCCCTGCATGTCATTCTGTCGGCCGTATTCGGCATCGTGATTGTTGTTGTGGTGCAAGAGTTCACTCACTCCTATATCGCAACCGGTGCGGTCGCCGGCCTGGCGCTCTGGCTCGTGAACTATGTCGGCATCGGAACCATCCACCGGGGTTCTGGTGAGGTCGCGAAGCTCAATCCGGTCCCGGTCGCACTCGGCCTTCACGTCCTGTTCGGATTGATTGCCGGCCTGGTCGCCGCCTCGATCCAGCCGGTGTGAGAACGGTCGGATGTGCCGGATCTACGACGTCGTCATCGTCGGATCGGGCGCGGCAGGCTACACCGCCGCGATCTACACCGCGCGTGCCCGGCTCGACACCGTGCTGATCGAGGGGACGTCACGCGGCGGTGCCCTGATGGCCACCTCCGTCGTTGAGAACTACCCCGGTGTACCCGACCCCACCACCGGACCACTACTGATGGAGCAGATGCGCGTGCAGGCCCAGCGGCTCGGCGCCCACCTGCAGAGCCAGCAAGTAGATGCCTTCACACTGGACGGTGACGTCAAAACGGTGGCCGCAGGCCAGAAGATCTGGCACGCCCGCACGGTGATCCTGGCCATGGGTTCGGCACCACGGGGCCTTGGTGACGTCCCGGGCGGGCAGGCGTTGCGCGGTCGAGGTATCACCGCCACCGCAAAGAGTGACGGGCTGGTGTTGCGCGACCACGATGTCGCGGTGGTCGGTGGAGGGGGCGCCGCCATGGAAGAGGCGCTCTTCGCGGCCGGGATGGCAAGGAATGTCACCCTCATCCACCGCCGCAACGAATTCCGCTCATCGGCGATCACGATAGCCCGTATCCGCGCGCACCACAGGATCACCGTGCTGACCGACACCGAGGTCACCGCCGTCCTTGGTGAACGGCGGGTCACCGGACTGCGGCTACGAGAGCTCAGTACCGGCGCCGAGCGGGAGCTGCCGGTTTCCGCTGTCGTCGTCGCGATCGGGCACGTCCCCCGATCTGAGCTCCTGACGGGCCGGCTCGATGTCGACGCGAGCGGGTACGTCCTGACCCGCGACGGCACCACCCACACCTCGGTCGACGGTGTCTTCGCCGCCGGCGACCTGGTCGACCGCCGCTACCGGCAGGCCGTCACCGCGGCCGCCAGCGGTTGCGCAGCGGCTCTCGACGCCGAACGGTGGCTGGCCCAACGCCGCTGAGAGCCAAGCCACGCGACTTCAGGCGATGCCGTAGTCGCGAATCTTGCGGTAGATAGTCGCTCGTGACATTCCCAGGGCGTGGGCCGCACCTTGTTTGTCGCCGCCGTTGTCCTGCAGGCTACGCACTATCGCGTCGCGCTCCATGGCCTCCAGTTGCGTCAGCTTCCGGCGGGTTACCGATCGGCATTCCGGCGGCAATGTATCGACGTTGATGGTGCCAGACCTTTGACGTGCCACGGTTTCGGCGAGAAGTCGACGTAGCTGAGCAACGTTTCCCGGCCAGGGAAGCCTACTGAGTTGGCGCATCGCATCCGGCGCCAGCACCACATCCGCACCGCGAGTGATCTCACGCAGCAGGAACGGCACCAGCTCCTCGAGGTCGTCTATCCGGTGGCGCAGCGCGGGGACGGTGACGGTTCGGGCGAACAGCGGCGCCAGTGGCTCGACCGGTTCCGAAGACGATGCGGAACTCTTGGTCGCCGCGATCCATCCCCGTTCCGCACGCGAGGCCAGCATCGATGCGATCGGTCCGAGCGTGTCCGGTTCGATGTCGTCCACGTCGGCTATCACCAAGGCGAAATCATCATCGCCGGATAATGCCGCCAGCTCTGCGACCAGACTCGCGGCTGTCGGAAACGTTTCGGAGCGCAGCACCCGAACGGTTCGGCCCGGCTTCACATGCTGCCCGACCGCTTGGGCCAGTCGTGCCCGACCGGATCCTTTCTCGCCCTCAACCATTACCCAATCTCGGTTGGTGCAGCATTGGCGCACTTGGTCGCAGCAACGCAGCCAGGCACTGTTGCGGCCTGCCAGGCCGGGGATGTACGTGGGCGACGAGTTGCCGGCGGCGGGCTTGTGCGAACCCGCCTCGGCGCAAAGAGCTACGTGGAAAACGACATTGGTGCGACCGCCGTGCATAGTCGACCGTTCGGCAATGGCGAGTTTCACGATGCGTTCGGTCGGCAGAACAACCAGCACCGTGGCCGAGAGCAAGGAGGTGTGCAGATCCAAGGCGTGTTCGACCAGCGCGGCCCGCTCGCTTCCGCTCAATACCCGACGCAGATAGGCGTTCATCAGCACCACGTCGCCGCCCAGGGCAAGCACACCGCTCGATGACCGCCTGGTCTGCGTCAGATATGCCTCCAGCAGGGCGGTCTCGGCCTCATGAGCCATGACCCTCAGGCGATCCTCAATGTGGTGAACGGCACTCGTGGCCAGCGCGAGCATCAGTGGATCAGACTGGCCGGCCAGACAACTCAGATTGACGGCACCGACCACCCGGCGCGTTACCGGATCGCGGATCGGTACCCCGGCACACGCGAAATCATTGAACATCGCAACGTAATGTTCACCGCCGCCGACGAAGGCAGGCTTTCCTGTCTCCAGCGCTGTGCCGATTCCGTTGGTGCCCGCCACCTCTTCGGCCAAGCTATAGCCCGGCGCGAGGCTGATCCTGTCCAATGCGTCGAGAATGGAGACTACTGGGGCCTTTCGTTCGAGCACCACACCGTCGGTCGACGTCAGGATGACTCCGACCGCTTCCGCGGCCAAATCTTCGGTGACGCGCTGCAAGATCGGCGCGGCCGCACGCGCCAACCGCGAATCCGTGTGGGGTGGGCGTACGAAGGGCAGTTCAACCCGGTCCGGGTCCACCTGGAGGACCTGCGAGCGCCGCCAGGAGTCCAACACGCCCGGCCGCAGGATCGTCTCACCGACCGGTACCTCGGGGTCAGCAGACGCTACGGGCCGGAATCTTTCCCTGGCCCGCTCGAATTCGGCCGCGCCAACTGCCTGCGAACCCATCCTCCAACTATCTGGACACCGGTCCACCGTTGCAACGTCGGCCGCCAGCCCTCGCCCGCCGCGCTGAGACGCGTGGCCCCTACTTTCAGATGTTGAATTTCCCCGAACTGCCAACTGTACGCCCGCGCTGCGGGCGGCGTTCAGAAAAGGCCGATATCCCGCCGACACCGAGAAGCACGATGCTCACCCAGCCGAAATCGGCCGTCCGGGCCGTCTCATCTTGAGACGTTTTCGCACCTCATGTTGAGACGCTCACCCCCCGCGCGCGGAGATCTCATAGACCGCAGGAACAAGACCTGTCGAGGCAAGGAAGATCACCATGAGCGGACGGAAGATCAACACGACCGACGCTGACGTCATCGGATCGGCCGAAAGAAATGGGCCACCCGGCCCGAACGGCCACGACCCGCGTGCAGCAACAGCCCCGGTGGGAGGCAATCGGCCTGCCGAGACCTCCGTGCCGGCCCGGGTCTCCGCCACCCCCGGAGCTGTGGCCTGGGTGCTCGATGGGACTGAAGCTCGGCGTCCCGACGTGATCCGCCCACCTGGACGCGGTGAACACGGCGGGTCGGGCGACACCGGCGTCGGATATGCCGATCCGCGTGCCGTCCTACTCGCCACGAAACTGCACGTCTCGACGATCGGCAGCCAGCTCGTCCACCGAGCTGCGTTGTTGGATGCATTGTCGGCGGGACTTGACCGCAGACTGACGCTGCTGAGTGCGCCCGCGGGCTGGGGCAAGACGACATTGTTGGCGCAGTGGGTGCTTGCCGGCAACGCCGGCCGCCGGTTCAGCTGGCTATCGCTCGATACGTCCGACAACGACCCGGTGTGGTTTTGGATGTATGCCATAGCCGCCCTGCAAGAGCTCAATCCCGGGGTGGGCAATCGCGCGTTCGAACTGCTGCAGATGGGGGCGGACCCGCTGCGGGTCGTTCTGCCCAACCTGCTCAACGAACTGGCTGCCCTGCAGTACCCGTTGGTGCTCATCCTCGACGACTACCACCTGGTGGCAAGTAGAGCAGTCCATGAACAGATGGCCTTCGTCATCAACCGGATGCCGACCAATCTTCACGTGGTGATGGCCACCCGCTCAGACCCGGCGCTGCCGTTAGCTCGGCTCCGGGCCGAAGGCGATCTGATGGAGATTCGAACCGACGATCTACGTTTCGAGGGCACTGAAGCCGACCACCTACTCAACCAAGTCCTCGGACTGGGGTTGACCGACGACCACGTCCAACTGTTGTGCCGCCGCACCGAGGGCTGGGCCGCCGGCCTGCATCTCGCCGCCCTGTCACTGGTGGGTCGCAGTGATTCCGCAGCGTTCATCACTACGTTCGCGGGCGACAACCGTCATATCGTCGACTACCTGATGGCCGAAGTACTCGAGGGTCAGCCACCACATCTACGCAGCTTCTTGCTGCGCACCGCGCTGCTGCACAGGCTCAGCGGGGACCTGTGCGACGCAGTCCTGGAAACCACCGGCTCGGCCGCGGTCTTGAACCAGATCGAGCGCGAGAACCTCTTCGTGGTGCCGTTGGATTCCTCCCGTCACTGGTATCGCTATCACCAACTGTTCGGTGAGTTGCTTCGCGCCGAATTGCACCGCATCGCACCAGATCTCGTGCCGGAGCTGCACCGGCGGGCAGCGATCTGGTTTGAAGAACAAGGCCTGGTCGATGAAGCGGTGCGTCACCTCGTTGCTGCCGGCGACATCGCACACAGTGCCGATCTCATCGCCGCGGATTGGGCCGGGGAATTCAACGCAGGTGGGGTTTCCACCGTCAGCCGCTATCTCGGCCTACTCCCCCAGGAGACGGTCTCGCGCGATCCGCGGCTCACCGTGGCCCGCATCTGGATCGCGCTGCATCTGGGCCGACTTGACGACGCTGCCGACGGAATCGAAACCCTCCACACCGCGGTGGCGGCGGAGGGTAGCCCCACCCTCGCCGCCGAAATCGCCGTCTTGCGCGCAGTTCACTCGTTCAAGACCGGTGACCTGGCCTCGGCCCTTGAAACCTCTCGCCACGCGATCACCCTTGATCTGGGCGACACGCCGCCCGGGCGATCAAGCGCCTACTGCGTCTACGGGTCCGCACTGTATTTTTCCGGCTGCACCGACGAAGCCCAAGCAGCCTTCCATCGGTCCGTGCAGCTGGCTACCAAAGCCGACGACCGACGGGCCCGCACCTGCGCCCTGGGCTACCTGGCGATGATCTCAGCCGAACAACAACAGCTCACCGAGGCCGAGAATCACATCCGCCGGGCATCGGGCAGCTCCGCCGGCCTCACCGACGCAGAACACCTCATCGATGCGATGGTCTCCCTTGCCACCGCTACCCTGCTGGACCGGCGCGGTCAGAGCGCGGCGGCTTTGGCCGCCGCCGATATCGCCGCCACCGCAGCCCGGCAAGGTGGCGCAGTCCTCGAGATAACCAAGGCACTGCACATCAAAGCCCGAATCCTCGAACACCTCGGCGACAACCTCACAGCCGAAGCCACTCGCGACGAAATCGATGCGCTGATGCGCAATCTCTCGGCAGCCGCTCTGAGTTCAACAGCGCTCACATCAGCCCGTTGCGGCTCGAGTCTGCCGGCGACATCGCGCCGACAAAACTGCATACCCGGCGAAGAACTCACCCCCAAGGAACTCGAAGTTCTCCGCCTGCTGGCCACCCGCCTGTCGCGACGCGAAATCGGCGAGCGGCTTTATGTCTCCCTCAACACCGTGAAATCGCACCAACGCGCCGTCTACCGCAAACTCCGGGCCGAGAACCGCAGCACGGCGGTCAGCCGGGCTCGAGAACTCGGTCTGCTGTAGTCCGTGCGCCCCGAGAGCGCCGTCACCGGTCCCGATATCACCCGGGCGAATGGCGGACCGGGGTGATGCCGGCTCACCCCCTGCCACGGCAGCCTCAGTGAAAAGCGGATCGGCGATCGGGATTAAGCCCCGTGCGGCCGTTATCCGAGAGACCGGGAAGGAACCGAAGATGAGAAACGCGCTGGCCTCATCGGTAATACCTGGTGGTTCAAGCAGTTCCTCGTCAGTGGATCCGTCCACCGGAACCGAGCCCCGGGCCGTGTCGGATCCGGAGATGGCCTGGCTTCTCGTGGATGCGGCCGCGTCGTGTCTGACCGGCGATGAGCGCACTGAATTCTTCGTCGAATTGGGCAGCGGAGAAAGCTATCTCGCGATCGAGCACATACTCACCGCCGTCGTTTCAAGTCGGACGAGATTGCCCGTGGCGGTACTCTCGGCGCTGACAACCTGGCTGCACGGCTATTCCGGTAGCCCGGCCGGAGTGCAGCTGCGCAAGATGTATGCCGACATACGTCTGCAGCAGTCCCAGGTGATCAACGGCGACGCTCCTGCCGAGGAGAATCCGTCGCGCTCTCACAGGGGCAGATCGAACACATTCGGTATCGCTCGCCGCAGCCTTCGCCAGCGGAGGTGGAGGCGAGCATGATCCGACACGACAACCCTCGCCCCTCGATAGTGATCGTCGGTAGCGGGTTCGCGGGCTTCGAATGCGCGCGACGGCTCACCGCATTGTTGCGCCGCCATAAATCATCGGCCACCGTCACGCTCATCTCACCGGTGGACTATCTGCTCTACACACCGCTGTTGCCCGAAGTCGCCGGAGGGTCGGTCGACCCACGGTTCGTGACGATTCCCTTGACCGACAACCTGCCCGGAGTGAGGTTGATCCGCGGCTACGTCGATCGGGTCGACTTTTCGCAGCGGACGCTGCGGTTCCGCGACCAGGAAAACGCCAGCCAGGAGCTGCCGTGGGATCGGCTGGTGCTCACGCCAGGCTCGATCACTCGCCGCTTCGACATTCCCGGCCTCGCCGAGCATGCCCGCGGCCTGAAATCCATCGCCGGAGCCCTATATCTGCGCGACCACATCCTCGAACAGTTCGAGCTGGCCCGCGCCGACCACGATCCGCTAAGCGCACAGGCCCGGAAAACCGTTGTGGTCGTGGGGGCGTCGTACTCGGGAACTGAGCTGATCGCCCAGCTGTGTGCGATGGCCGAGGCCGCCGGGCGCAAGTTCGGATTTCGTCACGGTGAAATCCAGTTGATCCTGGTTGAACGGTCCGGCCGGATGATGCCCGAGATCGGACAGAAGCTCGCAGCCAAGGCCCAGTCCGTATTGCTCGGCCGCGGTGTGCGGATAATGACGGGTACCACCCTCACCGAGGTCGGGCCCGATTACGTGATCCTCGCCGACGGCACCCGAATCGGCACACACACCGTCGCCTGGTTGACCGGGGTCGTGGCCAGCCCGCTGATCGCGACTCTGGGCCTGCCGACCGAGAACGGTCGCCTCACGGTTGGCGCCGACCTCAGCGTTCCCGACATGCCGGGCGTATTCGCCGGCGGTGACGCGGCGGCAGTCGACGACGTCACCGCGCCGGGGCGCATCACCCCGCCCACCGCCCAACACGCCACCCGCCAGGGCAAAACCCTGGCCGTCAATGTCGCCGCCAGCCTCGGTCACGGGACCTCACGCAACTACCGGCATCGTGACCTGGGCACCGTTGTCGACCTAGGCCCGGGTTTCGCGGTGGCCAATCCGCTCAACATCCACCTGTCGGGTCTATTGGCCAAGCTCGTCACGCGCGCCTACCACCTCTATGCGATACCCAGCGCCGCGAACCGCCTGGCCGTGCTCATCGCCTACCTGACCGAGCTGTTGTTCGCACGTCCGCTGGTTTCGCTGGGTGTGGCCCCGTCGTCTATCGCACGCTTTTCGGCCAGCGAGGAGTTCTCCGGCCCGAATGACAGCGCCGCCCGCTGACCCGCTGAGTTATCACCCGGGTGAATGGTGTTGGCGGGTGATGACAGTCACCGGGCGTCCGGGTCACGCTCATTAGACGACCACGAGTCGGCCGATCACCAGGTCAGATCGTCCGTAAATCGCAACGGGAGAAGGGGAATCGTCGATGGACCCGGAACTCAGCGGCACTTCGCACCATGGTGGCAGGGTTGAACCACCGCATTTGAGGCTTGTCGCCATGAGTGATCAACCCAGCTCCCGACGCCGACGTATGACGCCGCGGGAGCGGCACCTACTCGCCGCCGGGTACGGGCCGGTCATCGTTATCGCCGCTGCGCGGATCGCCGCCCGGATCAGACAGGGGCGTCGGCAGCGGCAGAAGGCGGCGACCGCATGAGGCAAAACTCCGCTCTGGCCGCGTTGTCCGAGGCCGGCGTCTCGGTCTGGCTGGACGACCTGTCCCGTAACCGCTTGGTGTCCGGCAACCTGCAGCACCTGATCGACACCAGAAGCGTCGTCGGCGTCACCACCAACCCCTCGATCTTCCAACGCGCGATCTCACGCGGCGACGACTACAACCGGCAGGTCGCCATCCTGATTCACCAGGGCGCCGACGCCGAAACGGCGATCCGCACCCTCGTCACTGACGACGTTCGGCAAGCCTGCGACGTCCTACACCCGCAATGGGCTGCCTCCGGCGGCGTGGACGGGCGCGTTTCCATCGAGGTCGATCCGCGGCTTGCCCACGACGCCGACAAGACGGTCTCGCAAGCCGTCGAACTGTGGAAGATCGTCGACCGCCCCAATCTGTTCATCAAAATCCCCGCCACCCCGGCCGGTTTGTCGGCCATCACGGCCACAGTGGCCCAGGGCATCTCGGTGAACGTGACGCTCATCTTCTCCGTTGAGCGCCACCGCCAAGTGATGGACGCTTACTTGGCCGGTTTGGAAGGCGCGCAAGCAGCCGGCCACGACCTCACCCAAATCCATTCCGTGGCCTCCCTGTTCGTGTCCCGCGTGGACACCGAGATCGACTGGCGGCTGGAAGCCATCGGTACCCAGGACGCATTGGCTCTACGCGGACAGGCAGGAATCGCCAACGCCCGGCTCGTTTACGCGGCCTTCCAACAGGTGTTCCAGAACGGACAGCGCTACGCCGCACTGAGCTACGGCGGCGCCAACGCGCAGCGCCCGCTATGGGCATCCACCGGTGTGAAGAATCCCGCCTATCCGGACACCAAGTACGTCACCGCGCTGGTCGCACCCCAAACCGTCAGCACCATCCCGGAAAACACCCTGGAAGCTCTCGCTGATCACGGAGTGATCAACGGCGACACCATCAGTGGGACGGCTGCCGCCGCCCAGACGGTGCTGGACGACATCAGTGCCGTCGGCGTCGATGTCGACGACGTCTTCCGCCTGCTCGAGCACGACGGCGTCGCGAACTTCGAAGCAGCCTGGCGAAAGTTGCTCGACTGCTACCCCGGCCCGGCACATACACTGTCAGAAGGAACTTGCGATGACTGAGCGCAACGACGAGCGTGCATCGATGACATTCGTTGCGCAGCTGGCCACGCAGCTGCGGGCCGACGCGATCCGCTGTAGCACTCGCGCCGGTTCCGGACACCCCACCTCGAGCATGTCCGCCGCCGATCTGATGGCCGTGTTGCTCGCACGTCATCTGCGCTACCTGTGGGATTGGCCGGGCCATCCGGACAACGACCATTTCATCTTGTCCAAAGGGCACGCGTCGCCACTGTTGTACGCCGCGTTCAAGGCCGCGGGCGCGATCACCGACACCGAATTGATGTCGGGCTACCGCCGGTTCGGCTCTCGCCTACAGGGCCATCCGACGCCGGTGCTGCCGTGGGTCGATGTCGCCAGCGGTTCGCTGGGGCAGGGAATCGGTAACGGTGTCGGCGTTGCGCTCGCCGGAAAATTCCTCGACAAAACGCCATTTCACGTGTGGGTGTTGTGCGGCGACAGCGAGACCGCCGAGGGATCGGTCTGGGAGGCACTCGACAAGGCCGGCCATTACGCGCTGGCGAACTTCACCGTCATCGTCGATGTCAACCGGCTCGGTCAACGCGGACCGACGGAACTGGGCTGGGATCTGGAGAGTTACGCGAGACGTGTCGAGGCCTTCGGCGCCAAGGCCATCAGCATCGACGGGCACAACCTGGACGAGATCGACCGTGCGCTCACAACCGCGCGCGAGTCGAAAACAGCGCCTACCGTCATCCTCGCCCGGACCATCAAGGGACGCGGATTCGGTGAAGTCGAAGATCGCGAAGGCTGGCACGGAAAGGCGCTCCCCGCCGAAATGGCGCAACGTGCCCTGGCTGAACTCGGCCACGTCTCGGATTTGACTGTCACCGGGATCAAGCCCGCACCGCGTGAGCGCGCCACCCCGGTAGGGCGCAGCAAACATGCACCACAGCTGCCGCACTACACACCGGGAGACAAGGTCGCCACCCGAGCCGCCTACGGGGCGGCGCTGGTGGCATTGGGTGCAGCCAACCCCCGGATCGTCGCCATGGACGGCGAGGTCAGCAATTCGACTGGTGCCGCCGAATTCGCCCACGCCTTTCCCGACCGTTATTTCGAAATGTTCATAGCGGAGCAACAGCTCGTCGCATCCGCTGTTGGGCTCAGTGTCCAGCAGTACATTCCGTTCGCCTCGACGTTCGCCGCCTTCTTCACCCGTGCCCATGACTTCATCCGCATGGCCGCTGTGTCGCGGGCGAACATCTGTCTGGCCGGATCCCACGCCGGTGTCGAAATCGGTGAAGACGGACCGTCCCAGATGGCACTGGAGGACCTCGCGATGATGCGGTCCATCCACGATGCGACCGTGCTCTACCCCAGCGACGCGACAAGCACCGCCGCACTGGTCCACGCGATGGCCGAAGGCCAGGGCATCCGCTACCTGAGAACCACCCGCGGCGCCTACCCCGTCCTCTACGGGCCCGGCACAACGTTCACCATCGGCGGTTCCCAGACGCTGCGTTCCACCGATAACGACCAGGTGACGCTGATCGGGGCCGGTGTCACCGTCCACCAGTGCCTGGCCGCCGCGGAGGCGCTGGAACGCGAGGGAATCGCTGCTCGCGTCATCGACATGTACTCCGTCAAGCCGATCGATCGCCCCGGGCTCGCCGACGCTGTCAGTCGTACTCGCGGACGGCTCGTCGTCGCCGAAGACCATCACCCCGAGGGAGGTCTGGGCTCGGCCGTACTCGAAGCCCTTAGCGGCGAGGTGTCGTTTCCACTTCACCTGGAGCACTTGGCGGTTCGGATCATGCCCGGATCGGGAACACCTGCTGAACTGCTCGCGAAAGCCGGGATCGACGGGCCGAGTATCGAACGCGCCGTCCGCCGCCTACTGAGCGACACCGATGCACCGTCGCTCGGTCAGGAAGCGGCGCCGGACACCGGGGCCCGCTGCTGAGGGAGGCCCACACCGGATCAACGAATCCATCCCACGGATCGTCCACCTAACGGAGCATCAATGAGTGTAGTCAACAAGGGATTTCACGGACGTCGAACCGAGACGGTCGTCGAGTTGCCTCCCGGTCAACATTTGACGACGGACTTTCCCGTCCTGCAGACCGGGCCGACGCCGCACATCGACGTCGAGCGCTGGCGATTGACCATCCGCGACGAGCACGGCGCTGTCCACAAATGGACATGGGCCCAGTTCAATGAGCTGCCGAGCCGGCCGATCACGGTCGACATCCACTGCGTCACCAAGTGGTCCAAGTTGAATACCCGGTGGAGAGGTGTTTCGCTGGACACTGTTCTTGAATCAGTCGGTACAGCAGCGGAATTCGCGTTGGTCCGCTGCTATGGTGGATACACCACCAATATTCCGGTTCGCGATCTTCGCGGCGAGCGGGCCTGGATCGTCTACGAGTACGACGGCATGCCGCTCAGCGCGATTCACGGTGGCCCGGCACGGCTGCTAGTGCCACATCTTTACTTCTGGAAGTCCGCGAAATGGGTGAGGTCCATCGAATTGCGGGCCGATGACGATCCCGGCTTCTGGGAGAGCCTGGGTTATCACAACTACGGCGACCCGTGGCGAGAGCAACGCTACGTCGGGGATTGAAGCGATTGTGGATATCGCTTCGAAACCGAGGCTGCATTGGCAAGTCGCGCGGGTACTGGACGTTCGGCCCGAGACCGCTTCCGCGAGCACCCTCGGATTGGCTGTGCCGGGCTGGGCCGGTCACCTGGCCGGGCAGCACATTGACCTCAAGCTGACCGCCGAGGACGGATACAGCGCACAGCGCAGCTACTCATTGAGCAAACCGCCGGATGGTGAGCGCATCGAGCTGACCATCCAACAGATCCCCGACGGGGAAGTCTCGCCCTACCTGACCGGACTCACCGCCGGCGACGAGATCGAACTTCGCGGACCGATCGGCGGCTGGTTCGTCTGGCGACCGGGCGAGGCGACCCGGGTTCTGCTCGTCGGCGGCGGATCAGGAATCGTGCCGTTGATGGCCATGCTGCGCCAGCGGACCGCCGCAGGCGCAGCGCGCTTTCGCCTGGTGTATTCGGTGCGCAGTCCGGCCGACGTCTACTACGGCCAGGAGTTGGACCGGCTTGAGCGGGAATGCGATTGGTTACAGGTGGTGCGGGTCTTCACCCGCACGGGCCCGCCGCACACCGCACGACCCCCGGGGCGAATCGAGTCCAGTGACCTCTCGTCGCCGGGGTGGGGGCCCGCCGACGGGGTCAGCACTTATGTCTGCGGACCAACCGGGTTCGTGGAATCGGTAACGACCTTGCTGATCAAGCAGGGGCATCAGCCCTCAGCTATCCGGACGGAGCGGTTCGGGCCCAGCACTGAGTCCAGAAACGAGGATCGATGACGCAACCGACGCATACCGACGGCAACGCCGCTGCCGGCGCCTTCGCAACGGCACTGGGCTTCGATGTCACCACCGCAATGCTGACGTGCGCGAAATGTGGCCGCATCGGGGCCTTTGCCCAGAGCCACGTCTATCACCGCGCCCCGGGCATCGTGGTGCGCTGTCCGAATTGTGAAGCCGTCCTGGCCAGGCTGGTGCAGACGCCCACCGACGTCTGGCTCGATCTCCGCGGCTCCCAGTCCTGGCGATTCCCGGTCGCGGATCGGTAAACACGCCGCACATCGACCGGTTTGCGGGCGGCGAGGCCTAGTTCTGCGACGCCTGACCGGCGCAGCATGGGCTGGACCCGACGGGTCCGGCAGCGGCGCCGACCGACTTCAAGCGGTCCGGCTGCTCATTGCCGTGCGCCCGCTCTTCACCGGTGTCGGGGTTAGTGGCCATCAGCCACAGCGCAGCCAGAACGAAGAACCCGGCATACACCGCTCCGCCTAACAACGTCATGATCTGACTCCCTTGAGATACGTTATTAGCCAGTCTGCCTAATCGCGGCGGCGTTTGCAGCTCCCCACGCCGGAATGTGGGGCGTTTCATGCCGCCACCGGCCTCGTGACCTGTACCGCGTTAGGGCGTCTGGGCAGTGCGTTTGGATCACCGGCGGGACGGTGCGATACGCTGTCGAGGCTTCACACGGGGTGTGGCGCAGCTTGGTAGCGTGCTTCGTTCGGGACGAAGAGGTCGTGGGTTCGAATCCCGCCACCCCGACTCAGGTTGTTTCAGATCATCGGCCCTGACCAGCAAGTCCGGTCAGGGCCTTTGTCTGCCTCGGCCCCCGGTTGGTCCGCGAGGGGTTTCAGCGCCTTCCGGCGAGTAGGTTCTGAGAGAATCAAATCCAAGAGCTCAACGCCGCATTCAACGAAAGCCGTCATGTCCGAGGATCAGAACACAGACGTTCCACCGAATCACCTCTCCATCGATCCGCGCAGCCCCTTCTATAACGAAGAGGTGCTCCGCCGCGACGTGGGTATTCGCTTCAATGGCGTCGAGAGAACAAATGTGCACGAATACGACGTGGCCGAGGGTTGGGTGCGTGTGGAAGTGCCTACCGCCAAGGATCGCCGTGGAAATCCGATGGTCGTTAAGCTCAGCGGCACGGTTGAACCGTACTTCCGCCTAGCTGACTAGCGGACGCCCTTGGGTTACCGGCACGGTTTCGGGGCTCGTCAGAGCGTGCCGAGTCTTTGCCGGGGTATCTAGCGCCTGCCGGGCCCAACCGGCCCGGGTCCAACCGGGCCGGGTCCAACCGGGCCCACAACGCCGCCGGGTCCGGCCGGTCCACCGACGCCGACGCCGATAGGTCCGGCGGGTCCGATGATCGGATGCGGTTCGACGCCCCCGGGCTCGCATTGGTTCGTCTCTGTGTTGAAGTACATGCCGTAGCCGCAACCATCGGCAGGATCAGCGCGGCTGATGGCGGGGGACGCCAGTCCGATCAGCGATACGGATGTCGCGGCAAGGACAGACACGGCCATCGTGGACCGGTGCAGCAGCAATCGGCTCATTGCCGTCCCATTTCTGTTGTCATCTGATCACTCATGGGTGTTGTCGTCCACCATAGGCGCGCGTAACCGGATCTACCGCCGCCTCACTCGAATAGGCCCGTCCGGGCGGTGGCGCGCGGGTATCGCCCTGGCGGGCATCCGCGGCGTCGTGCCGCGCTCGACTCACTTCAAGATCTGCAGTCGCCACTCGCGCAGCAGCGGCTCGACCATCATGAAGTAGGTGGTGTTGTCGTCGTCTTCGGGTCCGCCCATCAGGATCCCCGCGGCGCTGACGGTACCGTCCGGGTTCGTCACGAAACCCGGGCTACCGCTGTCGCCTTCGATACTGAACAGGTTGGTCACCACCACGTTGCCCGCGACCTCGGTGACGACGCCGCACGTCTCGCCGGTCTGCGAACCCACCTTGCAGAACGGCATGCCGACCTGGATCTGGTCGGGGCGCAGCACATCTCGGATGCGGTAGCGCCCGTCGACGCCGCCGCTGGGCGGAGGGGTTCCCGGGGCCAATCGGATGATGGCCGCATCGCGGTCGTCGCCGTTGTTCTCGCTGGCGAAGATGCGGCCCAGTGGAGCCGCACCGGCGTCGGTCCATTCCGCATTGTCACCGGCGTCGCAATGCCCGCTGGTCAACAGGTAGTAGTCGCCGAAGCGGTCTTGGACGGCGAACCCGGCAGTGCAGACGCTGTTGTCGTCGCCGACCTCCATGCCGGCCGTCGGGTTGGCCGGTGGCGGGGCCGGCGAAGACCAGCCCCGCCACCGCGAGCACGGCCGTGACCAGGCTCGATGTCCATCCGTAGCGCGGCCGTGCACCCACCCGGCGAGGGTATCCGAACGCACGAACGTGAGCTAGGAGTCCCTGCGAGCTTCTCTGAAAGGTCATCATCGGGCTGGGCGAGACATCGTGATGTCGCCCGCGACGACACCGTCCTACCCTGGCGTTGTGATGGAAGTACTGCCGTGGGTGGTTCCGATCGTCGCGATCCTCATCATCGTGACGATCCTGATCGCGCTCTCGGCGCATTTCAACCACGATTGAGCAGCACGTGGTCCCAGCTACGTCGATGCGGGAAGCCACCGCACCGATGCGGGGAACCCGTCGTCGCGTCGACCGCCAGGTCTCGCGGATCCGGGTCACCCAGCAGCGCGTAGTCCGCGATCGGCGCCGACGCCATCGGCGGCTAGAGGCGTTCCTTGACCGCCGCCGACAGCCTGGACCCGTCGGCCTTGCCCGCCGCGATCGCGGTGGCGGCCTTCATCACCAGACCCATGTGCTTCATGTGCGGGCGCTCGCCGATCTGCTCGGCCACCTGCGCCAGCGCGGTGTCGACGACGTCGGCCAGTTCGGCCTCGCTGAGTGGTTCCGGCAGGTATCCGGCGATGATCCGGGCCTCGGCATGTTCTTCGGCGGCGAGCTCACCACGGCCGTTCTCGGTGTAGATCGCCGCGGACTCCGCACGCTTGCGGGCCTCGCGATTCAGCACCTTGAGCACTTCGTCGTCGGTCAGCTCGCGGGCCTGCTTGCCGGAGACCTCTTCGGACTGGATCGCGGCCAGCAGCATCCGCAGCGTCGCGGTGCGCAGCTTGTCCTGCGCCTTCATCGCTTCGGTCAGGTCCGCCCTCAACTGCGATTTAAGTTCCGCCATGCCGCATAACGCTACGCTCAGCCACATGGTGAATCCGCCTAGCGGCTACCCCGGCCCTGGTCTCCCCCCGCCCGGCTACGGGC
>NZ_MVHU01000005.1 GCF_002086285.1 Mycolicibacter kumamotonensis | reverse complement strand
GGTGGGGACCGACGCTGGGGGGCCAGGTGGTCGGCGGTCTGTTGGCCCGCGCCATCGAGCACCACGTCGCACAAGACGACCTGCAACCGGCGCGGCTGACCGTCGAGATCCTGCGCCGGGTTGCCAGTGCACCGCTGCGAGTCACTGCATCGGTGGTGCGCGCGGGGTCGCGGATGCGGGCCGTCGACGCGACGATGACGCAGGACGGCGAGCTGGTGGCCCGCGGCTCGGCGCTGTATCTGCGCCGCGGCGTCCAGCCTGACGGCGAGTTCTTCACCACCGCGGTGACGCTGCCGCCCCTCCCGGAGGAGCCCGAGCGTTTCGACGAGTCGGTGCCGATGTTCATCCGGGCTTATGGCAAGGACGATGGTGATCGCTTTCCGTGGCAGTACTCCGGACCGAGATACGCCTGGATACGCGAGATCCGTGACCTCGTCGACGGCGAGGAGCTCTCGCCGTTCGTGCGGGCGGCGATGGCCGTCGACGTCACCGCCTCGTTGACCAATTTCAGCACCAGGGGTTTGGCGTTCATCAACGCCGACTTCACCTTGACCCTGAGCCGGCTATCGGTCGGCCCCTATATCGGGTTGGCGGCACTGACCCACTACAGCGACGCGGGTGTGGCGACCGGAAGCTCGAGCCTGTTCGACGCGCTCGGCCCGATCGGCAGCGGTGTATCGACCGCGATCGCGAATTTCAACTTCGACGCCGAGAGAAAGTACCGCGAGAAGACCGCCACGGCCGGCTAGGCGATAGCGCCTGACCGTTTGAGCTTTTCGATGCGGTCCCAGTCCATCCCGAGCTCCATCAGCACGACCTCGGTGTGCTCGGATGCCTGCGGGGCGCGCGTGGTCTCCAGCGGCTCGTGGTTGAACTGGACCGGCCCGCGAACCACTTTGAACGCCGGACCGCCGTCGCCGGCTTGCACTTCGACGATCATGTCATTGGCGATCGCCTGCTCGTCGGAGCCCAAATCGACCAGACTCTGGAACGGCGCCCATTGGCCCTTCATCGTCTTGAGGTGCTGGCGCCAGTACGCGAACGGCTTGGCGCCGATCGCCGCGAGGATCAGCTCACTGGCCGCGTCGGCGTTCTCCATCAGTGGCAGCACGTCGCAGAAGCGGGGGTCATCGGCCGCCTCGGGGATGCCCAGGTGCTCGAAGGTGTCCCGGATGTATCCGGTCGGGCTGACGATGCACAGATTGATGGTTCCGCCGTCGGAGGTGGTGTAGTTGCCCAGGAACGGATTCGCCGGTGAGCCACCGGAGTGCGGCATCGACGCACGCATGGCCTCGCCGGTCTCCATGCCCTGGGTCACGCTGGCGCCGGCCGCCCACCACGCCGTGGACAGCAGCGAGACATCGACTTCGAGTGCCTGCCCGGTGCGCTCGCGATGCAGCAGCGCGGCGGCGATACCGCCCGCGATGTTCATACCGCCGACGGAGTCGCCGAACGCCGGGATGCCCTGGGAGAGCGGTGCGCCGAGCTCCTCGGGGCTCAGGGCGTGGCCGACGCCGCTGCGTGTCCAGAATGCGGTGCCGTCGAAGCCGCCGATGTCGCGTTCGGGGCCCTTGTCGCCGTAGGCGCTGCCGCGGGCGTAGACGATGTCCGGATTCGCCGCGCGGATGTGCTCGACGTCGAACCTGTTCTTCTGCCGTGCCCGGGGCAGGTAGTTGGTCAAGAACACATCGGCGGTGGCGGCCAGTTCGTAAAGTACCTGCTGCCCATCGGATGTGGAGACGTCTATGCCGACGCTGCGCTTACCGCGGTTGGGGTGTTCGATCAGCGGATGGCGGTCCGGGTCGAGCTCGAAGCCCCCCATCCGGATGAAGCCACGCTGGGTGTCGCCGCGTACGGGATGTTCGACCTTGATGACGTCGGCGCCCCAGTCGGCCAGAATCGCCCCGGCGGCGGGGACGAACGTGAACTGCGCAACCTCCAGCACCCGGAAGCCGTTCATCACCTTGATCAACTCAGCGCGCTCCTGACGTCCGACATATTGGAGTATTCTACTGTAATGGTTACGGTTGGGCCTCCGAAAGAAGGCGGCGACGTCGAAGGCACCAGCGTGGAGATCGGCGAACGGGCCGCCGCGGCGGCAGAGCCACGGATGCTGATCGACGGGAAGCTGGTCGCGGCGGCCTCCGGTGCGGAGTTCGACAATGTCAGTCCCACCACCGGCCGGGTGTTGGGCACCACCGCGTCCGCCCAGGACATCGACATGGGGTGGGCGATCGGTGCGGCGCGCCGCGCCTTCGACGACACCGACTGGTCGACCAACCGCGAACTGCGCAAGCGGTGCCTGGGCCAGTTGCAGTCCGCGTTGGAGGACGAGAAAGAAGAGCTGCGCACTGAACTCATCGCCGAAGTGGGCTGTCCGGTGATGACCACCCAACTGGCGCAGCTGGATTGGCCGCTGGCAGACGCGTTGCGCTACCCGACGCGGCTGGTCGACGAGTTCGAGTGGGAGCGGCGGATCGAAGGCGGCGGACTGTTCGGCGACCGCAACGTGCGCACCGTCGTCAAGGAGCCGATCGGTGTGGTGGCGGCGATAACCCCGTCCAACTTCCCCGTCGAGGTGATCCTGAACAAGTTGGGGCCCGCGCTGGCGGCCGGCAACACCGTGGTGCTCAAGCCGGATCCCCACACCCCGTGGAACGCCACCCGGCTGGGGCGGCTCGTGGCCGAGCGTACCGATTTCCCGGCCGGAGTGGTCAACGTGGTGCCGACCGGATCCAATGAGGTCGCCGGTCTGCTGGGCACCGACCCACGGGTCGACATGATCTCCTTCACCGGATCGACCGCCGCCGGCAAGCTGCTGGCCCGCCGCGGCGTCGACACGATGAAGCGGACTTTCCTTGAACTGGGCGGGAAGTCGGCATTGATCGTGCTCGACGACGCGGACCCGGCCAAGGTCATCCCGGCCGCCGTAGGCGTATGCGTGCACGCCGGGCAGGCTTGCGCGGCCACCACCCGGATGCTGGTGCACACCAGCATGTTCGACGAGATCGTGGCCGCGGTGACCGCGGCGTTCGCGGCGGTGACGGTGGGTGACCCGGCGCTACCGCAGACTCTGGTCGGCCCGCTGATCAGCGCAGAGCAGAAGCAGCGGGTGCTCGACGCAGTTGCGCAGGCCCGGCGCGACGGGGCCGAGATCACCACCGGCGGTGGGGAATACGAAGACCTACCGCCAGGCCTGCGCGGCGGGAACTACGTGCAGCCCACGGTGATCGTCGGTGTCGACAACAGCGCGGCCATCGCGCAGCACGAGGTGTTCGGACCGATCCTGGTGATCCTGCCGTTCGGGGACGACAACGAGGCGGTGCGGATCGCCAACGACAGCGCCTTCGGGCTGGCCGGCGCGGTGGTCTCGGCATCCGCCGAACGGGCCATGGCCGTGGCCCGCCGGGCGCGCACCGGGGCGATCGGTGTCAACGGGGGGATGTACTACGGCGCCGACGCGCCGTTCGGCGGCTACAAGAGCAGCGGCTGGGGCCGCCAGTGCGGGATCGAGGGGTTCTCGCAGTACCTGGAGACCAAGACCATCGGCTACCGCAAACCCCGGGGGGCGTGAGGTATTAGCTATCGACAGTGTGGTTTGGTGCGCACTGATCGGCGTGTCGCGTGCGAAACCGCACAGTCGGCGGGATTCACGCCGTGAACGTCACCGGCAGCGAACGCGGCGACCGGAACGGCTGGCCGTAGATGTGTGGATTGTCGTCGGTCACCAGCGTGATATCGCCGAGCCGTTCCAGCAGGCACTCCATCGCGACCCGCATCTCCATCCGGGCCAGGTGCAGACCCATGCAGGTGTGCTCACCGGCGGCGAACGTGATGTGCGGAATCCATTTGCGGAAGATGTCGAACTCCTCGGCGCGCTCCCACCGGGACTCGTCGCGGTTGGCCGAGCCGATGCAGACATCGACGACCGCGCCGGCCGGGATCGTCACGCCTGCTACCTCGGTGTCGCGGATCGCGGTGCGCTGTACGGTGGTCAGCGGCGTCTCGTAGCGCAGCCCCTCCTCGATGGCGGCGCCGATCAGGCCGTGATCGGCTTGCACCGCGGCGAACTGGTCGGGATGAGTCAGCAATAGGTACAGCAGGTTGCTGGTGGCCCGGTAGGTGGTCTCCAGCCCGGCCGGCAGCAGCAGGCGGAGGAACGAATAGATCGCCTCGTCGCTGAGTTTCTCGCCGTCGACCTCCGCGGTGACCAGGTCGCCGATGATGTCGTTGTTCGGATGCGACTTCCGCTTGTCCATCTGGGCCAGGAAATACTCCTTCAATGCCGCGGACGCGGAGAACGCTCGCTCGTAGTTGACGGTGTAGCTGATCAGCTCGATTGCGCGCTGACGGAACCACGGCAGGTCCTCTTCGGGCAGGCCCAGCAGCATGGAGATGACCCGGGTCGGGAACTCGAAGGTGAAATCGGCCACCAGATCGGCGCTACCGGTGTCGATGAACTCGTCGATCAGGCCGGTGCAGATGGGCCGCACCACATCCGGCTCCCAGTGCGCCAACGATTTCCGCTTGAAGGCCGATGACACCAGGTTGCGATGTTTGCGGTGCGGCTCGCCTTCCATCGCCAGGATGGTCGGGCCGAGGAACAATCCGATCGTGACGTCGTAGATCCCTGAGTTGAACGAATCCGCTTCCCGGAAGACTTGATTGACCGCATCGAAAGACACGGCGGCGAACTGGGTTTCGGGTCGCAGCGACGCCGGGGTCTTGGAGTAATCCATGACCGTTCCGGGGAAGATCCCGGCCCGGGTGCGCTGGCTCTGAAAGTACGGGTAGGGGTTGGCAAGGTAGCCGGCCGGCTTGTCGAGTGCGGCGGCGACGTCGTCGACCTGACTCTCCACGGCGGGTCTCCCGTCTCAAGTGGAATAATTTACTGTAAGCATTACAGTAAATCATTGGGCGGGCGTTGCGCCAGCGTCAGGCGAGGCGGATCGGCATTCGCTTGATGCCGTGCACGAAGGTGCTGTGCAGGTACTCCGGTTCGCCGAGCGTGACCTCCGGTAACCGGGTGAGCAGCTCATAGAACAGATGCCGCAGCTCCATCCGGGCCACGTGGGTGCCCAGGCAGTAGTGCGCTCCGCCGCCGCCGAAACCCAGGTGCGGATTGGTGGAACGGGTGATGTCGAATTCGTGCGGCCGGTCGAACACCGTCTCGTCGCGGTTGGCCGAGCAGTAGAACAACGCGACCTTCTCGCCGGCCTTGATCTCGGTCCCGGCGACCTCGGTGTCGGCCACGGCGTGGCGCGCGAAGGCGATCACCGGGGTCGCCCATCGCACGAATTCCTCGACCGCGGCGTCGATCCGGTTGTCGAAGTCCGCCAGCAGCCACGCGCGCTGCTCGGGGTGATCGACGAGGGCCTTGAACGCGTGCGTGGTGGCCTGCTTGGTGGTGTCGTTTCCCGCCGAACCGAGCAGCACCATGAACGAGCCCAGCTCTTCATCGGTGAGGCGGTGGCCGTCGACCTCGGCATTGACCAGTGCGGTCATCAGATCGTCGTGCGGCTCGGCGCGGCGGCGCTGCGCCAGCTCGATACCGGATCCGGCCAGAACACCCAGCTGCGTCATGACATGCACCGCCCGGTCTTCCAGCGAGGCGTACTCGTCGTCGCTGCCGCTGAACAGGCATTCGGCGGCGTAGGCGACCTTCTGCTGATCGGCGGGGTCGATACCGATCATGTCGGAGATGGTGCGCATCGGCAGCTGCCCCGAACAGGCTGCGACGAAGTCGATCTGGCCGCCGGTACGCAGTTGCGCCAACAGGTCGTCGACGATGCTCCGGGCGTTGGACTTGATCTGATCCTCGATCCGGCGCACCTGCCGCGGGGTGAAACCCGAACTGATGAGCTTGCGATACCGGGTGTGGTCGGGCGGGTCCATCGCCAGGAAGAACGTCATGTTGCGCTGGATCTCGGCCGGCATCGGATCGACGCTGACCCCTTCGCGGGAGCAGAACAGCTCCTCGTGCTGACTGATGAACTTGATGTCGGCATGCCGGGTGGCTGCCCAGTATCCGGTCTCCTGGTGAGGGAACACCGCCGGCATCGGCCGGTGCCAGGTCAGGCCCTGCTCGCCGCGCAGGGTCGCGAACGTCTCGTCACGGGTGCGAAAGTCGTTGCTCCAGAAAGCCGGATCGGAGATGTCGAGCCGGTGATGAGGATACGGAGACGTCGGTGTACTCGCTGATGAACTCAGGGTCATGGTGTCCTCTCGAAGGTCTCAGACGGCGATGGGGGCGCCGGCGGTGATCGAAGTGATGAAACCGCCGTCGACGAGAATGTCCTGGCCGGTGATCCACCCGGCGTCGGGCGAGCCGAGGAAGTCGATCAGCGGCACGATGTCGTCGACGGCGGCGTGCCGGCCGACCGTGGCGCGCACGGTGTCGAGCAATTCCTTGCCCATCGACCGCTCGAAGTCGGGCAGGATCGGCGTTTCGACCGGGCCGGGGCTGACGGTGTTGATCCGCACGCCGTATTTCGCGCGCGCCGTCGCGGCCAGTCGCTTGGCGTACAGGATCATCGCCTGCTTGGAGGTGGTGTACACCGGGAACGCCGGGTCCTGGCCGGCTTGCCAGCGCAGCACCGCGTCGGCGTCTCCGGCGTCAAGAAGTCCGTTGAGCACCTCGATGCGCTGCTCCCAGCCCAGGGCCGCGGTCGAGGCCACCGCCACCACCGCTCCGCCGGGACGCAGCCGTGGCAGCATGCCTTCGGTCATCAGGCGCATGCCCAGATAGTTGACCGTCAGCACGTCGGCGGCCGGTGCGGTTCCTGGCAACCCCGCGACGTGAGCCAGCAGGTCCCAGCCGTCGCCGATCCGGCCGGTGAACGCGGCGATGGCGGCGGGATCGCGCAGGTCGCAAGACTCATACCGTGATGCGGGAGTCGACGGCGGGCGCACGTCCACGGCCAGAACGAAATCACCACGCTGGTGGAAGTGCGTGGCTGCCGCCGCACCGATCCCCGACCCGGCGCCGACGACCACCACCTTGCGCTGCGGGTTGGTCATCCTCGCCAGCCTTCTGGTGTCCCCGAAAAGTCGACAGTAAGCACGACTGTAACGAATTCGGCGCCGGTGGACAATGCTACGGTTGGCCTTACCGAACAGCCCCGCTGACCATCCGACCCGGCGGCGAAAGATGCGAACAGGAGCCGAGAATGGCCGAGACCATCGGGTTCGTCGGAGCCGGCCAGATGGGCGAGCCGATGGTGCTGCGCCTGATCGACGCCGGCTTTCCCGTGCAGGTTTACGCGCGCCGGTCCGAAGTGCGCGAGCGGCTGGCGGCGGCCGGCGCGGTGCCGGTGGAGTCGGTCGCCGCCGTCGCGCGCGATGCGGGTGTCGTGATCAGCTGCCTGTTCTCCGACGCCCAGTTGAACGAGGTCGCCACCGGTGCCGATGGCCTGCTGGCCAATGCGGGCCGCGACACGGTCGTGGTCTCGCACACCACCGGAACGGTGGGCACGCTGGCCAGACTGACCGCGGAGTTCCCGGACGGCCCGGTGCTGGTGGATGCGCCGGTCAGCGGCGGTGCCCACGACATCGCCGCCGGCACGCTGACCGTCCTGCTCGGCGGCCCGGATGATGCGGTGGCCCGCGTACAGCCGGTGCTGGCCGCCTACGCGAACCCGGTGATCCCCACCGGGGGCCTGGGCACCGCGCTGAACCTCAAGCTGATCAACAACGTGCTGTTCGCCGCTAACGCGCAACTCGTCGCTGCCGCTGTCGAGCTGGCGACGAACCTCGGGGTGCCCGAAACCAGTCTGTTCTCGGCGCTGGAGCACTGCAGCGGCGGCAGTCGGGCTGCGGGGTATGTGCAGTCGGCCGGGGGAGTGGAGAGCTTCGGCAAAATTGTTGCGCCCTTTATGCGCAAGGACGTCGCCGCCTGCATCGAGGCGGCCGCCGACCGTGGCGTCGAACTCGGTCAACTTCGGGTGGTGGCCGAAACCGGACCGCTGGACCTGTCGTGACCGATCTGCTGACTCTGCTGGAGAAGCAACGGCAATCGTTCGTCGCCGACGGCCCGCCCGGCGTGGCGGTGCGACGTGACCGCATCGACCGGTTGATGGCGATGGTGCTGGACAACACCGATGCCTTCGTCGAAGCGATGGCCACTGATTTCGGCACCCGGTCACGGTCGGCGTCGCTGGCGACCGAGTTGGTCGGCATGGTTCCGGTGGTCGAGCACACCCGCTCGCACATCAGGCAGTGGATGCGGGCCGGCAAGCTGATGCGGGGCGCCCGCCTGGTCGGGCTGCATGCCGAGGTGCAGCCCAGCCCGCTGGGCGTGGTGGGCATCATCGGGCCGTGGAACTTCCCCCTACAGCTGGTGGTGCTGCCCGCGGCGGCGGCGTTCGCGGCCGGCAACCGGGTGATGATCAAGATGTCCGAGATCACCTCGCACACAGCCGAGTTGATGCACCGGCTTGCGCCGGACTACTTCGCCGGCGACGAGCTGTGCGTCGTCACCGGCGGATCGGATGTGGCCGCCGCATTCGCGCGACTGCCGTTCGACCACCTGTTCTTCACCGGCTCCCCATCGGTGGGCGCGTTGGTGCAGCGCGCCGCGGCAGAGAACCTGGTCCCGGTGACCTTGGAGCTGGGGGGCAAGAACCCCGTCGTGGTGGCACCCGGCGCCGACATCGCGCGATCGGCGGCCCGGATCGCCTCGGCCCGGATGGTCAACGGCGGGCAGGTCTGCGTCTGCCCGGATTACGTGCTGGTGCCCGAACGCGACGTCGAGGCATTCGTCGACGTCGCCCGGCGGACGCTGGGAGACATGTTTCCGACCATCCTGACCAACGGCGACTACTGCTCCAGCGTCAACGAGGCAAACTTCGACCGCGTACTGGGCCTGATCGACGACGCACGCGAACGCGGCGCCACCGTAGAGATTGTCGCTCCGGACGGTGAGATGCTGCCGGATCGCGCCTCCCGCAAGATCGCGCCGACCATCGTGCGCGACGTCGACGCGAGCATGCGGATCGCCGAGGAGGAGATCTTCGGCCCGGTGCTGACGGTGCAGGGATACCGCAGCCTCGACGAGGCCATCGACGAGATCAACGCGCGTCCCGCTCCGCTGGTCGCCTACTGGTTCGGCCCCGGCGACAAGGACTTCCGTGACTTCGTGCGGCGCACCAGAAGTGGCGGAGTGGCCCGCAACGACTTCGCCGCGCAGATGATCCCGTCCGGCGCGCCGTTCGGTGGCGTGGGGCGCAGCGGCATGGGCGCCTACCACGGCAAGGCGGGCTTCGACGCGTTCAGCCACTACCGGACGGTGGTCGGTTCCGATCTGCCGTTCAGCCTGACCGGATCCGCCGCGCCGCCGTTCAAGCCGGGGATGCGGTGGTATGCCGACGCGATGGTGCGCAGGGCGCGCAACCGGACCCGTCGGCGCCTGGCGAAGCGCTAACCCTGCTCGGCCTGCGCGCGCGCCCACCGATAGTCGGCCTTGCCGGCCGGGCTCCGCACGATCTGGGGCCGGAAGACGATCGCCTTGGGCAGCTTGTAGCGGGCCAGCGATGCGCCGGCGTGCTCGATCAGCTCGGTGGCGGTCGCGGACGCGCCGTCGGCGAGAGCCACCACGGCCACCACCTCCTGGCCCCACCGTTCGCTGGGCCGCCCGGCGACCACCACGTCGAGCACGGCCGGATGTGAGGCGATCGCCGTCTCGACCTCTTCGGCGAAGATCTTCTCCCCGCCGGAGTTGATCGTCACCGAGTCGCGGCCCAGCAACTCGATCGACCCGTCGGCCAAATGCCGCGCCCGGTCGCCCGGAACGGCGTAGCGCACCCCGTCGATCACCGGGAAGGTCGCAGCGGTCTTGGCGGCATCGCCCTTGTAGCCCAACGGCACATAGCCGCGCTGCCCGAGCCAGCCCAGGCCGTCATGCCCCGGCTCCAGCACGGCGCTGAGATCTTCGGCCACCACGCAGGTGTCCGGCCCGGCGGTGAAGTTTCCGGTCGAGACCGCACCCGACGTCGACATGTGACGCATCTGTGCGCCGGTCTCCGACGAGCCGACCCCATCGATGACCATGGCGCCGGGCAGCGTCTCGATCACCTGCTGCTTGACATACGGGGTCAGCAGCGCGCCACCGTTGGCCACCACCATCAGCGACGACACGTCCGCGGTGCCCTGCTGTATCGCGGCGATCAGTGGCCGGGCCATCGCGTCGCCGACCACGGTCACCGACAACACCTTCTCCCGCTCGATGGCGCGCACTACGTCGTCGGCGTCGAAATGGTCTACCACCGAAGGGAAAACCAGGGTTTGGCCGGTGTTGATCGCCGTCATCACCGCCCACTGCGCGGCGCCGTGGATCAGCGGCGGCAAGATCATCAGCTTGACGCCGGGATTCTCCCGGGCCGGTCCCACGATGTCGTCGATGCAGCTGACCTCTTCGGCCGTCATCAGGTTGCGGCCACCGAACGAACCCATGAAGATGTCGTGCTGACGCCACAGCACGCCCTTGGGCATCCCGGTGGTGCCGCCGGTGTAGAGCACGTAGAGGTCATCGGGGTCCGGCTGCACCGGCGGCGGCTGCGGCGAGCTGCCCGCCAGCACCGTCTCGTAGTCCACGGCACCGTCGAGCAGGGCGTTGCCGGAGTCGTCGGCGATCTGGATCAGCACCCGCAGGTGCGGCAGGTCGGGCAGCACCTCGGCGAGGGTGGGGGCGAACGCGGCGTGATACACCAGTGCGGTAGCGCCGGAATCGGCCAGCAGGTAAGCCAATTCGTTGCGGACGTAGCGGTAGTTGACGTTGAACGGGGCCAGTCTGGCGGCGAAACTGCCCAGCAGGGTCTCGATGAACTCATTGCCGTTGTAGGCGTAGATCCCGAGCAGATCCTGGCCGGTCTCGTGTGGGGCCAGCTCCGATCGCGGCGTGTGACAGCCCAGCCCTTGCGCGTGCAGGTAGGACGCCAGCCGGTTGGACCGCTCGGCGATCTGGGCGTAGGTGTAGCGCCGATCGCCCTGGATCACCAGGTCGCGATCGGGAATCGCCGCGGTTATCGCGTCGGTGACGACCGGGACGGTGAATTGGCTCGCCACGTCTGCATCAGCTCCTCGGTGGTGGTGATCGTCGCCAGCAGGGACAGGGTGTTCTCGATCATCGCAGCCCCGTTCTCGGCCGGCACACCGGCCACCGGATCGCGCGCAGAACCACCCGGTAGGCGGCGTCGACCGCGTCTATCACCAGGTTCGTTCGGTGCGCTCGGGTACCACCACAACCGCCAGCGCGACGCTCATGCTCGGGCAGCAGCGTCGGCGGGTGCCGCGTCGTAGAACTGCGTCGCCCATTTCCGCAGAGTCATAAACGGTTTCGCGTCGGTCTTGGCCAGTGCGGGGTGCTCGATGTAGCGCTGGTGCCGCCAGATGCCCAGGTCGTCTTCCACGGTGGTTAGAAACTGCTTCTCGACGCGCTCCCGGATGTCGTCCGGCGGGGCTGGCGAATCGTCGCCGGGGATCCGCGGCCACCAGATCGAATAGAACAGATCCGAGCGGCCGTCGTCGACCGGTGTGCAGGCAAAGATCAGCCGGTGCTGCTGCACGCCTTCGAAGATGCTGATCGCCCCGCCGAGGCCGAACAGGTGCGAGTGGAATCGCAGCGCCATCGCCTCGGGGTCGTCGCTGTTGACGTCGGGAAAGCCGGCGACGAAGTGCCATTCCCGGTCGGCCATCTGCCACTCGAGCACCCGCGGTGTCACCGTGGCATGGTGTACGTACTGGAAATGTGCGCTGTCGGCGGCGTTTTCGGCGACGATCTGCGGATGGACCGGCTCGCCCTTCAGGCGTCGGGAGAACTCCGGGTACGCCCGGTAGTAGTCCTTCGGCCCGGCGGTGAACTGCGGGAATTTGCCGAAGATGTCCGGCATCTCCCACCCGGGTTCCCGGCCGTCGGGATGGTGCCAGACAAACACGCAACCGTGCTGCTCCAAGACGGGGTAGACGCGAAGGCGCAGCGCCTTGTTCGGCCGGTCCGGCTGATAGGGGATGAACTCGTTGCAGCCGTCGGGACCCCACTGCCACCCGTGGAACGGGCACTCGACACGCTCCTCGACCACCTTGCCGCCGTGGCCGAGGTGAGCGCCGAGATGCTTGCAGTGCGCCTCCATCACGTGCAGCTCGCCGGACTCGCCCCGGTAGGCGACCAGCTCCTCGCCGAAGTAATGCAGCGCGCGGGTCGTTCCCACCTCGAACTCGAGTGACCAGCCGACCATGAACCAGCCGGTGACCTTCCAGGTGAACGGAACCTTCATCGCTGACCTCCCACGAGCATCCAATCGAATACCGTACCGTAACCCTATCGGTATCGGTACCCGCGGCGCCGTGCGCATCCCGGACTTATCCTCACCGGGCAGATGCAGCTGAACCGCGCGATTCCTTCAAGGAGTGGTCAGGTGACGAACCAACGTGTACTCGACGAGCTGGGCTACTACCTGCTGGCCGGGGCGGGTGGCGAAGGTCCGGCCACCCTGACCGAGGAGGCCCGCCGTGGCGAGGAACTCGGATTCGGCACCGCGTTCATCTCCGAGCGCTGGAACGTCAAGGAAGCATCATCGCTTGCAGGTGCGGCGTGCGCGGTCACCAGCCGGATCCAGATCGCCACCGCGGCAACCAATCACAACACCCGCCATCCGCTGATCACCGCGTCGTGGGCCACCACCCTGCACCGGCTGTCCCGTGGAAGATTCACCCTGGGCATCGGACGCGGCGTGGGCGCGGTTTACGCGGCGTTCGGCATACCGGCGGTGACGACCGCGCAGATGGAGGACTTTGCACACGTGATGCGGCGGCTGTGGCGCGGCGAGGTGATCCTCAATCATGACGGGCCGATCGGGCGCTATCCCGTGCTGGCGCTGGACACCGACTTCGATGAGGACATCCGACTGGCGCTGGTCGCATTCGGACCCAACACCCTAGCGCTGGGAGGCCGGTTGTTCGACGACGTCATCCTGCACACCTTCTTCACTCCGGAAACGTTGCAGCGCAGCGTGAAGACGGTGAAGAGCGCCGCCGAGCGGGCCGGACGCGACCCGGACGAGGTGCGGGTGTGGTCATGTTTCGCCACGGTCGGTGACCACCTCCCCGAGGAGCTGCGGCTGAAGAAGACCGTTGCCCGGCTGGCCACCTACCTGCAGGGCTACGGCGATCTGATGGTCGCCACCAACAACTGGGATCCGGCCGTACTGCGCCGATTTCGAGAAGACCCGGTGGTGACCTCGATTCCCGGGGGCATCGATCACAAGGCCAGCGCCGAGCAGATCGAGCACATCGCGACGTTGATCCCCGGCGAATGGCTGGAACCGTCGGCGACCGGGCCGGCCCGCCGCTGCGCCGAGCGCATCCGGGCCGAGTTCGGCTACGGCGCCGACGCGGTGATCATGCACGGCGCCACTCCCGACGAACTGGAGCCGGTCGTGACCGCCTATCGCGACCTCGCGACCTGACGGGCCAGATCAGTCCAGGCCGCCGCGGATGGCATCGAACGCGTCGCCGAGCGCCTGCGGCAGTGGCAGCGACGCATCATCCAGCCAGTGTTCGTAGGCGCTCAGCGCAACTCCCAGCATCATCCACGCCACCGTCTGCGGTCGCAGGTCGGTCGGGGCCACCCCGTCGCGGCGCGCCACGAATTCGGCGATGACGCTGCGCCACCCCGCATACATCGTCATCGAGTAAGCCTGGAGTTCGTCGGTTTGCAGGATCACCCGCATCCGTCGGCGATGCCGGGCCGTCTCGCCTTCGTCGAAGGTGTTGAACGCCAACAGGGCCGAACGGAGCGCGTCGCCGAGCGGGGCGTCGGGATCGATTCCGTCCAGGAGCTCGCGCAGCTGCCGCAGATGTGCGTCGAAGTCACCCCAGGGAATCGCGTTCTTGGAGGCGTAGTACCGAAACAGCGTGCGACGGGCGATGCCCGCGGCGTGTGCGACGTCATCGACGCTGACCTCGGCGAATCCCCGGGTGGCGAACAGATCGATGGCCACGTCGGCGATGTCTGCCCGGGTGGTCGAGCGCCGACGGCCGACCCTCGCCTGCACCTGCGATCTGGTCCCGGCCACTTTTCTCCCGACCCATCTTCCGTTCTGACACTCGATGCCATATCCTGACCGGGATTGTGACCGATCCGACAGTGCGCTGTCGACCGAATTGCGAGGAAAGACCCGAGCCATGGACACCCAGCAGCAGACCGAAGCCAGCACCCAGACCGACCTCGTCGTCGAGAACCTGGTCGAGGAAGTATCCATCGACGGTATGTGCGGGGTCTACTGACCGTGTCCGTCGCCGCCGGAGCGGCGCGCGTCACCGATACCTTCAACCCGGATCTGGGCTGGCGCCTGCATCCGCAGGTCGCGGTGCGGCCGGAGAACTTCGGCGCGCTGCTGTATCACTTCGGGACGCGCAAGCTGTCGTTCCTGAAGAACCTCACCATGGTCACGCTGGTCAACTCGCTGGCCGAGCACCCCGACGCGAGGTCGGCCTGCCGTGCCGCGGGGATCGACGCCGCCGCCGAGCCGGCCTACCTGCGTGCCCTGGGCGTCCTGGCGGCGTCCGACATCCTGATCGCCGCGGACCCCGAGGAGACACCGTGACCGCCCCCGCCGCCCCCACCCTGGTCGAGCACTTCGAACACGGCCTGGATGCGCCGATCTGCCTGACCTGGGAGCTCACCTACGCCTGCAACCTGGCCTGTGTGCACTGCCTGTCAGCCTCGGGCCGGCGCGACCCGCGTGAGCTGTCCACGCAGCAGTGCAAGGACATCATCGACGAGCTGGAACGCATGCAAGTGTTCTACGTCAACATCGGTGGCGGCGAACCCACTGTGCGAGACGACTTCTGGGAGCTGGTGGACTACGCCACCGCCCACCACGTCGGGGTGAAGTTCTCCACCAACGGTCTGCGGATCACGCCGGAGGTGGCGGCCAAGTTGGCGGCCAGCGACTACGTGGATGTCCAGATCTCTCTCGACGGCGCCACCGCCGAGGTCAACGACCCGATTCGCGGCAAGGGCTCCTTCGACATGGCGATCCGCGCACTGGAGAACCTGTCGGCGGCCGGATTCGCCGACACCAAGATCTCGGTCGTGGCAACCCGTCACAACATCGACCAGCTCGACGACTTCGCCGCGCTGGCGGCGCGATACGGTGCCACGCTGCGAATCACCCGACTGCGTCCGTCCGGTCGGGGTGTGGACGTCTGGGATGACCTGCACCCGACCGCCGACCAACAGCGCCAGCTGTACGACTGGCTGGTCGCCAAGGGCGAAGGCGTGCTGACCGGGGACTCGTTCTTCCACCTGGCGCCGTTGGGTGAATCCGGTGCGCTGGCCGGGCTGAACATGTGCGGTGCCGGCCGGGTGGTCTGCCTGATCGACCCGGTCGGCGACGTCTACGCCTGCCCGTTTGCCATCCACGACGAATTCCTGGCCGGAAATGTGTTGGCCGATGGCGGATTCGCTCAGGTCTGGAGGCATTCCGAGCTGTTCAACGAGCTGCGCAGCCCCAAGGCGGGCGGTGCCTGTGCCAGCTGCCCGCTGTATGACACCTGCCGCGGCGGCTGCATGGCCGCCAAGTTCTTCACCGGCCTGCCCATGGACGGACCCGACCCGGAATGCGTCCGCGGGTTCGGCGAGCAGGCACTGGCCGGCGAGCGACAGAAACCGCGCCCGAGCAGCGACCACTCGCGCGGACGGCGCAGCAGCGCGCCGCGGTCCCTGACGGTGCTGACCCCGGCCCCGACGAAGCCCCCCAAGCGGCTCTGCGACGAAAGTCCGATTTGATCCATGGCTCGTGATATCTGGTTCGAGACCGTCGCCATCGCCCAGGAGCGGGCGCGCAAACGCCTCCCGAAATCCGCCTACTCATCCCTGATCTCGGCTAGTGAGAAGGGAATCACCGTCTCCGACAACGTCGAGGCGTTCAGTGAGCTGGGTTTCGCCCCGCACGTGGTCGGCGCGCCGGAGAAGCGTGATCTGTCGACAACCGTTATGGGCCAAGAGCTTTCATTGCCAGTGATGATCTCACCGACGGGTGTGCAGGCTGTCCACCCGGACGGTGAGGTGGCCGTAGCGCGGGCGGCTGCTGCGCGCGGCACGGCGATGGGGCTGTCGTCGTTCGCCAGCAAGCCGATGGAAGAGGTCATCGCGGCCAATCCCAAGACCTTCTTCCAGATCTACTGGTTGGGGGGCCGCGACGCGATCGCCGAACGCGTCGAGCGCGCCCGGGCCGCCGGTGCGGTGGGCCTCATCGCCACCACCGACTGGTCCTTCTCGCACGGCCGGGACTGGGGCAGCCCCAAGATCCCGGAGCGGATGGACCTCAAGACCATGGTCAAGATGATGCCCGAGGCCCTGACCCGACCGCGGTGGTTCCTGCAGTGGGCGAAAACGATGCGTCCGCCGAGCCTGCGGGTGCCCAATCAGGGCCGGCGCGGCGAAGCGGGCCCGCCGTTCTTCCAGGCCTACGGCGAGTGGATGGGAACCCCGCCGCCGACCTGGGAGGACATCGCCTGGCTGCGAAACCTCTGGGGCGGGCCGTTCATGCTCAAGGGCGTCATGCGCGTCGATGACGCGAAAAAAGCTGTGGATGCCGGGGTTTCGGCAATCTCGGTGTCGAACCACGGTGGCAACAACCTGGACGGCACGCCCGCTGCGATCCGGGCCCTGCCGGCCGTCGCCGAGGCGGTGGGCGACCAGGTCGAAGTTTTGCTGGACGGCGGCATCCGGCGGGGCAGCGACGTCGTCAAGGCGCTGGCGCTGGGCGCTAGGGCGGTGATGATCGGACGCGCCTACCTGTGGGGGCTGGCCGCGGCGGGGCAACCCGGGGTGGAGAACGTTCTCGACATTATGCGCGGCGGCGTCGATTCGGCCCTGATGGGCCTCGGGCGGGCCTCGGTGCACGATCTGTCGGCGGACGACCTGCTGATTCCGGCCGGCTTCACCCGCGCGCTCGGTGTGGCGTCCGAGGAGGGCCGCTAGCCCGGGCAGGCCGCCCACCTGCGAACTCAGGGTCCGGCCGCTGATACTCCCGTGGCACACGGGACGGGCGTGGTGATCCGTGCTGGGGCCGGGCCACCGGCGATCAGAAATTTCTTTGTCGTGATCGCCAACAACTGGTGTACGGCAGGTGAATTCGCTTACCATCGTCCGATGGCGGTTCGCGGCGACCTCGGTAGCTCGACGTCGAGCCAGCTGCCGGGGCAGTCGGTGACGGTGCTGGTACCCGTCGGGGCCACAGAGCAGCACGGGCCGCACCTGCCCCTGGACACCGACACCCGGATCGCGCAGGCACTGGCCCGGGCGGTCTCTGAGCGGTTGGCCGGGTCCTCAGCGGGCTCCGGCGGGCACGGCTGGCCGGTCGCGCCGGCGGTGGCCTACGGCGCCAGCGGGGAGCATCAGAGCTTCGCCGGAACCATCTCGATCGGCACCGAGGCGTTGAGCGGGCTGCTGGTGGAGTACGGCCGGTCGGCTTGTTGCTGGGCGCAGCGGCTGGTCTTCATCAACGGCCACGGTGGCAACGTCCAGGCACTGGCTGAGGCGGTGGCCCGGCTGCGCTTCGAGGCCCGCGACGTCGCCTGGCTGCCCTGTGCGGCCGCGGATGCCGACGCCCACGCCGGCCACACTGAAACCTCTCTGCTGCTGCATATTTCGCCCGGCGACGTAAGACTCAGCCAGGCGCGTCCTGGTAACAGTGCCCCGCTGGCGCAGCTGCTGCCCGCGATGCGCAGCGGCGGTGTCGCTGCGGTCAGCGCGGTCGGAGTGCTCGGCGATCCGACCACCGCCACCGCCGAGGAAGGGCGCCGGCTCTTCGCCGAGATGGTCGAGACCAGCGTCGCGGCGATCGAACAGTGGGCTCCCCGGCCGGACGGGATGCTGCGATGACCCCGCCCCGCCTGCCTGACGGTTTCGCGGTACAGGTCGATCGGAAGGTGCGGGTGCTGGGCAGCGGGTCGACGCTGTTGGGCGGTTCACCCACCCGGTTGCTGCGGTTGGCACCTGCGGCGCAGGGGATGCTGTCCGACGGCCGCCTGGAAGTACGCGACGCCGTCAGTGCACAACTGGCCCGCACCCTGTTGGATGCCACGGTTGCCCACCCCCGGCCGGTAGGCGGACCGTCGCATCGTGACGTGACTGTGGTTATCCCGGTGCGGGACAACGTTGTCGGGCTCAATCGGCTGATCGCCTCGCTGCGCGGCCTGCGGGTTGTCGTGGTGGACGACGGGTCGCAGGTGCCGGTCGTCGCGGAGGATCTGACCGAGGCGCGCTGCTGTGAGGTCGAGGTGCTGCGCCATCCGGAGAGCCGGGGTCCGGCGGCCGCACGCAACACCGGGCTGGCCGCCTGTAAGACGGACTTCGTCGCGTTCCTGGACTCCGACGTGGTGCCGCGCCGTGGCTGGCTCGAAGCGCTGCTGGGCCACTTCTGCGATCCCACCGTCGCGCTGGTGGCGCCCCGCATCGTCGGAATGGTCGCCCACGACCACCTGGTCGCGCGGTACGAGGCGATCCGTTCCTCGCTGGACCTCGGTGGCTGCGAAGCGCCCGTGGTTCCCTACGGCAAGGTCGCCTACGTCCCGAGCGCGGCCATCATCTGCCGCTGTTCGGCCCTGCGTGAACTGGGCGGCTTCGACGAGGCGTTGCGTTCCGGTGAGGATGTCGATCTGTGCTGGCGACTGGTCGACGCCGGTAACCGGTTGCGCTATGAGCCGATCGCGCTGGTTGCGCACGATCATCGGATTGCGCTGCGGGATTGGGTTGCGCGCAAAGCCTTTTACGGCGGGTCAGCCGCACCGCTGTCGGCACGCCACCCGGACAAGACCGCGCCGATGGTGATCTCCGGTTGGGCGCTGGCGGGCTGGGCGCTGATGACGCTCGGCTCGGCGCTGGGCTACCTGGTGTCGTTGGCGATCACCGCGCTGACCGGCCATCGGGTCGCCAGGTCCATGCGGGGCCCGGACACCGCGCCCGCCGACGTGCTGGCGGTGACCCTGCGTGGTCTGGCGTCGGCTGGACTGCAGATCGCCTCGGCGCTGTGCCGGCACTACTGGCCCATCGCGCTGTTGGCCGCGTGCGTGTCGCAGCGCTGCCGCCGGGTGGTGCTGTTGGCGGCGGTCAGCGACGGAGTGGTCGACTGGCTGCGGCACGCGCGCAGCGATGGCGACGACTCGCGGCCCCTGGGACTGCCGGCCTACCTGCTGCTCAAACGGGTCGACGACCTGGCGTACGGGGCCGGCCTGTGGGGCGGCGTGCTGCGGGAGCGCAACCTCGCCGCACTCAAACCGCAGATCCGCAGTTAGGTCGCTTTGACGGCTTCGATGGTGCACAGCGATGCCCTGGTGGTGGGGGCGGGCAGCGCGGGAGCAATTGTGGCAGAACGGCTGTCGGCAGATCCGGCCTGTACCGTTACGGTGTTGGAGGTTGGGACCGGGCTTGGCGATCCGATCCTGGCGATGCAGGCGGCGAACGGCAGACGCCTGCCGATCGGCCCCGGAAGCCGACTGGTGCGGCGCTATGAGGCGGTGTTGATCGGTCAGACCGACCGTCCGGCGACGATCGTGCGCGGCGCGACGATCGGCGGTTCCGGTGCGGTCAACGGCGGCTACTTCTGCCGGGGGCTGCCGGCCGACTTCCACGGCTGGCCGGCGGGCTGGTCGTGGCCTGACGTGCTGGCCGGTTTTCGGGCCATCGAGACCGACCTGGACTTCACCGGTGATCAGCACGGTGACAACGGGCCCATACCGGTTCAGCGCACCCGTGAAATGTGCGATGGAACAAAATATTTCATCGACTCCGTACAGCGGTGCGGGTTCGATTGGATTCCGGACCTGAACGACGCGACGATGACGTCGCTGCCCGGTGCGGGTCCGGTGCCGCTCAACATCGTCGATGGCGTGCGCACCGGGCCGGGCGCGGCGTACCTGCTGCCCGCGCTTGAGCGGCCGAATCTGACGGTGCTCACCGAGACCGAAGCCGTCCGGGTCGAGATCGAGCACGACCGGGCCCGAGCGGTGCACGCCGTCGGGCCGTCCGGGCCGATTCGGCTGACAGCAGACCGAATCGTGTTGTGCGCCGGGGCGATCGAATCGGCACACCTGCTGATGCTGTCCGGGATCGGCCCGGAGACGATGTTGCGGCAGTCGGGTATCGCGGTGCTGGCGGAGCTTCCGGTCGGAAGGCGCTGTGCCGACCACCCGGAGTGGCTGGTCACGGCCGACTGGCCGGGAACGCCGGACCGCGCTGTCCTCGAGGCCGTGCTGTGCGACGGCGGCCTCGAAATCCGGCCCTATTCCGCCGGTTTCGCCGCGATGGTCGACGGCGGCGGGTCGGTCGGGCCGCCCGAGATCGGGGTGGCGCTGATGACGCCGCTGGCCCGCGGCCGGTTGACGCTGGTCTCGGGCGATCCGAGGGTCGCGCCGCGCGTCGAGCACCGCTATGACACCGAGCCCGACGACCTGACGGCACTGCGCGGGGGGGTCGCGCTGGTCGCCGAGATGCTGGGATTGAGAGCCGACGCCGCACCGCGCTGGTCGACGTCGCAGCACTTGTGCGGCAGCGCGCCGATGGGCTCGGACACAGACGAAGCCGCGGTCGTCGACGAACGGTGCCGAGTGCGGGGCATCGAGGGTCTGTGGGTGATCGACGGCTCGGTGCTACCCCGGATTCCCAGCCGGGGACCCCACGCGACGATCGCGATGCTTGCTCATCGGGCGGCCGGGTTCGTTCGTGGCGACTAACGCAGCCGGTAGCGCACCGGCAGGTGTTTGACGCCGCCGACGAACGTGGTCGAAATCAGCTGCGGCTCACCGGTCATCTCGATGGAGTCCAGCCGGGGGATGAGTTCACGGAAGAAACTGTCGATCTCCATGCGGGCCAGGGCGGACGCCACGCAGAAGTGCACGCCGTAGCCGAACGACAGGTGCTTGTTCGGGTCTCGGCCGACGTCGAAGGCGAACGGGTTGTCGAACACCTCCTCGTCGTGGTTGGCCGAGACGTAGGACAGGTAGACCGATTCGCCTTCGGCGATCGGCACCCCGCGCACCTCGGTGTCGGCGGTGGCGGTGCGCATGAACTCCTTGACGGGAGTCACCCACCGGATGATCTCCTCGACCGCGGTGGGCATCAGAGCAGGGTCGGCGCGCAGTCGCTCCCGCTGTTCGGGGTGTTCGATGAGTGCCCGCAGCCCGCCACCGATCGCCGCGCTGGTGGTGTCGTGGCCGGCGGTGGCGATGATGACGTAGTAGGAGGCGGTGTCGAGGTCCGACAGCGGCTCTCCGTCGATGCGGGCGTTGGCGATGGTCGACCCGAGATCCTCGGTGGGGTGGGCGCGCCGGTCTGCGGTCAGCGCGTTGAAGTAGGAGAAGAAGTCCAGCAGCACCGGCAGCTGTTCCTCGGGGGTGATGCCGCGCCGGTATTCGTCGTCGTCGCCGCCGAACAGTTCCTGGGTCAACCGCAGCATCCGCGGGAAATCCGACTCCGGCAGGCCCAACAGCGACATGATCACGTACAGCGGGTAATTCAGCGCAATATCCTGGACGAAGTCGCACTCGGGGCCGATCCGCACCATCTCGTCGACGTAGCGTTTGGCGAGTTCGTCGATGCGTGCCTTCATCGCCCGCATCGCTTTGGGGCGAAACCAGTCGGAGACGATGCTGCGCATCTTGTGGTGAAGCGGGTCGTCCATGTGGATGAGGGTGCGCAGTCCCATTCCGGACTCCAGCAGGGAGCTCCCCAGGTCGTCGGCCTCGGCGGTGGCCAGCACCGGCCGCGGCTCGTTGATCCACAGCACGTTGTCGCGCTCGATGTCCATGATGTCGGCGTGCCGAGTGATCGCCCAGAACGGCCGGTAGGGCGGCTTGTCCACCAGCGACACCGGCGCGTTAGCCCGTAGGTGGGTCAGCGCCGCGTGCAGCCGCGGCTCGTCGGCGTAGGCGGTCGGGTCCGCGAACACCTGGGCGGCCTGGTCGATTATCGGTGCACTCACGGCGGCTCCTCAACACAATTTCTTGACACGTGTCAGTTTCGGTCCAGTGTCGGCGATATCCGCCGTCATGGTGGCGCTTTGCGGCGATCCGTCGGGTTTCATCCGGCGGTCCGGCTTCGCCTCTCCTTCGTCGAGCCTTGCTCACCGTCGGATTAGGCTCATCGGTCATGTCGACCGGATCTCATCGCCGCCGCGGCCTGCGGGCCGGCGCCGCAGCGCTGGCGCTGCTCGCGGCGCTGGCCGGCGGCTGCGCGCGCTCCGACGGCGCCTCGCCGCAACCGGGCATCGGGCCCCGAGCGGTAGCGCTCAACGCCGACGTGGTGCGCACGGCAGCCGGGCTGCTGCGCGGGACGGTGGGACCGGATCACCGCCTGTTCCAGGGGATCCCGTACGCGGCGGCGCCGGTCGGGCCGCTGCGTTGGCAGCCACCGGCACCGATGCCAGCGTGGCAGGGCGTGCGCGACGCCGTGAAACGGGGCCCGTGGTGCATTCAGCCGGACACCGCCGAGGTGGACCCGACCAGCGAGGACTGCCTGTCGCTCAACGTGTGGACGCCGACCGGTTCGGCCGCCGAGCCGCTGCCGGTCATGGTCTGGATCCATGGCGGCAGTTTCATGCGGGGCGCCGGGGACATCTACGACGCGCAGCGGCTGTCGGTGCGGGGCCGCATCGTCGTCGTCACCATCAACTACCGGCTGGGAGCGCTGGGATTTTTGGCCGACCCCGCACTGGGCGAGGTCGGCAACTACGGGCTGGCCGATCAGCAGGCGGCGCTGCGCTGGGTTCGCGACAACATCGGCTCGTTCGGCGGCGACCCGGCCAAGGTGACCATCGCCGGGGAATCGGCCGGCGGCATGTCGGTCTGCGATCACCTAGCCGCACCGGAGTCGGCCGGGCTGTTCCGGGCCGCGATCATCCAGAGCGGCCCGTGCCAGGCGCAGGTCGAGGCCCCCGAGGCCCGGCGGATCAGCCGCGAGTACACCCAAGCCTTGGGCTGTGCGGACCCCGGCAAGGAGGCCGCCCCCGAGGATCCGGAGGTCGCGGCCTGCCTGCGCGCACTGCCGGCCGACCGGCTGGCCAAACCGCTGTGGTACGCCCGGTTCGGCACCGACCAGCTCAGCGGCCCGGCGGTGGGAACCCCGCTGCTGCCCGAGGACCCGGTGCGGGTGTTCCGCGACGGCCGAGGCGGCCAGGCGGCCCGGGTGCCGGTGCTGCTGGGCGTCAACCGCGACGAGTTCACCATGTTCGTCGCGCTGCGCTATCTGCGGGTGGGCCGAGAGATCGCCGCCGCGGAGTACCTCGACGAGCTGGAGGACACCTTCGGCTCCGGTGAAGGCGCCGCGGTCGCCGATCACTATCCGCCGGCCCGGTTCGGCGGCAGTACTTCACTGGCGTACGCGGCCGCGGCGACCGACGACATCTTCGCCTGCTTGACCGACCGGATGGCCCGCGGGCTGGCGGCCGGCGCGCCGGTGTACGGCTATGAGTTCGCCGACCCACACGCCCCGGCGCCGGAGCTCTACGACACCGTGCCGTTTCCGATCGGCGCCACCCATTCGCTGGAGATGCGCTACCTGTTCGACATCGGCGGCGCTCCACCGCTCGATCCCGCGCAGCGACGGCTCTCCGACCAGATGATCGAGTACTGGACCGGTTTCGTGGTCACCGGCGCACCGATCGGTGTCGGCCAGCCCGACTGGCCCGAGATCGCCACCGGCGCCGAACGCCGGTGGATGTCACTGCGGCCCGATGGCAGCCGGTTGATCACCGATTACGCCGCCGAGCACCAGTGCGAGTTCTGGGCGACCGTGCGCGGCTGACCCACACCGATCTGCCGGCGATCACGCCGGCGTCACCCAGGTGGTGATATCGGCATGCACGACCTCGGCGCCGCTGCGATCGGTGACGCTGACCGGCACGACGACCTCGGCGCCGTCGGTGATCGCGGCGAAGTCCGGCGGTTCCAGCCGGGCGGTGGCCCGCAGCGACGTCGTCGCCTTGGCCAGGTAGGCCACGTTCATCGCCTTGGGGATCCAGCGGTGGCTGGACGGCACGGTGGCCTCCATCAACATCCCCATCGCGACTTCGGCGGCGTTGCAGGAGGCGATCGCATGCACCGTGTGTAGGTGGTTGTAGACGAACGGCCACTTGGGCACCAGCACCTCGGCCAGCCCAGGCTCCATCCGGACCACGTGCGGCAGCACCGACGTGAAGTAGGGGACCCGCGCCATGGCCGCGGCCGAGAACAGCCGGGTTCCGCCGGGGATGCCCGCGAGACGCCGCCAGGCCCGATATGTACTGGTAGATCCGGTCATGCCGAACGATCTTACTGACAAGTAAGATCGCCGGTCGGACGGCTCGTCGGCGGCCGGGTCGGGGCGCCGGCGGTGATACGGCCGGGGATTTGGCCGCTGACCCGATCTGGGGCATACTGTTCAGGTTCGCCTGCGCCGGGGTTGCCCCTGGCCGGGCATACGACCAGCGCCCACCCGGGCGCGTCCGGTCCCACTCTCGCAGCACGGAGTTTTTTCACCGTGAACGAGGCCGTGTGCGGGCGACACGCCCGACCGCGGGGACCGGTGGACCAGGACAGGTAAACAGCGGCGGCAGCACCTAGCGCAATGTCCATGCCGGCCCGGCGGGCCGAAAGGGCGAAAGTGCGCGGGGGCACGGAGTAGACCAGCGGGGCCGGAGACCGGACCCCCTTGCAGGAGTGAGGTAGCAGAAGCGTGGCGGGACAAAAGATCCGCATCAGGCTCAAGGCCTACGACCATGAGGCTATTGACGCCTCGGCGCGCAAAATCGTCGAGACCGTCACCCGCACCGGTGCGTCCGTGGTGGGCCCGGTGCCGCTGCCGACCGAGAAGAACGTGTATTGCGTCATCCGGTCCCCGCACAAGTACAAGGACTCGCGGGAGCACTTCGAGATGCGCACCCACAAGAGGCTGATCGACATCCTCGATCCCACGCCGAAGACCGTTGACGCCCTGATGCGCATCGATCTGCCGGCCAGCGTCGACGTCAACATCCAGTAGGAGCCACGAGAAACCATGGCACGTAAAGGTCTTTTGGGTACCAAACTGGGCATGACGCAGGTGTTCGACGAGAACAACAAGGTCGTGCCGGTCACGGTCGTCAAGGCCGGGCCCAACGTGGTGACCCGTATCCGCACCCCCGAACGCGACGGCTATTCCGCCGTGCAGCTCGCTTACGGCGAGATCAGCCCCCGCAAGGTCAACAAGCCCCTGGCCGGTCAGTACGCGGCGGCCGGGGTCAACCCGCGCCGGCACCTGACCGAGCTGCGGCTGGACGATGAATCCGCCGCCGCCGAGTACGAGGTCGGCCAGGAGCTGACCGCCGAAATCTTCGCCGACGGCGCCTACGTCGACGTGACCGGAACCTCCAAGGGCAAGGGCTACGCCGGCACCATGAAGCGGCACGGTTTCCGCGGCCAGGGCGCCGGTCACGGCGCCCAGGCGGTGCACCGCCGACCGGGTTCGATCGGCGGCTGCTCGACCCCCGGCCGGGTGTTCAAGGGCACCCGGATGTCGGGCCGGATGGGCAACGACCGCGTCACCACTCAGAACCTGGTGGTGCACAAGGTGGACGCCGAGAACGGCGTGCTGTTGATCAAGGGCGCCATTCCGGGACGCAACGGCGGGCTGGTTCTGGTCCGCAGCGCGATCAAAAAGGGTGAGAAGTAATGGCCGGCATCAAGATTGACGTCAAGACACCGGACGGCAAGAAGAGCGGCTCGGTCGAGCTGCCCGCCGAGCTGTTCGACGCCCCCGCCAACATCGCGCTGATGCACCAGGTGGTCATCGCTCAGTTGGCCGCGGCCCGGCAGGGCACGCACTCGACCAAGACCCGCGGCGAGGTCAGCGGCGGTGGCCGTAAGCCGTACCGGCAGAAGGGGACCGGCCGCGCCCGTCAGGGTTCGACCCGGGCGCCGCAGTTCACCGGTGGTGGCGTGGTGCACGGCCCGAAGCCGCGGGACTACAGCCAGCGCACCCCCAAGAAGATGATCGCCGCCGCGCTGCGCGGCGCGCTGTCGGACCGGGCGCGCAACGGCCGGATCCACGCGATCACCGAGCTGGTGAGCGGGCAGACCCCTTCGACCAAGAGCGCCAAGGCGTTCCTGGGCTCGATCACCGACCGCAAGCAGGTGCTGGTGGTCATCGGCCGGACCGATGAGACCGGTGCCAAGAGCGTGCGCAACCTCCCCGGTGTGCACATCCTCTCGCCGGACCAGCTCAACACCCACGATGTGCTGCGTGCCGACGACGTGGTGTTCAGCGTCGAGGCCCTGAACGCCTACATCGAGGCGCACACCGCCAAAACCGAGGAGGTTTCGGCCTGATGGCGACCGTCACCGACCCCCGCGACATCATCCTCGCGCCGGTCATCTCCGAGAAGTCCTACGGACTGATCGAGGACAACGTGTACACGTTCGTGGTGCACCCCGACTCGAACAAGACGCAGATCAAGATCGCGATCGAGAAGATCTTCGCCGTCAAGGTCGCATCGGTGAACACCGCGAACCGGCCGGGTAAGCGCAAGCGGTCCCGGGCCGGCTTCGGCAAGCGCAAGGACACCAAGCGCGCCATCGTGACCCTGGCGCCCGGCAGCAAGCCGATCGACCTGTTCGCCGCACCGGCCTGACCGGAGTGAGAGAGAGACCTAACTGACATGGGAATCCGCAAGTACAAGCCGACGACACCCGGTCGTCGCGGTGCCAGCGTCTCCGATTTCGCCGAGCTCACCCGCTCTCACCCGGAGAAGTCGCTGGTTCGGCCGCTGCACGGCCGCGGTGGGCGTAACGCCCACGGCCGGATCACCACCCGGCACAAGGGCGGTGGCCACAAGCGCGCCTACCGGGTGATCGACTTCCGTCGCCACGACAAGGACGGCGTCAACGCCAAGGTCGCCCACATCGAGTACGACCCGAACCGCACCGCCCGCATCGCACTGCTGCACTACTTGGACGGCGAGAAGCGCTACATCATCGCCCCGCAGGGCCTCTCGCAGGGCGACGTGGTGGAGTCGGGTGCCAACGCCGACATCAAGCCGGGCAACAACCTGCCGCTGCGCAACATCCCGGCCGGCACCCTGGTGCACGCCGTCGAGCTGCGCCCGGGCGGTGGCGCCAAGCTGGCCCGCTCGGCCGGGTCCAGCATTCAGCTGCTGGGCAAGGAAGGCGCCTACGCCTCGCTGCGGATGCCGTCGGGTGAGATCCGCCGCGTCGACGTGCGCTGCCGCGCCACCGTCGGCGAGGTCGGCAACGCCGAACAGGCCAACATCAACTGGGGCAAGGCCGGCCGGATGCGGTGGAAGGGCAAGCGCCCGTCCGTCCGTGGTGTGGTGATGAACCCGGTGGACCACCCGCACGGTGGTGGTGAGGGCAAGACCTCGGGTGGCCGGCACCCGGTCAGCCCGTGGGGTAAGCCGGAGGGTCGCACCCGCCGGCCGAACAAGCCCAGCGACAAGCTCATCGTCCGACGCCGGCGCACCGGCAAGAAGCGCTAGGAAGCGGAGGGAAAGCGATGCCACGCAGCCTCAAGAAGGGTCCGTTCGTCGACGACCACCTGCTCAAGAAGGTCGACGTTCAGAACGAGAAGAACACCAAGCAGGTCATCAAGACCTGGTCGCGTCGGTCGACGATCATCCCGGACTTCATCGGGCACACGTTCGCCGTGCACGACGGCCGCAAGCACGTCCCGGTATTCGTCACCGAGTCGATGGTCGGGCACAAGCTCGGCGAATTCGCTCCGACGCGCACCTTCAAGGGACACATCAAGGACGACCGGAAGGCTAAGCGCCGGTGAGCGTAACGACTGAATATCCGTCCGCTGTCGCCAAGGCCCGCTTCGTGCGGGTGTCGGCCAGCAAGGCGCGCCGGGTGATCGACCTGGTGCGCGGCAAGTCCGTGGCCGAAGCGCTGGACATCCTGCGCTGGGCGCCGCAGCAGGCCAGCCTGCCGGTGGCCAAGGTCATCGCCAGCGCGGCGGCCAACGCCGAGAACAACAACGGCCTGGACCCGTCCACCCTGGTGGTGGCCACGGTCTACGCCGACGAGGGCCCGACCGCCAAGCGGATCAAGCCGCGCGCGCAGGGGCGTGCCTACCGGATCCGCCGGCGCACCAGCCACATCACCGTGGTGGTGGAGAGCCGGCCGGTGGCCCGCGGAGGCTCGGCGCAGTCCGCCGGTGCCGCCCGGGCGCGTCGTGCGCAGGCCAGCAAGGCCGCCGCCACGAAGGCGCCGGCCACCAAGGCCCCGGCGGCCAAGGCAACCGAGAAAGCGGCGGCGAAGAAGGCGCCCGCCAAGAAGGCGGCAACCAAGAAGGCGCCTGAGACGTCCGACGCGAAGGAGGGCTCGGAGTAATGGGCCAGAAGATCAACCCGCACGGCTTCCGACTCGGGATCACCACCGACTGGAAGTCGCGGTGGTACGCCGACAAGCAGTACGCGGACTACGTCAAGGAAGACGTGGCGATCCGCCGGCTGCTGTCGACCGGCCTGGAGCGCGCCGGCATCGCCGACGTCGAGATCGAGCGCACCCGCGACCGGGTTCGGGTAGACATCCACACCGCCCGGCCGGGCATCGTCATCGGCCGTCGCGGCACCGAGGCCGACCGGATCCGTGCCGACCTGGAGAAGCTCACCGGCAAGCAGGTGCAGCTGAACATCCTCGAGGTCAAGAATCCCGAGTCGCAGGCGCAACTGGTGGCCCAGGGCGTCGCCGAGCAGCTGAGCAACCGCGTGGCGTTCCGCCGGGCGATGCGCAAGGCGATCCAGTCGGCGATGCGCCAGCCCAACGTCAAGGGCATCCGGGTGCAGTGCTCGGGCCGTCTCGGCGGCGCCGAGATGAGCCGCTCGGAGTTCTACCGTGAGGGCCGGGTGCCGCTGCACACGCTGCGCGCCGACATCGACTACGGGCTGTACGAGGCCAAGACCACCTTCGGCCGGATCGGTGTGAAGGTCTGGATCTACAAGGGCGACATCGTCGGTGGCAAGCGTGAGCTCGCCGCTGCCGCACCGTCGGCCGACCGTCCCCGCCGGGAGCGGCCGTCGGGCACCCGCCCGCGCCGTAGCGGCGCCTCGGGTACCACCGCGACCAGCACCGACGCCGGGCGGGCCGCCGAGAGCACCGAGAACACCGCTGCTGCGGAAACCGTCCAGGAAAGCGCAGTGACCGCGGAGCAAGCAACGCAGAGCACGGAGAGCTGAATCATGTTGATTCCCCGTAAGGTCAAGCACCGCAAGCAGCATCACCCGAAGCAGCGCGGCATCGCCAGCGGCGGCACCGCGGTGACGTTCGGTGACTACGGCATCCAGGCACTGGAACACGCCTACGTCACCAACCGGCAGATCGAGTCGGCGCGTATCGCCATCAACCGGCACATCAAGCGTGGCGGCAAGGTGTGGATCAACATCTTCCCGGACCGCCCGCTGACCAAGAAGCCCGCCGAGACCCGCATGGGTTCGGGTAAGGGTTCCCCGGAGTGGTGGGTCGCCAACGTCAAGCCGGGCCGGGTGCTGTTCGAGCTGAGCTACCCCAACGAGGCCATCGCCCGCGCCGCACTGACCCGGGCGATCCACAAGCTGCCGATCAAGGCGCGCATCGTCACCCGAGAGGAGCAGTTCTGATGGCAGTGGGAGTTTCCGCTGGCGAACTGCGCGAGCTGAACGCCGACGAGCTCGTCGAGCGGCTGCGCGAGTCCAAGGAGGAGCTGTTCAACCTGCGTTTCCAGATGGCGACCGGGCAGCTCAGCAACAATCGTCGGCTCCGCACGGTGCGCCACCAGATCGCGCGCATCTACACCGTGTTGCGCGAACGGGAACTGGGCCTGGCGGCCGGTCCCGATGGTTCTGAAGGCGAGGCATCGTAATGGCACAGGCTGCAAAGGCTAAGGCCACGGAGAAGGGCCCCAAGCACACTCCGCGCACGGAGAAGCCGCGGGGCCGCCGTAAGACCCAGATCGGTTACGTGGTCAGCGACAAGATGGAGAAGACCATCGTCGTCGAGCTCGAGGACCGGGTGAAGCACCCGCTCTACGGCAAGATCATCCGGACCACCAAGAAGGTCAAGGCGCACGACGAGAACAACGCGGCGGGCATCGGCGACCGGGTGTCGCTGATGGAGACCCGCCCGCTGTCGGCGACGAAGCGCTGGCGCCTGGTGGAGATCCTGGAAAAGGCCAAGTAGGCCGATCTGGTTACGCCGGCACCCTGACCCGCGCCAGGGGTTGCTCCGCGGTGGTGCCGAGTGGCACCTGCAGCGACTCCTGCTCGTCGACGGGCCGCGCCGGAACCGCTAGCGTCCGGTTCCTGGGCGTCGGCAGGCTGGTACGCAGCGCGGTCAGCTGCCGGCCGTTGAGGCGGTTCAATCCGGCCGACATGTTTCGGCGTAGTCGGTCGGAGCTGTGGTAGCGCACCAGCACCGAAACCTCGGTGTGGTGATTGCGTGCGATCAGCCGGACGGTGACAGCGGTGGTGTCGGCTTCGGGTTGCCAGAGCCGTTCCAGATTCTCCGTGGTGATGTCGCGCGGCGACATCCAGAACGTGGCCGCGAGCTGTTTGGATCCCTTGCGTTGCTTCTGCTTCAACCGGCGCCGCCTCCGGCGGATCCGGGTGGGAGACAGCCCGGCCAGCACCGCGGCATCGACGTCGGCGAACTCCTCGGCCGGTAGTACGCGAGCCATGATGTGCCGCTCCTGCAGATCGTGGGCGAGCCGCTCGGTGGCCACCGCAAGTGTTGCCGCCACCGAGTCGCGAACGGCCACCGCGTCGGCGTTACGCATCGGGTCCATCCGCAGAATCAGCCAGGTGTCTCGCGAGTCGGCGACGACGGGCGCTGCCGGTGTCGGCCCGTCATCGGCGGGGGAGGTGTCGCCGTCGTCGCCGGCGTGGCGCGTTCGCACCGAGACGATGTCGATACCGTCGAGCCGCACATCGAACTGCCGCAGCGCGGCGGCGGCGAGTCCGGCCGGCAACGCCGCCGGCGGTCGGTGGCCGCGCCCGTGGCGGCCCGAGGTCTGCGGTGGCAGTGGCCCCACGGCGATCACCGTCACCAACTGGCCTCGGTGCTCGCGGAGGCCGACGACATCGTGGCTGTAGCGTCGGCGATGATCGAATCCAGACGTGCAGCCTTCACTGAGGAACGACGCCGGATTGGCGAATCGATCCAGTATCCGCGCCAGCACTATCGCCGTCAGCGGAACCCGGCGGTGGGTGATCAAGGCGGCCAGCGTCACCACCGCCGCGAGGCCGACGCCCGGCCACCAGGCGCGGGCCGCTGTCCCGAGCTCATCGGGCCAATGGCCGGCGATCGCCAGGATCGCGATGTCGATGAGAAATACCGTGGTCACCCGCAGCCAGGACAGATTCAGCCCAAAAGTATGCTGTGCCTTCATCGTTGCGCCTGCTTCATGGTCCCCCCGACAAATTTCCATGATTCGTGCGGTGACCGGGTTTCCCGGTTCAGTTGCACGCCAAACATCCCAGGCCCCCTGTTCTGGAGACCTGGGATGTCGGACCGGCCGTCGATGACGGGCAGGTGTCTAAAAGTCCTCAAAAGCCGAGGAAGCTGAACGGATCGATGCTGCCCGCGAGGTCCGCGGTGGAGTCGGCGGCACCTCCCGCAGCATCCGTGGCTCCTCCCGCGGCATCTGCGGCGGTTCCGGCGGCGGCGTCGGCGGCACCCCCGGCGGCGTCGGCCGCACCCCCGGCGGAGTCGGCGCCCAGGGCGGACAGCCCGCTGAACGCGTCACCCGGGTCAAGCAACGCGGCCGCGTCGAAATCGGTCGGGACGTTGAAATCCCCGAACGGTGTGACCAGGGTGTCTGTGATGGTATTCGCGGCGCCGTCCGTCCCCGGAATATCGGTGTAGATGTTCTCGAAACCGTTGCCGAAGTTCGCGACGTCATAAACCGTTCCCACGGCCGGCAGGTCGGCGGCGGTCGCACCGCTGGCCGGGTCCACGTCGGTGATGGTGAACTCCGTGTTATGGATTCCGCCGAACAGGTTGGTGACATTCTCGCTGGCAGTGACATTGCCGAGGTCGGTGGCGCCGGACCCGGTGCCGCTGCTGACGTCGAAAGACTGCTCGCCCTCGCCGACTTGGAAGAGCGGCGGTGCGCTGAACAGCGGCGTCAGTGGCGTGAAGCCCTCCGAACCGTCGGCCTGGACCGGTGTGAAGGTGTCCTGGCCGATGGTGAAGCCCTCGCTACCGGTAGGCGTGGTGTCGCCGGGCGTGGTGTCCGGGGTGCCGACGGTCGGCGTGATCCCGCCCGTGTCCCCCGGCGACGATCCTGTCGTGCCGGCCTCGGGTGTCGCGCCGGTGCTGGGCGTGATCGCACCGGTGTCACCGAGCAACGTGGGGCTGGGCGCGTTCACGTCCGGGCCGAGGGCGCCGGTGCTGCCGAGTAGCGCGGTTGCCCCCGGATTGCTTGCCAGCCCGCTCGCCAAGGAGGTGCTGCCGACGTCGCCCACCGTGCCGGCACCATTGTCGGCCAAAGCGACTCCGGTGGGCACGAATGTGGTCGTGAGTAGACCCGCGGTAACACCGCTGACCGATAATATGATCCGACGATTCATTTCGGTGCGTTCCTTCCGTTCTTCGATGTTCCCGGCCGTGAGCTCACCTTTGAACTCGCCCGGGGCAGAGGTGAACATCGTCAATTCGCCCGCCGCCCCGGGCACCGCGCACATCGCGATTCCGACATATTGCGTCAATAGCATTGGGCGACAACGTATGTCCGGACACCCGGGACAGTGATCCATCCCCCTCAGCGCCCTCGTCAGACGCTAACGGGTCGACGCCGCCGCCACCACCCCTGTCGGCAGATACTTCAACAGTTAATTTCAATGTAGAGAATCGCTGTCATCGATCGACGCACGTAATGGCGACGATGTAAGTCCTTGGGGCAGTTACCTTATGGCTACGGTCAGTGTTTCCCCCAGTTCGGTCTCAGCCGAATCAAAGTAATCATCTTGTCGGAATGGAACTTTCGGTTTGGCCGATCCGAGTCGACCTGCACACTGATCGCTATGGAACTTCGCCAGCTGAAGCATTTTGTTGCCGTGGCCGAAGAGTTGCATTTCACCCGGGCGGCGGCGAAAGTCCACGTGGTGCAGTCGACGTTGTCCGCGTCCATCAGCGGGCTGGAACAGGATCTCGGCACCGCCCTGCTGGTTCGCAACAATCGTCGCGTCGAACTCACCGCCGCCGGACAGGCGTTGCTGCCAGACGCACAAAACGCCCTGGCCGCCGCAGAACGTGCACGCGCTGCCGTCGACGCCGTTCGCGGATTGCTGTCCGGAAAACTTGCGGTGGGGATGATCCAGGGGCTGGGGACCATCGACCTGCCCGCCCTGCTGGCCCGCTATCACCGAAGCTTCCCGCGCATCGAGATCACGTTGCGCCAAGACGCCATCGACGCGCTGGTGAACGCGACGGCCGACGGGGGACTGGACCTTGCCTTTGTCAGCCGCCCCTATGACCCGAACCGGGTGAAGGAACTGTCGCTGGGCACTGAGTTCCTCGTCTTGGCGGTGCGCCGTGATGACCCCCTCGCCCGCCAGGACATCGTCGCCCTGACCGATCTGCAGCGGCGGGAGTTCATCGAGCGCCGGGCGGATCTTCGGACCCGCCTGCACATCGACAGCATCTGTGCCGGCCTCGGATTCGAGCGGACCATCTGCGCAGAGACCAACACGCCGGGAGATCTGGTCGATCTGGTTGCCGCCGGTTTGGGCATCGCCTTCCTGCCGCCGGCGCTGGTGGCCACCTCCGAGCACATCGTCGCCGTGGCGACCGATCCGGGGATCCCCCGTGAGCTGGCACTGATCACCCCCAGCGAGCGTGCGCCCTCACCGGCGGCAGCGGCATTCCTCGGTGAACTGCTGTCGGCCGGCACCGCAGCGAACCGGGCACCCGGCCGCTGGCAACAGTCCGCGGTCTGAAAACCCCCGGCCTCGTCGCCCGAGCCGGTAGTCTCGCACCCGATCCGGGGGCTGACAGCGGAGAAGGCGATAGTGAGTTCGAGCAGTTTCACAGGCAAGATCAATCTCGATATCCGGGATTCCGAACCGGACTGGGGGCCGTTCGCCGCCCCGACGGCACCCGACGGCGCCCCCAACGTGCTCTATCTGGTGTGGGACGACACCGGTATCGCCACCTGGGACTGCTTCGGCGGCCTGGTCGAGATGCCGGCGATGAACAGGATCGCCCAACGCGGTATTCGGCTGTCCCAATTCCACACCACGGCACTGTGTTCCCCGACGCGGGCAGCCCTGCTGACCGGCCGTAACGCCACCAGCGTCGGCATGGCCACCATCGAAGAATTCACCGACGGCTTCCCCAATTGCAGCGGCCGCATCCCATTCGAAACCGCGCTGCTCAGCGAGGTTCTCGCCGAGCGCGGCTGGAACACCTTCTGTGTCGGCAAGTGGCACCTGACCCCCTTGGAAGAGTGCAACATGGCCGCCACCCGGCGGCACTGGCCGACCCAGCGGGGGTTCGACCGGTTCTACGGTTTTTTGGGCGGGGAGACCAACCAGTGGTATCCGGACCTGGTCTACGACAACCATCCGGTGGCGCCACCGGCAACACCCGAGGACGGCTACCACCTGTCCAAGGACATTGCCGACAAGACAATCGAGTTCATCCGTGACGCGCAGACGGTCGCGCCTGGCAAGCCCTGGTTCGGCTACGTCTGCCCGGGCGCCGGTCACGCCCCGCACCATGTCTTCGCCGAGTGGGCCGATCGCTATGCCGGCCGATTCGATGCGGGCTACGAGCAGTACCGGGAGATCGTCCTGGCCAACCAGAAGAAGCTCGGACTGGTTCCACCGGACACCGAGCTTTCGGAGGTCAACCCCTACGCCGATGTCACCGGCCCCGACGGCCAGCCCTGGCCCGCACTGGACACGGTGCGCCCGTGGGACAGCCTCGACGACACCGAGAAGCGGTTGTTCGCCCGGATGGCCGAGGTGTTCGCCGGATTCCAGAGCTACACCGACGCCCAGATCGGCCGAATCCTGGACTATCTCGAGGAATCCGGGCAACTCGACAACACCATCATCGTGGTGATCTCCGACAACGGGGCCAGCGGCGAGGGCGGACCCAACGGCTCGCCCAACGAGAACAAGTTCTTCAACGGCTACATCGACACCGTCGAGGAGGCGATGAAACTCTTCGACCAGCTTGGCGGTCCGGACACCTACAACCATTACCCGATCGGGTGGGCGATGGCGTTCAACACGCCCTACAAGCTCTACAAGCGTTACGCCTCCCATGAGGGCGGTATCGCCGACCCTGCGATCCTCAGCTGGCCCAAGGGGATTGCCGCTCGCGGCGAGGTGCGTGACACCTATATCAACGTGTGCGACGTGACGCCGACCGTCTACGACCTGCTCGGCGTCACCTTTCCCGAGACGGTGCGCGGCGTCGAGCAGAAGCCGCTGGAGGGAATCAGTTTCAAAGCGGCGCTAGTAGATCCGGACGCGGACACCGGAAAGCACACCCAGTTCTACACCATGCTCGGGACCCGCGGGATCTGGCACCGCGGATGGTTCGCCAACACCGTGCACGCGGCGACCCCCTCGGGCTGGGGTCACTTCGACGACGACCGCTGGGAGCTCTACCACATCGAACAAGACCGCAGTCAATGCCGCGACCTGGCCGCCGAGCACCCGGAAAAACTCGAAGAACTCCAAGCGCTGTGGTTCGCCGAGGCCGAGAAGTACAACGGGCTGCCGCTGGCCGACCTCAACATCTTCGAGATGACCTCTCGGCAGCGGCCCTACCTGTCCGGCGACCGGACCGGCTACACCTATTACCCGAACACCGCCGAGGTGCCGCTGGGGGCGTGCGTGGAGCTACGGGGTCGGTCGTTCACGGTGCTGGCGCGGGTGACGGTGGACTCAGCCGACGCCGAGGGGGTGCTGTTCAAGCAGGGCGCCCGCCACGGCGGTCATGCGCTGTTCGTCCAGGACGGACGGCTGCACTACGTCTACAACTTCCTTGGCGAGCGTGAACAGTGGCTATCTGCGCCCGATCCGATCCCGTTGGGGTACCACGTATTCGGGGTGCGGTTCGAACGCCGCGGCACCGTCGAGGGCAGTCACACGCCGGTCGGGGAGGCCTCGCTCTACATCGACGACACAATGGTCGCCACGCTGCCGGAGATGATCACCCAGCCGGGTGCGTTCGCGTTGGCCGGGGGTGGGGTGAGCGTCGGTCGCAACACCGGCCAGGCGGTGTCGTCGGCGTATCGCGCGCCGTTTCGCTTCACCGGCGGAACCATCACGGACGTCGCCGTCGATGTCAGCGGTGAACCATACCTCGACGTGAAAAGGAGCCTGGCGGCGGCATTTTCGCGGGACTGAGGCGATGCTGACCGAATTGGTGAAGATCCCGGGCGGGGCGTTCCGGATGGGCTCGACGAGTTTCTATCCCGAGGAGGCGCCGATCCACACCGTGGAGGTGGCGGCGTTCGCCATCGAGCGGCATCCGGTGACCAACGCTCAGTTCGCCGAATTCGTCGCCGCCACGGGGTATGTCACCGTTGCCGAGCGGGACCCGGATCCGGTTTTCGCGGCCGAACCGGGCGCCTTGGTCTTCACCCCGACCGCTGGGCCTGTCGATCTGCGTGACTGGCGGCAGTGGTGGCGGTGGGAGCCCGGCGCGAGCTGGCGGCATCCACTGGGCCCGCGCAGCACCGTCGCCGACAAGCCGGATCACCCGGTGGTGCAGGTCGCTTATCCCGACGCGGCCGCCTATGCCCGCTGGGCCGGTCGGCGGCTCCCGACCGAAGCCGAGTGGGAATATGCCGCCCGGGCCGGCGTGCGCACCACCTACACCTGGGGTGAGGAGGAGAAGCCGGGCGGCGTCCTGATGGCCAATACCTGGCAGGGCGCCTTTCCCTATCGCAACGACGGCGCCCTGGGTTGGTCCGGCACGTCGCCGGTGGGGACGTTCCCGCCGAACGGCTGGGGTCTGCTGGACATGATCGGCAATGTGTGGGAGTGGACGACCACCGAGTTTTGCGGCCATCACCGGCTCGATGCGCCGCCGAATGCCTGCTGCACGCCGGTGGGGCCCGCTGATCCGGGTATCAACCAGACCCTCAAGGGCGGATCGCATCTGTGCGCGCCGGAGTACTGCCACCGCTATCGGGCCGCGGCCCGCTCCCCGCAGTCGCAGGACACCGCCACCAGCCACATCGGGTTCCGCTGCGTGGTGGGCGTGACGGGGTAGGCCCGTGGGACGCCCCAGGGGGGCGAGGGTGCGTGTCTGCACGCCTGGCAACGGCGTGTCGCGTACAACTACGCACGCTCGCGGAAGGCAACGGGGCGATTTGGTGCTTTAGGCCCCGTGACCTAGACTTCAGGGGTTGCCGAGAGCAGACCTCGGCCAGCGCAAGTTGGCCCCGCGTGCTCTTTGGCTCCGAAGAACTGTAAGACCACGCACGCCCGGGAGGATTCCGGCTGGCCGGCTAGCCCTGCCATGCCGCGCGTCGACCCGAAAATTGAGGAGATCTGGTGATTCAGCAGGAATCGCGGTTGAAGGTCGCCGACAACACGGGTGCCAAGGAGATCTTGTGCATCCGGGTGCTCGGCGGCTCGTCGCGGCGCTACGCCGGCATCGGTGATGTCATCGTGGCGACCGTGAAGGACGCCATCCCGGGCGGCAACGTCAAGCGGGGTGACGTCGTCAAGGCCGTGGTGGTTCGCACCGTCAAGGAGCGTCGCCGCGCCGACGGCAGCTACATCAAGTTCGACGAGAACGCCGCGGTGATCATCAAGGCCGACAACGACCCGCGCGGGACCCGCATCTTCGGGCCGGTCGGTCGCGAGCTGCGTGAGAAGCGGTTCATGAAGATCGTCTCGCTGGCCCCGGAGGTGCTGTAAATGAAGGTCCACAAAGGCGACACCGTGCTGGTCATCGCCGGCAAGGACAAGGGCGCCAAGGGCAAGGTCCTCAAGGCCTACCCCACCCGCAACCGGGTGCTGGTCCAGGGCGTCAACCGGATCAAGAAGCACGTCGCGAACTCGGCCAACCAGGCCGGTGCGTCCTCGGGCGGCATCGTCACCCAGGAAGCCCCGATCCACGTCTCCAACGTGATGGTCGTCGACTCCGACGGTAAGCCCACCCGCATCGGCTACCGGGTGGACGCCGAGTCCGGCAAGAAGGTTCGCGTCTCCAAGCGCAACGGCAAGGACATCTAGAGATGACGACTGCAGAAAAGATTCAGCCCCGGCTGAAGGTGAAATACCGCGAGGAAATTCGCGATTCGCTCCAACAGCAGTTCAACTACGCCAACGTGATGCAGATCCCGGGCGTGGTGAAGGTCGTGGTGAACATGGGCGTCGGCGAAGCTGCCCGCGACGCCAAGCTGATCAACAACGCGGTCAACGACCTGGCGTTGATCACCGGTCAGCGGCCGGAGATCCGCAAGGCCCGCCTATCGATCGCCCAGTTCAAGCTGCGTGAGGGCATGCCGATCGGCGCCCGGGTCACCCTGCGCGGTGACCGGATGTGGGAGTTCCTGGACCGGCTCACCTCGATCGCGCTGCCGCGTATCCGCGACTTCCGCGGCCTGTCGCCCAAGCAGTTCGACGGCGCCGGCAACTACACCTTCGGGCTGGCCGAGCAGTCGATGTTCCACGAGATCGACGTGGACTCGATCGACCGCCCGCGCGGCATGAACATCACCGTCGTCACCTCGGCGACGAACGACGACGAAGGGCGAGCCCTGCTGCGGGCGCTCGGCTTTCCGTTCAAGGAGAAGTGACCTGATGGCGAAGAAAGCGTTGGTTAACAAGGCGGCCCGCAAGCCCAAGTTCGCGGTGCGCGCCTACACCCGCTGCAACAAGTGCGGCCGTCCGCGCGCGGTACTCCGCAAGTTCGGCCTGTGCCGAATCTGCCTTCGCGAGATGGCGCACGCCGGCGAACTGCCCGGTGTGCAGAAGAGCAGCTGGTGACGGCGGAGGAGCAGCGCTAAATGACTATGACGGACCCGATCGCGGACTTCTTGACCCGTCTGCGCAACGCCAACTCGGCGTATCACGACGAGGTGACCCTGCCGCACTCGAAGATCAAGGCCAACATCGCCGAGATCCTCAAGCGCGAGGGTTACATCAACGACTATCACGTCGAGGACGCCCGGGTGGGCAAGGCGCTGGTGGTCAACCTCAAGTACGGCCCGAACCGGGAGCGCAGCCTCGCCGGTCTGCGCCGGGTGTCCAAGCCCGGCCTGCGGGTCTACGCGAAGTCGACCAACCTGCCGCGGGTGCTCGGCGGCCTGGGCGTGGCGATCATCTCCACGTCGTCAGGTCTGCTCACCGACCGTCAGGCGGCCAGGCAGGGCGTGGGCGGCGAAGTCCTCGCGTACGTGTGGTGAGGGAGTAGCAGACATGTCGCGTATTGGTAAGCAGCCGATCCCGGTCCCGTCCGGGGTCGATGTGACGATCGACGGCCAGCAGGTGTCGGTCAAGGGGCCCAAGGGCACCCTGGAACTCACGGTGGCCGAGCCCATCCGGGTGGCCCGCAACGACGACGGGGCCCTGGTGGTCACCCGTCCCGACGACGAGCGCCGCAACCGTTCGTTGCACGGGCTGAGCCGCACCCTGGTGGCGAACCTGGTCACCGGCGTCTCCGAGGGCTACGTGCGCAAGATGGAGATCTTCGGCGTCGGTTACCGCGTGGCGCTCAAGGGCTCCGACCTCGAATTCGCCCTGGGCTACAGCCACCCGGTGCTGATCAAGGCCCCGGAGGGCATCACCTTCGCGGTGGAGACGCCCACCAAGTTCTCGATCTCGGGCATCGACAAGCAGAAGGTCGGTCAGATCTCGGCGAACATCCGCCGCCTGCGCCGTCCCGACCCCTACAAGGGCAAGGGCGTGCGCTACGAGGGTGAGCAGGTTCGCCGCAAGGTCGGAAAGACAGGTAAGTAGCCATGGCGCAATCACACAAGCCCGTGGGGCAGAACGTCTCCGAGGCCCGGCGCAACCACCGGGTGCGTCGGCACGCGCGACTGCGCAAGAAGATCGCCGGCACCGCCGAGCGTCCGCGCCTGGTGGTGCACCGCTCCTCGCGGCACATCCACGTGCAGCTGGTCGACGACCTGGCCGGCCACACGCTGGCCGCGGCGTCCTCGATCGAGGCCGACGTGCGCGGTGTCCAGGGCGACAAGAAGGCGCACAGTGTGCGGGTCGGACAGCTGATCGCCGAGCGCGCCAAGGCCGCCGGCGTGCAGACCGTGGTCTTCGACCGCGGCGGCTACACCTACGGTGGACGTATCGCGGCGCTGGCCGACGCGGCGCGCGAAGGCGGATTGAAGTTCTGATGCGCCAGATGACTGACTTTATGAACATGACTGGAAGGACCGCATGATGGCGGAGCAGCCGACGGGGGCCTCCTCGACAGGTCCCGACACGGGCAACGCCCCCCGGACCGACGGGCGCGACAGCCGTGACAACCGGCGCGGTGGCCGCGACGGCGGTCGCGGCGGCCGTGACAGCCGGGACGGCGACAAGAGCAACTACCTGGAGCGCGTCGTCGCGATCAACCGGGTGTCCAAGGTGGTCAAGGGCGGCCGCCGGTTCAGCTTCACCGCGCTGGTGATCGTCGGTGACGGCAAGGGCATGGTCGGGGTCGGCTACGGCAAGGCCAAGGAAGTGCCGGCCGCGATCGCCAAGGGTGTCGAGGAAGCCCGCAAGAGCTTCTTCCGGGTGCCGCTGATCGGTGGCACCATCACCCACCCGGTCCAGGGTGAGGCCGCCGCCGGTGTGGTGTTCCTGCGTCCGGCCAGCCCGGGTACCGGTGTGATCGCCGGCGGCGCGGTGCGTGCCGTGCTGGAATGCGCCGGGGTGCACGACATCTTGTCCAAGTCGCTGGGCAGCGACAATGCGATCAACGTGGTGCACGCCACGGTGGCCGCGTTGAAGATGCTGCAGCGTCCCGAAGAGGTGGCGGCCCGGCGTGGTCTGCCGATCGAAGACGTGGCGCCGGCCTCGATGCTCAAGGCGCGCCGCGAAAGCGAGGCGCTCGCCGCCAGCGCCGCGCGGGAAGGCACGGCATAGCCATGGCAAATCTGAAGATCACCCAGGTCCGCGGCACCATCGGTGCGCGCTGGAAGCAGCGCGAGAGCCTGCGCACCCTGGGTCTGCGCAAGATCCGCCAGTCGGTGGTGCGTGAGGACAACCCCCAGACCCGTGGGCTGATCCGGGTTGTCCACCACCTCGTGCAAGTGGAGGAAGCCGAATGACCATCAAGCTGCACGACCTGCGCCCCGCGCCCGGGTCGAAGACCAAGCGCACCCGCGTCGGTCGCGGTGAGGGCTCCAAGGGCAAGACCGCGGGCCGCGGCACCAAGGGCACCAAGGCCCGCAAGAACGTGCCGGTCGCATTCGAGGGTGGGCAGATGCCCCTCCACATGCGGCTGCCCAAGCTGAAGGGCTTCCGCAACCGGTTCCGCACCGAGTACGAGGTCGTCAACGTCGGCGACATCAACCGGCTGTTCCCGGACGGCGGCACCATCGGGCTCGAGGAGCTGGTCGCCAAGGGCGCGGTCCGCAAGAACACGCTGGTCAAGGTGCTCGGCGACGGCAAGCTGACCGTCAAGGCCGACATCTCCGCGCACAAGTTCAGCGGCAGCGCCCGCGAGAAGATCACCGCAGCCGGGGGCACGGTTACCGAACTGTAAGGTTTTTTCAGGAAAAGGCGCTACCCCGATCGCACCCCATCTCACCAGATGGGGTGCGATTTTTTGTCCGGGGCACGGGGATTTGACGCAGGCGTAAATTGAGTGCTTGCTATGCATCTCACAGCCTTATATAACGTAATGTGAGTGACGGGACTCACTCGTCCGGGGTCGGTCTGCTGGGAAGGCGTTGGGCATATGAGGCGTCGGCTGCGTTCAGGTTCTACCGGGGGGCGCGCCGGCGCCTCTCGCCGTGCCGTGGGAGCGGGCAGCGCCGTGGCGGCGTTCCTGGCATTCGGGATGACTCCACTGGCGGCCGCGCCGGAGGCCCGTGCGGACTTCGAGTTCGACGATTTTCTGGGCTGGTTCGGTCTGGAACCCGACTCTCAAGCACTGACGTCCGAGTGGATCGGCTCGGCCTGGGATGTGCCCGATTCGGCTGATGCGACGGGGATGGAGATCGCCCAGCTGTGGGACACCTACTTCTACATGCCGCTGCATGCACTTTTGCAGGACTGGATCAACTCTGACTTCGGGTCGCAGGTCAATGGCGTGATCAACCAGATCTTCGCGCCGTTCACCGAGAACTTCTGCGGGATGATCTGCAACGGCGCCGACGGCACCGAGAGCAGCGTGAACGGCCAGGCCGGTGGGCTCTGGTTCGGCGACGGCGGTAACGGCTGGACCTCGGACATCGAGGGTGTAGCCGGCGGTAACGGCGGCCACGCCGGCGGTATCGGCAACGGTGGTGATGGTGGCGCCGGCGGTCTGGGTGCCGATGGTGGTAACGGCGGTCACGGTGGCGAGATGTGGGGCCACGGCGGCGATGGCGGAGCCGGTGGCGCTGCGACGGCGACGCTGGTGGCTGGGGACGGTGGCAACGGCGGGTCCTCGGGTCAGGCCCAAGACTTCTTCGGCATGGGTGCGTGGGGCAACGGGGGCAACGGCGGCAAGGGTGGCGCGGGTCTGAACGGCGCCGACGGTGCGGACTCCTCGGCCGCCGGGGTGGCTGGTGGCGACGGCGGTACGGGCACGGCGGGCGGTAAAGGCGGCGACGGCGGGGCCGGTTCGACGTGGCTCGGCATCGGCGGTAACGGCGGCGCCGGCGGTGCCGGTGGCGGGGGCGGCGCGGGCGGCAGCGGCTTCGACGGCGCCGAGGGCTCCTTCGCCGGCGGCGGAGACGGCAATGGCGGCAACGGAAGTAACGGCGGCGCCGGTGGCAACGGCGGCGCCGGTGGACAGGCCGGCGCTGGCGGGGCGGGCGCGTGGTTGTTCGGTGGATCCGGTGCCGCGGGTACGAACGGCACGGCCGGGGCCGGCGGTGTCGGCGGAGACGGCAAGGACGGCGGTGATGGCGCCGACGGCGCGGCCGGGACCGACGGGACGGCTGTCGACGCGAATGGCGCCGCCGGAATCAGCGGCGGCAACGGCGGGAATGCCGGGCGCGGTGGCGCCGGTGGTGTGGGCGGCGACGGGGTGGTTGCCGCCGACGGCGCCGACGGCCACGCCGGGGCCGGCGGCAACGGGGGCAACGGCGGCGACGGCATCGACGGCATCGACGGCACCGCCACCAACCCGAACGGAACCGCCGGGGGCAACGGCGGCGCCGGCGGCAACGGCGGTCAGGGCGGATTGGAAGCCGACGGCACCACCCGCGCAGCCGACGGCACCGGTGGCGCCGGAGGTATCGGCGGCAATGGCGGAGCCGGATATGACGCGCTCGCCGCCGGTGCGGCGCCGGGCACGTCCGGCGGCAGCGGCGGTGCCGGTGGCAGCGGTGGCGCGGGCGGTAGCGGTGCCACCGGAGGGGACGGCGGTAATGCCGGCGATGGCGGGCGGGGCGGTGATGGGGTCGCCGGACTGGCCGGAACCGACGGCGCCAACGCCGGCGACGCGGGCACCGACGGACAAGCCGGAGGAAACGGGGGGACCGGCGGCGCCGGTGGTGCCGGGGGTAACGGAGGCGCGGCGACCTCGCCGGCCGGGGCGGCCGGCAGCAATGGCAACGGCGGCGACGGCGGCGCCGGAGGCAACGCCGCAGCCGGTGGTGCCGGCGGTGATGGCGCCGACGGCGACGCGAACCATGTGGATGGCGGCGCCGGCGGTAACGCCGGCGATGCCGGCACCGCCGGAGCGGGCGGTGCCGGCGGCGCAGCCGGCACCGGCGGATCCACGGGCACCGGAGTCGCGGGCAGCGGCGGGGCCGACGGATCCGGTCCGGCACCCACCGAAACCCACGGCGGTAACGGCGGCGACGGCTTCACCTCGACAACACCCGGGGTGTCCGGCGGCGCCGGCGGAGCCGGTGGCAGCGGCGGAACCATCGGCAACGGCGGGGCCGGCGGCCACGGCGGAGGCGGTGGTGACGATGCCGACGGCGGAAACGGCGGCGCCGGCGGTGACGGTGGCACCCAGGTCGGTAACGGTGGGGCCGGCGGAAACGGCGGCGCCGGGCAGGGCACCGGCACCGGCGGTGACGGCGGTGACGGCGGGGATGGCGGCGCCGTGCAGGGCGACGGCGCCGACGGCGGCGACGGAGGCGCCAACGGCGGCAGTGGCGGCAATGGCGGTGACGCCATCGGCAGCGGCAACGGCGGCGATGGCGGCGACGGCACCGCAGGGTTCAGCGGCGCCAACGGCGGCTCGGGTACCCAGCCGGGCGAGGCCGGCGGCGACGGCGTCGCCGGCCAGTCGGGTGGCACCGGCGGCAACGGCGGTACCGGCTCGGGCGCCGGTCATCACGGCGGCCAGGGCGGTGCCGGAGCCAACGGCGGCAACGGCGGCAACGGCGGTGACGGTGTGCAGGGTGCGGTCGGCACGTTCGACAACGCGGGCACCGGCAACGGCGGGAACGGTGGCGCGGGCGGAAGCGGCGCCGCCGGCGGTCAGGGCGGCGACGGCGGTGCCGGCGGCGCGGGCATCAACGGCGCAACCGCCGGCAGCCAGGGCGCCGGTGGCAGCGGCGGCAACGGCGGCGACGCCGGGGTGGCCGCCGACGGCGGCCGTGGCGCCGACGGGATCGCCACGCATCCCGATGCCGGCAACGGCGGCGATGGCGGTGCGGTCGGTCACGCCGGCGCAGCCGGTAGCGGTGGATCCGGCTCGACACCCGGTTCGGACGGCACGGCCGGCAACGGCCCGTCCGGTCAACAGGGCAACGGCGGTGACGGGGGCGACGGCTACGACGCCGCCAGTGATCCGAACGCGGCGCCGGGCACCGCCGGCGGCAACGGCGGCCTTGGCGGGGACGGCAGCCTGTTGGGCACCGGCGGCGTAGGCGGTTCCGGTGGCAATGGCGCCGCCGGTGCGACCGGTGAGGCCGGTATGACCGCGGGTGCTGATGGCCAGACCGGCGGAGCCGGCGGGAACGGCGGCAATGCCGGGAAGGGCGGCACCGGAGGCGCCGGTGACGGTGTTGATGGTGTCGCTGGTTCTGGTGGTGCTGGTGGTCGGGGTGGGGATGGTGCCACGGGTGCTGATGGTGAGGATTCGACGCAGGCTGGGGTGGCTGGTGGTGTTGGTCAGGATGGTGGTGCTGGTGGTGATGGGGGTGCTGGGGGCACGGGTGGTTTGACTGCTGCTGGGACGGCGAGTGGTTTTGATGGTGTTCAGGGTGCTGGCGGTGATGGTGGCGATGGTGGTGTGGGTGGTCGCGGGTTTGATGGGGTTGCCGGTGGAGTCGGCACCGACGGTGAGGGCGGCGTCGATGGGACGGCGACGTCGGTGGCGACTGCTGGGGGTGCTGGGGGCACGGGTCAGGCTGGTGGTGCCGGCAGTGATGGTGGTGCTGGGGGCAATGGTGGTGCGGCCGGTCATGGTTCCACTGATGGCACCCAGGGTGTTGGTGGTGTAGGTGGTGCTGGGGGCAATGGTGGTACCGGTGGCACTGGTGGTCGTGGTGGTGATGGTGGTGATGGGTATGACGCTGCGGCTGATGTGAGTGCGGTGGCGGGTACTTCTGGTGGTGATGGTGCGGTTGGTGGTTCTGGTGGTGCCGGGGGTGCTGGGGGTGCGGCCGGCCACGGTGGTGCCGGGGGTAGTGGCCTCAATGGTCAGGCGAGTTCGGGTGCTGATGGTGTCGCCGGCGATCTGGGTGCCGGTGGTGTTGGTGGCAATGGTGGTTCCGGTGGTGACGGGTCGACGGGTGCTCGGGGTGTTGATGGGGTGAACGCCGGTGAGGCCGGTGGCACCGGTGGCACGGGTGGCAATGGGGGTAATGCCGCCGCCGGTGGTGCCGGTGGTGTCGGGGCTGGTGGCGTGCAGGCGGCCAGTGGTGTTGATGGTGTCGCTGGTTCTGGTGGTGCTGGTGGTCGGGGTGGGGATGGTGCCACGGGTGCTGATGGTGAGGATTCGACGCAGGCTGGGGTGGCTGGTGGTGTTGGTCAGGATGGTGGTGCTGGTGGTGATGGGGGTGCTGGGGGCACGGGTGGTTTGACTGCTGCTGGGACGGCGAGTGGTTTTGATGGTGTTCAGGGTGCTGGCGGTGATGGTGGCGATGGTGGTGTGGGTGGTCGCGGGTTTGATGGGGTTGCCGGTGGAGTCGGCACCGACGGTGAGGACGGTGTCGATGGGACGGCGACGTCGGTGGCGACTGCTGGGGGTGCTGGGGGCACGGGTCAGGCTGGTGGTGCCGGCAGTGATGGTGGTGCTGGTGGCAATGGTGGTGCCGCCGGTCATGGTTCGACCGATGGCAGCCAGGGTCTTGGTGGGGTAGGCGGTGCCGGTGGCAATGGCGGCACCGGTGGCACCGGTGGTGCTGGCGGTCGTGGTGGTGATGGGTATGACGCTGCGACCGATCTGGGTGCGGCGCCAGGCACGTCGGGCGGTGATGGTGCGGTAGGTGGTTCCGGTGGTGCCGGGGGTGCTGGGGGTGCGGCCGGCCACGGTGGTGCCGGTGGCAGTGGCCGCAATGGCCAGGCGAACTCGGGTGCCGATGGCGCGGTTGGTGAGCAAGGCGCCGGTGGCAACGGCGGCGTGGGCGGCAACGGTGGCAACGGCGCGGCCGGCGGGATCGGGGAGACCGGTGCTGACGGTGGCGTGGGCACGGCAGGAACCAGCGAGACGCCCGCCGGTGGCACCGGCGAAACCGGGCACACCGGCGGACAGGGTCAAGCGGGCGGCAACGGCGGGGCCGGCGGCCAGGGCGGCGCGGCAGGCACGGGTTCCACGGACGGCGCGGTGGGCGCCGGCGGTATCGGCGGCAACGGTGGCATCGGCGGCCAGGGCGGAACCGGCGGCAACGGCGGCACCGGCGGCGCCGGCTACGACCAACCCGGCACCACCGGGCTGTCCGGCGGCAACGGCGGCACCGGCGGCGCCGGGGGAACCGGCGGGCAGGGCGGCGAAGGTGGCACTGCAGGCCTCGGCGGCCTGAACGGGGCCGGTGTCGACCGGGCCGACTCCGGAACAGACGGCGCCACCGGTGAGCAGGGCCAGGGCGGCAACGGCGGCGAGGGCGGTGCCGGTGGCGACGGAGCGACCGGCACCACCGGCGGCAACGGCAACACCGGCAACACCGGGACGACGGGAACGCCGGGCAGCCCCACCGGCGGCACCGGCGGTACCGGTGGCGATGGCATCGACGGCGGGGTCGGCGGCAACGGCGGCAGCGGTGGCCAGGGCGGCGCCGCGGGTACCGGCAGCACCAACGGCAACGTCGGTGCCGGCGGGAAGGGCGGTGACGCCGGCGACGGCGGCCAAGGCGGCGACGGCGGTGCGGGCGGAACCGGCGGCACCGGGTACACCACGCCCACGGCGAATGGTGCCGACGGCGGCAATGGCGGGACGGGTGGCACCGGCGGCAACGCCGGCCACGGCGGCGCGTCCGGCACCGCCGGCGCCGGCGGCCTCGACGGGGCCGGAAACAACCCGGCGAACGCCGGTAACGCCGGCAGCACCGGCGCAGACGGTCACGCGGGCGTCGGTGGCGACGGTGGCGTCGGCGGCAACGGTGCGCAAGGCACGGCTGGCACCACGACCCTGGCCGCTGGTACCGGCGGCAAGGGCGGAACCGGCGGCAATGGCGGCCAGGGCGGCCTGGAAACCGACGGCGCCACCCACGCTCAGCAGGGCGACGGCGGGGACGGCGGAACCGGCGGCAAGGGCGGTACCGGGTTCGCCGGAGCAAACGGTCAGGACAGCTTCGTACTTACCCCCGCCACCGATGGCAAAGCTGGTGGTGCGGCCGGGAGCGGTGGAACCGGCGGTACCGGCGGTAGCGGCTACAACGCCGGCAACGGCGGAACCGGTGGTGTCGGCGGGGACGGCGGCACCGGCGGCAACGGCGGCAACGCGACATTGGCCGTCTTGGGCCTTCTCACCCCGGGCGACGGCGCTTCCGGCGGCACCGGCGGCACCGGCGGCGTCGGCGGCCTCGCCGGTACCGCCGATGGCGGAGCTGCCGGTGCCAATGGAGCAGGTGGCGACGGCGGGGTCGGCGGCACGGGCGGCAATGCCGGCTCGGCCCTGGTCGGGATCGGATCGACCGGTACCGCCGGAACCGGTGGAACCGGCGGCGTCGCCGGCGTGGGCGGCGGCAGCGGCGCCGACCAAGGTGCCGCGGGCGTCGGCGGTACCGGCGGCCAGGGCGGTCAGGGTTCGGTCGGCGCCGTTGCCAACGCTCTCGGCGGCGTCGGCGGCAACGGCGGAACCGGTGGTGCCGCGGCAGACCAGAGCGGCAGCATCGGCGGCGTCGGCGGGCAGGGCGGTACCGGTGGCGGCGGGCTGGTCGCAGGTGTTGTCGGCGGTGCCGGCGGCCAGGGCGGCGCCGGTGGTGCCGCGGCCGATCAAACCGACAGCATCGGTGGTGCCGGTGGCCAGGGCGGACAAGGTGCGACCGCTGTCGTCGGCGCACTCGGCGGAACCGGGGGCACCGGTGGCACCGGTGGGGCGGCCGGCGACGCTGCCGGCAGCAACGGCGGTGCCGGCGGGCAGGGCGGTACCGGGGGCAGCGCGGTGGTCGGTGCCCTCGGGGCTGGCGACGGCGGCGACGGTGGCACCGGGGGTGCCGCCGGGAACATCGCGGGAAGCACCGGTGGCACCGGCGGTCAGGGCGGCGACGGTGGCGCGGGCCTGGCGAACGTGTTGGCCGGCGGGGACGGTGGTGACGGCGGTACCGGCGGCTCCGGCACCGCACCCGGCACGATCGGCGGTGACGGCGGACTGGGTGGTACCGCGGGTCCCGGCGTGCTCAACCTCATCGGTGGCGCCGGCGGGGACGGCGGCGACGGCGGCAACGGTGGCGCGATCGGCGGCACTGGCGGCGACGGCGGAACCAACAGCAATGGTGCCGCTGGTGAGCCGGGTGAAGGGCCGAGCGGTCAAACGGGTGGCGCCGGTGGCGCCGGGGCGCCCGGGGGTCTGCTGTAGCAGAACATCACCCGATGAACGCCCGCAGCCAACACCGCGGTCGGTGACCGCGACGCCGGTAGGCTCAAATCCATGTTCTCCCTGCTGCCCGGGGTACCCGGCCTGGACGATCTGCGCGGCGTAGCCCGTCGTATCGACACCGCTCGCCATCACGGCGTGCCCGACGGTGTGGTGCTCGAACTAGACCTGCAGTCGTTGCCACACGAAACCGGTGGGTTCGATCCGCTGGCGCTGATCCGTTCGGGGAGCCAGCCCCCGGTGCTGCGCGACGTGGTAGCTGCGATCCACCGCGCGGCCGAAGACCCCAGGGTCGCCGGACTCATTGCGCGGGTGCAGCTTTCTTCGGCGGCTGCCGGCCCGGTCCAAGAGCTTCGCGCCGCCATCGCCGACTTCACCGCGGTCAAGCCGTCGCTTGCCTGGGCCGAGACCTACCCGGGCACGCTGTCCTACTACCTGGCGTCGGCGTTCGGCGAAATCTGGATGCAACCGTCCGGGACGGTGGGCCTCATCGGCTTCGCCACCAATGCGACGTTCTTACGCACCGCGCTGGACAAGGCCGGAATCGAAGCGCAATTCATTGCTCGCGGCGAATACAAGTCGGCGGCCAATCTGTTCACCCAGGATTCCTACACCGACGCACACCGGGAGGCCGACACCGCTCTGGTGGAGAGCCTGCACGCGCAGGTGCGCCAGGCCGTCGCCGAATCCCGGAATCTGGACGCCGCCGTCGTCGACGAGCTGGCCGACCGGGCGCCGTTGCTGCGTGACGACGCCGTGCAGGCGGGCTTGGTCGACCGGATCGGCTTCCGTGACGAGGCCTACGGCCGGATCGCTGAACTCGCTGGCGGCCCAGGGGATTCGGCAGCTGATCCCGATGGCCCCGACGCCCCGCCGAGGCTGTACCTGACGCGATACGCGCACGCGACCGCCGGGCGTCCGGTGTCGACTACGCCCCTGCCGTCCCTCCCGGGCCGCAAGAACAAACCGGCCGTCGCGGTCGTGACCGTGGCCGGGCCCATCGTCAGCGGGTCCGGTGGCCCCCAGCTGTCACCGTTCGGCAACCGCAGTGTCGGCGGCGACACGATCGCCGCGGCCCTACGCGAGGCCGCCTCCGACGACGATGTCGCCGCCATCGTGCTGCGGGTGGACAGCCCGGGCGGGTCGGTCACCGGGTCGGAGACCATCTGGCGGGCGGTGCAGCAGGCCCGCGAGGCCGGCAAACCGGTGGTGGCGTCGATGGGCGCGGTCGCCGCCTCCGGCGGCTACTACATCTCCGCGGGCACCGACGCCATCGTCGCCAACCCCGGCACCATCACCGGATCCATCGGGGTGGTGACCGGCAAGCTGGTCGCCCGCGGGCTCAAGGACCGCCTCGGAGTCGGCACCGACACCGTGCGCACCGGCGCCAACGCCGACGCCTGGTCGATCAACGCCCCGTTCACCGCCGAACAGCAGGGGCAAGTCGAGACCGAAGCCGACCTGTTCTACAACGACTTCGTGGTGCGGGTCGCCCAAGGCCGCAACCTGTCCACCGAGGCGGTCGACGCGGTGGCGCGCGGACGGGTCTGGACCGGCGCCGACGCCGCCGAACGCGGCCTGGTCGACGAGCTGGGCGGCCTGCGCACCGCAGTGCGGCGCGCCAAGGTACTGGCCGGGCTCGACCCCGACGCGCAGGTCCGCACCGTGTCCTATCCCGGCTCGTCGCTGTGGGAATTCATCCGGCCCCGCCAGTCGTCGCAGCCGGCGGCGGCGTTCTCCGATGCGGTCGGGGCCCTGCTGGTCCGCTCGCTGACCGGGATCGCCGAACAGGCGGGGCGATCGATCAGCGGGGCACAGGTGCTCTGGCTCGGGGAATCCCGCTGGATGTAACACAGATTCAACAAACGCTTGCGCGACAGAAAAAGCTTAGTAACGCCCGCGTAACGCGTGCCGCCCATGCTGATGAGCATGAAACGGTTACTGCTGTTGGCGGGTCTGAGCGCGATGATCGGCCTCGCTGCCCCCGCCCTCGCCGCACCCACGGGCGTTGACGGGCAGTTCCTGGCCACCCTGACCGGCGCCGGGCTGAGCCACACCGGAAATGACCAGGCCGCCGTCTCCGCCGGCCGCGCCGTATGCCAACTGATGGACGCGGGACTGTCCCCGATGGACACCGTCGTCGCGGTGCAGGCCACCAACCCCGGCTTCACCATCCAGAAAGCGGGGGAGTTCGCCGCGATCTCCACCGCGCACTACTGCCCCGAACACCTGTAATCCACCAGCACAGGTGTTGGCGCGGTCGCCTTCACGTCTGCGGCCTCGCGCCCAGCACATCGCAGAACAGTGCCTGACGCAGCGCCAGTTCGCGCGGATCACTGTAGAGGTGAAAACCCAAGCGGTTCATCACGTAGGAGAAGCCGATACCGGTATCGGGGTCGGCGAACCCGAGTGATCCGCCGAAACCCGGTGTGCCGAACGCCTTATCCGATGAGCCGAAGATGGCCCCGAACGCCGGTTTGGACAGCCCCAGCGAGAAGCGGGCCTTGACCCCCAGCACCTTGTCGCGTTCCCCGAGGGCCGGTGGCGCCGGCGTCGCGGTGAGCTCATCGCGCACGCTAGAACCCAGGGGCAGCGCGGGGTCTGCGGTAGCCGCGGCGCCGTAGAGCCGTGCGATCGCCGAGGCGGTGCCGATCCCGTTGGCCGAGGGGATCTCGATCGCCCGCACCTCGTCGCGGTTGTAGTCACCGTCCCACGGAGCGACGTCGCTGGGCAGGCACCCCGCGCGGGCCAGCAGACCGACCGGATTGAACGACGCGGCAACCATGCGCATCGGCATCACCTTGAGGTGCAGCAGCGACTCGGCCCGCCTCCAGTGATGTAACAGCGCCACCCGGTCGCGCGACAGTGAACTCGGCAGACCGATGTAGAAGTCCAGTCCGAGCGGCCCGGCGATCTCCTCGGCGAGAAACCGGCCCAGGGTACGGCCGGCCGGGTCGGTGCGACGGATCAGCTCGGATTCATACCAGCCCAGCGTGATCGCGTGATAGCCGTGCCGGGTGCCGGGCGCCCAAATCGGCCGCTGCTCGGCGAGTATCGACGCCAATCGTTCCGGATCGGCGACGTCGGCCAGGGTGGGAGCCGGCTTGAGCACACACAAACCGGCCTGATGGCCGAGCAATTGGCGGACCGTGATGGCGCCCTTGCCGGCCTGGGCGAATTCCGGCCAGTGGGCCGCCACCTCGTCGTCGTAGCCGAACAGTCCGCGCGACACCGCCAATGCCACGGCCAGGGCCGCCACACCTTTAGTGGTGGAGAAGACATTGACCATCGTGTCCTGCTGCCAGGGCGCCATGGTGGCGCCGTCGCGGTAACCGCCCCACAGGTCGACCACCTTGATGCCGTCGCGGTACACCGAGACCGCGGCGCCGACTTCACGGCCGTTGGCGAAATTGGCGCGGAACGCGTCGGCTACCTTGCCGTAGCCCTCGTCGACGTCGCCGTGGACCAGGTCCGGCGGAACCTTAACTTTGAGGACCATCCCTGAGGCTAACCCGCGATCGGTGGTCGGCACTCGACGAACCGTGATTTCGCTGCCGACCGGGGAGAACAGCGCCATTCGCGCACTGATGGCCCCGATTCTGGCCAACGACGAGAGAGAAAAATGAGTTTATCAGTCGAAGAAGCTGAGGTTTCGCTGGGTATCTGTTAGTGTCGCGGCCAATTGCCTGGCCGAACTTCGACGAGGGAGCCCATCATCGTGACATCCATCAAGCAGTTTCTGTGTGGTTCGGCCGTCGTCGGCATGGTGGCCGGCACGGGCGCAGCGATTGGGGCGCCTATCGGCCATGTGGGGCCGTCCGCGATGGAATGGCTGCTGGCCGCGGAGCACGTGCTGCTGATCGGCACCGACGGCACCAACCTCGACAAGATCCTGCAGTACGCCTACGGCGACGACAGCGGGTTCAAGACGGCGATGGACCAAGGCATCACCGGAGCCGCCACCGAGGTCAACCACACCACGATCTCCGGCCCGTCGTGGTCGACGATCCTCACCGGCGTGTGGGACGACAAGCACGGTGTGTTCAACAACGTGTTCTACCCCCAGCCGTACGACCAGTGGCCGACGGTGTTCAACCTGCTCGAAGCCCACGACCCGAACATCAACACCTCGGTGATCGCCGACTGGGACTACATCAACGGCATCGGCGCCGCGGGCGCCTTCCCGGCCGACAACAACCTCTTCGTCCCCTTCCAGGACAGCTGGGCCGACACCGACGCGGAGGTCACCGCACAGACCATCGCCCAGATCCTGGCTACCAAGGACAATCCGCTCGACATCTCGAGCTTCCTGTTCTCCTACCAGGTGCAGGTCGACGAGGCCGGACACTCCTTCGGCGGCGGGTCCGAGGAATACGCCCAGGCCGTCATGAATGTCGGAGCCAACATCCAGCAGATCCTGGCGGCTGTCGACGAGGCCAGGGCGGAAACCGGCGATACCTGGTCGATCATCATCACCACCGACCACGGCCACCAGCAGTCACTGGGCGTCGGTCACGGCTTCCAGTCGCCCAACGAGACGACGCAGTTCGTCATCTTCGACCAGGGCGGCGACTCCGCCACCGACGGCAGCCAGAATCTGAACTACTCGATCGCCGACATCACACCGACGATCCTGGCGCTCCTCGGAGCCCCGATGCGGTCGGATTTCGACGGCAGCCCGATGTTCCTGGACCCGGACATCGTGAACAGCACCGTGGCCCCCGACGATCTCAAACAGGCATTGCTGTCCGCGATCGCGATGTACGGCTACCCGAACATCGGCAACGACATCACCCTGGCGATCCGTACGGTCGTCGGCACCATCCCGTACCTGCTCAACGGCGTGGTCAACGACATCGACAAGTTCCTGCAGACGATCGTCGACCAAGACATCTTCTTGATCAGTGGACTGGCCGAATTCGCCCAACAGGTCAACGACTTCGTCGGCGGTCTGGTGGTGGACACGACCCAACTGATGGCCAAGGGTGTTGCGCTGCTGACCGGATCCGGAGTCATCGCACCGACCGACCCGCCGCTGTCGGGTTCGGCGGAGTTCTCCGAGCTGCCGGGACTGCTCGCCGCGGACCACAACATCTTCGCGCCGGACGGGCTCTTGGGTGGCTTCGACCTGTCGTGGCTGGACGGCAGCGAACTGCTGTCCTGACGCCACTAGGTGCGAATGGCCTCGATCGCAACCGAATTGCGCAGCCGCGCCACGATCTCGGCATCCTCGGGGAAGCTGCGCCCGTAGGCCGCGAAGACTTCGGTCCGGGTGCGACCGCTGACCTGCCAGCCCTGTTCGGTCAGGTAGTCGCCGGCGTGGCGCCGCTCGCCGGCGTAGACCAGGCCGGCCAGATCAAGGTCCAGGCCCTGGTCGGCGAAGCGCCGGCCCATCGACTGGTTCGAATCGGTGAGCACGGCCGCGCCGTCGGGGTGATATTCGGTGGCCAGCCGACTGCCCGGCGCACTCAACGCGGTGATGTCGTCGAACAGTCGATCCTGCGCCTCCGGCGGCAGATAGACGAGCAGCCCTTCGGCGCTCCACGCGGTCGGTTTCGTTTCGTCGAATCCGCTGCGGCGCAGCGCTGCCGGCCAATCGTCGCGCAGGTCGATGGCCACCGTCCGGCGATCCGCCGTGGGCTCGGCGCCCAGATCGGTCAGCGTGCGGGTCTTGAACTCGATCACCTCCGGCTGGTCGATCTCGTAGACGACGGTGCCGTCCGGCCAGGCCAGCCGGTAGGCGCGCGCGTCCAGCCCGGCGGCCAGGATGACCGCCTGCCGGATGCCCGCGGCCGCGGCCTGCAGGAAGAAGTCGTCGAAAAACCGGGTGCGCACCGCCATCACCTCGGTCATCGGCCGGGCGGTGGCGTTGGCGTCCTCGGCGACCGCCGGCTCCAGCTCACCATCGAGCAGCCGGTTGAAGAAGTCGATCCCGACCGCCCGCACCAGCGGGGCGGCGAACGGGTCGTCGATCAGCGCGTCGGGCTGCCGGCTGGCCAGCGCGCGGCCGACGGCGACCATGGTGGCGGTCGTACCCACGCTGGACGCCAGATCCCAGCTGTCCCCAGGAGATCGTGCGCCGCCGCTGCGCGCCATCAGCGTTCTCCTTCCAGGATCGCGCTGACATAGGTCAGCCCGCCGTAACCGTCGGTCTCCTCGAGCTGCGGCAGCCCGTGTTCGGCGAACAGCTCGTTGATGTTGCGACTGTCGAGCCGCCATCCGCGCTCGCCGAGGTAGGTGGGCGCGTCATTGCGATCACCGAAGTAGACCAGCTCGGTGAGGTCGAGATCGAAGCCGTGGCTGCGCATCTGCTCGGCGGCTTGCCGCATCCGCTGGCGTGCGGTGTCCTCGTCTCCGGGGTCGAGCGGCGGTGTGCATTCGACGGCGAACCTGCTGCCCGGCGCGGACAGTGCGGTGACGGTGTCCAGTAGTCGGTCCTGTGCCTCGGCCGGGAGGTAGGCGAGCAGCCCCTCGGCGCTCCAGGCGGTCGGCGCGCAGGGGTCGAAGCCCGCGGCCTGCAGCGCCGCCGGCCAGTCGTCACGCAGGTCGACGGCGACCGGCCGGCGATCTGCGGTGGGCTGGGCGCCGTGGGCGGCCAACACCCGGGTCTTGAACTCGATCACGTCGGGTTGGTCGATCTCGAAGACGGTGGTGCCGGCGGGCCAGTCGAGCCGGTAGGCGCGAGCGTCGAGCCCGGAGGCCAGGATGACGGCCTGCCGGATGGCCGCGGTGTCGTCGGCGCACGCGGCGAGGAAGAACTCGTCGAAGAACCGGGTGCGCACGGCCATGTTGTCGGACATCCGCGAGAGCGTCATCGCCCCGTCCTGGCCCTCGCCGTCGCCGAAGTCGGCCGGGCTGATTTCGCCGCTGGCCAGTTTGCTGAACAGATCCACTCCGACCGCGCGCACCAGCGGCTCGGCGAAGGGGTCGCTGATCAGCGGACGGTCGGTGCCGTTTCCGCGGCTCGCCACCGCGCGGCCCACCGCCACCATGGTCGCGGTGGCGCCCACACTGGAGGCCAGGTCCCAGGTGTCGTTGTCTGTACGAGCCATCTTTCGAACTCTCCTATCGCCGCCGGCGGCCTATGGTTACCGGCGACGCAGCGCCGGAAATTAATTAGCTAGGTTAACGAGCTGTCGTCGACTGTACGCCCGGCGGCTGATGGTCGGCTGACAGCGCGTCCCCGCGGCTGCCCGGCCCGCCGTGCTCAGCTGTTAGTCTCGTAGACTGCTGACGCGCCTGAAGACGCGCATGGCCGCTTCATGACCGGTCGGCGCGTCGACGCGAAAGCGCAGGACTACCCCAGGACTAACCGGGCTGTAACACACCAGCCCATTGGCACGCCGCGACCGGACCTCGGCTGCGCAGGAGGAGAAGAGTGTTCTCGGCTTTCATCTCGTCACTGCGGACGGTCGACCTGAGGCGAAAGATCCTGTTCGCCCTGGGCATCATCGTCGTCTACCGGCTCGGAGCGGCCATCCCGTCGCCCGGTGTCGACTACCAGAACGTGCAGCAGTGCATCAAGGAGGTCAGCGGCGGCGACGCGGCGCAGGTCTATTCACTGATCAACCTGTTCTCCGGTGGTGCGCTGCTGCAGTTGACGGTGTTCGCCATCGGCGTGATGCCCTACATCACCGCGAGCATCATCGTGCAGCTGTTGACCGTGGTGATCCCGCGCTTCGAGGAACTGCGTAAAGAAGGTCAGTCCGGCCAGAACAAGATGACGCAGTACACCCGCTACCTGACGGTGGCGCTGGCCGTCCTGCAGGCCACCAGCATCGTGGCGCTGGCCGCCAACGGCGGGCTGCTGCAGTCCTGCAGCCTGCGCCACGACATCATCGCCGACCACAGCATCTTCACCCTGGTCGTCATCGTGCTGGTGATGACGGCCGGCGCGGTGCTGGTGATGTGGCTCGGCGAGCTGATCACCGAGCGCGGTATCGGCAACGGCATGTCGCTGCTGATCTTCGTCGGTATCGCCGCCCGCATCCCGATCGAGGGCAAGACCATCCTGGACTCCCGTGGCGGCCTGGTGTTCACCATGGTCTGCCTGGCGGCTCTGGTCATCGTCATCGGCGTGGTCTTCGTCGAGCAGGGCCAGCGCCGTATCCCGGTGCAGTACGCCAAGCGGATGGTCGGCCGGCGCATGTACGGCGGCACCTCGACCTACCTGCCGCTCAAGGTCAACCAGGCCGGCGTCATCCCGGTCATCTTCGCCTCGTCGCTGATCTACATTCCCCAGCTGGTCACCCAGCTGGTCCGCAGCGGCAGCGGAGGCCCCGGCAACAGCTGGTGGGACAAGGCGGTCAGCACCTACCTGTCCGACCCGTCCAACCTGGTCTACATCGGCGTGTACTTCGGCCTGATCATCTTCTTCACCTACTTCTACGTGTCGATCACGTTCAACCCCGACGAACGCGCCGACGAGATGAAGAAGTTCGGTGGCTTCATCCCGGGCATCCGGCCGGGCCGTCCGACCGCGGACTACCTGCGGTTCGTACTCAACCGAATCACCCTGCCGGGCTCGATCTACCTCGGTGTGATCTCGGTGCTGCCCAACCTGTTCCTGCAGATGGGCAACTCCGGCACCGTCCAGAACCTGCCGTTCGGGGGTACCGCGGTGCTGATCATGATCGGCGTCGGTCTGGACACGGTCAAGCAGATCGAGAGCCAGCTCATGCAGCGCAACTACGAAGGGTTCCTCAAGTGAGAGTCATCCTGCTGGGACCGCCCGGGGCGGGCAAGGGCACCCAGGCCGTCAAGCTGGCCCAGGAGCTGGGCGTCCCGCAGATCTCGACCGGCGACCTGTTTCGGAGCAACATCGCGCAGGGCACCGAGCTGGGCCGCAAGGCCAAGGGATACCTCGACGCAGGGGATCTGGTGCCCTCCGAGCTGACCAACGCCCTGGTCGCCGACCGCATCGACGCCGAGGATGCCGCCAAGGGCTTCATCCTCGACGGCTACCCCCGGTCGGTGGAGCAGGCCCAGGCCCTGCACGACATGCTGGAGGCGCGCAACACCAAGCTGGACGCGGTGCTGGAGCTGCGCGTCAGCGAGGACGAGTTGCTCGCCCGGCTCCGGGAGCGGGGCCGCGCCGACGACACGGCCGAGGTCATCCACAACCGGATGATCGTCTACCGCGAGGAGACCGCGCCGCTGCTGGACTACTACCAGCACGAGCACGAACTGCATGTGGTGGATGCGCTGGGCACCGTCGACGAGGTCTTCGGTCGCCTGTTGCAGGCCCTGGGGCGCTAAGTGATCGGGTGGGCGAAGCGGCGGGTGCCGCATCGCACCCCGGGCGAGCTCGACGCGATGGCCGCGGCAGGTGCCGTCGTCGCCGAGGCCCTGGCCGCGGTGCGTGCGGCCGCCGTCGCCGGAGTCTCGACCCTGCAATTGGACGAGGTCGCCGAGTCGGTGATCCGGGAGGCGGGTGCGACGCCGTCGTTCCTGGGCTACCACGGCTTCCCCGCGTCGATCTGCAGTTCGGTCAACGACCGTGTGGTGCACGGCATCCCGTCGTCGGCGGAGGTGCTGGCCGACGGTGATCTGGTGTCCATCGACTGTGGCGCGATCCTGGACGGCTGGCACGGCGACGCCGCGGTCACCTTCGGTATCGGCACGTTGACATCGGCCGACGAGAACCTGTCGGCCGCGACCCGGCAGGCGATGGTAGCCGGGATCGCGGCGATGGTCCCCGGCAACCGGCTCAGCGACGTCTCGCACGCCATCGAAACCGGGGCCCGCGCCGCGTCGGCGGAGTTCCGCCGCTCGTTCGGCATCGTCGCCGGCTACGGCGGGCACGGTATCGGCCGCCAGATGCACATGGACCCCTTCCTGCCCAACGAGGGATCGCCGGGCCGCGGGCCGCTGCTGGTGGCCGGATCGGTGCTGGCGATCGAGCCGATGCTGACCCTGGGCACCGACCAGACCGTCATCCTCGACGACGAGTGGACGGTCGTCACCGCCGACGGATCGCGCGCCGCACACTGGGAACACACCGTCGCGGTGACCGACGACGGCCCCCGCATCCTGACGGCGGTCTAACCCAGGCCGCGCCCCGCCGGCAGCGACGCCCGGCCACGGGTGAACCGAAGCCACACCCGCATCGTTAAACCAGACATCATCGTCGTGGGTTAGGCGGGCGGATGTCCAGGCAGTACCGGGTGGTCGATCACATCCTCGAATGTCTCGGGGATATCGGCGTCGGCCATATCTTCGGCGTCGACGGCGCGAACATCGAGGATCTCTACGATGCCGCGTACCGCCATCCCGGGATCACCGCGGTCGTGGCCAAACACGAATTCTCGGCGGCCACCATGGCCGACGGATACAGCCGCAGCGGAGCGGGGCTGGGTGTGGTCGCGGCAACATCGGGCGGGGGGCGCTGAACCTTGTTCCGGGGCTGGCGGAATCGTTGGCCAGCCGGGTGCCGGTGTTGGCATTGGTGGGCCAGCCCCCGGCGCCGATGGATGGCCGGGGCAGCTTTCAGGACATCAGCGGCCGCAACGGATCACTGGACGCCGAGACGCTGTTCTCCGCCGTGTCGGTGTTCTGCCGACGGATAGAGAAACCCGACGACATCGTCGGGTCGTTGCGCTGCGCGATCGCGGCGGCGCACACCGGCGGTCCGGCGGTGTTGTTGTTACCCAAGGACATCCAGCAGGCCCAGGTGGTCAACCAGAGGCCGGTGAACGGCCACGGTGGCAACGGTAGGGCGGCGCCCGGGCCCGGCGACCCGCACCCGATCCTGCGCGCCCTGCGCGGTGCCGATGGGCCGGTCACCATCATCGCCGGCGAGCAGGTCGCCCGCGACGACGCCCGCACCGAGCTATGGGCGCTGGCGGACCTGCTCGGAGCGCAGGTGGCATGCGTTCCCGACGCCAAGGACGTCGGCGGCCCAGACTCGTCGTCGGACTACGCGCTCACCGGGGTGGCCGGGCATCCCGGTGTGGCCGCCTTGGTGGCCACCAGCGCGGTCTGCCTGGTGGTGGGCACCCGGCTACCCGTCACCGCCCGCAGCGGGATCGACGCCGCGCTGGCAACCGTGCGGACGGTCTCGATCGGCTCCGCCCCGCCGTACCTGCCCTGCACGCACGTGCACTCGGACGACCTGCGCGCGTCGCTGACCGCGCTGGCGCACGGCCTTCGCGGGCGGGCGCCCGGCCCGCGGGCCCCCCATCGGTTGCGGCGGGAGGAACTCGAACCGCCGCGCCACCACGGCCCCGGCGTGCGCTACCGCGACGCGATGCGGGTGCTGGACACCGTGGTGCCGGCCGGCGCGGACATCGTCGTCGACGCCGGCAACACCGGCGCATCCGCGTTGCACTACCTGCCGGTGCGCCGCGACGGCAGGTTCATCGTCGCGCTCGGCATGGGCGGGATGGGGTACAGCTTCGGGGCCGGCATCGGGATGGCGTTCGGCCGGGCCCGGCGCACCGTGGTGATCGCCGGCGACGGCGCGTTCTTCATGCACGGCATGGAGATCCACACCGCGCTGCAGTATCGGCTGCCGGTCACCTTCGTGTTGTTCAACAACAACGCCCACGCGATGTGTGTGACCCGCGAGCAGCTGTTCTACGGAGACCTATACAGCTACAACCGATTCCGGCCCAGTGAGCTGGGGACGGGATTGGGCGCGATGTTTCCCGGTCTGCCGGCCGCCGAGGTCACCGAGACCGGTGAGCTGCCGGACGCATTGGCCTCCGCGCTGACCACCGATGGCCCGGCGGTGGTCAGCATCGAGTGCTCCGCCGACGAGATTCCGCCATTCGCACCGTTTTTGACCGCCGCAAAGGAGGATGGCTATGTCACTGCCCGCGCTTGACGACATCACCGAACCACTCGACGGCCTGATCCGCATCGAGACATCGCCGCGCGAACAGGCCACCCCGATCATCATGGAGATGATGCGGTCGGTCTACCCGCATGACGAGGTGTTCGGCGAGTTCTGCACGGTCAACAGCTATATCGACTGTCCGCCCGACGAATTGTTCGACTATCTGGCCGACACCCGCTGCCTGGAGGAGTGGACCTACAGCCTGCGCGGTTTCACCACCACCGACGAGCCGGGGCTGTGGCTGGCCCACGACCGGCTCGGTGCCGGGACGGGCACGGGGGCCGGCGAGGGGACCGAGATCTACACGCGCACAATCGCCGACGCCCGCGCCCGCACGGTCGACTACCACTGCGCGTGGGACCAGGGCAAGCACCTGTGGATGATCTACTTGATGCGGGTTCTCGACGCACAAGTGGTGTTCGACAGGCCCGGCTCGGTGGTGCTGTGGACCAATTGCCACCACCCGTTCTACGACGAGAACCCCTACCCGGAGACCGCCCCGCCGCAACGGCCGGTCTGGGTCGGCGATTTCTGGGACATGTTCGGCGCCGGCCACCTCCTGGAACTGAAGAACCTCAAGGCGATCGCCGAATACCGGCACCGTAACGGGCTGCCCGTGACACCGGTGTGGATGCAATGACACCGGTCAGCCTCACCGACGTCTCCAGCTACCTGCCCGGCGAGCCGATCGGCACCGATTACTACGCGGGGTTCGCCACCACCGATGAGCTGCGCGACAGTGTGATGTTCCGGGCGCCGCGGTGGCGTCATCACGTCGGTCCCGACGAGAGCGCGATCGACATGATCGAACGCGCCACCGCGGGCCTGATCGAACGACACGGCCGGGGCGCCATCACCGATGCCGACGTGCTGATCACCCATACCCAGATGCCGGATATGCCGTTCTACGGTGCGGGCGCGGGCGTGGCACACCGACTGGGCATGCGAGCCCGATGGGTGCTCGACCTGCACAACGGTGGCTGCGCGGTGTTCGTGCTGGCCCTGAAGTTGGCCCGTCAACTGCTGGTGTCGGGCGAAGGGCACACCGCGCTGATCGCCATCGCCCAGAACGCGGCGGGCCAGGTCTTCGACCAGCCGGGCGTGCGATGCCGGGCGCAGGCCGCGGTGCCCGGCGACGGTGCAGCGGTGGGCCTGGTCACGGTGTCCGACGAGTCGCCCATTCTCGATGTCGAGTGTCGCAGCTACGGTGAGTACGCCGGTGAGATGACGATCATCTCCGACCCGCCCCGCAAGTGGTGGCAGGCCGGGACGGGCGAGGCGTGCATCGCGTTCACCGAGGCCAAGATCACCAAGGTGCTGGCCCGGGGCAACCGTCTGGTGCCCGAGGTCGCGTTCGCGGTGTGCGACCGAATCGGGGTGAAACCCAACGACATCGACCTGCTGGTCACCAACCAGCCCAACCGGGTTTTCCTGCGCAACTGGCGCGAGGCGCTGGAGCTGCCACCGCAGCGACACCGCGACACCTTTGATGACTGCGGCAACCTCTTCGGCGCGGCGATCCCGATCAACTTGGAGCGCGCGATAGCCGACGGTCAGGCCGCGCCGGGCGACGTGGTGATGATGGCGGGCTTCGCGCACGCCGGTGACTTCGCCGGCGCGGCCGCGGTCCGCTGGGGCGGACGCCGATGATGTCGCCGACGGCGTTCGCGAGTCCGGTCAGCACCGACGTGCTCGACGCATTACCGGCAGCTGTGGATCCGCTTGCGTTGTCTCTCAACGAGAACCCGTTCTCGCCGTTGCCGGCTGTGCGCTCGGCACTGCATCACGCGATGGGTGCGGTGAATCGCTATCCGGAGTTCCTGCCCGACAAGCTGCGCACCCTGATCGCGGGTCACATCGGGATCGACGCCGGACAACTGGTGCTCGGGGCGGGAGCGACCGGGGTGGCGATGCAGGTGCTGCAGACCTGTACCCGGCCCGGGGACCGGATCGTGTTGAGCGACCCGACGTTCGACGGATACCCGATCATGGCCCGGATGGCGCGACTGGTATCGATCCCGATTCCGCTCGACCCGCACGGGCACCACGACCTTTCGGCGATGGCCGACGCCGCGGTGGGCGCCCGCGTCGTCGTGGTGTGCCGGCCCCATAACCCGACCGGTACGCTGGCGCCGATCGCCGACGTCGAGCGGTTCCTGCGCCGGGTGCCCGTCGACACCGTCATACTGCTCGACGAGGCCTATGTCGAGTTCGCCGCCCCCCAGTACCGCATGGGCGGGCCGGATCTGGTTCGGCGATTCCCCAATGTCATCGTGCTACGCACCTTCTCCAAGGCCTACGGACTGGCGGGTCTGCGGATCGGATACGGTTTCGGCGCACCGGAATTCGCCGCTCGGTTGTGGGCTTTGCAACTGCCGTTCGCCATGGGTATCTGTAGTGCGGTCGCGGTGGCGGCATCCTATGAAGCCGAAGACCAGTTGCGGCAACGGGTGTTACGCATCGCCGGCGAGCGGGCGTATTTGGGCCGGCGGCTGCGGGCGATGGGTGTCTACGCCACTGACGGGCATGCGAACTTCGTCTATCTGCCCGGCGCCGGACGGCCGTGGCAGCAGATATTGGACACGGCCGGCGTCAAGGCGCGTTATTTCCTCGACGGCGGGGCGCGGATCACTATCGGCAGCCGCGAGTCCAGCCGGGCGGTGCTGGCCGCGGTAGGGGCAGGCACATGACCGGCGAACACCCCGGCGCCCGCCGGCGGGCACTGACCGTCGAACTCCGCGATGTGGTGCGCGAGTACCGGGTCGGCGGTCACACGGTGCGTGCCCTCAACGGCATCAACCTGCGGTTGCGCGGCGGGCAGTTCGTCTCGGTCATCGGGCCCTCCGGCGCCGGCAAGAGCACCTTGCTGCATCTGCTCGGCGCGCTGGATGCCCCCGACACCGGATCGATCAGGTTCGGCGGCGAGGAGATCGGCGGGCTCGACGATGCTGCGCGCTCGGCTTTCCGCCATCACCGGGTGGGCTTCGTCTTCCAGTTCTTCAACCTGCTGCCGACCCTGTCGGCGTGGGAGAACGTCGCACTGCCCAAGCTTCTCGCCGACGTGCGGCTGAACAAGGCCAAACCGGAAGCCCTGCGCCTACTGGAACGGGTCGGGCTCGGTCACCGGACCGGGCACCGGCCGGCCGAGCTGTCCGGCGGCCAGATGCAGCGGGTCGCGGTGGCGCGGGCGCTGATGATGGATCCGGCGCTGATCCTGGCCGACGAGCCGACCGGCAACCTCGATTCGGCCACCGGAGCCGCGATCTTGGCGCTGCTCGCCGACATCGCGCACGAGCCCGGCCGCCGCCGGTTGGTGGTGATGGTGACCCACAATTCGGATGCGGCGGCCGCCACCGACCGGGTGGTCAGGATGCACGACGGCCGGATCCGTTACGACGGGCCGGTGATGCGGCCGCGGGCGGTGGTGCGGCGGTGATCACCGCCGCGGCAAGCCGGCTACGGGTGTTCAGCCTGCGTGAGCTGGTTGTGCACCGGCGGCGCACCGTCGCCACCGTCGGGGTCATGGCGGTCTCGGCACTATATCTGGTCGCGGTCTTCGGGATCTTCGGGTCGATCACCGGATCGGTCACCCGACTGACCGACGGAATCGCCGGTATCGCCGCCCTGGAGGTGTCGGCCGCCACCGACGCCGGGTTTCCCGACACCATCACCGCCGAGGTCGCCGCCGTGCCCGGGGTGACAGCCGCCGCGCCGATGATCCGGACCTCGGCGATGACGCCCTCCGGACGGGTCCTGCTGCTCGGCGCGGACACCAGCAGCGCGGCGTTGCAGGGCGCGCTGAAGGATGCCGTCGGCGGTGCACAGGTACCGGTGGCGCCCGGGGAGCCCAACACCGTCCGGGTCGGACCCGGCGTCGGCCACCGGGCCGGTGAGCGACTCCAGTTGGGCTCGGAGGAGGTCCGCGTCGCCTCGGTGCTCACCGGAAAATCGCTGGCGCAGCTCAACGGCGGGCAGTACGTCTTGGCCGCACTTCCACTGGCCCAGAACATCACCGGCCGCCCCGGCCGACTCGACTCGATCCTGCTCACCCTGAAACCCGGCGCGGACCCGGGCGCGGTCCGCGCGGCGGTCACCGCCGCCGTCGGCGGCCGGGCGATCGTCGCGGACCCCAGTCTGCGCGCCGCGCGGGCCGGTGACGGTGTGAAGCTGATGAACTACATGGCCCTGATGGGCGCCGCGGTCGCTTTGGTGGTCGGGGCGTTTCTGACCTACACCACGGTGAGCATGGCGATCACCGCGCGCCGGCCGGTCATCGCGACGCTGCGGGCGGTCGGGGGCCGGCGCAGCGTGATCGTCGGCGACATGCTGGTGGAGGCGGCGATTCTCGGACTGGTCGGCGGCGCGATCGGAGCGGGCATCGGAATTGCCGTGGGCCACAGCGCAATCGGCCGGCTTCCGCCGGCCGTCACCCAGGGGTTGGAAGCGCGGGTGGAGTATTGGTTGCCCGGGTACGCCGTTCCGGTCGCGCTCATCGCGACGGTGGTGGCCGGTGTCGGTGCCTCGGCGATGGCGGCGCGGCAGGTGTACAAGGTTTCCCCGATCGAGGCGTTGGCACCGGTCGGCGTCTCCGAGGCCGACCGGGTGCCGCGATGGCTGCGGATCGCCAGCGGGGTCGCTGCCGCCGCCGGGTTCGCGGCGGCGATCCTGATCGTGCAACGACACGGCAGCTTTGCGTTTGCGGCGGTGGTCGTTTTGCTCGGCGCGGAGATCGCGACGGGCTTCGCGCTGCGGGGGCCCATCGTCGCCGCCACCGCCGCGACGGCGCGAGTATTCGGATCGGTGGTGGCCGCCGCGACCATCACCCGCGCGCCGCGACGGGTATGGGCCACGGTGATGACGGTGCTCATCGCGGTCGTCACCACCGTCGTGATCATGGGCACCAGCGCCGACATGATCTCGTCGGCGCGGGCCCTGTTCGTCTCGGTCACCGGCGCCGACGTGTGGGTCAGCGCCGATGCCCCCGACACCTACCCCACCGATCGGCTTCCGGGCGAGCTGGTCGACACGGTCGCCGCGGTGCCCGGTGTCGCACGGGTCGTCCAGGGCGCCTTCGGGTTCGCGGTGGTCGGCGGGACCCGCGTCATGCTGGACGGATTCTCCGGGGGAAGCGCCGATCCGCTGTATCGCGCGCTCGATCCGCCGCAGCGCGCCGCGGTGCTCGACGGACGTGGCGTGGTGCTGACGCAGAATCTCGGCGCCGCGTTGGGCGTTCGGGCCGGCGACCGACTACAGCTGCAAACGCCGAACGGACCGCGCGAGGTGGCGGTGCTGACCCTGGTCCCGTACTTCTCGACGGTCATCGGCACCATCGGCATCGGCCTGAAGCAGCTGCGCGCCTGGTTCGACGAGTCGGCCCTGACCGTCCTGCAGATCACCGCCGCGCCCGGCACGGATCGGCATCGGCTGCTCGAGGCTGTCCGGCAGGCGGTGCCCGCGCACCACTACGTCTACGACGGTGCCGCGGCGCTGGCTGGGCTCCAGGCGCCGCTGCACCAGAGCATGTTCATCGCCAACGCGGTCTGGGGCATCGCGGCGCTGGTCGCCGCCGTCGCGTTGTTCAACACGCTGACGCTGTCGGTACTGGAGCGGCGCCGCGAAATCGGCGTGCTGCGCGCGATGGGGGCGGGCCGCTGGTTCACAGTTCGGATGGTGCTGGCCGAGGCGGCCGGAATCGGAGTCGTCGGCGGTGTCTGCGGCCTGGTGTTCGGGCTGGTCGATCAGTGGCTTTACAGCGTGGCCAGTGCGGACATCATGAACTTCGACGTCACCTTCCGGCCCGGCCCGATGCCGGCCGTCTGCGCCGCAGGCGCGGTGCTGGTCTGCCTGCTCGGCGCCCTGCTACCGGCGCGCCGCGCGGTGCGCCTGAACATCATCGAGGCCATCGGCGTCGAATAGCCCGAGCGGTCGCCAAGCGGCGTCAGAACCCCAGCTGGACAAGCAAAGTGAACAGGTCGGCCAGCGGGTCGGTGAAGGGAAGGACGATCGTACCGTCCAGGAACGGGAACACCGAGCTTTCGAAGGTGTTGACCGTGGCCCCGACCATCCCGAAACTCGCGTCGCCCAGCCCCAGGTCTCCCTCGGGGTCGGCCCCGGACGTCAAAATATCTGTGAACAGCGGAGTTTGGATGGCAAACGCAATGAAATCATCATCCGGGTCGGCGGCCGTCGTGATGGTGAACAGGCCCAGATCGTGAATGTTGCTGATGAAGTCGGGATCGGGCTCGCTGCCCATAAGATCCGACGCGAGCAACGCGAAGTCCGGCGTCGGTGAGCCTGTCGACTGCGGGTTGGCGGGGTCGGTGAGTCCTGCGAGCAGATCGAGATTGTCGGTCTGGCTCGTCAGGGCCGTGTCCACCACTACCGAACCGCCGTCCGCGCCGGTAAGGGCGACCGATGCGATGTCCGGTGGGTTGATGCACGCGGTGAGCAGAAGGCCCGCGGCGGTGCCGACGGACGAGATGCGCCAACCATTCATCGGGAACTCCTATCGTCGAACCGTGTGACCACGGTGCGTTGCTGATATTGGTGACACGATCGGCAGGCTGGATAAAGCTGAAATCGGGATAAATCTTTGATGAGTAACTGTGGTTATCGTCGGTCCGGATGGCCGTCGGCGCCGGGTGCGATGGTGGCGACGCCCTGCAGATGGGGACTGCACGGCGGGGGCACCGGAGTCCGCCGGATGCGGCGCAGTCCGCTGGTGTCGAAACCGGCCGCGGCGATCGCCTCGACGGTCCGGCGGTTGGGCCGACAACCCGAGGCCAGCCACGACCACGGACCGGCGATCAGATCCTGGAACCGGCCCATCGCCCCGTCGCCGCGGACATGTTCGAGCACGACCAATCGGCCGGCGGGGCGCAATACCCGGCGGATCTCGTGCAGGGTAGCGGCCACGTCGTCGACCGAGCACAACACCAGACCGGCATGTACCGAGTCGAAACTGTTGTCCGGGAACGGGATCGATTCGCCAGTGCCGTCGACGATCTCGACGTCGATGCCGTTGCGCCGCGCCAGCGCGGAGGCCATCCGCCGCATCGCCGGCACGGGTTCCACCGCGGCGACCGATGTCACCGCCGGCGGCAGGAACATCAGATCGGTGCCCGGCCCGACACCGATGAGCAGCACCCTCCCGACCGCGTTGCTCATCGCCTCGCGGCGATAGCGCCGATAGAACAACCGGTCGAAGATCGGCATGCCGAGGCGATACACATACGGGAATAACGGATTACGGTGTTTCATGGCCCTGGTCCAGTCGGAACGGCGGATACTCCGCACGCATCAAGGAGACATACGCCGCCACCCGGTAGCGCCATCGCACGATGCCCAGCAGCAGATCGCGCATACCGGGCGGGATCGACCCGGTGGCCGCCAGCGTCACGGCGGCGATGACGCAGAGCAGTTGCAGCAGCGGCTCCATCGCCCAGCACAGCAGGATCTGCGGGAGCCCCCGCAACCACCAGTTCAGCAGAACCCCGCTGCGGGCCAGCCGATCCGGATAGTCGATCTCCAGGTCGGCGGGGTAGTCGGACCGAGATGCCAGCGTGAACGGGGGGTATCTGTCGGTGCTGTTCATCGGAAACCGGTAATTCATCACCCGCCACGACCACCGCAGCACACCGACATTGAAGTCGAAGATGCGGCGTGGATACCGGCCGGTGAACACGATGGCGACACCGGCAGCGATGGTCGCCGGCGGATACAGCAGGTACAGCCCGATCAGGATCGGGTAGTGCGGCACGGCCAGTAGGCACCACTTGACCATCCAGAGCCAGCGCGAGGGAGCGTCGAAATCGCTTCGCACACGGACAGGCTCGGTCATGGTCGCCGCACCGACGGCTGGGGCATCCTCGCCGCGTCGTCCCGGCTGATCGCCGCGGACATCCGGCGGTGACTCGTGGAGCGCAGGAACGCCGACAGTGCCCAGGTGTGCAGCCGGTCGGAGATCAGCGCCGCCGGCTCCAGCAGCGACCGGCGGTGCGCCACCGGCACGGACGCCACCCGCGATACCGCATTGACGCTGCGCCGCCTGGTCTTCTCATACCAGCGCAGCGCGCTGATCGGATCAGCGCGGCTCGCCAGCGCCTTGCGCAGCACCATCGCGTCGAGCAGCGCCTGATTGGTCCCCTGCGCCAGGGTGGGGGGCATGGTGTGGGCGGCATCGCCGAGCAGCGTCACCGCGCCGCGGCCCGGTCGCGGAATCGGATGACGGAAATGCGGGTAGGGCGAATCGTCCAGATCGGCATCGGTCAACGTGTCCAGCACCCGGTCGATCGAGTCGGACCAACCGCTGAAATTTGCTCGCAGCACCTCAAGGGGCCGGGGCGGCCTGACGAAATCGTGCGACCAGGGCAGGTCGAACCACCACTGCAGCGCCGATTCGCCGGCCGGCCACAGTCCCACGTTGCCGCCCTCGCCGATCGCGACCATCGCGACGTGTTGGTCCTCGATGAGATTCGGTGCGCTCGCCAGTCCCTGCCAACTGCACCAGCCGGTCGGTTCCGCCGGCTTCGCGCCGACGGCGTCGCGGACCACGGAGTGCAGGCCGTCGGCGCCGATCAGCAGATCGCCGTCGGCGCTGGTTCCGTCGTCGAACGCGACCCGCACCCCGTCGCGGGTCCGCAGGATCTGCACGGCACGGGAACTGCACCGGATGCGTTCGGCCGGAACGGTATCCAGCAACCTGTCAAGCAACACGCCACGGGGAACCATCCGAACGGGTGCGCCGAGTCGGTCCGCCATCGCGGCGACGTCGAGCGTCGCCAGCCGGCCACCCGTCGACATCACCACCCGTACCGTGGACAGGCGCTGTCCGGCGCCATCCATCGCGACGCCCAACTGCCGCAACACCGTCGCGCCGTTGGGCCAGATGGTCACCGCGCCACCGCCGGCCCGAAGCTGCGGCCGCTGCTCGAACATGGTGACGTCATGCCCGTCGCGCAGCAGCCCCCGGGCCGCGGCAATACCACTCACACCGGCACCGGCCACCAGAATCCGCAGGGACCGACGGGCCGCCGTGTTCGACACCACACCTGGATTCACGACGTAAAACGGGGTGGAGTTCACTTCCCACGCGGAGGGGCCGAAAAGTGATAAGAACGGGCGTGGACTCGCACCCCTCCGACGATCGCGACCCGATCGCACTGGCGCGGGCGAACTGGGAACGGGCCGGCTGGGGCGAGGTCGCCGACGGGATGGTCGCGGTGACGTCGGTGATGCGCGCCCACCAGATCCTGCTGGCCCGCGTGGAGGCCACTCTGCGGCCCTACGACCTGAGTTTCTCCCGGTTCGAGCTGCTGCGGCTGCTGGCGTTCAGCCGTTCGGGCGCCCTGCCGATCACCAAGGCCTCCGACCGGCTGCAGGTGCACGTCACCAGCGTCACGCACGCCATCCGGCGACTGGAGGCCGCCGGCCTGGTGGAACGGGTGCCGCATCCCACCGACGGCCGCACCACCCTGGTGTCGATCACCGACCTGGGCCGCTCGACGGTCGCGGCCGCCACCGACAGCCTCAACCGCGAGGTGTTCGCCGACATCGGGATGTCCCCGCAGGAGTCCCGCACCCTGTCATCGGCCATCGAGACCCTCCGCCGTAATGCCGGGGACTTCTAGCCGCTCGGTTTCCACCGCTTCTACCGCGAGCAGACGCAGAATCGCCTAAATTCCGCCGGGATCGGGCGATTCTGTGTCTGCTCGCTGGGGATGGGGCACCGGGATCGTGGCGGTGACAGCGGTGCCCGCACCCGGGCGCGACCGGATGTTGAGCCGGCCGCCGACCAGCTCGGCGCGTTCGGCCATCGACAGCACCCCGTAGCCGCCCATCTCGTCGCCGCCCACCGGGTGCTCGAAGGTGTCGAAACCCACCCCGTCGTCGATGATCTCCAACCGGGCCATGCCCGGATCGGTGGTGACCGCGAACCCCAGTCGCACCGTCGTCGCAGCGGCGTGCTTGACGACGTTCTGCAGGCCCTCCTGCGCGATCCGGTACAGCGCCAGCTCGATGTGCTCGGGCAGCCGGGTCTCAGCCAGATCCAGCTCGATCTTGAGCTGCGGGATGGACCGGGCCAAGCTGGCCAGCCCGCCGGCCAGGCCCAGGTCGTCGAGCACCGGCGGCCGCAGCCCGCTGATCGCGATCCGGGTCTCCTGCAGGGTCAGCCCGGCCAGCTCACGAGCGGCATCGAGCTGCGCCGACGCTTCGTCGGGATCGTGACCGACCGCCCGGGCGGCCGCATCCAGCCGGTAGGACAGCGTCACCAGCCGCTGGGAGATGCCGTCGTGGATGTCGCCGGCCAGCCGGCGCCGCTCGATCTCCTGGGCTTCGATCACCTGCTCGACGAACAGCTCGTGGGCGCGTTCGCGGGCCACCAGCTGGCGGTGCAGCCGGGCCTGGTGCATCGCGCCGGCGATGAGCTGCCCGATCACCCGCAGCAGCTCGATATCGCCGTGGGTGAACTCGCGGCGGGCCACGGTGTGCACGTTGAGCACACCGACCAGCCCGCCCGGATCGGTCTCCATCGGTACCGACACCATCGAGGTGAAGTCACGGCCGCGCAGCGACTCGATCGGCAGGTAGCGCGGGTCGGCCTCCTTGTTGTCGCTGATCACCACGGGCTCGCGATGGCTGGCCACCCAGCCCGACACCCCCGAGCCCAGCGGCAGCCGGATCTTGCCCACCTCGGTGTCGAACGGCGGGGTCGCGCCGGTCAGGGTCAGGGAACGGTCGGTGTCGTCGAGGACGTGCACGAAGCAGACGTCGGTGCCGGTGGCCGCGGTGATCATCCGGGCGGCCGCGGCGGCCAGCGGTTCCACGCCGGGCCCGCTCGAGGCGGCCTGGATGAGTTCGCGCAGCAGCGCCAGCTCGTGGTTGGCGTCGACGAAATCCCGCACCGTGGTGGCTTTGCGGGCGCGGGACCGGTTCTGGCCCGAGGAGCTCACCGGTAGATGCCTTCCCGCAGCGCGGTGGCCACCGCGCCGGTGCGATCGGAGACCCCGAGCTTGCGGTAGATCGAGCGCAGGTGCGATTTGACGGTCTCGTCGCCGATTACCAGCTTGGTGGCGATCCCGCGGTTGGACAGCCCGCTGACCATGTAGCCCAGGATCTCGCTCTCGCGCTGGGTGAGGCCTTGGCGCGCCCCCGGCCAGAACTCGTCGCGCTGCAGCCGGGCGGCGGTGCCGGCCGCCCGGGCGGCCAGGCCCGGGTCGATCACCGTCTCGCCGCGGTGGGCCAACTCGATCTGGTGCACCAGGTCGTCACTGCTGATGCTTTTGAGCAGGTAGCCACTCGCGCCGACCCGCAGCGCCTCGAACAGGTACTGCTCGTCGTCGTAGACCGAGAGCATCACCACCCGGCGGTCCGGGTCGCGTTCCCGCAGCGCCAGGCACAGGTCCAGCCCGCTCTCACCGCGCATTCGCACGTCACACAGCACGATGTCGGGGTCGGTGTCGGCGACCACGGCCAGCGCCTGTTCGGCGTTGATCGCCTGCCCGACCACCTCGATGCGGTCGGCGAACGCGGTGAGCATGGCCCGTAGGCCTTCGATCACCATCTCGTGATCGTCGACGAGGACCAGTCGCACGGGCATGAGATGACAATAAGGCCCCGGATGCGCGCCGCGGTTTCCCCGCGCGGTTCCCCCGAATGGGGGAGGACGGCCGGGCCAGTTTTCGGGCACCCTCACTGTTATGCCGATCACAACTGAGCTCGCGACATGGACCAGTCCTGGCCGCCCGTTCTGGTGGGACCAGGTGCACACCGACGCCGAGGTGTACCCGCTGCAAGCGGTGATCTTCGATATCGATGCCCTTGCCGACCCCGACGGCGAGCCGCGCTCTGGTCTGGTGGACCTGGTGTTGAGCCTGTTCGCCAACGGTCTCTGGGTCGCCGTGGTGGGCGCCGGGCCGCGCGACTGGGTGCAGGCCCGGGTGCGCGAGTTGATCGGCGACGGCATGACCGAGACCATCGTCTCCGCCGAGGACCTCACCGGTCCCGCGGGTGACGCCGAGCTCTACCGGCTGGCGCTGTGGGAGTTGGGCATCGTCGCCGGCGAGTCGCTGGTGATCGCCGGATCCGAGGCCGGCGCCCGGACCGCCGCGGCGATCGGCCTGCCGGCGATCTTCGCCGACACCGACGGCTACGACGGGCTGTCGGCCAAGGGCTGCCGGGAGCTGCAGGCGCAGCGGGTGGTGGCCCGGTTCAGCTGCCGCGAAGCAGGCTGACCGGTCAGCTGCCGGGCGCCGGCTCGTCCGGCGGTTTGCTGTGCACGACCGGTAGCAGGAACCGGCGCGCCCACTCTTCCGGGCCGCCGGGCCGCGCGGTGAACGACGGCGGGGGAGACAACACCAGGGTTTCCATCAGCCGCACCGCGTAGTCGCCCAGCAGCTCGGCGTCGAGGTGCGGCGGCAGATCGCCCGGGCGGACCAGTGTGGTGGCGAATTGCCGGCCGCGCTGCAATGTCGTGGTCCGGCCCATGAGGTGCGGGAGGAGAAGCTGCGGATTGACCTGCAGCACAGCCTGTAGGACCGCGTTCGAGGCGATCTCTCGATAGGTGTGGGCGAACCCGTGCACTACCCGGTCATCGAGGCTGTCGTAGATCTCGACGACGTTGCGCACCGACTCCATCAAGGCGGTGATCTCGTAGTCGATCGCGGCGTCGATCAACGCCTGCTTGCCGGGAAAATGCAGGTACAAAGTGGTCCGGGCGATGCGTGCGCGTTTGGCCACACCGTTCATCGAGAACTGCAACAATCCCGTTTCCGAGGCCCAGTCCAGGGCGGCCCGCAGGATCTTCTGTCGGGTCCGCGCGTCGTGCGCCTGGTGATCGATCACGGCCGGCCGGCCTGAACGCCCAACACCTGCTGCCGCGGCAGCGGCCACCAGAACCACATCCCGAACCGGGAGGCGATGGCCGGCACGATCACAGCACGCACAAGGAATGTGTCTACCAGTAGGCCGATTCCGACCGTCGAGCCGAGCTGCATCACGTTGGTCAGGCTGCTGCCGAGCATGGCGAACATGGTGGCGGCGAACACCACGCCGGCGACGGTGACTACGCTTCCCGTCCCGGCGAACGCACGAATGATCCCGGTGCGCAGCCCGCCCGGCGCTTCCTCGCGGAACCGTGCGGTGAATAGCAGGTTGTAGTCCGATCCGACCGCGACCAGCGCGATGAATGCCAAGGGCGGCACCACCCAGTGCAGCGGTAACCCCAGCAGGTGCTGCCAGATCAATGTCGAGGCGCCCAGTGCCGCGCCGAACGACACCGCGACCGTCGTAACCACGACAAGTGCGGCCACCAGCGACCGCAACAGCGTGAGCACGACCGAGAACACCAGCAGCATGGTCACGATGACCAACAGTTTGAAGTCACGAGTAATGATCTGGTCGATGTCGGAGAACGTCGCGCCGATTCCCCCGACCTGAATGACGGCGCCGGCGAGCCGGCCGCCGCGCAACGTGTGCTCGGCGACGCGCTGGATCTCGCGTGCCCGTTCGATTCCCGAACGCCCGAACGCCGAGGTGTCGCCGAAAACCAGCAACCGGGTGGTCTTGCCGTCCGGCGCATACAACGCGTTCACCGCCGTCGCGAAGCGCGGATCGTCGAAGACCCGCTGCGGCAGATAGAACGCCCCGGATTCGCTGGCTCCGTAGTTGTCGCCGATTTCGCGCAGGTAGCCGTTGGCGGTGTCCAATTGGGGCAGCAGCGCGTCGAAGGTACCGACGGCCCGGCCGATGATGCCGCGTAACTCGACTAGCTCCTGCTTCACGCCGGTGAGGTTGCGCACCGCTGCGCGGATCGACTCGGTTGCCCGGCCGGTGTCGTCGGCCACGGCGCCGGTTGCGCCGGCTGCCGTGCGCAGGCCGTCGAAGGCGACGGGCAGCGGTGAGCGGTCGTAGTCCTGCAGCGCACGCTGGACAGCGCCGCACAGCGCATCGGTCGCGCAGTGCGGGTTTGTCGAGACCATGCTGCGCAGCGGCTCCAGGGCAGCGGTGAGCTGCTCGGCGCTGCGCCACATCGACTGCACGCCCTCGCCGGCGCGGCGGATACCGCTGTCCGTGGCGGTGAGGGCCGAGTCGGCGTCGCCGAACCGGCCTTGCAGGTTCTCGACTGTCCGCAGTATCGAGCCCAGTCCGTCATCGGCTCGGCGCAGGTCGGTCAACCGCTGCTCGGCCAATTGGCTGTCTTGCTCCAGCTGGCCGCCGAGCGCGCTGGCCTGGTTCACCAGCATCGACTCGGCGAGCAGGTGCCCGGTAGGACGGGTGATCGACTGCACCCCTTGAACATCTGGCAGCTGGGTCAGCGCGCGGCTGACCTCTTCGATGGCCATCGCATCCGACGAGTTGCGCATGTCGTGGTCGGCCGTGATCGTGACGAAGTCCGGGGTCGCCTGATTGTGGGGGAAGTGCCGGTCGAGTTCGGCGAGGCCGCGGACGCTCGGGGTGTCGTCGGGCTGCACACCGATCTCGTCGAAGGAGATCCGCATCGTCGGCAGGGCCAGGGTCAGCACCGTCAAGGCAGCGGCGGCAGCGATGAAGGTCGGCTGTGGCCATCGCACGATGCCGGTGCCGATGCGCCGCCACCGGCGATGGCGTTCAGTCCCGGCCACCGGGTCCAGCCGGCCGTTGCGGCCGATGATTGCGACCAGCGCCGGGGTCAGGGTAAGTCCACTGGCCAGCCCGATGAGAATCCCGACCGCGCAAGGGATTCCGGCGGTCTGCAGCACTGAGATCTGCGCGAACGTCAGGCAGGAACATGCCCCGGCGATCGTCAGCGCCGACGCGACGACGATGTGGTTGACCCCCAGGTACGCCTCCGCGTACGCCTCGGCGCGGCTTCGGCCGGCCCGCAACGCCTCGTGGTAGCGGCCGATGAAGAAGATCGCGTAGTCGGCGCCGGCCCCCAGGATCAGTGCGGCTGACATGGCGGCAGCGAACATCGATGCTGCGACCACGCCGTGCATGCCGAGCAGGCTGATGACCGGGCGGGCGACCAGGAGCGCCAGTCCGACCGAGATCAGTGGCACCAGCGCGGTCGCCAGGGACCGGTAGACCAGCAGCAGCATCGCGAGGATCACTACGCAGGCGATTCCTGAGAGGATCAGGGCATCGCGATCTGCGGTGCGGAATTCGTCGATGATCACCGCGGGAGGTCCGGTGACATAGACCTGCAGTCCTTGCGGCGGCTTGGTCTGCGCGGCGAGCTGGTTGACGCGGTCGAGCGCCTCGAACGAGCGTGCTTCCCCCATGTTGCCCTGCAGCCACAGCTGCAGATAGGCCATGCGGTGATCGGCGCTTTCGGCTGCGGCGCCGGCGATCGGATCCGACCACAGGTCGCGCACCGACTGCACGAGCGGTTCCTCGTGCAGGGTGCCCACCAGCCGCGTGTAGTAGGAGCGAGCCGCGGAGTCGAGCGGTTGCTCGGCGACGAGGGCGACGTAGACGGTGTTGTTGGTGTCGCCTTCGCCGAAGGCACGCGCCATGTTCACCAGCGCCGTCGCCGATCGGGTGTCGGCCTGCAGGAACGGCGGGGAGTGCTCGGCGACCACCCGTTCCAGCTGCGGCACCAACGCGTTGAGCACGCCGGCGAGTAGGGCCCAGCCGATGATGATCGGGACCGCCAGCCGGCGAATCGACTCGGGGGCACGCCTGCGGATGCGCCGGACAGGCGACGTCATGCCGACACCACGCTGCACAGCACTACGCCGGCGCCCGGCTCGGACTCGCGGGCGTCCTGCTCAGCGCCGTCGACCTCCAGCCGGCACGTCAGCGCGCCGCCGCCGAGTGTCGTGGCGGTGACACTGGCGGGTCGCATCGGACTGGACATCTCGATATCAAGTGACCAGGGCAGCGTCACCGTGGCGACAGCCAGCTCGCCGCTGCCGGTGATATAGCTGACGCGGGCATCACCGTGGCCGCCAACCTGGTACGCGATGTGCGGGCGGGCCAGGGCAAGCGGCGGGCTGGGCTGACGGACGACCAGGTCATCAGGATTGCTGAGGGCCACCGAGGGTGTTTTCGTTGCGATGGCCGCAGCGGCGGCCAAGGTGATCGCCACCGTGATCGGGACCCATCGATCGCTGCGTTGCCGCCGGCGCTTCGAGGTTGTGACGCCCGTCATCTGTCAGCCTCCTCTGGACACTTTCGAAAAAATGTACATGGCGGGGTCGTGGTTGTATACGCCCGGCGTTATCGCGTCGCATGAGCCGCCGGGCCCGGCTGTTTCGTCTGTGTTTGACGTTGCCGGCGCCGGTCGCCGACCATGATCTGGTGCGCCGACTGGTGGTTCTGCTGTGCGCGAGCGCGATATCGGTGACTGCTCCACCGGCCACCGCGGACGTCATCCCGTGGTTCGGGAACTCGGTGGGCAACGCCACCCAGGTGGTTTCGGTTGTCGCAGTGGGCCATTCGACCGCAAAGATCGATGTCTACCAGCGGACCCGCACGGGCTGGACACCGGTCGCGGCCGGGATTCCGGCCCATGTCGGCTCGGCAGGCATCACCCCGCAAACCAAGGAAGGTGAGCCGTCGACCCCGATGGGGACCTACCCGCTCGATTCGGCGTTCGGCACCGCGCCCAATCCCGGCGGCGGCCTGCCGTACGTGCAGGTCGGATCAGACCACTGGTGGGACAGCGACCCCTCGAGCCCGACCTACAACACCATGCAGGTGTGCAAAAAGGCCCAGTGCTCGTTCAACACGGCGGCCAGTGAGAACCTCGCCATCCCGCAGTACCGGCACGCGGTGGTCATCGGCATCAATAAAACACGCACACCCGGTGCCGGCTCCGCCTACTTCTTTCACGCCACCGACGGCGGGCCGACGGCGGGCTGCGTGGCGATCGATGACGCCACGCTCGTGAAGATCATCGGCTGGCTGAGGCCCGGTGCGGTGATGGCGATCGCGAAATAGCCGGGGAGGCGCTCAGCTTCCGCGCAGCACATTGATGACGGCGCTGAAGTCTTGCGCGGCGTGCTCGGCGGCGAAGTCCCGGTAAATCTGAGCGGCGTGGCTGCCCAGCGGGGCGCGCGCGCCGGTCGATGACACCGCGTCCATCGCCAGGTGCAGATCCTTGTTCATCAGCGCGGTGGCGAACCCCGGCTCGAAGTTCCGGTTCGCCGGGGAGGTGGGCACCGGACCGGGAACCGGGCAGTTGGTGTGCAGCGCCCAGCAGTTTCCGGTGGCCCCGGTCATCACGTCGAACAGGGCCTGGTCGGCCAGCCCGAGCTTTTCGGCCAGCACAAACGCCTCGGCGACCGCGACCTGCTGCACGGCCAGCACCATGTTGTTGCAGATCTTGGCGGCCTGGCCGGCGCCTGCCGCACCGCAGTGGATGATCTTGGCGGCCATCGGCTCCAGCACCGGGGTCGCCCGCCGCACTGCGTCTTCGCTGCCGCCGACCATGAACGCCAGCCGCCCGGCGACCGCACCGGCGACGCCGCCGGACACCGGTGCGTCGAGTTGGGCGAACCTGTGCGAGCCGGCCAGCGCGTGCACCTCGCGGGCGTCAGCGACCGAGATCGTGGAGCTGTCGATGAACAGGGTGTCCGGCCGGGCGGCCGGCAGGATGTCGGCGTAGCAGCTTTTGACCGCGTCCCCGTGCGGCAGCATGGTGACCACCGCATCGGCGCCGGCCACCGCTTCGGCAGCCGACGGCTGGATGCTCACCCCGTGCTGCTCGGCGGCCGCGGCGGCTACCGCCACCGGGTCGAAGCCACGCACGGTGTGCCCGGCGGCCACCAGGTTCGCCGACATCGGCCCACCCATGTGGCCCAGCCCGAGGAACGCCACGATTGCCAAGGTGTCTCCTTTGCGCCGGCTACTGCCCGGACCGGACGCGGGCGGCTTCGGCCCGTCCGATCACCATCCGCATGATCTCGTTGGTGCCCTCCAGGATGCGGTGCACCCGCAGATCCCGGAGGATTTTCTCCAGACCGTATTCGCGTAGATACCCGTAGCCGCCGTGCAGCTGCAGCGCGGAGTCGGCGACGCCGAAGCAGGCGTCGGTGACGTAGCGCTTGGCCATCGCGCACAGCTGGACCTTGTCGGGCGCATTGTCGTCGAGGGCGGTCGCCGCCCGCCACAGCAGCAGCCGGGAGGTCTCCAGCGCGGTGGCCATGTCGGCGAGGGTGAACCGGATCGTCGGCTCGTCGAGCAGCGGCTTGCCGAACGCCGCCCGGTCGGCCAGGTAACTGCCGGTCTTGTCGAACGCGGCCTGGCCGCCGCCCAGTGAGCAGGCCGCGATGTTGATCCGGCCGCCGTTGAGGCCGTTCATCGCGATCGAGAAACCGGTGCCTTCACCGTCGGGGCCACCGAGCATCGCCTCGGCGGGCACCCGCACGCCCTCGAGGATCACCTGCGCGGTCGGCTGGGAGTTCCAGCCCATCTTCTGCTCGGCGGCGCCGAAACTCAGTCCGGGCGTGTCCTTTTCGACGATGAACGTGGAGATGCCACGGGGGCTGTCGTCGCCGGTTCGGGCCATCACCACATACACGTCCGAGACGCCGGCGCCGGAGATGAACTGCTTGACGCCGTCGAGCACATAATCGCTGCCGTGCCGGACCGCCCGGGTGCTCAGCGCGCTGGCATCCGATCCCGCGCCCGGTTCGGTGAGGCAGTAGCTGGCGACCGCGGTCATCGGTGCCAGCTGCGGCACCCAGGTCTTGCGCTGTTCCTCGGTGCCGTAGAAATCGATCATCCAGGCGCACATGTTGTGGATCGACAGGTAGGCGGCGATCACCGGGTCGGCGATGGCCAACTGTTCGAAGATGCGCACCCCGTCCAGGCGGCGCAGCCCGGACCCGCCGACGTCATCACGGCAGTAGATCGCCGCCATGCCCAGCTCGGCGGCTTCGCGCATCACGTCGACCGGGAAGTGGTGGGTGGCATCCCAGTCCAGGGCGTGCGGCGCGAGGCGCTTCTCGGCGAACGCCGCCGCGGTCTCGACGATCACCCGTTCTTCGTCATCCATTGCTGTGTTCACTTGCTCAGCGCCTATTGCATTGTGGGGATATGGAATTCGGCGCCGTCCTTGATACCCGACGGCCACCGCTGGGTGACGGTCTTGACCTTGGTGTAGAAGGTGATCGACGCGGTGCCGTGCTGGTTGAGGTCACCGAAGCCGGAGCGCTTCCAGCCGCCGAAGGTGTGGTAGGCCACCGGCACCGGGATCGGCACGTTGACCCCGACCATGCCGACCTGCACCCGGGAGGTGAAGTCGCGGGCGGTGTCGCCGTCGCGGGTGAAGATCGCCACCCCGTTGCCGTACTCGTGCTCGCTGGGCAGCCGCAAGGCCTCTTCGTAGTCCTGCGCTCGCACGATGCACAGCACCGGGCCGAAGATCTCGTCGGTGTAGATCGACATCTCGGTGGTGACGTGGTCGAAGAGCGTGGGACCGGCGAAGAAGCCGCCGGTCAGATCGGCATCACCGAATTGGGTGTCGTCGCTGGCGCGTTCGCGGCCGTCGATCACCAGTTCGGCGCCGGCGGCCACGCCCTGGCCGATGTAGTCGTTGACCCGTTCCAGGGCCGCGCGGGTGACCAGCGGCCCGTAGTCGGCCTTGGGGTCGAGGCTGTGACCGACCCGCAGGTTGTTGATCCGCTCGGTCAGCCGGGCGCGCAACCGCTCGGCGGTCTGGTCGCCGACCGGCACCGCCACGCTGATCGCCATGCACCGCTCGCCGGCACTGCCGTAGCCGGCGCCGATCAACGCGTCGACGGCCTGGTCCAGGTCAGCGTCGGGCATCACGATCATGTGGTTCTTGGCCCCGCCGAAGCACTGGGCGCGTTTGCCATGGGCGGTCGCCGTCGAATAGATGTACTGCGCGATGTCGGAGCTGCCGACGAAACCGATCGCGGCGACGTCGCGGTGGTGCAGCAGCGCGTCGACGGCCTCCTTGTCGCCGTGCACCACCTGCAGCACGCCCGGCGGCAGCCCGGCTTCGATGAACAACTCGGCCAGCCGTACCGGGACCGAGGGGTCGCGCTCGGACGGCTTGAGGATGAAGGCGTTACCGCAGGCCAGCGCGGGGCCGGCCTGCCACAGCGGGATCATCGCCGGGAAGTTGAACGGGGTGATGCCGGCGACCACACCGAGCGGCTGGCGCAGCGAGAAGACGTCGATGCCCGGCCCGGCGCCCTCGGTGTGTTCGCCCTTGAGCAGGTGCGGGATGCCGACGCAGAACTCGATCACCTCAATGCCGCGCTGGATGTCGCCGCGGGCGTCCTCGAGGGTCTTGCCGTGTTCGCGGGAGAGCAGCTCGGCCAGCTCGTCGACATGGGTGTTGACCAGGTCGATGAAGCGCATCATCACCCGCGCCCGGCGCTGCGGGTTCTGGGCGGCCCAGCCCTTCTGTGCTTGGGCGGCCGAGGCGACGGCGGCGTCGACGTCGGCGGTGTTGGCCAGCGGCAGGGTCGCCTGCACGGCGCCGGTGTTGGGGTCGAAAACGTCGGTGCTGCGCTGTGACTGGCCGGCGGTGCGGCGGCCATCGATGAAGTGTGGAATTTGAGCGGTCATGTGCCATCCCGGGAATGTGTGTCGTGAGCTCGAGCCACCAACGAGAATACTAGGATATCCTAGTAAATGCGAGGGCGGGTGCCGTGGGCGGAAACTCGACCGCATGTGATCCTCGCAACACGCGGTCTACCGGGGGTAGACTGCGCGTCATGGCCGACACCACTACCGTCAAGGTCCAAACCAGCACCCGTGATCTGCTCCTTCAGATCGGGGCTTCCCGGCGGCAGAGCGCCGACCAGGTCATCCTGGCCGCACTGGCAGCTATGCGCCGCGACGAACGCCGCCAAGTGGCCGCGGCAGAAGCGCGTGCCATCAAGGACGATCCAGTCGATCTTGCTGAAATCCGGGCGATCCAGCAGGATCGGGCGGCGCTGCATGAAGGGTGAGGTTTACCGGCTGCCGGCGCGAGGCACGGGCCACGAGCAGAAGGGCCGCCGGTTCGCCGTGGTGCTGCAACCGGACTGGCTTGCTCTGAGCACCTGGATTGTGGCCTTCACCAGCACTAGCGCTCGGGAAGCCAGCTTCCGGCCGGTCGTCACCATTGCCGATCAAAAGACTCTGGTCATGTGCGACCAGCTCGACACTGTCGATCTCCGCCGACTTACCGAGCCGGTCGGCTTTTTGACCATCGAGGAGATCGGGCGGGTCGACGAGGCACTCGCGTTGGTCCTCGATCTGTAGCCGCGAATAAGGCGCTCGGGCGTATGCGGATTCAGCCCTGATCCCAGCTCGGCAGCAGCCCGGCCGCACGGACCTCGGCCAGCGACGGCGCGTTGCGGTCGCGCTCGGAGAGCACCACGGGGTGGTCATCCGGCCAGTCGATGCCGATCTCCGGGTCGGTGGCGCAGATGGTGTGCTCGCGTTGCGGGTCGTAGCCGGCCGAGCACAGATACATCACCGTCGAATCGTCCTGCAGCGCAACGAATCCGTGGGCCAGTCCGGCCGCGAGGTACACCGACCGGCGCTCGCGGGTGTCCAGCAGCACCGCATCCCAGCGCCCGTACGTCGGTGAGCCGACCCGGATGTCGACGACGACATCGAAGACCGCCCCCGACACGCAGGTCACATATTTGGCCTGCCCGGGCGGCACCTGGGCGAAATGCAGACCGCGCAGCACCCCGGCGCGCGACACCGAGCAGTTGGCCTGGCGCAGTTCGAAGCGGTGCCCGGCGAACGCGGTGAACTCGTCGTCGGTGAACCATTCGAAGAACAGCCCGCGGTCATCGGCGTGCTGGGTTGGGGTGAGCTCGAAGGCTCCCGGGATGGCCAGTTCGCGGAATGTCACGTCAGCGCCCCAGCTCGGCGTAGCGGGCCTCGGCGGCCTCTTTCAGTGGCGCCCACCAGGATTGGTTGGCGCGATACCACTCGATCGTCGCCCGCAGTCCGGCCTCGAAGTCGGTGTGTTCGGGTTTCCAGTCCAGTTCGTCACGCAGCGCCGAGGGGTCGATCGCGTAGCGCAGGTCGTGGCCGGGCCGGTCGGGCACGTGATCGAAGTCGTCGGGGTCGTGGCCCATCAGCCGCAGGATGGTCTGCAGCACAGAGCGGTTGTCACGTTCGCCGTCGGCGCCGATCAGGTACGTGCGCCCGGGATGCCCACGGGTCATGATCTGCCAGACGGCACTGTTGTGGTCGTCGACGTGGATCCAGTCGCGCACGTTGGCGCCGCTGCCGTACAGCTTGGCTCGGCGCCCGGTCAGCAGGTTGGTGATCTGGCGCGGGATGAACTTCTCCACGTGCTGATACGGCCCGTAGTTGTTGGAGCAGTTCGAGATCGTCGCGTGGATCCCGTAGGAGCGCACCCAGGACCGCACCAGCAGGTCGGCGGCGGCCTTGGTCGACGAGTACGGGCTCGACGGGTGATACGGGGTCGTCTCGGTGAACCGGCGCGGGTCATCGAGGGCCAGCTCGCCGTAGACCTCGTCGGTGGAGACGTGGTGCAGCCGCACCCGATGCCGGCGTACCGCCTCCAGCACGGTGAAGGTGCCGACCACGTTGGACCGCAAAAATGGCTCGGGGTCGGCCAGCGCGTTGTCGACGTGGGTTTCGGCGGCGAAGTGCACCACCGCGTCGGTGGCCGAATCCAGCTCACTGACCAGCTCGGTGACCAGCGGGGCATCGGTGATGTCGCCTTGCACCAGGCGGATCCGGTCGGCCACCGGCGCCAGCGATTCGCGGCTGCCGGCGTAGGTCAGGGCGTCGAGCACGGTGATCGCGACGTCGGGTTGCTGGGCGAGCGTGCGGTGCACGAAGTTGGCGCCGATGAACCCGGCGCCCCCGGTGACCAGCAGACGCATGGGGCAACCTTAGCCGGGGTCCCCGGGCGATTTCGGCGCGGTTTCCCTCGCTCAGCGGGAACAATCGCGCCGAAATCACAAACCCAGCGGCCCGGCCAGCTCCGTCAACGTCGGCAGCAGGCGGTCCCAGCCGCCCAGCACCTGGATCGTCACCTGATCGGCGCCGGCCGCCAGGTGCTCACCGAGCCGGGCGGCGACCTCGTCGGCACTGCCGTGCGCCACCACCGCGTCGATCAACCGGTCGCTGCCGGGCGCGCGCACGTCGCGCTCACTGAAGCCCAGCCGTCGCCAGTTGTTGACGTAGTTCGACAGGCGCAGATAGAAGCCGACCGCCTCCCGTCCCGCGGCGCGGGCCGCGGCACCATCGCTGGAGAGCACCACCTTGTGCTCGGGCGCCAAGAACACCGACGGCCCGATCAGCTCCCGGGCGGTCGCGGTGTGCTCGGGGGTGGTCAGGTAGGGGTGCGCCCCGGCGCTGCGCTCGGCCGCCAACTTCAGCACCTTGGGGCCCAGCGCGGCCAGCACCCGCCGGCTGGTCGGCACCCCGTCCGCGTCGAGGGCGTCGAGATAGTCCACCAAGGCGCGGTACGGGCTGCGGTACTCGGCGGTGGCTTCGGCGTGCCCGACGCCGATACCGAGCAGGAACCGGCCCGGATAGGCGGCCTCGATCCGGTGAAACGACTCTGCGACCGCCGGTGCGGGCGCCGACCACACGTTGACGATCCCGGTCGCCAGCTGCAGCGTCGAGGTCGCCGCCAGCAGCGGTTCGACGAAGGAGAGCTCGGCGGCCGGTGAGCCGCCTACCCAGATCGCGCCGTAGCCCAGCCGTTCGATCTCGGTCGCCTGCTCGGGTGTGGGGGCGCCGAAGGTCCAGACGCCGTAGCGGCCCAGGTCGGGTTTGAGTGGCAGTGCTTCGGTCATGTGCGTCCCATCGGGTGCGTGACAACGGTCGGGCGTTCGTACCAGTTTGTCACTGCCGACGATTTTGGCCCGGGCTCTTCAACGGGTATCGTGGGACGACGGTGCGGCTTCCGCGTCGACTCTTGCGTGCCCAGTCTGAGATTCTCAGGATCTACCTGGAATTTCCTGCCACCGGCCCACGTTTTGTAGTCGTAGTCGATGCTGCGCCGCGGCGGGCGCAAGCACATATACAAGTAAGCCAGACACGGAGGATCGCCGGAGAGTAATGGCCAAGAAAGACGGTGCCATCGAGGTCGAGGGCCGGGTGGTCGAGCCCCTGCCCAATGCGATGTTTCGCATTGAGCTGGAGAACGGTCACAAGGTGCTCGCCCACATCAGCGGCAAGATGCGGCAGCACTACATCCGTATCCTGCCGGAAGACCGGGTGGTCGTGGAGTTGTCTCCCTACGACCTGTCCCGGGGACGCATCGTCTACCGGTACAAGTAGCTCCGGATCGTCCAGCCGCCCAGAAGACGTAAGCCAACCAGCGATTAGAACAGGACCCCAGCAGCCGTGAAGGTGAACCCCAGCGTCAAGCCGATCTGCGACAAGTGCAGGGTGATCCGTCGGCACGGCCGGGTCATGGTGATCTGCTCGGACCCGCGCCACAAGCAGCGTCAGGGCTAGCTAGCAGTCGCCGGCCCGGCGTAGCCGGGCACCAGCCACAACTGAATGCAGACCTCCCAGTACCAGTGAATGGCTGGCATCTTTAGAGATGGGCCAGTTCACATACGCCCGGATCGGAGGCCGGGCCCCGGAGCTGTCAGCCGGGAACGGGCTGGGATCACAACCTCCGCTACGAAAGAGGAATGCCACCCATGGCTCGACTTGTGGGCGTCGACCTGCCGCGCGATAAGCGCATGGAGATCGCGCTGACCTACATCTACGGCATCGGCCGTACCCGCTCCAACGAAATCCTGGCCGCGACCGGTATCGACAAGGACCAGCGCACCAAGGACCTCACCGACGACCAGGTCACCGCGCTGCGTGACTACATCGAGCGCAACCTGAAGGTCGAGGGCGACCTGCGCCGCGAGGTGCAGGCCGACATCCGACGCAAGATCGAGATCGGCTGCTACCAGGGCCTGCGGCACCGTCGCGGCCTGCCGGTGCGCGGCCAGCGGACCAAGACCAACGCGCGCACCCGCAAGGGCCCCAAGCGCACCATCGCCGGTAAGAAGAAGGCCAGGTAATCGTCATGCCACCGAAGAAAGCGACCGGGCCCAAGAAGGGTCAGAAGACCCGGCGGCGGGAAAAGAAGAACGTCCCGCACGGTGCCGCGCACATCAAGAGCACCTTCAACAACACGATCGTGACGATCACCGACCCGCAGGGCAACGTCATCGCCTGGGCGTCGTCGGGTCACGTCGGGTTCAAGGGCTCACGTAAGTCCACCCCGTTCGCCGCGCAGCTGGCCGCCGAGAACGCGGCCCGCAAGGCGCAGGAGCACGGCGTGAAGAAGGTCGACGTGTTCGTCAAGGGCCCGGGTTCGGGCCGCGAAACCGCGATCCGTTCGCTGCAGGCCGCCGGTTTGGAGGTCGGTGCGATTTCCGACGTCACGCCGCAGCCGCACAACGGTTGCCGTCCGCCCAAGCGGCGCCGGGTCTAGGAGGTTAGGAAGAGATGGCTCGTTACACCGGACCCGCCACCCGCAAGTCCCGCCGTCTGGGTGTTGACCTCGTCGGCGGCGACCAGGCATTCGAGAAGCGGCCCTACCCGCCCGGCCAGCACGGCCGCGCGCGGATCAAGGAAAGCGAATACCGGCTGCAGCTGCAGGAGAAGCAGAAGGCGCGCTTCACCTACGGCGTGATGGAGAAGCAGTTCCGCCGCTACTACGAGGAAGCCGTCCGTCGCGGCGGCAAGACCGGCGAGGAACTGCTGCGCATCCTGGAGAGCCGGCTGGACAACGTGGTTTACCGCGCCGGCCTGGCCCGCACGCGACGGATGGCTCGCCAGCTGGTCAGCCACGGCCACTTCACCGTCAACGGGGTGAAGGTCGATGTGCCCAGCTATCAGGTGTCGCAGTACGACATCATCGACGTCAAGGACAAGTCGATCAACACGGTGCCGTTCCAGATCGCCCGGGAGACCGCGGGCGACCGCCCGATTCCGGGCTGGCTGCAGGTGGTCGGGGAGCGGCAGCGCATCCTGGTCCACCAGCTTCCCGAGCGTGCGCAGATCGACGTTCCGCTCGCCGAGCAGCTGATCGTCGAGTTCTACTCGAAGTAAGACCCCTGCACTGACCTGTGCAGGACTGACCGGCATCAAATAGCGGGTGCCGAGAAGGAGATGGAAAACACATGTTGATCTCGCAGCGACCGACCCTGTCCGAAGAGGTCGTGGCCGACAACCGGTCCCAGTTCGTCATCGAACCGCTCGAGCCGGGTTTCGGTTACACCCTGGGTAACTCGCTTCGGCGCACCCTGCTGTCGTCGATCCCCGGTGCGGCCGTCACCAGCATCCGCATCGACGGCGTGCTGCACGAGTTCACCACGGTCCCCGGTGTCAAAGAGGATGTCACCGACATCATCTTGAACCTCAAGGGCCTGGTGGTCTCCTCCGAGGAGGACGAGCCGGTCACCATGTACCTGCGCAAGCAGGGCCCGGGTGCCGTCACCGCCGGCGACATCGTTCCGCCGGCCGGTGTGACGGTGCACAACCCGGACATGCACATCGCCACCCTGAACGACAAGGGCAAGCTGGAGGTCGAGCTGATCGTCGAGCGCGGCCGCGGTTACGTCCCGGCCGTGCAGAACAAGGTGTCGGGCGCTGAGATCGGCCGCATCCCGGTCGACTCGATCTACTCGCCGGTGCTCAAGGTGACCTACAAGGTCGAGGCCACCCGTGTCGAGCAGCGCACCGACTTCGACAAGTTGGTGCTGGACGTGGAGACCAAGAACTCCATCAGCCCCCGGGACGCGCTGGCCTCGGCCGGCAAGACCCTGGTCGAGCTGTTCGGTCTGGCACGCGAACTCAACGTCGAGGCCGAGGGCATCGAGATCGGGCCGTCGCCGGCCGAAGCGGACCACATCGCGTCGTTCGCGCTGCCGATCGACGACCTGGACCTGACGGTGCGCTCCTACAACTGCCTCAAGCGTGAGGGCGTGCACACGGTCGGGGAGCTGGTCGCTCGTACCGAGTCCGATCTGCTCGACATCCGCAACTTCGGGCAGAAGTCGATCGACGAGGTCAAGGTGAAGCTGCACCAGCTGGGTCTGTCGCTCAAGGACAGTCCGGCCAGCTTCGACCCGTCGCAGGTGGCGGGCTACGACGTCGCCACCGGAACCTGGTCGGCCGACGCCGGCTACGACGAGCAGGACTACGCCGAAACCGAACAGCTGTAACACAAATTTCCGTCCCGGCCCTACCTGATACGGGGGTCGGCCCCATTTAGGAGAAGCCAGCAATGCCCAAGCCCACCAAGGGTCCCCGTCTCGGCGGGTCGTCCTCGCACCAGAAGGCGATTCTGGCCAACCTGGCCACGTCGCTGTTCACCCACGGCCGGATCAAGACCACCGAGCCGAAGGCGCGGGCATTGCGACCGTACGCCGAGAAGCTGATCACCCACGCCAAGAAGGGCACGCTGCACAACCGGCGTGAGGTGCTCAAGAAGATCCGCGACAAGGACGTGGTGCACTCGCTGTTCGCCGAGATCGCCCCGCACTTCGCGGACCGCAACGGCGGCTACACCCGGATCATCAAGGTCGAGGCGCGTAAGGGTGACAACGCCCCGATGGCCGTGATCGAGCTGGTCCGGGAGAAGACGGTGACCTCCGAGGCCGACCGCGCCCGCCGTGCCGCGGCCAAGGCGGAGAAGGCGGCCAAGGCCGAGAAGGCCGAGAAGCCGGCCAAGGTCGAGTCCGCCGAGGCCGAGGAGAAGGTCGAAGAGGCCACCGAGGACACCGAGGCTGCCGACGCGGCTGAGGACACCGCGACCGCCGAGGGCACCGACGAGTCCTGACGGCACCGCCGAGGCCGTCCGGCTTCGGCTCGACATCGCCTACGACGGCACGGAATTCGCCGGCTGGGCTGTTCAGGCCGGGCAGCGCACGGTCGCCGGGGTCCTCGACGACGCGCTGTCCACGGTGTTCCGCACCCGGGTGCGGCTGTTCGCGGCGGGGCGCACCGACACCGGAGTGCATGCCACCGGACAGGTGGCTCACGTCGACGTCCCGGCGGCGGCGCTCAAGCACGCCTACTCGCGGACCCGGTGGGACGGCGAGTCCGAATTCCTGGCGTTGACCAGGCGGTTGGCGCGTTTCCTGCCGGCCGACGTCCGGGTGCTGGAGATCGGCCGGGCCGCACCGGATTTCGATGCCCGGTTCTCGGCGCTGCGGCGCCACTACGCCTACCGGCTCTCGACCGCGCCGTACGGGGTGGTGCCCCAACTGGCCCGCTACGTCACCGCCTGGCCGCGGCAGCTGGATATCGACGCGATGGCCGAGGCGTCCCGACACCTGGTGGGGCTGCACGACTTTGCGGCGTTCTGTCGTCATCGCGAGGGCGCCACCACCATCCGTGACCTGCAACGCCTGGACTGGGTCCGCGACGGTGATCTGGTCACCGCGCACGTCAGTGCCGACGCGTTCTGCTGGTCGATGGTGCGTTCCCTGGTCGGGGCGGTGCTCGCGGTCGGTGAGCATCGCCGCGATGTCGCGTGGTGTGCCGACCTGCTGAACGCCGACCGACGATCCAGTGACTTCACCGCGGCACCGGCGCGCGGGCTGACGCTGGTCGGCGTCGACTACCCGCCTGATGACCAGCTGGGGGCGCGCACCATCATCACCCGGGACCTGCGCAAGCCCAGCTGACCTCCTGGGCGCGAGCGTGCACAGTTGCACGGCTTTGACGGCGTGTCGGTGTGCAAACACGCCCTCACGCGGAAGAACTAACGTGCTACAGCAGCCCGGCGACGAACGAGGCGGCCTGGTTGGCCATGCCGGGGGTGTAGCCGGAGTGGGCGGCGAAGTTCCGCCCGGGGGAGCAGACCGGGTCGCCGTCGGTGCACAAATCGATCGTTTTGAACCCGTACGCCGGGCTGTTCGTCAACGGCTGCCCGATCTTGTTCGAGGGGTTGCCGAACACCGCGATCGCCGCGATATGGTCGGCGGCCTCGGGTGGCAGCGGCGCGGTGAACCCGAAGCCGGGCACCGGGGCGGCGGCCACCACGTCGATGACCGCCGCGCCTTGCGAGTACCCGCCGAGAACCAGCCGGGTGCCCGGGCAGTTCTCCAGCATCCACATGATGTGGCCACTGGCGTCGTTGGCGCCGTCGGCCGCCCGGCCGAAGTCATAGCTGGCCGGATAGTTCACCGCATAGGTGCCGACCGACCGGGAGGTCCGGGCCCGCAGTGCACCGACGAAGGCATCGCCGACCCGGCCCAGGCCCGGCGGCTCATTGGTGCCCCGCGCGAACACCACCTCGGTGTCCGGACACCCGTCGGCCGACGCCGTCGGCGACGGAAACGGGCTGATCAGCAGTGCTGCGGCGGCGGCACAGGCCGCCAGGATCCGGTATGCCTTCACAGCGAAGGATAGTAACGAAAAAAATACTTGATGTGCTAACTAAACCGGTTGCGGCCGGTCAGCTGTCAGCGAACGAGCGGCTCGGCGTCGGGCACCGGCCCGGGAGACCGCAGCCTGCCGGCGATGAAGTTCGCCGCCTGGCTCGTCAGCGCCGGGATGTAGCCGTCGGTGTGGTCGGTCCACTCGTTGCCGGGGCCCTCGTGACAGATCGGGTCGCCCGGGTTGCACAGGTCGATGGCCTTGGAGCCGAACAAGGCGCTCTGCGCGCTGATCGGGCCACCCGCGCGGTCGGCGGGGTTGCCGAAAGTCGCGACCGCCACCACATGGTCGGCGAGTTCCGCGGGCAGCTGGTTGCCCCAGGTGATACCGCCCACCTGGGTGCCGGTGACGATGTCGATGACCGAGGCGCCCTGCGAGTAGCCGCCCAGCACCAACTGGGTGTCGGGGCAGACGTTGGCGGCGTCCTTGACGCGCCGGATCACATCGTTGGCGCCGTCGCCGCCGCCCAGCTGCAGCCGGCCGGCGGGGTAGTTCACCGCGTACTCGTCGACCTTCTTCGAGGTCTGCTGCCGAAGCGAGTCGATCATCGCCCGGCCCACCCGGCCGACACCGGGCGGCTCGCTGGTACCGCGGGCGAAGATGACCTCGACATCGGGGCAGTCGTACGCGGCCGCTGAGGGGATGGAACCGGGAACCACCGACGGGACGGTCAGCAGTGCCCCCGCCATCAACGTCGCCGAGAAAATGCTGCTCAACTGAACAAAACGCATAACGGAAATGGTACCGAAGCCGGTTTTCGCCCCGGACGCGACTGTGGATGGCCGGACGCCGCCGGGCCGCTGCCTCGTTAGCGTCGTCGGCACGGGAACGGGGGCGCATGGCGGCACGAACGACCACACAGTTGCAGCTCAGCGCGCACCGGATCGGAACCCGCCGGTTGGAGCGTGCGCTGCGGTGCGGCCAGGTGGCCGGTGATCGGGCGCCGGGGTGGGCCGGGTTGGGCCTGGGCTGCCTGGCCAGCGTGATCGTGGTGGCCGGTGCGGTGGTGTTGGCCGTCCTGCGGCCGCAACCGGGACTCGGTGATGCGCCGATCCTGCTGGACCGTGCATCCGGGGCGCTGTATGTCCGGGTCGGCGACACCGTCCACCCGGTGTTCAACCTCGCCTCCGCGCGCCTGATCACCGGAGCCGCCGACCCGCGGCCGGTGAGCGGCACCGAGATCGGACGTGCCCGGCGGGGGCCGCCGCTGGGCATCCCGGGTGCACCCGGCGCGCTCGGTACGGCACTGCCGCCGACGCAAACCTGGTCGCTGTGCGACGGCCCGGCCGGCACCACCCTCATCGCCGGGGCCGACCCGCCGCAATCCGCGCGTATCGACGCCGATGAGGCGGTGCCGGTCGGCTCGGATTCCGCGGCGGCCTACCTGCTGCTGCGGGGCCGGCGGATCCCGGTCAACCCGGCCGATTCGATGCTGGAATCCCCCGTGCCGCGGCGGGTCTCGGCCCTGTTGCTCGCGGCGATCCCCGAGGCGCCGCCGGCGAAACCGGCCGACGTTCTCGGCCGCGTCGCGACGTTGCCCGCCGCCGCGGTGACGCTGTGCGCCCATTGGCGCGCCGACGACCCGGTCGGCGTCACGCTCTCGGCCGGGGTGGGTTTGCCGCTGCCGGCCGGTGCGGCGCCGACGGTGCTGGCCCAGGCCGACGGCTCAGGCCCGGCCCTGGACGCGGTCTATCTGCCGCCGGGCCGAAGCGGCTACGTGCGGGCCGCCGGTGCCTCCGGTCATGGGGCCGGCTACCTGATCACCGAGACCGGGGTGCGGTTCACCGTCGACGACGCCGCCGCGGCACGCAGCCTGGGCCTGCCGGACACGCCCGACGGGGTGCCCTGGCCGATGCTCGCCGGGCTTCCGGCCGGCCCGCGGCTCAGTCGGGAGCAGGCGCTGCTGGCGCACGACGTCGTGCTGCCGCCGCCCGGCCGGTGAGCACCACCAGCAGCAACGCCAGCAGGATCCCGGTACCGGTCAGCGCGGTGCGCAGCCCGGCGGGCGCGGTGGCGGGTTCCGGATGCGGCGGGGGTGGTGGCGCCGGGCGGGCCGCCGGGTCGGCACCCCGGCGGTCCGGGGCGTGCCGAGCGACCTCGGAGCTGACCGCCGCCAGCGGATCGATCACACCGGCCCCGACGACGTCGTCGCGGCCACCCGGGGGATGGTGCGCGGTGGCGGTGATCCGGTCCATCACCTGCCGCGGTGTCCACCCCGGGAAGCGGGACCGGATCAGCGCCGCCAGCCCACTGACCACCGGCGCGGCGAAACTGGTGCCGTGAACCACCGCCCCGCCGACGCTGTTGGCCATCGCATCTCCGACGGTGCTCAGCGACAGCACTCCCTCGCCGGGCGCGGCGACATCGACCCAGGGGCCGGCGCGGGTGAACGCCGACGGTGCGCCGTGGGCGTCCACCGAGCCGACGGTCAGCACGTAGTCGTCGTACCAGGCCGGGGTGACGATCATCGGCCCATCGGCATCGCAGCCGTCGTCGGTGTTGCCCGCCGCGGCGACTACGACGGTGTTCTTCGTCTCGACCGCATAGGCCAGGGCGGCGCCGAGCGCCCGGTCGTCCAGACCGGAGCCCACCGGCCGGCAGGCCACCGCCGAGATGTTGATCACCGATGCTCCCAGGTCGGCCGCGATGCGCACCGCCTTCGCCAGGGTGTCGACGTCGCCCACACCCGCGGCGTCGCCGACGGCGGCGAATCTGGCGCTGGACTGGCGGATACCGATCACGGTGGCCAGCGGCGCCACCCCACTGAATCGGTCCGCCGCGTGGTCTGTTGCGGCCGCGATGATTCCGGCGGCCAGTGTGCCGTGCCCGTCGCAGTCCTGGGTGCCGTCGCCGGTGAACACATAATCGCCGCCGCCGACCAGACCGGGCAGCCGCCGGTGCGGCGCCACCCCGGTGTCGATCACCGCCACCCGCTGGCCCGCCCCGCGGCTGAGCGCCCAGACCGCCTCCAGGTCCAGCCCGTCGAATTGGGTGGGGGACACAGCCGGATCCAGCTCCGGCACCGCGCACACCTCACGCTGGACGGTGCGGTGCACCGGTGCGGCCGGTGCCGCGGCGGGCAGCCGGGAGTTGTCGATCGGCGGTGGTGCGACCGCGTTCGCCGGAGGCACGCACTGGGTGGTCCCGGCGACCGCAGCGGCCGCGGCGATCCGGGTGATCCGGCTGCTGCGCACGCCTCAGCCCAGACCCAGTCCGCGAGCGACCCCGTACACCCCGCAGAGCCAGCAGGCCAGCGGCACCAGCGTGCCCAGCGCCACGCCTTCCAGCACTTCGGCGCAGCGCCGCGGAAACGGGGACCGGGCCGGTGCGGTGAAGCCGAAAACGACTGCGGCACCGGATAGCACCGCCGCCACCGCGGCCGGCCACACCCGGTGCGGCGCCGCATCTGCCGCGGCCAGCACGGCGATCCCCAGCGCGCCGACACCCCCGGCCACCAGCGCCGCGACCTGCGTACCGTCGGTGTGCGAGCGGGCCCGCAGCAACTGCGCCGCACCGGCCGCCACCGCGAACGCGACACCGACAAGGCGGGGCACCCCGGCACCCTGCTGCCCGGCGGCCACCCCGGCCACACCCAGCACCACCGCCGCCGCAGATCCGGCCACCAGCCCGGTCAGCAGATCCCGGGCGCGATCGGTACGGTCGGCCACCGGCCGGCGCGACAGCCCGGTCACCGCGATCGCGACCCGGCCGGCAGCCCGGATCAAAACGACCGCGCCGGCCGCTGACACCGCACCGGCTGCCTGTAGCGAGACACCGGTTGCGGCACAGGCTATCCCGACGACAGCAGCGGCCACCGCCACCCCCGCCAGACAGCACAGCATCGCGCGCACCGTACCGCCGCTCCCGCACGACGGCACCGCCGACACGGCCACCGTCCCGGCCGCCGCGGCGGCCAACAGCGCGTTGGGGGCGCCGGGCCCACCGGGGACCGCCACGAAACCGGCGACTCCGGCCAGGCCGGATGCCGCCAGCACGGCCGTGAACCGGCGAGCCGCCGGGCTCCACGGGCGTGCCGTTGCCCGCACCGTGGCCGCCACCTGCTGGGCGGGATCGTCGAAACGCGGGTCGGGTACCGGGTCGTCCGCGCGCGTCAACACCAACACGGCGCCGTCGCCGATCTCATGCTGTGCCAATGTCTTCGAGGAGTCCAGCGGTGCTCGTCCCGGTAGGCCCAGCCGGTAGGGGCGCAACGGGTGCGGGCCGTCCCGACTTGCCATGAGGTCGACGATGGCGGCGATCAGCGCCGCCACCGGCACCCCGGCCGGGAGCGCCAGATCGGCGTGAGCGGTGTCGGCGTGCACCGCGACCCGACGCAGACCCGAATCCGGAACCGACACGCGCTGCCTCCTCGCTTCTCGCCGTCTGCGCACCGTAGCGCGATGACGGCGCAGGTGTTTTCGGTGTTCCACAGCTGACTTGCCGGCCGTTCGCGGGCTGTCTACGGTGTGCCGATGATCGCGCTGCGACGCACTGCGGAACCTCCGCCGGCGCCGCCGGCCGGTGAAATCGCCGTCGCCGCACCGCCATCGGTGGACCGGTCGGAAGGCGGCCTCGCCCTGACCCGGCTGGTGCCGGCCGTGTCGGCGGTGGGGGTGCTCGCCATGACGGTGGTGCTCTACCGTGCGGGGTCTCCGGCGGCGCGCAGCCCGGTGTTCGCGCTGCTGCCGTTGACCATGCTGGTCTCGGCGGTGGTGGCCGGGCGAGGCCGCGGCCCCAAGGACATCGACGACGCTCGCGACGACTACCTGGATTATCTTGCCGCGCTGCGTGACTCCGTCGCCGATACCGCCGCCCGGCAGCGCTCGTTTCTGGCGCGGACCCATCCGGAGCCCGATGCGCTGTGGATGCTGGCCGGTAGCGACCGGATGTGGGAGCGCCGGCCCGGCGATACCGACTTCGGCTGCGTCAGGGTGGGGATCGGACCGGTCGGTCTGGCCACCCGGCTGGTGCCACCGCCGAAGGATCCGGTGCGGCGCGTCGACCCCTTCACCGAGGCCGCCCTGAGCCGCTTCCTGAGCGCCCACGCGACGGTGCCCGAGGTTCCGGTCACGGTGCCCCTGCTGGGGCCGGCACCGCTGCTGCTGGACGGCGAGGCCGACCGGGTCCGCGGCCTGCTACGGGCGATGATCTGCCAGCTGGCGATCCTGCACGGACCGGATGTGGTGCTGATCGCGGCCGTCACCGATGCACCCGCACTGTGGGACTGGCTCAAATGGCTGCCCCACCATCAACATCCCTCGGCCGTCGACGCCACGGGGCCGCTGCGGCTGATCTACCACAGCCTGGCTGCCGCCGAGACCGCGCTGGCCGGCCGGCGGGCGGTGGTGGTCATCGACAGCGCGGACGCGGGCCTGACGGTGATCGCCCCCGGCGCCCCCGGCGCCCCGCGACGGCTGACGGTGACCGCGGCGGCGCTGAGCGATCCCGAGGGCGCCCGGCCGGACTTCCTCGCCATCGCCGAGGCGGTGGTGTGCGCGCAGCAGCTTGCCGGTCACCGCCGGGCCGACTCCGGTGGTGGGGGGCCGGCGGACTGGGCACAGCTGCTGGGCATCGGTGCTGTCGAGGGCTACCACCCGGCCGACGGGTGGGACCGCACCCCCGCGCAGCGGCTGTGCGTCCCGTTCGGCACCGACCCGGCCGGAGGGCCGGTGTGGTTGGACATCAAGGAGCCCGCCGAGCGGGGCAGTGGGCCGCACGGGCTGTGCATCGGTGCCACCGGCTCGGGCAAATCCGAGTTCCTGCGCACTCTGGTGCTGGGTATGACGGTCCGGCATTCACCAGCGGACCTGAATCTGGTGCTGGTCGACTTCAAGGGCGGTGCAACCTTTCTCGGTTTCGAACAAGTACGCCATGTGGCCGCGATCATCACCAACCTCGCCGATGAGGCGCCGCTGGTCGACCGGATGCGTGACGCCCTGGCCGGTGAGATGCACCGGCGCCAGGAGCTGCTGCGCGCCACGGGGGTTTCCGGTATCGGCGGCTACGCGCAGGCCCGGCGGGCCGCACCGATGACACTGCCGGCCCTTCCGACATTGCTTGTGATCGTCGACGAATTCTCCGAACTGCTCGACCAGCAACCCGATTTCATCGATACGTTCGTCGCGATTGGCCGGTTGGGGCGCTCGCTCGGCATACAACTGCTGCTGGCCAGCCAGCGCCTCGAGGAGGGGCGGCTACGCGGGCTGGAATCGCACCTGTCCTACCGGGTGTGCCTCAAGACGGGGTCGGCCGCCGAGTCCCGGCTGGTGCTGGGCGTACCCGATGCCCACGAGCTGCCCAACGTTCCCGGGGCGGGATTCCTGCGCACCGCCGACGGACAGATCACCCGATTCCAGACGGCATACGTCTCCGGCGGGTGCCCCGGAGCCCTTCCGGCGCCGCGCGAAGCGCGATTGTTCACCGCCGCCCCGAACGGTTCGGCCGCACCGGCGCCCGAGCAGGCCGGCCGCACCGTACTGCAGGCGATGTTAGAGCGGTTGTCCGGGCGCGGCCCGGCCGCGCGGCGGATCTGGTTGCCGCCGTTGGGTTCCTCGCCGGCGCTGGGCGCACTGCTCGACGGCGAGCACCCCGAGCTGAGCGTGCCCATCGGGGTCGTCGACCGGCCCTTCGAACAGCGGCGCGACCCGCTCGTGGTCCACCTCGGCGGGGCCGCCGGACACGCCGCCGTCGTCGGCGCGCCCCGGTCCGGCAAGTCGACGGCGCTGTGCACGCTGATCGCCGCGCTGAGCGCCGTCTACGACGCGACACGGGTCGCGTTCTACTGCGTGGACTTCGGCGGCGGCGCCCTCACCGAGCTGGGTTGGCTGCCGCAGGTGGGGTCGGTGGCCGGTCGCGGGCAGCCCGACGCGGTGGCGCACACGATCACCGAAATGGAGGCGATCGTGCAACGCAGGGAGACACGGCGCGAACACGGTGTCGGCGACGGCGGACCGCCCGGCGAGGTGTTCCTGGTGATCGACGGGTGGGCAGCCCTGTGCCGCGAATTCGACCGTGAAGCCGACGTCGAGGCGAGGATCATCGCCCTGGCCGGCCGTGGGCTGTCCTACGGCGTGCACGTGGTGCTGTCCGCGTCGCGGTGGGCCGAGATCCGGCCCGCATTACGCGATCTGATCGGCACCCGAATCGAGCTGCGCCTGGGCGATCCGGCCGAATCCGAGCTGGATCGGCGCCAAGCGCACCGGGTACCGACTGACCGGCCCGGGCGCGGCCTGACAGCTGATGGCCTGCACATGCTGGTCGCGCTCCCGCAGGAATGGGAACCGGTGCGGCACACCGCTTACGCTGTACCACCGATCCCGCTGCCGCCGGCGGTGGTCGAACGGGCTGACCTGGTGGCCGCGGCCGGTAGCCGACCGCTGCTGGGCGCCGACGACCGCGGCCCGGTCACTGTTGACTTCGTTCGGCAGCCGCACCTGCTGATCCTGGGCGACAACGAGTGCGGCAAGTCCACGGTGCTGCGCGTGTTGTGCCGGGAGCTGATGCGCACCCGCACCGCTGATCAGGCGCAGCTGCTGGTGGTCGACTACCGCCGCAGCCTGCTCGGGGTCGTCGACTCCGGGCACCTGGCCGGCTACGCCGTGTCGGCTGCGGCGTGTGCGGCCCTGCTCCCGGGCCTGATCGACCGCCTGGCCCGGCGGCTGCCCGGGCCCGACGTCACCCCGCAGCAACTGCGCGACCGGTCCTGGTGGACTGGTCCGGAGCTGTATGTCCTGGTCGACGACTACGACCTGGTGGCCACCGCCGCGGGCAACCCCCTGGCGCCGCTGCTGGAGTACCTGCCCCAGGCCGGTGATCTCGGACTGCACCTGGTGGTTGCCCGGCGCAGCGGCGGGGCGGCGCGGTCGATGTACGAGCCGGTGCTGGCCGCGCTGCACGACCGGGGCGCCATCGGGCTGGTGATGAGCGGCGACCCGGCCGACACCGCGCTGATCGGTTCGGTTCGGCCACGACCGCTGCCGCCCGGGCGCGGCACCCTGGTCACCCGGGCCCGCGGTGAGCAGCTGATCCAGGTGGCCTGGGAGCCATGACGCACCGCGCGGTCATCGAAGTCGGGCCGGCCACCATCCGCAGGTCGTGCTGCGACACCGAATCCGCCGATGCCGCAGCGGCGTTGGAGTGGATCGACGACCCGGTCGCGCTGGTCGACGGTGAGCCGGTCGAGGTGCCGGAGCTGCTGCGCAGCGTGCTGGCCTGCCCGGTCACCGTCGAGACCATCGAGATCATCCACCCGTCATGGTGGCCGGCGCGGCGGGTAGAATTGGTTGTCACCGTGGCGCACGCGCTGGCCGACGACGTCGTCACCCGGCCGCGCTTCGCGCTGCTGCGCCAGGCGTTCCGGGCCGCGGTGGTCATCGAGATCGCCGCGCGGCTGGTAGCCATCACCGCCGCGGGCATCGTCGCCGAACCGCGCATCGGGGCGCCCGAAGAGGTAGCCGAAGCCGTGGCGCGCCGGGTGACCGCCGCGGTGCGGGATCGCGGGGCCGTGCTGATCGACGCACCGATCGGGGTTGGTGGCGCACAAGCGTTGGCGGACATGATCGCCGAACGGTTGCCCGGCGAGGTCACGATCGTCGACGAGCTGCCGGTCAGCCGCGCCGAACCCCGTCCGACAAACCCCGAACCTGCCCCGGCACCGGCCCGCACCGGCGGGCGGCTGTGGGTGCCACTGACCGCGGCGGCCGTGCTGAGCGTCGTCGCGGTGGGCGTGCACGCCCACCCGGACACCGCCACGGCGCTGACGAATCTGGTGGAGGGCCGGGTGGCGGTACAGGTTCCGGCGGACTGGTCGCTGCGTCGGGTCACCGCCGGGCCCGGATCGGCCCGGGTGGAGGTGGTGTCACCGGACGACCCACGGCTGATGCTGCACATCACCCAGGCGCCGGCCGGCGGGGAAACCCTGGCCGCCATCGCCGAACCGCTGCAGCGTGCCATGGAGCTCGCCGAGGCCGAGACGCCCGGGGTCTTCGTCGGCTTCGACCCGGCGGGCAGCAGCGCGGGCCGGCCCGCGGTGACCTACCGGGAGGTGCGCACCGACCATCACGTCGACTGGGCGGTGCTGGTCGACCGTGCGGTACGGATCGGCATCGGCTGTCAGAGCGGACCCGACGGCGGCGACGACCTGCGTGCGGTCTGCGAGCAGGCGGTGCGCTCCGCCCATGCGCTGGGCTCACCCCCCGCGAGGTAGTGGGAACCGAAACCGCCCCGCCGCAGTCCAACTACATATCTACCAACGACCGATATGGGGGAGATGTGAGCACACCCGCAGCCACCACCACCACGCTCAGCGCCGACTTCGACGTCATGCACGCCGTGGCGGCGGCCACCGACGCCCGCAACGAGGAGATCCGGGGAATGCTGCAGGCGTTCGTCGCCAGGATGCGGGCCGTTCCACCGTCCATCTGGTCGGGCCTGGCCGCGGCCCGGTTCCACGAAGTCCTGGACCGCTGGAACGCCGAATCGCTGAGCTTGAACCACGCCTTGGCACGCATCGCCGAGACCATTCGCCTCAACGAGCGCGCCTTGCGGGAGGTTGCCGAGACCCACTCGCACCGCATCGCCGCCGCCGGCGACCGCATCTGAGGGGCAGCCGTGGACACCCCACTGTCGTACAACTTCGAGGAGATCGAATACGCCGTCCGTCAGGAGATCCACTCCACGGGCGCCCGGCTCAACGGCGCGCTCGAACAACTGCGGTCGCAGATCGCACCGTTGCAGCAGGTGTGGACACGGGAGGCGGCCGGTGCCTACCACGCCGAGCAACTCAGGTGGCAGCACGCCGTCGACGCGCTCAACCAGATCCTGTTCGAGTTGGGCAACGCGGTACGTGACGGCGCGGCAGACGTCGCCGACGCCGACCGTCGGGCCGCGGGCGCTTGGGGGAGGTAGGAGAGGCCGCCCCCGAAGACGGTGTGGCCCCGATGGATGGAGAGCCGTCGGGGCCACACCGGTGTGTCTACCGGCGGTGACCGCGTCCGAAGCGGCTGAAGCCTCGTTTTGACCTGCTCGGATTCCCGCCGGTAAGCTGCTCGTTTGGCGTGCGGTGCCGTCCTGGCATAGCGGGTCCTCGGGTCACTGTCGGTCGCCGAGAACCACCCCCCGTCCACGCTGGACCGGCCCCCGGCTCGCCCCGGGATCCGCAGAACCGGGAAGACCCGGCTCGAGGCTCTAAAGAGAGGTAAGCGCTGTGCCCACCTATACGCCGAAGGCGGGTGACACCACACGGTCGTGGTATGTCATCGACGCCACCGACGTGGTGCTCGGCCGGCTCGCCGTCGCGGCAGCAAACCTGCTGCGCGGCAAGCACAAGCCGACGTTCACGCCGAATGTCGACGGTGGTGACTTCGTCATCGTCATCAACGCCGACAAGGTCGCCATGAGCGGCAACAAACTGCAGAAGAAGATGGCTTACCGCCACTCGGGCTACCCGGGCGGGCTGCGCAAGCGCAGCATCGGCGAGCTGATGGAGACCCGCCCGGACCGCGTCGTGGAGAAGGCGATCCTGGGAATGCTGCCCAAGAACAAGCTCGGTCGTCAGATCAAGACCAAGCTGCGTGTCTACGCCGGTCCCCAGCATCCGCACACCGCTCAGCAGCCGGTCCCGTACGAAATCAAGCAGGTGACGCAATGACCGAGACGGCAATCGAAGGTGCCGAGACCACCGAGGCCCCTGAGCCCACCGAGACTGTTGAGGTCGAAGAGACCGTAGAGGTGCAGGCCGAGGCCGCCCCGAGCAGCTACGAACCCCACGACCTGGGCCGTCCCATCCAGACCGTCGGCCGCCGCAAAGAGGCCGTGGTGCGGGTGCGGCTGGTGCCCGGCACCGGCAAGTTCAACCTGGACGGGCGGACCCTGGAGGCGTACTTCCCGAACAAGGTGCACCAGCAGCTGATCAAGGCCCCGCTGGTCACCGTCGACCGCCTGGACAGCTTCGACGTCTACGCCCACCTCGACGGCGGCGGGCCCTCCGGGCAGGCCGGCGCGTTGCGGCTGGCGCTGGCCCGCGCCCTGATCCTGGTGCAGCCGGAGGACCGGCCGGCGCTGAAGAAGGCCGGCTTCTTGACCCGGGACCCGCGGGCCACCGAGCGCAAGAAGTACGGCCTGAAGAAGGCCCGCAAGGCGCCTCAGTACAGCAAGCGCTGATCGTTCTGGCAGCGAGCTGGGGGTACCCCCCGCTTGCGGGGGAGCGTGGAACCGGTCCGGCACCGGCGTGTCGGACCGGGAACACGCACGCTCGCGGCGATAAAGGATAGTTATGGGTCGACTTTTCGGTACCGACGGCGTCCGCGGGGTCGCCAACCGCGAATTGACCGCGGAACTGGCCGTCGCGCTGGGCAGCGCGGCGGCCCAGCGGCTGTCCACCGGCACCGAGCGTCGGGTGGCGGTGGTCGGTCGTGACCCGCGGGCCAGCGGCGAGATGCTCGAAGCCGCGGTCATCGCCGGGCTGACCAGCCAAGGCGTGGACGCCCTGCGGGCCGGCGTGCTGCCTACCCCGGCGGTGGCCTATCTGACCGGCGCCTATGAAGCCGACTTCGGGGTGATGATCTCCGCATCGCACAACCCCATGCCCGATAACGGCATCAAGTTCTTCGGCCCGGGCGGTCACAAACTCGACGACGCCACCGAGGACCAGATCGAGGATCTGGTCGCGGCCGGGCCGGGCTTGCGACCGGTCGGCGCCGGGCTGGGCCGGGTGGTGGACGCCAAAGACGCCCTGGACTGCTATCTGCGCCACCTCGGTGAAACCAACCGAACTCGGCTGGACGGGCTGACCGTGGTGGTGGACTGCGCCCACGGCGCGGCCTCCCAGGCCGCGCCGCGCGCCTACCGGGCCGCCGGCGCCACCGTGATCACGATCAACTCCGACCCCGACGGGCTCAACATCAACGACGGCTGCGGCTCGACGCACCTGGAACCGTTGCGTGCGGCGGTGCTCGAGCACGGCGCGGATCTGGGCCTGGCCCACGACGGCGACGCCGACCGCTGCCTGGCCGTCGACGCCGCCGGTGACATCGTCGACGGTGACGCCATCATGGTCGTGCTGGCCCTGGCCATGCGGGAAGCCGGTGAACTTGCCGGCGACACTCTGGTGGCGACCGTGATGAGCAACCTCGGGCTGCACCTGGCGATGCGCGAGGCGGGCGTCGAGGTGCGCACCACCGACGTCGGCGACCGCTACGTGCTGGAGCAGTTGCGGGCCGGCGGGTTCACCCTCGGCGGTGAGCAGTCCGGCCACATCGTGCTGCCCCAACTGGCCACCACCGGTGACGGCATCATCACCGGTCTGCGGCTGATGGCGCGGATGGCGCAAACCGGTACTCCGCTGGCGGTCCTGGCCTCGGCGATGCGCAGCCTGCCGCAGGTGCTGATCAACGTCGAGGTCACCGACAAGGCCGAGGCGGTGGGCCGACTGGCGGTGCGCACCGCGGTGCGGCGCGCCGAAGAAGAACTCGGCGACACCGGCCGGATCCTGTTGCGGCCTTCCGGAACCGAGCAGCTCGTCCGCGTCATGGTTGAGGCCGCCGACGAGGACACCGCGCGCCAGATCGCGCTCAGCGTCGCCGAAACCGTGCGCACCCGCTGATCTGCCTCCGGCGCCTGTGTTCGGCGGCGATCTTTCGCCCCGCGGACACGATGGGGCGGAACCGCCGGGGCGCGCGCAGCGTCCTACCCGGTATGGGACGACAACAGCTGTACCTCGACGCCGCCGCGCTGCGATCGGTGGCGGACTGCTTCGAAGCCACGTCGGCAGATCTCGATACCGCCATCCGAATCCGGCTGGGTGCCTTGAGGTTCGACGGTAGCCTCGCCGGGCGTGACTACGTCGCGGCGGGCGAGGCGCTGCGGCGTGCGCTGGACGGCTTTGCGCCGCAACTGACCAGCTGGTCGCGGGCCAGCACCGAGATCGCCGCGGTGCTGCGGGCCGGGCTGCAGCGGTACCGGAGCGCCGAGTCGGTCGCGGCGGATCGGGTCGGTTGAGGTGGCCCCGCGCTACGACGTGGCGGGCCGGCTGGCCGAAGGTCGAGATGCGGTGGCGCACACCCAGACCTACGTCTCGGCCGGTAGCCGACTGGGCTATCGCCATCCGGATCTGACCGGCTACGACGGGCAGCTGTTCGACCGCTACGACAGTGAAGCAGGTTTGGATCTGCAGCTGCTCGACAGCGATTGTGCGGCGCTGGGGGCGTTGGCCGAGGCCGCCGATGATGTGCTGCGCCGCCAGCGCGGGCAACTGGTCGAGCTGGCTGCGGCGTGGCGGGGGCCGGGCGCCGATGCCGCAGCGGAGTTTCTGCGCCGGCACTGTGAGGCCGGTGCGCAGTTGTGCGCCCGCCTGCGCGAGACCGCCGCCCGATGCGCCGGACTGCGCGATGAGCTGTGGCAGCTGGTCGACGCCAAGGTGGCGACCGTGCTGGCGGTCGACGAACGGGTGGGCGCTCAGCGCCCGGCGTGGCTGGCCGCCGCGAGTGCGGTGAGTTCCGGCACCGGCGACAAACACGCCGCCGAGGTGATCGAGAAGCAGGTGATCCCATACGTGGACAACGACATTCGGGGCGAATGGGTGCCGGCTGTGCGATCCGCGCACGACCGGGTGGCGGCGGCCTATCGGGCGGCAGCCGCGGCGGTCGGTCCCGGCGCCGGGGTGGTCTTCGCGACCCCGGGTGAACTCGGGCCGGTCTGGCGATCCGATGAGGCAGCGCCGGTGGCGCCGATGGGCCCGGACGCCGTTGCCCCGCCGGCGGCGGCGCAGCGTCTCGTGGCCGCAGCGCCGGAGCTGCCCGGCGAAGACTCGGGTGCTGCGCTGCCGGTGCAACCCGCGCCGGCCGAGGACGTGCGGCCGGCCGATCTCGGGCTGCCGTCCGGTCTGGGACTGCCCGGTGATCTGGGTCTGCCCGGGGGAGGGCTGCCGGCCGGGGGCGGTGGCCTTGGCGGGCTGGGCGGACTGGGCGGGCTCATTCCGCGGCTGGCCGACGCCTTGGGCGCCCCCCTGGGCGAACAACCGTACAACGACCCGTTCGGCGAACCGACCGGAGTCGATGAGCACGGCGGCGACGCCGCTGCGGACTCCCAGGGCCCCGACGATCCTGAACCCGAATCGGTGGTCGAGACGGCCGGGGACGTCGACGCCGAGGAACCCGAACCCGGCGATCCCGAGACGGTCGGCGATGCCGAGGCGGTCGCCGACACCGAACCGGTGCCGGCGGTCGAGAACACCGGTCGCGAGCAGGAGCCCGAACCCGTCCCCGAGCCGGCGCCCGACCTCCCGGCGAAGACCCCTTGCGAGACCGCTGCGGAGGAATTACCGCAGGTGGGGCGGTGAAAAGAATGAGAAGAGCATGGCCGCACAGACCGCCACGCCCGGGGCCCGCGCCGGATCAACCCGCTGAACCCGGGCTGAGCCTCACTCAGCCCTGGCGGCTGCCCCAGGTCTGCAGCGCCGAAGCGATTTTCGCCGCCGCCTCCAGCTGCTCCAGCGACAGCTCGTCGGCCGGGTCGCGCCGCCATTCGGCGACGGCCGCCAGTGCGCCATCGATGAACTGCTGACGGGACTGGCCGCGCTGGATCTTGCCGCTCGACGTGGTGGGCATCGACAGGTGGTGCACCAAAACCACAGCGTCGGCGGCGATTCCGTGGTGCGTGGCCACCGCGGTCCGGATCCTGTCGATGACGCCGTTCAGGTCGGTCTCGCCGGCCTGTGCACCGTCGAGTTCGTGGACGATGACCAGCTGCTCGATGCCGCCGGGTGGGGCATCGGTGGCGAACACCGCGCCCCGGCCGGCCACCAGCACCGGGTCGCACTCCTGCACGGTGAACTCGATGTCGTTGGGGTAGTAGCGGTGCCCGTCGACGACGACCAGGTCCTTGCAGCGGCCCGTGATGAAAAGCTCACCGGCGCACAGGAACCCGTAATCACCCGTGCGCAGGAACGGTCCGCGGTCGGGGTCGCCCGGCGGGGCCAGCCGGGCCTCGAATGTCTGCGCGGTCTCCTCGGGCCTGTTCCAGTAGCCGAGGGCGACGTTGGGTCCTGCGACCCAGATCTCGCCGACCTGGTCAGGTCCGCAGGGCCGGCGGGTCACCGGGTCGACGATGGCGACGTCGGACTGGCGAGGTTGACCGCACCCCACGAACGTCGCGGCGGCGGGATCGTCGGGTGCGATGTCGACGATGCGGTCCTCGGCCAGCGCTGCCCGATCGACATAGCGCACCCCGGGCATCCCGGTGGGGCACCCGCCCGATGCCAGCAGGGTGACTTCGGCCAGCCCGTACACCGGGTAGCAGGACGAGATCTGGAAATTCGCCGGGGCAAAGGCGTCGGCAAACGCCGCCAGCGACGTGGCGCGCACCGGCTCGGCGCCGTTCATGGCGACGGTCATGCAGGAAAGATCCAGTGCGGCACGCTCTTCGGGTGTGCTGGTCTCCACGCATCGGTCGTAGGCGAAGTTGGGGGCGGCGGTGATGACGCCGCGATGCCGCGACACCAGTTCCAGCCAGCGCATCGGGCGTTTGATGAACGCGGTCGGCGACATCAGCGCAGTGCTGGCCCCGATGTAGACCATGGACAGGATCGCGCCGACCAGACCCATGTCGTGGTGCGGCGGCAGCCAGAAGACGCCCCTGGCGTTCTCGTCGCCGTTCCAGACCTGACGGATGGCGTCGACGTTGTGCAGCATGTTGCCGTGGCTCAGCAGCACACCCTTGGGTGAGCGGGTCGAGCCCGAGGTGTACTGGATGGCCGCCGGGGAGTCGGTGTGGATCACCGGGGCCACCCACGCCTCGGCGTCTGCCGGTTCGGCGTCGGTGAAGAACCACTGCTCGGGTTCCCCGGCGATGCCGGCGACCGCGGCCCGCGTGGCCCGCTGGGTCTCGGTGGCGGTGAGCGCGAAGCGTGCCTGCGCGTCGGGGACGACGACCTGCAGGCGCGGCGCCAGCTTCTGGTGCACCGGAACCGCGACGGCGCCGGCGTAGAGGCATCCGAAGAACCCGGCGATGAAGTCCAGACCCGGGCGCACCAGCACCAGAACGCGCTCCCCGACGACGTCGTGGCGCTGCAGATTCGCCGCGATCGCGCGGGCCCGGCGGTCCAACTCGCGGAAGCTCAGCTCACTGCGGTCCTCGTCGTCGCCGTTGTAGGAGAAGCTGAAGGCCAACTTGTCCCCGAACCGCTCGGCTTGCCGTTGCAGCAGCTCAACCATCGTTTCTGCGGTGGGTGTCGTCACCGTCGGCGTGAAGTCCATGGCCCTATCTTGGCCCGGGGAGTGTCCTGGGCCACACCCGGCCCATGCGCGTGTGCTCCTGCCGGGTCAGGCCGGCACCAGTGCGCGCAGCTCCTGCACATAGCGCAGCGCTTCGGCCGGCTCGTTGGCCAGCGCACCGACCAGCAGCGTCGTCACGCCCGCCTCGGCTAGCGCGGCGATCCGCTCGGCGATGAATCCGCGCGGCCCGATCAAGGAGGTGTGGCGCACCAGCTCGTCGGGGACGGCGTCGATCGCCTCGGTCTTGCGCCCGGACAGGTAGAGCTCCTGGATGCGGTCGGCCACCTCGCCGAAGCCGTATCGGGTGGCCAGATTGTGGTAGAAATTGCGGCCCTTGGCACCCATCCCGCCGATGTAAAGCGCCAGTTGCGGTTTCGCCCAGGCCAGACGGTCCTCGACGTCATCGCCGATGGCCAGCGATGCGCCCACCATGACGTCCAGCGGGCCCAGCGCCGGATCCCGTTTGGCCGCGCCGGCCCGCAGCGCGTCACCCCAGACCTCGGCGGCGCGCTCCGGGTAGTAAAAGACTGGTTGCCAGCCCTCGGCGATCTCGGCGGTCAGCTCGACGTTCTTCGGGCCCAGCGAAGCGATGGAGATCGGGATCCGTTCGCGCACCGGGTGGTTGATCAGCTGCAACGGCTTGCCCAGCCCCGTGCCGCGGTCTGCCGGCAGCGGCAGCTGATAGTGCTTGCCGTCATAGCTCACCCGCTCGCGGCGCCACACCGCGCGGCAGATCTCCACCACCTCACGGGTGCGCCCCAGCGGGGCGTCGAACGGCACGCCGTGGAAGCCCTCCACCACCTGCGGCCCGGAGGTGCCGATACCCAGCCGGAACCGGCCGTCGGAGACGAAGTCCAGACCGGCGGCCGTCATCGCCAGCAGGGCGGGGGTGCGGGTGTAGATCGGCAGGACCCCCGAGACGAGCTCTATGCGGGAGGTCTTGGCAGCCAGATAGCCCAGCTGACTGACCGCGTCGAACGAATACGCCTCGGCCACCGCGACCACGTCGATGCCGGCCCGTTCCAGCTCGACGACCTGTTCGGCCGCCTCTTTGAATCCACCCGAGTAGGACAGCTGTACACCGATTCGCATCTATGACACATACCAGTATCGATACGTAAACAGGGTTATAAAAGTACACAGCTTTCCACTAGATTCTCAGGCCGCGCATACCCAAGCGATCGCTGGCAGGAGTCGAGGCGCTGCGACCTGTGGAGATACGCGAGGAATATTTGACGAAGGTGCTTGTGTCTTAGCTACTTCACGGTTAGTGTTCTGCATCACATCAGTGAATAAGCGTGATTTTCAGGAACAACACGGCAGCGCCTGACTCCCTGAGGCGCTCGCCGAGGGCGGCACCTCACAAAAGGAGATGGCTGTGCAGCAAACCCTTCGCCCCTACGTCACCGCCGGTATCGCGATCGTCGGCTCCGGCCTGATCGCCGCCACCCCGGTGGTGACCCCGATGGCAGATGTTCCCACCCTCCGAGATGTCGCACTCACCGCCGACGGCGGCCTGCCCGACCTGCTGGCGCCGTGGACGGCGGTGTTCAACCAGGCGTCGGAAAACCTCTCCACCCTCTCCCAGAACTTCTTCCTGGCGCCTTGGGTGGGCCTTCAGCAGATGCTGGCCAACCAGGGCAACTTGTGGCAGCAGATCCTCGACGACCCCTCGACGATCCCGGCCGTCATGCAACAGTTCCAGCACAACCTCGACGCGGTGATGACCGGCTACACGCTGATCAACGCCAGCGGCGGCGCGGACATCAACGAAGGCTTCACCGGCACGATCGGCCAGGTCATTCTGCACACCATCAGCGGTACGGACATCAACAGTCCCACGCCGGCCTTCGGCCACGACCTGCTCTTCGCGCTGCTACCGCAGTTCCTGCCGGCCGACCAGTCCGACCTGCTCACGCCGATCATCAATTTCCTGGCTTCGCCGCTGAGCGGCATCATCATGGGCCAGCTCGGACCGATGATCGCCCCCTGGGTCGCGATGATGAACGCCATCCAAGACGGCGACAGCTTCAACCAGATCATGGCCAGCTGGACGGACGGCTACCTCAACGGCGCCACCCTCAACTTGGATAGCCTCATCCCGCTGATCGAGCAATCGGGTCTGCTGCCGATGCCACCCGGCACCATCACCCATCTGGAGTTCGCCTTCGGCGGCCTGCTCACCCCCGGCGATGTCGCCTCGGGTCCGTGGGAGGTGGCCGGCGAGAACGGCGACATCGTGGCGTCGGTGCCCGCAGTGGGCGGCTCGATCTTCAACAGCCTGGGTCTGGACCTCAATGCTGAGGCGCTCCTGGGTCTTCCGCTCCAGATCAGCATCGCCGGCCAAGGAGTCGGTCCGATCGCCGCCATGGAGGCCTGGTCTCAGACGGTGGGAACCCTGCTGGGCTCGGGGTGGGACGGCAAGGACCCGATCGTGGTCACCCCGCCGGGTGCAGGCATCGACTTCCCGACCGTTCCCGACGGCTTGTTCGACGACGGTGGCGCCGGGGACGCGGCGGCCAGCGACTGGTTCACCGATCTGATCGCGGCGCTCGGTAGCTGACCGAGAGCCCCAGCGCCTTCGAAATCTGACCCGACAACCTTCACAACTGCTTTACAGAACCGCTTCACAGGAGAGGTGTTCGCAAATGAGTCGTCGTCACAGCAGCAGCCGGCCTGACAGCACCGGAGCGCGGTACCGCAGTCTGATCGGCACCACCAGCGCGGTGGGCGCATTCCTAGCCTTCGGGATGGCCCCGTTGGCCGCGGCGCCCGCCGCATACGCCGATGTCGATTTCGACCTCGGTGACATCTTCGGCGACCTGGTCAGCTCCTGGTCCTCGAGCGACGTCGGTGGCGCCGCGGCCACCTGGGACCTCGATGCGTTGTTCGGCGGCTCGGGCAGCGCGGCCGGCGACGCATTCTCGTGGACCGGGATCATGGACCAGTGGTTCTACGAGCCGCTGCACAACATGGCGCAACTCTGGATCACCAGTCCGCTCGGCATGTCGATCGACGGAATGATCAATGACTGGTCCGGCCTGTACCTGATCGGCAACGGTGTCGACGGCACCGCCGACAGTCCCGACGGTGGCGACGGCGGACTGTGGTTCGGCGACGGCGGCGACGGTTGGAGCAGTGACACGGCCGGTGTGGTCGGCGGTGACGGCGGCTCGGCGCTCGGGTTCTTGGGTAACGGCGGCGATGGCGGTGCCGGCGGTGCCGGTGCGGCCGGCGGCGACGGCGGTGCCGGCGGCTGGTGGATGGGCAACGGCGGCAACGGCGGTGCCGGCGGTGCTGCGACCGCTGAAGGCGGTGCTGGCGGTGCCGGCGGTGACGGCGGCGCCGCTGCGGCCTGGTTCTTCGGCAACGGCGGTGCCGGCGGGGCCGGCGGTGCCGGAATGGATGGTGCCGCGGGCACCTTCGCCAATGGCGGCACAGGGATAGGTCAGACCGGCGGGGCCGGCGGCACCGGCGGCGCAGGCGGCCGCAGCGGCTACATGTTCGGTGACGGCGGCAAGGGCGGCGCCGGCGGCGCGGCCGGCAACGGCGGTGACGGCGTGACTGGCGACGCCAACGGCGCGAACGGCGGCGGCGGGGGCCAGGGTGGAAACGGTGGCGCTGGCGGCGCCCGCGGCTCCGACTACTACGCCGGCTCGTTCTACGGCAGCGCCGGGGCGGCCGGCGACGGCGCGGATGGCGGCAACGGCGGCAACGGCGGTGACGCGGCCACGGACGTCAACGGTGGCTACATCGGGATCGGCGGTAACGGCGGCGTCGGCGGTGACGCCGGTAGCGGTGGCACCGGTGGAAGCGGCGGAACCGGCGGTAACGGCGGTGACGGCACCGGTGTGAACCCGACCAACCCGGACGCCCCCTTCGGAACCGGCGGAGCGGGAGGCAGGGGTGGCGCCGGCGGGGACTCGCTGGGCGCTAGCGCCGGCGGTAACGGCGGTGACGGGGGTACCGGCGGCCTGGGTGTGCTGGGCCGCGGCGGCGTGGGTGGCGCCGGCGGTACTGGCGGTGAGAGCGAGAGCGGCACCGGCGGAACCGGCGGCACCGGCGGCCTCGGCGGTAACGGCGGCCTCGGCGACAACACGGTGGCTACCACCGGCGGCAACGGCGGCAGCGGCGGCGCCGGCGGCTCCAGCACCAGCGGCAACGGTGGCGCCGGTGGCGCAGCCGGCAACGGCGGCGACGGGACCCTGCGCGGTGGCAACGGCGGCGCCGGCGGTCGTGGCGGCGGCAGCACCAGCGGAAACGGTGGCGACGGTGCCGACGGTGGCGGCGCGGGTGAGGGCCTGGGCTGGAGCGACGGCACCACCACCTGGAGCATCGGCGGCAACGGTGGCTCCGGCGGTGCCGGTGGCGCCAGCACCAGCGGCGCCGGCGGCAACGGCGGTGCGGGTTCGGCCGGTGCCGACGGCGCGACCGGCACGGGTGTGGTCAGCGCGGGCGGCAACGGCGGCTTCGGCGGGACGGGTGGTAGCAGCAGCGGTGGAACGACCGGGACCGGCGGTGATGGGGGTGCCGGTGGCGACGGCACCGCATCCGGCGGCAACGGCGGTCGCGGTGGTTCCGGCGGTCCCGGGTTCATGGGCATTGGAACCAGCCCTAGCGGAGGTGCTGGCGGCAACGGTGGCGCCGGCGGTGACAGCGGTGGCGTCGCAACCCCGGCGGACGGGCCGATCACGGGCCCAAGCCACGCCGGTACCGGCGGGGCCGGTGGCGACGGCGGCCAATCGACTGCTGATGGGGTTGGCGGTGACGGCGGTACCGGCGGGGCCGGTGGCAATGCCGCCGGGGACGTCGACGGCGGCACCGGAGGTGAAGGTGGTGCGGGCGGTAACGCGGGCACTCCGGGCACCGGTGGTGATGGCGGCGCCGGCGGCGCGGCGGTCAACGGCACCGGCGGCACCGGCGGGGCCGGCGGGACCGGCGGCAACGGCGACTCTGGTGCCCTGGGCTCGAGCGGTATCCCCAACCCGGTGCTCGGCGGGGATAACGGTCCCGGCGGTGACGGTGGCGACGGCTCGGATGGGGGTGCCGGCGGTACCGGCGGAAGCGGCGGTACCTCCACCAACGGCACCGGCGGCAACGGTGGCGTCGGTGGCACCGGCGGTAACGGTGGCGCCGGCGGCAACGGCGGACCCGGTGGCACCAACCCCGACACCGGCGACGGCTATGACGGCGGCGACGGCGGCAACGGCGGTGACGGCGGTACCGGTGGCAACGGCGGCGCCCACGGCACCGGCGGGGCCGGCAACGGCACCGGTGGTGCGGCCGGTGACGGCGGTGGCGGCGGCGCGGCGGGCAGCGGCGGAGCTGGCGGCGCCGCGAGCGGCAGCGGCACGCCCGGCCAAGACGGCAGCCCGGGTACCGCTGGCAACGACGGCGCGGACGGTACGCCCGGCACGTAGCCGACTCCGGAAGGCGACTACGGTCGCCGGGTCCACTCGGACCCGGCGACCGTAGTCGTTGTGGGAGACCCACACGCTAGTTCTGCAGGCACGGTCCGCGCCGGATACGGCCGCCGCAGGCGATTTCGAATCCCGTCCCAACCCCGGCCTTCTTCGGGTTTGACCCGATCGTCATGGACGACGCTGGTTCCGGCGTCGCATCGCTCTTCGGTGACCTGCTGGCCGACGTCTAAGCAGAGCGCAACGGCGGCGGTCGTCGGGTCTGACCCGACCCGGCGACCGCGGCCGTTTCGAGCAACTACTTGAGCAGCGCCGCGATCTTCTCTTCCGGGCTCACCGGCTCCGGCAGCCCCTCAAGCGCCTCGGTGTGCGGCAACCGCACCTGCGGGTCGGTGAACTCCCGGTAGGTCTTGTCGCCGGCCAGCTGCGCCAGCAGATAACCGGTCAACAGGGCGCGCACCCGGCGCTGGGTGCGCCGATCCGAGGTCGGCAGCCCGAAGAACCCGGTCAGCCGGCGGCCTTGCGGCAGACCGGCCGGCGAGGTCTTGCTGATCACCCGCAGCGTCGCCGATCGCCAGGCATGCGCCAGTTCGATGGCGTTGGAGCGCAGCGACTTCGGGTCGCCGGGGCTGGCGAACACCACGCCGGGCACGTCCAGCGTCGCCGCGGCCTGCTCGGCCGGCGGGGTGGTGACCGTCGGGAAAATCGACGCCACCGCTTGCGGTTTCATCGGCGACCCGGCAGCGGCGAACACCGCCGCCGAACCGCCGAAGCCGTGGCCGGCCACGGCGAGCCGGCGGTGGTCGACGCTGATCCGGCCCGGGCCCAGCCGGATCTCGGTGGCGATCTCCAGGGCACGGCCCAAGTCGGCGGCCGAGTCCAGCACCGACGGCGCCAACCCGCGCCCGGTGTCCGGGGCCACCGCCACCATGCCCCACGACGCCAGGTGCTCCAGCAGGCCCGCATAGCGGTCGGCGCCGGTCAGCCAGTCGTGGCCGAACGCCACCGCGGGCAGCCGATAGCCCGACGCAGGGGTGTACACCACTCCGGCCAGTCCCGCGTAGGCCAGGTCGCCTCGCAGCACGCGGTGCGGGCCGGGTCGGTTCAGTGCGGTGTAAAGACGCTTGATGCTGGCCATCCGATGACGTTAACGCACCGCGGCTGCCGATGATCAGGGCTTCGCTGACCTGCGCGATTGCTTAAGATCGCCGGCCGTTGCACTACCCTGAACACCTATGTGCGGAATCGTCGGCTACGTCGGGCAACGGCCCGCCCGCGAGGTCGTCGTCGAGGCGCTGCGCCGCATGGAATACCGCGGTTACGACTCGGCCGGCATCGCCGTCGTCGACGGTGTGGGCCAGCTGACGATCCGTCGGCGCGCGGGACGGTTGGCCAACCTGGAAGCCGACCTGTCCCGCACCGATCCCGCCCTGCTCGTCGGTGGCACCGGGCTGGGGCACACCCGCTGGGCCACCCACGGGCGACCCACCGACCAGAACGCGCATCCGCACCGCGACGCGGCGTCGCAATTCGCCGTGGTGCACAACGGCATCATCGAGAACTTCTCCGTGTTGCGCGACGAGCTGGAGCGCGAGGGGGTGGAGTTCACCAGCGAGACCGACACCGAGGTGACCGTCCACCTGTTGGCCCGCCAATACCGTCGCGGCGACACCGCCGGGGACTTCGTGGCCTCGGCGATGGCGGTGCTGCGCCGGCTGGAGGGACACTTCACCGTGGTCTTCGCCCACGCCGACGAGCCGGGCACCATCGTGGCGGCGCGGCGATCCACCCCACTGGTGGTCGGCATCGGCGAGGGCGAGATGTTCCTCGGCTCGGATGTGGCGGCGTTCATCCCCTACACCCGCAATGCGATCGAGCTGGGCCAGGACCAGGCGGTGGTGATCACCGCGGACAGCTACCGCATCACCGATTTCGCCGGGAACGACGCCTCCGACGCGGCTCGGCACTTTCACATCGACTGGGACCTGTCGGCCGCCGAAAAGGGCGGCTACGAATACTTCATGCTCAAGGAGATCGCCGAGCAGCCCACCGCGGTGGCCGAGACCCTGCTGGGGCACTTCGAGGACGGCCGTATCGTGCTCGACGAGCAACGCCTCTCCGATCAGGAGCTGCGCGAGATCGACAAGGTGTTCGTGGTGGCCTGCGGCACCGCCTACCACTCCGGTCTGCTGGCCAAGTATGCGATCGAACACTGGACGCGACTGCCGGTGGAAGTAGAGCTCGCGAGTGAATTCCGGTACCGGGACCCGGTTTTGGACCGCAGCACCCTGGTGGTGGCGATCAGCCAGTCCGGCGAGACCGCCGACACCCTCGAAGCCGTCCGGCACGCCAAGGAGCAGAAGGCCAAGGTGCTGGCGGTCTGCAACACCAACGGCTCGCAGATCCCGCGCGAGTGCGACGCGGTGATCTACACCCGGGCCGGGCCGGAGATCGGTGTCGCGTCGACCAAGACGTTCCTGGCCCAGATCACCGCGAACTATCTGGTCGGACTGGCGCTGGCCCAGGCCCGCGGTACCAAATACCCCGACGAGGTCGAACGCGAGTACCGGCAACTGGAGGCGATGCCCGAACTGGTGGCGCAGGTGCTCGATGGCATCGAGTCGGTGGCCGAGCTGGCGCGCCGGTTTGCGGCGTCGAGTGCGGTGCTCTTTCTGGGCCGCCACGTCGGCTACCCGGTGGCGCTGGAAGGCGCGCTCAAACTCAAGGAACTGGCCTACATGCACGCCGAGGGTTTCGCCGCCGGTGAGCTCAAGCACGGCCCGATCGCGCTGATCGAGGACGACCTGCCGGTGATCGTCGTGATGCCCTCGCCCAAGAACGCCGCGATGCTGCACTCCAAGCTGCTCTCCAACATCCGCGAGATCCAGGCTCGCGGCGCCGTCACCGTCGTGATCGCCGAGGAGGGCGACGAGACGGTGCGGCCCTATGCGGACCATCTGATCGAGATCCCGGCTGTGCCAACGCTTTACCAGCCGCTGCTGTCGACCATTCCGCTGCAGGTGTTCGCCGCCGGGGTGGCGCAGGCCAGGGGATACGATGTCGATAAGCCGCGCAACCTGGCCAAGTCGGTCACCGTCGAGTAGCGGGAGCTTTCAGTGCGACGATTGTTGGTGGCGGCGTGCGCCGCGATGGCTGTGCTGGTAACAACGCCGGATGCCGTTGCGGCCAACGAGGTTCCCGACCTCGATCCGCTCATCGACATCAGCGGTCCGCTGCCCGCCACAGCCGCCGACCTTTCCGCAACGCCGGATCTGGTGTTCACCACACCCACCGGCCTGGTGTGCCGCAAGAGCCACGGGATGGTGACGCACAATGTGGTCTGCCAGGGCACCTTTCCCGGCTCGCCGCCGGGCACCCGCAGCGTGACGCTTACCGCGGTTTCGGCCCGCGGGGACGGTCCGGCCCTGTTTCTGAACACGGCGGCCGACCGGCTGCGCGGCGACCCCGAACGGGTACCCGCCGTCGCTTTGGGCGTCGGTCAGAAGATCGTGTTCTGGGACTTTTCGCCCAGCGAGTCACTGGTCTGCGGGATTCCACCGGGTACCGAGGTGGCCTGTGTTCTCAAGGCCGCGAACGAGAACGGGCCCAAGAGCGGCGGTCGGCCCGTCACGCACGGATTCGTCGTCTCAGCACCGCAGAGCGACGTGTTTTAGTCGGCTCCAGGCTTCCGGCGGATCCGGAATCTGCTGGCCGGCGTAGTGTTCGCCGTTCGTGCGCCGAAATCCCGACGGCGAACGTGCGGGCGATGAGACGATGCAGCCGGCGTCGAATATCAGTCCGAGCACGCCGGTCGCCCTCGAGTGAAGGAAAGCAGTCTTGTCCAACGACGATCCTGCGGCGCGAGTCCACCGGTCCAGACTGCTTCTGATCCTGGGGATGGCGGTCTTCTTCATCGCCTCCTATCTCGTCACCGTCGCGCTGTACGAGCGAGCGGGATGCGGCTGCCCACGCCAACTCACGGAAGGCCAACCCTCAGCCGACGGAACGGCAGTGACCGTCGACATCGAAGATCTCCAGCCGGTGAAGGGCACGCTGACCGGCAAGATCACCATCAGCCCGGGGCCGGCGCTGCTCGATCCGGGCACGCGCGGGCTCACGCAAGATCTCAGCATCGCGGTGCACTCCGCGGTCACACCCACCAAGCGCACCTGGACCAAGGGCATGGTGCCCGGTGAGTTCCCGGTCCCCTTGACCGTCTCCGGTAACTCGGCGAAATGGCCGTTCGATCATTACCAGACCGGGCCGATAACCGTCGACATCTTGCGCGGGGACTCCGCAGTGTCGGAACGGATCTCGGTGACGTTTATCGACCATATCGCTGGCTGGAAGAACGACATCGTCAGCGACCGCGAGGCCGGCCCCTACCGGATCACGCTGCACCGGTCTCCGAGCACCATGGCTTTCGGCGCCGTGGTCGTGGGCGTCTTGGTCGCGCTGGCCGCGGTGGCGGCCGTTGTCGCGGTGCTCACTTTCCTGGGCCGGCGCAAATTCCAGCCGCCGATGACGACGTGGTATGCGGCAATGCTTTTCGCCGTGGTCCCGCTGAGGAATGCGCTACCCGACGCGCCGCCGATCGGATCCTGGATCGACGTCACCATCACGCTGTGGGTAATCGTCGCGCTGGTGATGTCGATGCTGCTGTTCATCTACTGCTGGTGGCGCGACCTGAAGCCCGAGCCGGATGCGCCGGCACCGGAAGTGAGGGCGCAGTCGCACGCGCCATCAGGGATGGCGGGCGGTGACTCCACCGTCGACGACGATCTGGGTGCCCGTGATGAATGAGGCGCGAGGCGACATCAGGAACGCCACCGCCTGCGCGACCTCCTCGGGTTGACCGATGCGTCCTAGCGGCGCGGCGGCCACGAACCCGGCCGCAACCTCTTCGACGTCGAGCGCGATCTGCAGCATCGGGGTTTCGATGAAGCCCGGGCAGACCGCGTTGACCCGGATCCCGGCCGGGCCCAGCTGGGCGGCCATCGACCGGGTCAGACCCAGTAGTCCGGCCTTGGAGGCGCAGTAGGCCGGGATGAACGGGTTGGCGGTCAGTCCCTCGATGCTGGAGATGCCGACCACCGCCGGGCCGCCACCGGCGCGGGCGACCGCCTCCAGCTGCGGCAGCATCAGCTGCACCAGCATGGCCTGCGCGCGCAGGTTGACATCCATGACGGCGTCCCAGGATTCGCCGGTGTAGGCGCCGACCGGCTCGGGAGCCACCCGCCCGGCCGCGTGCACCAGCCCGTCGATGCCGTCGAGCGCCTCGGCCGCGGCCGCGACGGCGTCGGGCAACGCGGCGTCGTCGCAGACGTCGACCACCGCGCCGGGCATTCCCAAGCCGTCGGCCACCTGCTGCACCCCGGCGGCGATGTCCCACAACGCAACCCGGCGACCGTCGGCGACCAGCGCCTGCGCGCATGCCCGGCCGATCCCGGATGCCGCACCGGTGATGACGACTCCGCTCAACGCAATGCTCCTTGTCTGATGACGAACTGCGACCAGTCCGGTTCGCGCACCGCCGTCCAGTACTGATCCAGGCGCCACGGGCTCACGGTGTGGATCTCGCCGTCGGCGTTCTTGAAGTAGGAATGCTTGACCGCCGGGTGCGCCCACACCATCTTGTTGATTTCTTCCTGGGTGGCCCGGTGCCAGTCGGCGGCGGCCTGCGCGGTCGGCTCGATCGAGTGCAGCCGGTCTTCGACGAGGCGGGCCAGGCAGGCGTCGATGTAGCGCATCTCCAACTCGGAGTTGAAGATCAGGCTGCCGCCGTGCGCCAGGTGCGCGCCGGGTCCGTAGAGCAGGAAGAAGTTCGGGAAGCCGGGCACGGTGATGCCCAGGTACGCATACGGCCGGCTGCCCCACAGCGCGTGCAGGTCGGTACCGTCGCGGCCGGTGACGCGTATCGGCCACAGCACGTCGGTGTGCCGAAACCCGGTGGCGTAAACGATCACATCGGCCTCATGGTGGACGCCGTCGTCGGTCTGCACGCCGTGCGGGGTGATTCGCTCGATGCCGGTGCGCACCAGCTCGACGTTGTCGCGTTGCAGCGTTTTCAGCCAGCTGCCGTTGTCCTGCAGGGTGCGTTTGCCGGTGGCCGGATAGTCCGGCAGCACCTTGGCCAGCAGCGCCTCGTCGTCGCCGACCTGATCGGTGATCCAGCCGGTGAACATCTGGCGGGCCAAGGCGTTGACTTCGCTGACGGCATAGTCCTGGTCGGGATAGTCCGGGTCCACCCGGGCGGCCTCCAGGCCCTTGTCGGCGCCGGGCCACAACAGCAGGAACCGGTACCAGCGGCCATAGAACGGCAGGTGCCGCAGCGCCCAACGCACGCCGTCGGGCACCGCGTCGTGGTACATCGGGTTGGGGAACATCCATTGTGCGGTGCGCTGAAACACCGTGAGGTGCTCCACCTTTCCCGCAATCGCGGGTGCGATCTGGAATCCGCTGGCGCCCGCCCCGATCAGCGCCACCCGCTTGCCGGTCAGGTCGACATCGTGGTCCCAGGCCGCGGAGTGAAACGCCGGGCCGGTGAAATCCGCCGCGCCGTCGAGATCCGGCAGGTGGGGTCGGTTGAGCTGGCCGACCGCGGTGATGACCGCGCGGGCGCGGATGGTGTCGCCGGCCGCGGTGGTCAGTGTCCAGGTCCCGTGATCGTCGTCCCAGACCGCGTCGGTGACTTCGGCGTTCCACCGAATGTGGTCGCCGATACCGTGTTTGGCGATCATGGCGGTGAAATAGGCTTGCAGCTCCGGCTGTTCGGCGAAGTAGTGGCCCCAGTCATTGTTCGGTTCGAAACTGAAGCAGTAGAAGTGGTTGGCGACATCCACCCGGGCGCCCGGGTAGGTGTTCTCCCACCACGTCCCGCCCGGGCCGGAGTTCTTCTCGACGATGGTGAAGGGAATACCGGCCTGCGTCAGCCGGATTCCGGCCAGCACTCCCGACTCACCACAGCCGATCACCACCACCGGCAGCTCCGCAGCGCGGTCCACCGGGACCGGCCGGCGCGGGTCGGCGCCGTCCAGGTCGAGTTCTTCGGCGAGCAGGCCCAGGTAGGCATCCGGCACGACTTCGCAGGCCGCCCAGTCCATCATCTCCTTGACCAATTCGGCAGGCAGCGACGCGGGCTGCGGGCAGCCGCGGTCGCGGTAGTCGATGATCACCGGCAGCGCCTCGGCGCGGGCGCGGGCCTTGTCCTCCTCGGACATGAACCCCTGGATCTCGTTGAGGAAGATCCCGTTCTGCTTGAATTCGCGGATGAAGCGGGGGTCGCCGGTGATGTGCACGCACGACAGCAACAGGGTGGGGATGCTGACCTGCTCGAGGGCGGCGGCGATGTCGGCGTCGGCGGTGGTGAACGGTTCCCCGGCGTAGCGGTTGCGCAACAGCTCGGACCCTCCCTCTATTCGCTACTAGGCGGCGCGAAATTGTTTCGGACGATACGCGAGGCGCAGAGGCTGATCAAGGGTCGGCCGGTGCGGCCGGCTCAGCCGGCCGCGTCGACCTTCGAGGTGATCGAGTTGAGCAGGGTACGGGCCGCCACTGTCGAAGGAGTTGTGCGTGCGGCTATCGACGTAGTCGTGCGTTCGCACACGGCGACGCGGACAACTACGTTGCTGCGTACAGTCAGTCTGGTTTCACACGTCCAGTCGGAGTTGGCGTTGTCCATCATGAGGGCCTGGAGCACGCCGTCGGAGTCGATGAAATTGTCGATAAACCAGAGTTGGTCGGGTGATTCGTTCGCGCTGGTAAGGCGGCTGTTGACAATACGGACGTTGCACTTTCGCCACGCAGCGCTCTGCTTGGCATAGAACGCCCGGGCAGCGGCGGCGTGCGGAAAGCTGGTCACCGACATCGAGACATGCTTGACCAGGTAGCGGGGATCGGGTTCGGCCGGACTGTTCCATCGTTGCCAGCGGATTGCAGTCCAGCCCGAGCCTGCGTAGGCCTGCGAAGCGACGGACGTGACCCCTTGGCAATCGGCGTCCGCCAGATCGTCTAGGTCGATGTACTCACCGTGCGTCACCAGATCGATGGCGGGGTCGTCCACCGCGGTTGAGACGACGCCTCTATCCGGCAAGAGGCCGTCGAGCGCGGCGACGGGCACCGGACGGTCGGAAGCGGAGATGGGCGTCGGTGTCCGGTCGGGGGAGGCAGCCGGTGACGACGCCGGGCCGGCTTGCGGGCGTTCGTGCCGGTCACCGCGTATGGCGGTCACGGTGAGTCCCACGACGATCGCCGTGAGCACGCAGACCAGTCCCAGCAGCAGCCGTATCAGTCGGCGGTTGCCGTTCGGTGGAGGGGCCGGTGGCCAGAATGGCAGGGCCGGGCCGCCTGGCCCCGGCGAGACGGGCTCGTTCATCCCGCGTCGATCTTCGCAGTGATCGAGTCGACCAGTGCCTGTGCTGCCGCTGTCGAATCCGTCTCCGCGCACACGCTGACGCGGACCACAACGTTGCTGCGTACGGTCAGCGTGTTCTCGCACGACCAGCCGCCGCCGCCCTCGACGATTGTGGTCGATTTGAGCACCCCGTCGCCGTCGGTGACGTTCTCGACAGACCAGAATCGGCCCGGCGAGTCTGCGATATTGGGTATGCGGTTATTGATGATGCGGCCGGAGCACTTCTGCCACGCTGCGCTCTCCTTGGAGTAGAAGGCGCGGGCGGTGCTGGCATGCGGATACGTCGTCACCGACATCAGAGCTTGGTGCCTCCAATCGGGCGGATCCGGCTCAGCGGGACTGTTCCACCCTTGCCAGCGCACCGCGGTCCAGCCGGAACCGGCAAAAACAGGCCCGGAAACAGAGGTGAGCCCCTGGCACTCGGCGTCCACCATGACGTCGGTGTCGATAGTCGTGCCGGTAGCGACCAGACCCATGCCCGGATCGCCCACTGCCGAGGAGATGACGTCCTTGGAGGGCAGCAGTCCTTCTAGGGCGGAGACAGGTACAAGTTTCCCGTCGCCGGAGTCCGACTCGGTGGCGGATTGCGCGCTCTCGTGCCGGTCGCGGCCGACGACGTTGACGGCGAGCACCGCCGCGGTCACGGTCAGCACGGTGACCAGTCCCACCAACAGCCAGACCGGTCGGCGGTTGCCGCGCGGGGGAGGACCCGGCGGCCAGGGCGGAAGCGGTGCGCCCGGCGGCGGCATGGGCCGGTTCATGGGCGCAAACTGCGTCGGGTCGTACGGGTTGGGAGTTGGACCGTGCGGTTCGCTCATCGGGCACCCCCTGTCCCATCGGGGCCGGTCACAGGCGGACGGGCCTCACTGGCATCAGACGTTAGCAGCGGTGGGTCTGTCCGCGTCTGCACTGACCGTGCGACGCTGTACGCCGTGGCAGACGTGCGTACCCGCCTGGCCGCGGCGTGGCATTTCGTGCACACCGCCCCGCTGACCTACCTGTGGCTGGCGGTATTGGGAATCACCACCGTCGTCCAGCATCTGGTCGGCCCGCGGCTGCACACCATGCTCGTCGAGCAATCCACCAACCTGCACCACCTGGCGACCGACCCGCTGGAGGTGCTGGCCTCCAGCCTGTTGTGGATCGACGGCAAGGACCTCTCGCCATACCTGGTGTTGTTCACCCTGTTTTTGGCGCCGGCCGAGCATTGGCTGGGGCACCTGCGGTGGCTGATGGTCGGATTGATTTCTCATGTCGGGGCCACCTATGTCAGTGAGGGTGCGCTCTACGTGCTAATTCACCTGCACCGCGAATCGGAGCGGTTGACCTACGCCCGTGACATCGGCGTCAGCTACTTCCTGGTGGGTGTGATGGCCGTGCTGACCTACCGCATCCGTCGGCCTTGGCGCTGGGGGTATCTGGCCGTGTTGCTCGTCATCTTCACGGTGCCGTTGGTCCTCAACCCGGACTTCACCGCGGTCGGCCACGCCGCCGCGCTGCTGATCGGATTCTGCTGCTATCCGTTGACCCGTCACCATCCGCTGCGACATCACCCGAGCGCCGTCCGCGGCCACTAGCCTGACAGTCGCGAGCAGGCGAGGAGGTCAAGTGCGGCACTACTACACCGTCGACGTCATTCGCGCCGCCGAGGCGCCCCTGTTGGCGAGCCTGCCCGACGGGGTGTTGATGCGCCGGGCCGCGTTCGGGCTGGCGACCGCGATCGCCCGGGAGCTGGTCGCGCGCACCGGCGGGGTGTCCGGGCGGAACGTGTGCGCCGTGGTGGGTTCCGGTGACAACGGCGGCGACGCGCTGTGGGCGGCCACCCTGCTGCGTCGGCGTGGCGCGGCGGCAACCGCCATCCTGCTGGACCCGGCACGCGCCCACGCCAAGGGTCTGGCGGCCTTCGTCAAAGCCGGTGGCCGAGTCGTCGATACGGTGCCGCCCGCAACGGATCTGGTGATCGACGGGGTGGTCGGCATCTCCGGGCGGGGCCCGTTGCGGCCGAACGCCGCGGCAGTCTTCGCCGGGGTTGAGGCGGCGGGCATCCCGGTGGTAGCCGTCGACATACCCAGCGGCCTCGACCCGCACACCGGCGCGGCGGACGGACCCGCGGTGCACGCCGCTCTCACCGTCACCTTCGGCGGCCTCAAACCGGTGCACGCGCTGGGGCAGTGCGGCCGTGTCGAGCTGGTCGAGATCGGTCTGGACCTGCCGGCCACCGACATACACTCGTTGACCGCGGCCGACGTCGAGGCGTGCTGGCCGGCGCCCGGCCCGCGCGACGACAAGTACACCCAGGGCGTCACCGGGATTTTGGCCGGCTCGGCGACCTACCCGGGCGCGGCGATCCTGTGCGCAGGCGCGGCGGTGGCCGCCACCTCCGGCATGGTCCGCTACGCCGGAAGCGCTGCCGCCGAAGTGGTTTCGCACTGGCCGGAGGTGGTGGCCGCGCCCAGCCCGGCGGCCGCCGGGAAGGTGCAGGCCTGGGCGGTGGGGCCGGGCCTGGGCACCGACGAGGCGGGTGCGGCCGCGCTGTGGTTCGCACTCGGCAGCGATCTTCCGGTGATCGTCGACGCCGATGCGCTCACCATCCTGGCCGCGCACCCCGCCCTGGTCGCCGACCGCAGCGCGCCGACCGTGCTCACCCCGCATGCCGGGGAGTACGCCCGGCTGGCCGGGCACCCGCCGGGCTCCGACCGGGTCGGCGCGGCGCGCGAGCTGGCCGAGAAGATGGGCTGCACTGTGCTGTTGAAAGGCTATGTCACCGTCATCGCCGACCCGTCCGGGCAGGTTTACCTCAACGAGGCCGGCGGGTCCTGGGCGGCCACCGCGGGCTCGGGCGACGTGCTGTCCGGGATGATCGGCGCACTGCTGGCCTCCGGCCTGCCCGCCACCCGAGCCGCTGCCGCCGCCGCGTTCGTGCACACCCGGGCCGCCGCGGCCTCGGCCGCCGATCCCGGACCCGGCGACACCCCGACGTCGGCGTCGCGCATCCTGGCCCACATCCGCACCGCCCTGGCCCAGCTGTAGAGGAGAGTCGTAGTGACCCATTCCCACCCGTCCGTGCCGGCGCACGCCATCGCGCCCGCCTACACCGGCCGGCTGTTCACCTCGCCGGTCCCGGCGCTGCGACTGCCCGACGACCCGATGGACCCGCAGGCCGCCTACCGCTTCATCCACGACGAGCTGATGCTCGACGGCAGTTCCCGGCTGAATCTGGCCACCTTCGTCACCACCTGGATGGACCCCGAGGCGTCGACGCTGATGGCGGAGTCGTTCGACAAGAACATGATCGACAAGGACGAGTACCCGGCGACCGCGGCCATCGAGCAGCGTTGTGTGTCGATGGTCGCCGACCTGTTCCACGCCGAGAACCTGCGCGACGACGACCCGGCCAGTGCCATCGGGGTGTCCACCGTCGGGTCCAGCGAGGCGGTGATGCTCGGCGGGCTGGCCATGAAGTGGCGGTGGCGGCAGAAGCTCGGAGACGACTGGAAAAACAGGACCCCGAATCTGGTGATGGGCTCCAACGTCCAGGTGGTGTGGGAGAAGTTCTGCCGCTACTTCGACGTCGAGCCCCGCTACCTACCGATGGCCGAAGGCCGCTACGTGATCACCCCCGAGCAGGTCGTCGACGCCGTCGACGAGAACACCATCGGGGTGGTGGCCATCCTGGGCACCACCTACACCGGGGAGCTGGAGCCCGTCGAGCAGATCTGCGCCGCGCTGGACACCCTCGCCGCGGGCGACGGGCCGGACGTGCCGGTACACGTGGACGCGGCCAGCGGCGGATTCGTGGTGCCCTTCCTGCACCCGGGCCTCAAGTGGGATTTCCGGCTGCCGCGGGTGGTCTCGATCAACGTCAGCGGCCACAAGTACGGCCTGACCTATCCGGGCATCGGGTTCGTGGTGTGGCGGGGCGCCGACTACCTGCCCGAGGAACTGGTGTTCCGGGTCAACTACCTGGGCGGAGACATGCCCACCTTCACGCTGAACTTCTCTCGGCCGGGCAATCAGGTCGTCGGCCAGTACTACAACTTCCTGCGGCTGGGCCGAGCCGGCTACACCGAGGTGATGCGGACCCTGTCCGACACCGCCCGCTGGTTATCGCACCAGCTGGCCGGCAGTGAGCACTTCGAGGTGATCAGCGACGGCTCGGCGATCCCGGTGGTCAGCTGCCGGCTGACCGGCGAGCGCGGCTACACCGAGTTCGACGTCTCCCACGAGCTGCGCACCTACGGCTGGCAGGTGCCGGCCTACACCATGCCGGAGGGCGCCGAGGACGTCGCGGTGCTGCGGGTGGTGGTCCGTGAGGGGCTCTCGGCGGATCTCGCCCGGGCGCTGTTCGACGACATCATGAAATCGGTGACCGCCCTGGACCGGGTCAAACCCGCGGGGCACTACGACGATCAGCAGCACTTCTCGCACTAGCCTTTCCCTCGAGTGTGCGTTTTAGGTCGCAGATTCGCGATTTCGGCGCCCAAACCGCACACTCGGCGCTCCGGTCACCAGGTTTTCGGGCAGCCGCGGCTGATCAACGCCGCGCCAACCCGCTCCAGGAACACTTCGGGGCTGCGGTGCAGCCTGCGAGCCGTCAGCCGCAGGTCGATCCAGCCGAGTTCAGGCAGCACGTAGTAGCGCTCGGCGTCGTGCTGGCGCTGCACCGGGTCGGTCCAATGGTGGGCGCCTTCGAAGTCAACGCCGACGAGGTACTCCTCCCACCCGATATCGATGCGCGCAACGACAAGGCCGTGATGGCCGTACACCCGGATCTGGGTCTGCGGCCCCGGAAAGCCCGCCCGCACCAGGAGCAGCCGGGCCAGTGACTCATACGGTGATTCGGCGCCGCCGTCGACAAGCAGCAACGTCTCATCCAGTTGCCGCAGATCCCGGGCGCCGGGGTGCGCGTCGGCCACCGCCATGACATCGACGACCTTGAGGTCGGTGACATTCATCAGGGCATCGATGCGCTGCACCGCCTCGGTGGGGCCGAGCCGTCTACCCAGGTCGAACGCGGTGCGGGCGGCTGTTGTCACCGGCATGCCGCCAACCGTCCGCACCTCGCCGGGCAGCAATCTATCGGTGTGCACGGTGAGCAGCGGCGGTGGACGCCGATTGGTGTGGACAAGCTCCGCGGGCGTGTCCCCGTCGATCCACTTCGCACCGAGCATCGCCGAGGCCGACAGCCCGGCCAGTACCCCGCTCCGGCGCGACCAGAGCCAGGCGGCACGGGCGCGGTCGCACGCCGTGAGGTCCGCCTCGTGTGGCGCCCAGACCCCCGGGTACATGCGGAAGTAGTCACGGTGCAGCCGACTACGGGTCACCGCGCCGGCGGCTAACGCCTCTGCCGCCCGGAAGGGCCTACGCGGTGGTGGCATGGCCGCAGGGTGGCATTCGGACGCGCCCCGGCGCCGACGTCCATCCACATGCCGGTGTGCGTTCTAAGTCGCAAAACGCCCCTCGGAGCGAACCAGACCACACACCCGGCGGCCTGATCGGGGCATCCGGGCCGTTCTGGGACAATCGGCGGTGACATGACTGCCACATCGCGAACGGCCGGCCTGCTCGGTGAAGCGCTGGTGGACCTGGACGCCATCGCCCACAACGTGCGGGTGCTGTCCGAACAGGCCGGTGCCGCCGAGCTGATGGCCGTGGTCAAGGCCGACGGCTACGGTCACGGCGCGGTGCAGGTGGCCCGCGCCGCGCTGGGCGCCGGTGCCGCCGAACTCGGGGTGGCCACCGTCGACGAGGCGCTGGCGTTGCGGGCGGCCGGCATCACCGCACCGGTGCTGGCGTGGCTGCACGGCCCCGACACCGACTTCGCGCCGGCCCTGGCCGCCGACGTGCAGATCGCGGTCTCCTCGGTGCGCCAGCTCGACGAGCTGCTCGACGCGGTGGCACGGACCGGGCGCACCGCGACGGTGACGGTCAAGGCCGACACCGGGATGAACCGCAACGGCGTGGGCGCCGCCGGTTACCCGGCGCTGCTGACCGCGCTGCGACGCGCCGTCGCCGACGACGCGATCCGGGTGCGGGGCCTGATGTCGCACCTGGCCTGCGCCGACGACGTCGCCAGCCGGGTCAATGATCTTCAAGGGCAACGGTTCTCCGACATGCTGACCCTGGCCGGCGAGCAGGGCCTGAAGTTCGAGGTGGCGCACCTGGCCAACTCGGCCGGGGTGATGACCCGGCCCGACCTGGCCTTCGACATGGTGCGGCCGGGGATCGCGGTGTACGGCCTGAGTCCGATCCCGCAGCGCGGCGACATGGGTCTGATTCCCGCCATGACGCTGAAATCCCTTGTGGTGCTGGTGCGCTCGATCCGGGCGGGGGAGGGAGTCTCCTACGGGCACACCTGGATCGCTCAGGCCGACACCACCGTCGCGCTGGTCCCGATGGGTTACGCCGACGGGGTGTTCCGCCAGCTGAGTGGGCGGTTCGAGGTGCTGATCAACGGCCGTCGCCGGCGCAGCGTCGGGCGAGTATGCATGGACCAGTTCGTCGTCGACCTCGGGCCCGGCCCCGTCGACGTCACCGAGGGCGACGAGGTCGTCCTGTTCGGGTCCGGCGCGAGCGGTGAGCCGCTGGCCCAGGACTGGGCCGACGAGCTGGGAACCATCCACTACGAGGTGGTGAACAGTCCACGCGGACGGGTCGCCAGGACGTACCGGGGAGGCGGCACCGATGGCCGGTAGCCGGCGCATCAACCTGCGGGCCGGTGGCCTGCTGGCCGGGGTGGCCGGTCTGGCCGCCGTCGGTACCATCGCCGGGTCCACCGTCGCACGTGCGGTGACCCGGCGCACCACGGCCGAAGATCCCTACGCGGCTGAGGATTTCGAAATCCTGGCGCACGACCACAGTTCGGTGGTCGTTACCGACGACGGCGTCGAACTGGCGGTGCGCGATGTGGGGCCCCGCAACGCACCGCTGACCGTGGTGTTCGCGCACGGATTCTGTTTGCGGATGGGGTCTTTTCACTTTCAGCGGGCCCGGTTGACCGCCGAATGGGGCAGGCAGGTCCGGATGGTCTTCTATGACCAGCGTGGTCACGGCGAGTCCACGGTCGCCCCGCCCGAGACCTACACCGTGCCGCGGCTCGGCCAGGACCTGGAGGCGGTGCTGCAGGTCGCGGCGCCGCGGGGTCCGGTGGTGCTGGTCGGGCATTCGATGGGCGGCATGACCGTGTTGTCGCACGCCCGGCAGTTTCCTCAGCACTACGGCAGCCGGATCGTCGGCGCGGCACTGATCTCCTCGGCGGCCAAGGGGGTTTCCCGATCACCGTTGGGGGAGATCCTGCGCAACCCGGCCCTGGAGGCGGTCCAGTTCAGCGTGCGTTACGCGCCGAGTCTGGTGCACCGGGGCCGCGGCGCGGCTCGCCGGGTGATCGCACCGATCCTGCGTGCGGCCTCCTACGGCACCGACGAGATCAGCCCGAGTGTTGTGGCGTTCTCCGAGGAGATGATGCACACCACCCCGGTCGCCACCATGGTGGGTTTTCTGCACGCCCTGGAGGTGCACGACGAGAGTGCCGCTCTGGCAACGCTGGCCAAGATCCCGACCCTGGTCGCCTGCGGCGACCGCGATCTGCTCACCCCGCCCGGCTACTCGCGGGCGATGGCGGCCGCGCTGTGGGATTGCGAGTTGGTGATCGTGCCCGGCGCCGGTCATCTGGTGCAGTTGGAGGAACCCGACGTCATCGACGACGCGCTGGTGCGGCTGGTGGAGCGGGCCACGCCGCGCCGCGTGGTGTTGACTCGCCGGCTGCGGCGGAAGGCCGGACGCAGTGGCTGAGACGCAGCTCCTAAAGACAGCCGAAGACACCATCGCGTTGGGAGCGCGCCTGGGTGCCGAGCTGCGCGCGGGCGACGTGGTGGTGTTGTCCGGACCGCTCGGCGCCGGAAAAACCGTGTTGGCCAAGGGGATCGCCGCGGCACTCGACGTCGAGGGACCGGTCACCTCGCCGACGTTCGTGCTGGCGCGGGAACATCGGCCCCGCCGGCCCGGTGCCCCGGCGATGATCCACGTCGACCTCTACCGGCTGCTCGACGAGTCGGACCTGGACCTGCTGGCCGAGTTGGACTCACTGGACCTGGACACCGAACTCGACGACGCCGTCGTCGTGGTGGAGTGGGGCGAAGGACTAGCCGAGCGGCTCTCCGAACGGCATCTGGACATCCGCCTGGACCGGGGCGCCGAATCCGAGGCGCGCACCGCGACCTGGCGGTGGCACGCGCCATGACGGGGGCGATCCTGACCATCGACACCGCCACCCCCGCGGTCACCGCGGGCCTGGTGGCGGCCGACCGGCGCACCGTACTGGCCGAGCGGCTCACGCTGGACGCCCGCGCCCACGCCGAGCGACTCACCCCCAATGTGCTTGCCGCACTGGCCGATGCCGGACTGAGCATGGCCGATCTGGCGGCGGTGGTGGTGGGTTGCGGGCCGGGACCGTTCACCGGGTTGCGGGTCGGAATGGCCAGTGCTGCGGCCTACGGGCATGCGCTGGGTATCGACGTGCACGGGGTGTGCAGCCTCGACGCGATCGGGGTGTGCACCACCGGCGCGACCCTGGTGGTCACCGACGCCCGGCGCCGCGAGGTGTACTGGGCGCGCTACCGCAACGGTGTACGGGTGGCCGGGCCCGCGGTCAGTGCCCCGGCCGACGTCGACCCCGGCGACGCCGTCGCGGTGGCCGGATCACCGGGGCACGCCGCATTGTTCGACCTGCCGACGCTCGACATTTCCTACCCGACTCCCGCGGGACTGGTTGCCGCGGTGCGGGATTGGGATACCGAACCGGCGCCGCTGGTGCCGATGTATCTGCGCCGCCCCGACGTCAAACCGTCGGGTTCAGCCGCGCCGTCGGTGGCCATCGGTGCGTTGCTCGAAACCGATGCCGCGCGCTGCGCCGAACTGGAGTCGCAGTTGTTCGGCGGCGACGACCCGTGGCCGGCGGAGGCGTTTCACCGGGCCATCGGCGCCCCCGATCATCACTACGTCGCGGCCCGCATCGGCGATGAGCTGGTGGGCTACGGCGGGATCTCGAGGCTCGGGCGTACCCCGCCGTTCGAATTCGAGGTGCACACCATCGGGGTGGATCCCGCCCACCAGGGCCGCGGAATCGGCCGCAAGCTGCTGGACGACCTGCTGGCCTATGCCGCCGGCGGTGTCGTACATCTGGAGGTCCGCACCGACAACACGGCGGCGATCGCGCTCTACCGTGACGTCGGCTTCGTCGAGACCGGATTGCGGAAGCGCTACTACCGCAACGGTGCGGACGCCTACATGATGCGGCGAGAGGCCTGTCTATGACAATCGTGCTGGCGATCGAATCTTCTTGCGATGAAACAGGTGTCGGCATCGCGCGGCTGGCGGGCGACGGCACGCTGGAGCTCCTGGCCGACGAAGTGGCCTCCAGCGTCGAAGAGCACACCCGGTTCGGCGGGGTGGTGCCCGAGATCGCGTCGCGGGCGCACCTGGAGGCGCTGGGCCCGACGATGCGCCGGGCGCTGGCGAGTGCGGGCCTGCAGCGTCCCGACGCCGTGGCCGCCACCATCGGCCCGGGTCTGGCGGGTGCGCTGCTGGTGGGCTCGGCCGCGGCGAAGGCCTATGCCGCTGCCTGGGGGGTGCCGTTCTACGCCGTAAACCACCTGGGCGGACACTTGGCCGCCGACGTCTACGCCCACGGTCCGCTGCCCGAGTGCGTGGGCCTGCTGGTCTCCGGCGGCCACACCCACCTGCTGCACGTGCGGTCGCTGGGGGAACCGATCGTCGAGTTGGGCAGCACCGTCGACGACGCCGCCGGGGAGGCCTACGACAAGGTGGCCCGGCTGCTCGGGTTGGGCTACCCCGGCGGGCGGGTGCTCGACGAGCTGGCCCGCACCGGGGATGCCGATGCCGTGGTGTTCCCGCGCGGGATGACCGGGCCGCGCGATGCCCCCTACGCGTTCAGCTTCTCCGGACTCAAGACCGCGGTGGCCCGCTATGTGGAACGCAACCCCGACTTCGTCCCCGCCGATGTGGCGGCGGGCTTCCAGGAGTCCGTCGCCGACGTCTTGACGGCCAAGGCGGTGCGGGCGGCCACCGACGTCGGTGTCGGCACGTTGTTGATCGCCGGTGGGGTGGCCGCCAACTCCCGGCTGCGTGAGCTGGCCGAGCAGCGGTGCGCGGCAGCCGGTCTGAGCCTGCGCATCCCGCCGCTGCGGCTGTGCACCGACAACGGGGCGATGATCGCGTCGTTCGCGGCGCATCTGATCGCGGCCGGGGCGCCGCCTTCGCCGCTGGATGTGGCCACCGATCCCGGCCTGCCGGTGGTGCAGGCCCGGATCGGCTGACCCCCTGACCCCCGCCCCCCACGGCGTGAGCGTGTTTGCCCCCGACACGCCGGGCGCAGGCGTACAACTGTGCACCTTCGCGCAAAAGTTGCGATTCGCAGCGGCCCCACCTTGAGTGCTAGCACTCTCATGTATAGAGTGCTAGGTGGCAGTCGGACGATTCCTTGCTCGGCACCCGCGACGACGACGCGAGGGTTCGCACGAATGCCGAACACCTTAAGTAAGTACGTACCGATGGGCCCGGCGAAATGCCGGGCCACATCCAGACAATGTGGAGGGCTCCAATCGTGGCGAGCGTGAACATCAAGCCACTCGAGGACAAGATCCTCGTTCAGGCCAACGAGGCCGAGACCACGACCGCTTCCGGCCTGGTCATCCCCGACACCGCCAAGGAGAAGCCGCAGGAAGGCACCGTCGTCGCCGTCGGTCCCGGCCGGTGGGACGAGGACGGCGACAAGCGGATCCCGCTGGACGTCAAGGAAGGCGACGTCGTCATCTACAGCAAGTACGGCGGCACCGAGATCAAGTACGCCGGTGAGGAGTACCTGATCCTGTCGGCGCGCGACGTGCTGGCCATCGTCGGCAAGTAAGCCACCAGCAACCACCGTGCCCGCCCCGGAGATCCCCGTACCAATCTGGTTTGGGGGGCGATCTCCGGGGCGGCACGCGTGAAGGAAGGGTTGAACATTCGTGAGCAAGCAGATTGAGTTCAACGAGGCCGCCCGGCGGGCCATGGAGGCCGGCGTCGACAAGCTCGCCGACGCGGTCCGGGTCACGTTGGGCCCGCGCGGCCGTTCCGTGGTGCTGGCCAAGTCCTTCGGCGGCCCGACGGTGACCATGGACGGCGTGACCGTGGCCCGAGAGATCGACCTGGAAGACCCGTTCGAGAACCTCGGCGCCCAGCTGGTGAAGTCGGTGGCCACCAAGACCAACGACGTCGCCGGCGATGGCACCACCACCGCCACCGTGCTGGCCCAGGCCATCATCTCCGGCGGGCTGCGCAACGTCGCGGCGGGCGCCAACCCCATCGCGCTGGGCGCCGGTATCGCCAAGGCGGCCGAGGCGGTGTCGGCGGCGCTGCTGGCCGCGGCCACCCCGGTCACCGGCAAGGAGTCGATCGCGCAGGTGGCCAATGTGTCCTCGCGCGACGAGCAGATCGGTGAGTTGGTCGGTGAGGCCATGACCAAGGTCGGCAGCGACGGCGTGGTCAGTGTGGAGGAGTCCTCGACGCTGAACACCGAGCTGCAGATCACCGACGGCGTCGGCTTCGACAAGGGTTTCCTGTCGGCGTACTTCGTCACCGACTTCGATTCCCAGGAAGCCGTGCTGGAGGACGCGCTGATCCTGCTGCACCGGGACAAGATCAGTTCGCTGCCCGACCTGCTGCCGCTGCTGGAGAAGGTCGCCGAGTCAGGCAAGCCGTTGCTGGTCATCGCGGAGGACGTCGAGGGTGAACCGCTATCGACCCTGGTGGTCAACGCGATCCGCAAGACGCTCAAGGCCGTCGCGGTCAAGGCGCCGTACTTCGGTGACCGGCGCAAGGCGTTCCTGGAGGACCTCGCGATCGTCACCGGCGCCCAGGTGATCAACCCCGACGTCGGCCTGACCCTGCGGGAGGCCGGTCTGGATGTGCTGGGCACTGCCCGCCGGGTGGTGGTCTCCAAGGATGACACCGTCATCGTCGACGGGGCCGGCACCGCCGAGGCGATCGCCGCTCGCGTCAAGCAGCTGCGCGCCGAGATCGAGGCGACCGACTCCGACTGGGACCGCGAAAAGCTCGAGGAGCGGCTGGCCAAGCTGGCCGGTGGGGTAGCGGTGATCAAGGTCGGCGCTGCCACCGAGACCGCGCTCAAGGAGCGCAAGCATCGCGTCGAGGACGCGGTGGCGGCCGCCAAGGCCGCGGTCGAGGAGGGCATCGTCACCGGTGGCGGCACCGCCCTGGTGCAGGCCCGCACGGTGCTGGCGGAGCTGCGGTCCTCGCTGACCGGCGACGAGAAGTTGGGCGTGGAGGTGTTCGCCGCCGCGCTGAGTGCGCCGCTGTACTGGATCGCCACCAACGCCGGTGTCGACGGCGCGGTGGTGACCAGCAAGGTGGCCGAGCTGCCGGCGGGGCAGGGCTTCAACGCCGCGACGCTGTCCTACGGTGACCTGGCCGCTGACGGGATCGTCGACCCGGTCAAGGTGACCCGTTCGGCGGTGCAAAACGCCGCCTCGGTGGCGCGGATGGTGCTGACCACCGAGACGGCTGTTGTCGACAAGCCGGCCGAGGCCGACGAGCACGCCGGGCACGGGCATCACGGTCACGCCCACTAGGCCTGGAAGCCATGAGAAAGCCCCCGTTTCGGCGGGGGCTTTTTCATGCTGTGAGACACCCGATGCCATCCAATCTGCAAATCACCAGAATTTGCCAGACCGAGACCTGTCGACGGTGCCAGACTCCGATCAGGTAGACCGGGCACCTGAAGGCGCTGAGAGATTGGTACCTCAAAGTTCTGGACGCCCATGTGGTTTTCGAGAACGAGGTGCTTTGGTTCATGGCATTCGATGAGGAGCATCACCGCCTTCAACCTGTTCCCCGCACCCCGATGGCGGTCGGGCTCTCGCATTCGGTGTACGCATTCCCCGACTTGGAGAGCCTTAGCCAAATTCACCGAGTTGAAGAAGGGCGGGATCTATCCGCGCGTCCCGGTACAGCATGGGCCGACCACTTCGCTCTACTACCGCGACCCCGACGGCAACATGGTCGAGCTACAGATCGACGACATGGCGCCAGACGAAGCGACTGCGTACCTCAAGGGCGACGAATACAGCCGTGACCCGTTTAGGCCATCGTTCGACCCTGAGGCGATGCTCACCGCTCTGCGAGCGGGCACTCCGGAATCCGAGTTGATAACCCGCACCTGGGCTTCGACGTGTCCCCAACAGAATGCTCCGCTGCTTCTGCTGACTTGATCCGGCGCCGACGGCGCGACTACGCGAGCAAAAAGTCACGGGCTCTTTTCCGGAACGCTCGATATTTCAGCCGTCCACCACGTTGCTTGGCGGTGCTTCGTCCACAACAGTGCGTGGATGCGGCGAGCTGGTTTGCAATCGTGGAGAACGGGTACTGATCCACCGCGGCGTCAAGCAGGACGGCGTATGACGGTGCTGAAAAGGAGATCACCATGAACGCAGTGGCTGCCACTGAATTCCTGGCTCGCTCTACAACGTTGACCAGTGTCGGGTGGATCGGTTACATCATCATCGGCGCCATTGCCGGCTGGATCGCGGGAATGGTCATGAAAACCAAATACGGCCTGTTCGCCGACGTCGTCGTGGGCGTTGTCGGCGCATTGATCGGTGGTTTTCTGCTGAGCTTCGTCGTCGACACGGCGAGCGGCGGCTGGTGGTTCACCTTGTTCACCGCGATCCTGGGCGCGATCATCCTGCTCTGGGTGATGCGTCTGTTCGGGCGCGAGGCGTAAGGGGCGAGGAATGATGAAATACGTTGCGGTTGCGGCTATGACACTGGGTGTGCTGCTCTCCAGCGGGTGCTCGGCCTCGAAGGTGATCAACACCGGTGGCGATACCCGATGCAAGGACTTCGTCGAGCAGGACGAGAAGAAGCAGGACGACGAAATCAGCAAGATGCTCAAAGACAAGAGCGGCGCAGATCCCTCCAATCTGGAGATCTCGGCGACCCGGCTGTCGGTGTCGACCTACTGCAAGACGGTGGGAAGCCCGGACAGCAAGATATCCGAGGCCCCGCACGGCTGACCGGAATTGCGGCCGTCAAGGCGATTCGAACCGGCCGCTACCGGCTCAGAAGAAGTTGCTGAAAAGCAGGTTTATCGAGTCGGACAGGGCCTGGAACGGATCGCTGTTGGCGACCCCGTGCCAGAGTAGGGCGCTGAGCCAGGCGTCGAACCCGTTGATGTCGCTGTCGTCGATATTGACGTAGGTCAGGGTGCCGTCGACCGTGGTGGCGGCGTCGGCGATCTGGTCCGGCGTCAACCCCAGGTACTCGACGTGCGCGCCGAAGATGCCCAGCAATGCGCCCCACAGGCCGTCGGAGGCGTAGACGTCGGCGAAGTTGGAGACCGGATCGTCGGGCAGGCCGTAGATGGTGGCCGCGTAGAGGTCATTGGGTGTCTGGTTGCCCAGGACCTCGGTCATGCCCAGCAGGTTGAGCAGATAGTTCGTCAGGTCAGGGCCGATCGTCGCCACCATGGCCGATTCAAGGTATTGCCAGATGCCGTCCGGGGCGGAGGGGTTGCCGATGAACACGAAGTGCAGCGAGTCGAGTGGGATGCCGGCCTCGGCGAGGCGGGTCATGGCGATCGATTCGGCGGTGGCGCTTTGGGAGTAGCCGAAGATCGTCAGCGGGTGTTCGGCGTCGTAGGCGCCGGGGTTGGCGTCGAATGCGTTCTGGACGGCGAGCACGATCAGCCCCGCGCCGGTGAGGCTGCTCGGTCCCTGTTGGAAGAGTTCCGGGGTGGTCAGCACCTGGAGGGGGGCGCTGCACGGGCCGGTGCCGTCCATGTAGCAGACGATCGAATCGGTTGAGCCGCCGTTGAAACCGAGCGGGTTGAGATAGAGGTTCTCGACCGATCGCGCGAATTCCGGCGACGGCGTCGGCTGGCCGGTTCCGCCGAGGATGAGCGCGGTCTGACTGCCGGCCAGCGGACCGGTAGAGGCGAGCAGCGTGGCGGCGGCGCTGACGGTGTGAGCGACTCCCACGCCGGCCGCGGCGGTGATCGTCGCGGCGACCGCAAGCTGGGCAAGGGCCTTAACGGCTGTACCGCGCTCTCTCGTGTTGGGTTCGGTCTCCGCCAGTAGCCGCCCCGCGCATCGCCTCGCCACCTGAGCCATAGCCTTCCCTCCCGCTGTGCGTCGCATGAGAGTATCCCGTTCTCAAAATCGAGTCAGCATTCTCATCCGCGGGGCCGGCCGTTGGTTCGCGCCCCGCTCACGGTGGGGACGAGGCGCGGCTCAGAACTCGTCGGCTCAGAAAAAGTTGTTGAATAACAGCTGCAGCGAGTCCCACAGGCTCTCGAAGATGCCACTGTTGGCGGCCCCTCCGACGAAGACCGCATTGAGCCAGGCATCGAGGCCGTTGATGTCGCTGTCGTCGATATTGACGTAGGTCAGGGCGCCGTCGATCGTGGTGGTGGCGTCGGCGACCTGCTCGGGTGTCAGGCCCAGGTACCACACGTGCGGCCAGAGGATGTCCAGCAGCGCGCCGAACAGTCCTTTATCGGCATAGACGTCGGCGAAGTTGGAGACCGGGTCACCCGGCAGGCCGTAAATCGTCGTCGCGTAGAGGTCATTGGGTGTCTCGTTGCCGAGGACCTCGGTCATGCCGAACAGGTTGAGCAGATAGTTCGTCAGGTCGGGGCCGAGTGTCGCCACCATGGCGGCTTCCACGTGTTGCCAGATGCCATCGGGAGTCGACGGGTCGCCGATGAACACGAAATGCAATGCGTCACTGGGAATGCCGAGCTCGGCCAGCCGGGTCATGGCGATCGACTCGGCGGTGGCGCTTTGGGAGTAGCCGAAGATCGTCAGCGGGTGGTCGGCGTCGAATGCGCCCGGGTTGGCGTTGAATTCGTTCTGGACGGCGAGCACGATGGCCGACGCGCCGGTGAGACTGCTCGGGCCCTGCTGGATCAGTTCGGGTGTGGTGAGCACCTGCAGCGGCGCGCTGCACGGGTCGGTGCCGTCCATGTAGCAGACCGTCGAATCGGTTGATCCGCCGTTGAATCCCAACGGGTTCAAAAACAGGTTCTCGGCGGTCCGCGCGAATTGAGGTGACGGCGTCGGCTCGGTGGTGCCCCCGAGGATGAGTGCCGTCACGCTGCCCGCCAGCGGACCGGTGGAGGCCAACAGCGTTGCCGCCGCATCGACGGTGTGGTTGATCCCCACCCCGGCCCCGGCCCCGATCAGGCCGGCGACGGCGACGTGTGCGATCGCTGTCTTCGTCGTTGCTCCCCGCGTTCTCATCGCATGTGCTTATCACACGCTGATATTGAGTTCGCCGTTTTTCCGGCCGTTTGCTAACTGACGCACCCGTCAAATCAGGGTGAGCGGGTTCCCCTCCGGACCGGTCAGAGCGTGTCGGGACACAGGTTGTGCTGTGCGGCGTTGAGCAGCATGCGCCCCTTGTCGAGGTCGTTCGGGTTCAGCTGCGCCAGTGTCTGTTCGGGCTTCTCGCCCAGGTGCAGCCGGTTACAGGCCATCCACCCGTTCGCCACGACCACACCGTCGGGCAGCTGGGCGTCTGCGATGGTCAGACCCGGAAACCCGTTGGCCCGCAACTCGTTGAGGAACCCTTCCTCATCGGCGTAGGCGGTGGGTGCGCCGATCAACCCGATGCCGACCCCGGCCGCAATCGTCCCGAACAGCAGCTGTGTGCGCACGTTGTTCCCCTTCTCGCGACGGCCTGCACCGCTGGGAAGCGTAGCGGCGTCGCTGCCGGCGATGTCGGGTAACGACCGGAATCTCAGCTCAGCGGAGTCAGACCCTCGTTGGGGCGCAGTCCGCCGGGTGCATAGGGTCCGGTCACCAGTGAGGGGCAGGCGTCGAACGCGCCCACCACCGAGCCGGTGTCGGGGCAGTAGTAGACGTCGCTCAGATCGCCGCAGAGTCGCTGGTCGGAGCAGCCCGCCGGGTCGGCGTTGACCGCCGGGGCCAGGGCGACGCCCAAAGTGGTGACCAGTACTGCCGTCAATGCCGGTGCAGATCGCATGCCTCTGACTCAACACGATCGGTCCGACAATGTGGACAAACAGTGCGCAGCCCCCGAATTGCGGGGGCTGGTCTGGCCCTGTGGTCAGCCGCTGGGCCGCAGGTAGCGCAGCGCGGCGTGCCGCTCGGATTCCGACATACCGCCCCAAATGCCGTAGGGCTCCCCGACAGCCAGCGCGTGCTGACGGCATTGCTCCATCACCGGGCAGTTGCGGCACCACTTCTTGGCGTTCTGCTCCCGTTGGGCTCGGGCACGACCGCGCTCCCCGTCGGGTGGGAAGAACACCGACGAGTCGACCCCACGACATGCTCCTCGGAGCTGCCAATCCCATACATCCGCATTGCGGCCGGGAAGTTGCTCAACCAGTGGCATGGGAACCCCTCTCGAACGCTGGTCGGCCGGATCGGTTGCGGCCGTTGAGGTGTCTCGGTGGTGCGCGAAAAACAGCGCCGGCTGATTTCCGGCGCTGAGGGGACGCTAGCCAAACCGTCTGAAGTTAGACCCACGTAACGGTTAAGAAAGGGTGACCTAAGACAGTGGGCATTCCCTGAGAGTGGATGTTTTTCCGGGTGGACGCCGAGGTGGTGACCCGGCCGCGTAACGTCGCGCAGCGATGAGCGAGGACCCAGACGCGGCGCTGGCTGCTGCGGCATTCGGCGGTGCCCCCGGCCGCTGGCCTTTGCCCGCCGCGACCACTCCCCGGCAGCGGTGGCTGCGCGCCGTCGCCGCGGGCGGGCAGGGCCGTTATGCCAGTGCCGACGCCGACCTGGCGATGCTGCTGCGCCAGACCCCGGCCGGCCCGTTGGCCTCGCTGGCTTACAGCACGCGGGCGTCGTTCCTGCGCCAACTCGGCGGCCACCAGCTCGCCCGCGGCCTGGACGGCCGGGCGCTGGCCCTGGCCCGCAACGAACAGCAAGCCGACCCCGAGGCCACCGCCGATGCCCTGGTGGGGCTTGCCGCCGACGCGCTGGGCATCGGGCGCTTCGCCGCTTCGGCGGCACTGCTGCGCCGGGTGCCCGAGCCGCCCGCGCCGTCCCGGCTGGCGGTGCGCCGGAACTGGGTGACGGCCGAACTGGCGATGGTCACCGGTGACGGCGCCACCGCGGTGCGGCACGCCGAGCAGGCCCTGGAGCAGACCCACGACGCCCCGGATGCCGGGGCGCGTCATCGGGTCAAAAGCCAGGTGGTGCTGGCCGGCGCGCTGTGCTGCGCGGGGCATGTCGACCGAGCGCGCGCGGTGGCCCAGGCCGCACTGCAGGACACCGAGCGGCTGGGACTGATTCCGTTGCGATGGGCGCTGGCGTGCCTGCTGATTGATGTGAACGACGCTGCTAGTGCGTCCTACTCCGTGGAAGAGTTGTGCGGCCTGCGGGATGAGGCCGCTGAGCTGGTGCGATACCGCGGCGGACAGTGGCAGCACCGGTAACGGCTCAGCGGTAGCCGTCGGCCTCCGAGGTGGCCCCGTTGAGCGAGGCGTCGGCGTAACCGCGACAGTAATCCCAGGTCACGTAGCTGTCCGGCTCCGGGTCGTAGGCCGGCTCGTGCGGGCGGACGGTGCCGTCGATGAGTAGCTGCAGCAGGTTGGCGCGCAGCATGTCCCAGTCGTGGTAGTGGTCCTGCTGGCAGTCGTCGCAGCACACCACCAGGCCGCGGATTCCCCTGCGCGCCAGCAGTGCCTCATAGACCGCCAGGTCGGCGAGGTCGGCCTCGACCGCGGTCCGCTCCTGCGGATCCAGAGGCTGGCCGGGTTCGACGGCGTCCAGCGCAGCGGACGGGTCGTGGGGATCGTCGGCGAACGGGTCAGGCGGCAAACCGGGTGGCAGGTGGTCACGCACGCCCATCAGGGTACGCAGACCCCATGTCAGAACGCCAGCGGCCGGTTATAACCGTCAAGGGTGGTGGGGGACGGAAGCCGCTGTACGCCGCGACTAAGATGGGCTTCTACCCCGGCTGCGTAGTGGAGGCTCCCGATGTCCGTTGGTGATGCCAGCGCCCCGACGATTTCGTATGCGACCGGCCCGCTCGATGATGCGCCGCCCGCCGGCGGCCAAGCCGGTGGGCATCCGGACAAGATCGCCATGCTGGGCCTGACCTTCGACGACGTCCTGCTGCTTCCTGCGGCGTCCGACGTAGTGCCGGCCAACGCCGACACCTCCAGTCGGCTGACCCGCAAGATCCGGCTCAAGGTGCCGCTGGTCAGCTCCGCCATGGACACCGTCACCGAGGCCAGGATGGCGATCGCGATGGCGCGCGCCGGCGGCATGGGTGTGCTGCACCGCAACCTGCCGGTCACCGAGCAGGCCGGCCAGGTCGAGACCGTGAAGCGCTCCGAGGCCGGGATGGTCACCGATCCGGTCACCTGCACCCCGGAGAACACCCTGGCCGAGGTGGACGCCCTGTGCGCGCGGTTCCGGATCTCCGGGCTGCCCGTCGTCGACAAGAACGGCTCCCTGGTCGGGATCATCACCAACCGGGACATGCGCTTCGAGGTCGACCAGAACAAGCCGGTCGCCGAGGTGATGACCAAGGCGCCGCTGATCACCGCCCAGGAGGGGGTCTCCGCGGACGCCGCGCTGGGGCTGCTGCGCCGGCACAAGATCGAGAAGCTGCCGATCGTCGACGGCCACGGCAAGCTGACCGGGCTGATCACCGTCAAGGACTTCGTCAAGACCGAGCAGCATCCCAACGCCACCAAGGACAGTGACGGCCGGCTGCTGGTCGGCGCCGCGGTCGGTGTTGGCGCCGACGCGTGGGTCCGGGCGATGACGCTGGCCGACGCCGGAGTCGACGTGCTGGTCGTGGACACCGCGCACGCCCACAACCGGCTGGTGCTCGACATGGTCGGCAAGCTCAAGGCCGAAGTGGGGGAGCGGGTCGAGGTGGTCGGAGGCAACGTGGCCACCCGGAGCGGCGCGGCCGCGCTGGTCGAGGCCGGCGCAGACGCGGTGAAGGTCGGGGTCGGCCCCGGTTCGATCTGCACCACCCGGGTGGTCGCCGGGGTGGGCGCCCCGCAGATCACCGCCATCATGGAGGCGGTAGCGGTGTGTCAACCGGCCGGGGTGCCGGTGATCGCCGACGGCGGGCTGCAGTACTCCGGTGACATCGCCAAAGCGCTGGCCGCCGGGGCGTCGACGGCCATGCTCGGTTCGCTGTTGGCCGGCACCGCCGAGTCGCCCGGTGAGCTGATCTTCGTCAACGGCAAGCAGTTCAAGAGCTACCGCGGCATGGGGTCGCTGGGCGCCATGCAGGGCCGTGGCGGCGCCAAGTCCTACTCCAAGGACCGCTACTTCCAAGACGACGCGCTCTCCGAGGACAAACTGGTGCCCGAGGGCATTGAGGGCCGGGTGCCGTTCCGCGGTCCGCTGACCACCGTTATCCACCAGCTCACCGGCGGCCTGCGGGCGGCGATGGGCTACACCGGGTCGTCGACCATCGAAGCGCTGCAGCAGGCGCAGTTCGTGCGGATCACCGCCGCGGGGTTGAAGGAGAGTCACCCGCACGACATCACCATGACCGTCGAAGCGCCGAACTACTACGTGCGCTGAGCAGACGTTCGTCCCGGCACATTCTCGCGCAGCGAATACAGAAACGAGGCTGACCCGTCATGCGTGACATGGTTGAGATCGGCATGGGCCGCACCGCTCGACGTACCTATGAGCTCGACGACATCAACATCGTGCCGTCCCGGCGCACCCGCTCCTCCAAGGACGTCTCAACGGCCTGGCAGCTCGACGCCTACCGGTTCGAGGTCCCGGTGCTGGCCCACCCCACCGACGCGCTGGTGTCCCCGGAGTTCGCGATCGAACTGGGCCGCCTCGGCGGTCTGGGGGTGCTCAACGGCGAGGGGCTGATCGGCCGGCACGCCGACGTCGAGAGCAAGGTCGCCCAGGTCGTCGAGGTGGCGGCCAAGGAGCCGGAGCCGGAGGCGGCGATCCGGCTGCTCCAGCAGCTGCACGCCGCGCCATTGAACCCCGAGCTGCTCGGCGCCGCGGTGGCGCGCATCAGCGAGGCCGGGGTGATCACCGCGGTGCGGGTGAGCCCGCAGAACGCCCAGGCGCTGACGCCGGCACTGGTGTCCGCCGGTATCGATCTGTTGGTCATCCAGGGCACGATCATCTCCGCCGAGCGGGTAGCGAACGACGGCGAACCGCTCAACCTGAAGACGTTCATCTCCGAGCTCGACATCCCGGTGGTGGCCGGTGGGGTGCTCGACCACCGCACCGCACTGCACCTGATGCGCACCGGCGCGGCCGGGGTGATCGTCGGTTACGGCTCCACCTCGGGGGTGACCACCTCCGATGAGGTGCTGGGCATCAGCGTGCCGATGGCCACCGCGATCGCCGACGCCGCCGCGGCCCGCCGCGAATACCTCGACGAGACCGGCGGGCGCTACGTGCATGTGCTGGCCGACGGCGACATCCACACCTCCGGGGACCTGGCCAAGGCGATCGCCTGTGGTGCCGACGCGGTGGTGCTGGGTACTCCGCTGGCGGCGGCGGCCGAGGCGCAGGGCGACGGCTGGTACTGGCCGTCGGCCGCCGCGCACCCGTCCTTGCCGCGCGGCGCGCTGATGCAGGTCGCCTACGGGGAGCGGCCGGGGTTGGCGCAGGTGCTCGACGGTCCCTCGGATGACCCGTTCGGGTCGCTGAACCTGGTCGGCGGGCTGCGCCGGTCGATGGCCAAGGCCGGCTACTGCGACCTCAAGGAATTTCAGAAAGTCGGGCTGACCGTCGGGAGCTGAGCTCGGAGCGTTTTTCGTCTCCCGGGGACAAAAAACGGGCGGAAATGTAGCCTCGACGACCCTGCTACCGCCGGTACCGGCTGGTGCATACTGGTGCGATGCAGCCGGATTACGACGTACTGATCATCGGTTCGGGTTTCGGTGGCAGCGTCAGCGCGCTGCGACTGACCGAGAAGGGTTATCGCGTAGGCGTTTTGGAGGCGGGACGCCGCTACGCCGACGCGGACTTCGCCAAGAACTCCTGGCACCTGCGCGAGTTCCTGTGGGCGCCGAAGCTCGGTTGCTACGGCATCCAGCGAATCCACCTGCTCGACAACGTGATGGTGCTGGCCGGCGCCGGGGTGGGCGGCGGTTCGCTGAACTACGCCAACACGCTCTACGTCCCGCCGGAGCCGTTCTTCGCCGACAAGCAGTGGGCGCACATCACCGACTGGCGCGCCGAGCTCATGCCGCACTACGACCAGGCGCAGCGGATGCTCGGGGTGGTCAAGAACCCGACGTTCACCGACGCCGACCGCATCATCAAGCAGGTCGCCGACGACATGGGGGTGGGCGACACGTTCGTGCCCACCCCGGTCGGGGTGTTCTTCGGCCCGGACGGCGCCAGCGGGGTCAAGGCCCCGGGCAAGACGGTGGCCGACCCCTACTTCGGCGGCGCCGGCCCGCAGCGCACCGGCTGCATCGAGTGTGGCGAGTGCATGACGGGCTGCCGCTGGGGCGCCAAGAACACCCTGGTGAAGAACTACCTGTATCTGGCGGAATCCGCTGGCGCACAGGTGCATCCGATGACGACGGTGACGGCCTTCGAGCAGGGAGCCGACGGACTGTGGCAGGTGCGTACGGTGCGCACCGGCCTGCGGGCACGCCGGCACCGTAAGACCTTCACCGCGCGGTATCTGATTCTGGCCGCCGGCACCTACAACACCCAGCGGTTGCTGTTCAAGATGCGGGACAAGGGCAAACTGCCCAACCTGTCGCCGCGGCTGGGTGTACTGACCCGCACCAACTCCGAATCGATCGTCGGAGCGGCGACGCTGAAGGTCAACCCGGAGCTGGACCTGACCCACGGCGTGGCGATCACCTCCTCGATCCACCCCACCGCCGATACCCACGTCGAACCGGTCCGCTACGGCAAGGGCTCCAACGCGATGGGTCTGCTGCAGACCCTGATGACCGACGGCGCGGGTCCGAAGGGGACCGACGTTCCGCGCTGGCGGCAGCTGGTGGACCAGGCCCGCGAGGACCCGGCGCACATCCTGCGGCTGCTGAATCCGAAGCAGTGGAGCGAGCGCACCGTGATCGCGCTGGTCATGCAGCACCTGGACAACTCGATCACCACCTTCACCAAACGCGGCAAGCTCGGCTTCCGCCGCTACTCCAGCAAGCAGGGGCACGGCGAACCGAACCCGAGCTGGATCCCGGTCGGCAACGAGGTCACCCGCCGCATCGCCGCCAAGATCGACGGCGTGGCCGGGGGCACCTGGGGCGAGCTGTTCAACATCCCGCTCACCGCGCACTTTTTGGGTGGAGCCGCGATCGGCGACAGTCCCGAGCACGGTGTCATCGACGCCTACCAGCGGGTGTACGGCTACCCGACGCTGGCCGTGATGGACGGCGCGGCGGTCTCGGCCAACCTCGGCGTCAACCCGTCGCTGTCGATCACCGCCCAGGCCGAACGGGCCGCGTCACTGTGGCCGAACAAGGGCGAGGCCGACCAGCGGCCGGCCCAGGGTGAGCCCTACCGGCGGCTGGACCCGATCGCGCCGAAGAACCCGGCGGTGCCCGACCAGGCCGTCGGCGCGCTGCGCTGGACCTCCGGCATCGCCTGAGGCCTCACCGCGCGACGCGGCGGCGGTGGTTGGGTTCGCGGCCGGGCGGCTGCTGCGGCGGCGGCAGCAGCGGTTCGCGCCGGCGCGCCGGCACCGTCGTGGGTGCCTGCGTGGTCAGTTCGAGTTCCTTGCCGCCGTGGTGGATCATCAGCCGGCCGTCGGGCCCGTCGCGCAGCGTGTAGGTGACGTCATTGTCGGTGGCGCAGACCGTGACGCGGAACCCCCTCCAGCGCAACCGGAATCGAAGCCGTGAGATCCCCTCCGGCAGAGCCGGATCCAGCGCCAGCATGCCTTCGTCGTCCCGCAGGCCGCCGAACCCGGCCACCAATGAGAGCCACGTCCCGGCCAGCGCCGCCAGGTGCAGTCCCTCGCGGGTGTTGTCGTGCAGATCGCGCAGGTCGACGAACGCCGTTTCGTAGGTGTAGTCGTGGGCCAGTTCCAGATGCCCCACCTCGGCGCACATCACCGCCTGGGTGCACGCCGACAGGGAGGAGTCCCGCACCGTGCGCCGCTCGTAGTAGTCGACGTTGCGGGCCTTCTCTTCGGGGCTGAACAGGTGGCTGCGCCAGTGCATGGCCAGCAGGACGTCGGCCTGCTTGACCACCTGGGCCGGGTAGAGCCGCACATAGGGTTCGTTGAGCAGCAACGGGTAGGTGGTCCGGTTGTCGAAGTCCCACTCCGCGGCGGAGGTGAAGCCTTCACACTGCGGGTGCACGCCGAGTTCCTCGTCGTAGGGGATGTGCGTCGCGTCGGCCGCGTCTCGCCAGCCGGCCATCTCCTCGGTGGTGACATCCATCTCGTGAGCGGCATCGGGATGGCGTGCGCACGCCTCGGCGGCGGTGCGCAGGTTGTGGGCGGCCATCAGATTGGTGAACACGTTGTCCCGGACGATCGCGGTGTACTCGTCGGGCCCGGTCACGCCGGACAGGTGCCACACGCCGTGCCGGTCGTGGTGACCCAGTGACCGCCACAGCCGCGCGGTCTCGACCAGCACCGCCAGCCCGCACTCGCCCTCCAGGGAACCGTCCCCGGTGACGATCCGGTACTGCTCGAACGCCGCCGCGATGTCGGCGTTGATGTGCCAGGCCGCCGTCCCGGCCGGCCAGTACCCCGAGCACTCCTGGCCACGGATCGTCCGCCACGGGAACGCCGCCCCGGCCAGCCCGAGTTCGGTCGCCCGATCGCGGGCCAGATCGAGTGTCGATGAGCGCCAGCGCAGCGCATCGGCCGCCGCGTGCGGAGCGGTGTACGTCAGCACCGGAAGGATGAAACCCTCAGTGTCCCAAAAGGTGTGGCCGTCATACCCGGTTCCGGTCAGGCCCTTGCTGGGAATCGCCCGGCGTTCGGCGCGCGCGCTGGCCTGCAGCAGGTGGAAGAGCGCGAAGCGGACGGCCTGCTGGCAGTCCGGATCGCCGTCGACCTCGACGTCGGCGCCGTCCCAGAATTCGTCGAGGTAGGCGCGTTGGGCGTCGAGCAGGCCCTGCCAGCCGCTGTAGCGGGCTCCGGTCAGCGCGGCGACGGCCTGGTCGCGCAGCGCGGGCCGGGACCGCTCGCTGGACCAGCCGTAGGCCAAGTACTTGATGATCCGCAGTTTCTGTCCCGGGCGCAGCCCGCACACCACGGTGGTCGCCGCCACGTCGGGAATCGCCATGGTGTTGACCTGGACCCGTCCGGGCACCTCGATCTCGTGGTGCATGGCCGCGGCCATCATCAGCCCACTGGCCCGGGTGCGGTGCACCAGCACCGCGCCGCGGTCGGTGTTCTCCCGTTCCACGGCCTCCAGCGGGTTCTCCAGGATCGCCGCGACCCGTGGATCGCCGGATGTCGGCGGCTGGTCCTCGTTGGCGACCAGCTCGGATTGCACTGTCACACGAACGAATTCGCCGACCGCCTCGACGACGTACTCGATGGCCGCGACGCTGCGCTGGGCCAGTGACACCAGTCGGACCGAGTGCACCTTGACCTGCTTGCCGGCCGGGGAGTGCCAGTGCACGCGGCGGGTCAGGGTGCCCGCCCGCATGTCGAGGATGCGCTCGTGGTCGACCAGTTCGCCGTAGCGGACGTCGAACGGCTCGTCGTCGACCATCAGCCGGATGATCTTGCCGTTGGTCACGTCGACGACGGTCTGGCCGGCCTGCGGATAGCCGAACCCGGCCTCGGCGTAGGGCAGCGGCCGCACCTCGTAGAACGAGTTCAGGTAGGTGCCGGGCAGGGCGTAGGGCTCGCCCTCGTCGAGGTTGCCCCGCAACCCGATGTGCCCGTTGGACAGTGTGAACAGGGATTCGGTCTGCCCGAGCAGATCCAGGTCGAGCCGGGCTTCGCGGAGCTGCCACGGCTCGATCGGAAAATAGTCCTCAGGAATCATCGGCTTGCCTTCGCAACAGTTCCTCCAGATCGGTGACGACGACATCGGCGCCATGGCTGCGCAGGTCTTCGGCCTGCCCCACCCGATCGACGCCCACCACGAATCCAAACCCGCCGGCCCGTCCGGCCGCCACCCCCGATAGTGCATCTTCGAATACCGCGGCTGCTGCGGGTGGCACACCGAGCAGCTGCGCCGCCCGTAGGAACGAGTCCGGGGCCGGCTTGCCCGCGATGTGTTCGGTGCGCAGGGTCACCCCGTCGACACGCTGTGCGATGAACTTGTCCAGGCCGGTGATCGCCAGCACTTCGCCGGCGTTGGCGCTGGCTGACACCACCGCGGTGGCCAGGCCCGCCTCGGTGACCGCCACCAGGTAGCGCCGCGAGCCTTCGAACACCTCCACCCCGTCGGCCTGCAGCGTCTCGAGGAACGCCGCGTTCTTGCGGTTGCCCAGGCCGTGCACGGTTTCGGCGTCGGGCGGGTCGTCGTCGCCGCCGTCGGGCAGCACGATGTCGCGGCTGGCCAGAAAGGCGCGCACCCCGTCGTCGCGTTTCCGGCCGTCGACGAAGCGCAGGTAGTCCTCCGCCGGGTCGAACGGCACGAACGGCGCGCCGGTGCGCTCGGCGCGCTGGGCCAGGTAGGCGTCGAACATGGCCTTCCATGCCTTGGTGTGCACGCTGGCGGTGTCGGTGAGCACACCGTCGAGGTCGAACAGGCAGGCGCGCACCGTTCGGGGCAGCCCGAGCAGCTCGGACACGGTCGGCCCTCCTTCCGCTGGTGTCCACTTCACCATGCCCGCCGTCGGATCGGCTGAGTTTTGCGGCCACTAAACTCTCTTTGGTGTCGTCTCCATCGCCTCGCCCCGTGTTGGTCATCGACTTCGGCGCGCAGTATGCCCAACTGATCGCGCGCCGGGTCCGGGAGGCGCGGGTGTTCTCCGAAGTCGTCCCGCACACCGCGACCGTCGAGGAGATCGCCGCGCGTGAACCGCGGGCGATCGTGCTGTCCGGCGGGCCGGCCAGTGTCTACGCCGACGGCGCCCCCCGGCTCGATCCGGCGCTGTTCGACCTCGACGTGCCGGTGTTCGGCATCTGCTACGGCTTCCAGGCCATGGCGGCCGCACTCGGCGGCACCGTCGAGCGGACCGGCACCAGTGAGTACGGCCGCACCGAACTGAAAGTGACCGGCGGCGAACTCCATTCGGGCTTCCCGAGCACCCAGCCGGTGTGGATGAGCCACGGCGACGCGGTGACCGACCCGCCGGACGGGTTCGCGGTGGTGGCCAGCACCGCCGGCGCGCCGGTGGCCGCGTTCGAGAACCGGGCCCGCCGGCTGGCCGGGGTGCAGTACCACCCGGAGGTGATCCACACCCCCTACGGGCAACGGGTGCTCAGCCGGTTCCTGCACGAGTTCGCCGGCATCGACGCGGCCTGGACGCCCGCCAACATCGCCGATGCGCTGATCGAACAGGTGCGGGCCCAGATCGGAGACGGCCATGCCATCTGCGGATTGTCCGGTGGGGTGGACTCCGCGGTGGCCGCGGCGCTGGTGCAGCGCGCCATCGGCGACCGGCTGACGTGTGTGTTCGTCGACCACGGGCTGTTGCGCGCCGGGGAACGCGAGCAGGTGCAGGAGGACTTCGTCGCCGCCACCGGGGCAAGGCTGGTCACGGTGGATGCCGCCGAGGTATTCCTCGACGCGCTGATGGGGGTGTCCGATCCCGAGGGCAAGCGAAAGATCATCGGCCGCCAGTTCATTCGCGCCTTCGAGGGCGCGGTGCGTGATCTGGCCGCCGATGAAGAGATCAACTTCCTGGTGCAGGGCACGCTGTATCCCGACGTGGTGGAATCCGGTGGGGGCGCCGGCACCGCGAACATCAAGAGCCACCACAACGTCGGCGGACTGCCGGATGATCTGAAGTTCACCCTCGTGGAGCCGCTGCGGCTGCTGTTCAAGGACGAAGTGCGTGCGGTCGGGCGTGAATTGGGATTGCCGGAGGTGATCGTTGAGCGCCAGCCGTTCCCGGGCCCGGGGTTGGGGATCCGGATCGTCGGCGAGGTCACCGGCGAGCGGTTGGCGACACTGCGCCAAGCCGACGCGATAGCCCGCGAGGAGTTGACCGCCGCCGGTCTGGACCACCAGATCTGGCAGTGCCCGGTGGTGCTGCTGGCCGACATCCGCTCGGTCGGGGTGCAGGGCGACGGCCGCACCTACGGGCATCCGATCGTGTTGCGGCCGGTGTCCAGCGAGGACGCCATGACCGCCGACTGGACGCGGGTGCCCTACGAGGTGCTGGAGCGCATCTCCACCCGGATCACCAACGAGGTGGCCGAGGTCAACCGGGTCGTGCTGGACATCACCAGCAAACCGCCCGGCACCATCGAGTGGGAGTGATCTCCGGGCCGCGCCGACCTGCGAGTAACAGCTGTCACTTGCGCACCAGCGGAGTTGTGGTGTGATGAGTTCAAATCGGATTGCGCCGGTGATATCACCAGTCTCCGGTGGGTGACCGATACGGAGGTGCCCGCAGTGCGCGTATTCGTCACGGGTGGCACCGGCGCAATCGGTAGCCACACGGTGCCCGCGTTGATCGCCGCTGGGCACGAGGTCACGGCAATGGCCAGAAGTGACGCCAAAGCGGCGGTTCTAATCAGCCAGGGCGCCAGGCCGATTCGCGTGTCATTGTTCGACCGGAACGCACTTACCAAAGCCTTCCATGGCCACGACGCGGTGGTGAATATGGCCTCCGCGCTCCCTTCTCCGCAGCGGTTCCTTCTCCAATCCGCCTGGGCCGCATGCGAGCGGATACGTACCGAGGGGTCGGCGACGGTCGTCGACGCAGCGTTGGCCGCGGCAGTCCCGCGAGTGGTGCAGGAGTCGGTGGTGATGATTTACCACGACGGCGGGGACCGCTGGCTCGACGAGGACTCGGCCGTGGACCACTATCCGATTGCATCGGGGAACCACGCCGCAGAATCCAGCGCCCGGCGATTCGCCGAAACCGGCGGTGACGCAGTGATTCTGCGCTTCGGACAGTTCTATGGGCCGGGCGCGGCCCACAGCGAACAGATCATGGACCTGGCCCGTCATCACGTCGCTTTCCAGGCCGGCCGCCGGGATTCCTACATGTCATCGATATACCTCCCTGATGCGGCCGGCGCCGTGGCCGCCGCTCTGACATGCCCCGCCGGTACCTACAACGTCGTCGACGACGAACCCGTCACCAAGAAGCAGCACACCCAAGCGCTGGCCGAGGCCGTCGGCGCCAAACCGTGGATCGCCGGGCCGGGCCGGTTGGCCCTTCTGCTCGGGGATCGCACCACATCGATAACCCGATCACTACGTGTCAGCAACGCGCGTTTCCACGCGGACGCGGGCTGGGCGCCCCGGTACCCGAGCGTGCGGGAAGGGTATCGGGCGATGGCCGCCGGCACCCCTTCGCGATAGCGCATGCGCTAGCCGTTTCGGAAAGATCTCACACCTTCTGACGCGGTGCGGATGTGACTCCCGGGGCCGGTGATACCCCCTGAGGTGGCCCGGCTTGACGGTTGTCGGTGGGGAAGTGTTCACTCGGTCGTATCGAACATAGTTTCGAACTGAGGCGAGTTTTCCCGGAGGCGATCATGACGGCGGCGGTGGACGTGGGGCAACGCCCTAGCGCCCCTGAAAATCGTGCTGACCAGCTGGAACAGCTGCGTCGGCAGATGGCGGCGGTGGCCGGGAAGGTGGGCGCCGGGCGGCGGGGGGCGGCCCCGGCGGCTCCAGCTTCTGAGCGTGTGTTGCCGGTCCCGCCGCTGCTGGCCGCGGTGCTGCCCGCGGGATTGCCGCGGGGCACGGTGGCGGTGGCCTCGGGGGCCCGTTCACTGGTGCTGAGCATGGTGGCCACGGTGACGGGAGCCGGCGGTAACGCGGCCATCGTCGGCCAGCCGGACACCGGCCTGCTGGCCGCGGCGGAGATGGGCGCCGACCTGAGCCGACTCGCGGTGATCCCCGACCCCGGCAACGATCCGGTGGAAGTGGCCACGGTGCTGATGGACGGCATGGATCTGGTGGTGCTCGGCCTGGGCGGCTGCCGCGTGCCGCCGGCGCGCACCCGGGTGGTGCTGGCCCGGGCCCGGCACCGGGGCTGCGTCCTGCTGATCTCCGGCGGTGACTGGCAGGGCGCGGCGCTGCGGCTGGACGCCCGGGTGAGCGGCTATGAGGTGACAAGCGGGGGCTGTGCGGCGCGCCCCGGCTTCGGGCGGATCGGTGCGGTGCGGCTCCAGGTACAGGCCCGCGGGGGCGCGGCCGGGCGAACCGGGGCCGGGTAGCGGGTCTTCTCATGGCCGATTCCCGAGTGCTGGCACTGTGGTGCATGGACTGGCCCGCCGTTGCCGCGGCGGTCGCGGCGGGCCTGCCGGCCACCGCGCCGATCGCGGTCACCCTGGCCAACCGGGTGATCGCCTGCTCGGCGGGCGCCCGCGCGGCGGGGGTGCGGCGCGGGCTGCGGCGCCGCGAAGCGGCGGCCCGCTGCCCGCCCCTGCATGTGGTGGCCGCCGACACCGACCGCGACGCCCGGTTGTTCGAGCCGGTCCTCGCCGCGGTCGACGAACTGGTGCCGCATGCCGAGGTGTTGCGGCCCGGCCTGCTGGTGGTGTCGGTGCGCGGCGCGGCCCGGGCCTTCGGCTCCGAGCGCCACGCCGCCGAACGCCTCGTCGATGCGGTGGCTGTCAGCACCGAGGCCGGTGTCGAATGTCAGGTCGGGATCGCCGATGGGCTCTCCACGGCGGTACTCGCCGCGCGCGCCGGGGCAGTGGTGCCGCCCGGAGGAGATGCCCGATTCCTGTCGGCGTTGTCGATCAGGCAATTGGCCGCCGAGCCCAGCCTGTCCGGGCCCGGACGTGACAGCCTAGTCGATCTGTTGTGGCGCTTGGGGATTCGTACCATCGGTCAGTTCGCTGCACTGCCGCGCCCGGATGTGACATCACGGTTCGGCCTTGATGCGCTCATCGCGCACCGGTTCGCCCGCGGCGAGCCGGAACGCGGGCCGTCCGGACGGGAGCCGACACCGGATCTCGATGTCGTGCTGCACTGCGATCCGCCGATCGACCGGGTCGACGCCGCGGCGTTCGCCGGCCGCTCGCTGGCCGGTGTGCTGCACCGGACGCTGATGGCCGCTGGCGTCGGCTGCACCCGGCTGGCCATTCATGCCGTCACCACCACCGGAGAGGAGTTGACCCGGGTGTGGCGGTGCGCCGAGCCGCTGACCGAGGACGCCACCGCCGACCGGGTGCGCTGGCAACTGGACGGCTGGCTGAGCAGCCGCACCTCCGGCCGGCCCACCGGCCCGGTGACGCTGCTGCGGCTGCAGCCGGTGGAGCTGCTCTCGTCGACCGAGGCGCTGCAACTGCCGCTCTGGGGTGGTCTCGGTGAGGAGGACCGGCTGCGTGCCCTCCGGGCGCTGGTGCGGGTGCAGGGCCTGCTCGGCCCGGACGCGGTGCGGGTGCCGGTGCTCTCCGGCGGCCGCGGCCCGGCGGAGCGCATCACCTTGACCCCGCTGGGCGATGAACCGGTGCCGCTGGCCGATCCGCGTCAGCCGTGGCCCGGTCGGCTCCCCGAGCCGTCACCGGCGGTGCTTCTCGATGATCCGGTGGAACTTCTTGACGCCGAACGCAATCCGATCCGGGTGACCGGCCGGGGACTGTTCTCCGCCGACCCGGTCTGGCTGGTCGCCCGGGGCCGTGACGACCGGTTGCGCTGGTGGGCGGGACCCTGGCCGGTCGACGAGCGGTGGTGGGACCCGCAGCGGGAAGGCCCGGGATCGGGGCGCACCGCCCGGGTCCAGGCGCTGCTGGAGGGCTCCCCGGATGGCGGCGCGCCCGGTGCGGCATTGCTGCTGTGTTATCGGCTGCGGCGGTGGTACCTGGAGGGCAGCTATGAGTGACGCGGCTGGGCCTTCGCACGTCTCCTTCCCGGCTTTCTTCGCCGAACGTGTACTCACTGCGAAAAAACTCGCCCCGAATCGCAGTGGTTACACGCTCGGCGGGGTCCGGCGGGCCAACGTGCCGATTCGCTGCACGAGCCGGTCGAAGAACGCCGCCGGGTCGACGCCCACGCCGATCAGCGCGTTGGGCTGGCGCGCGTTCCAGTCGGGAATCGTGCGCCCGCGCTCCGCCTCGGGTGTGAGCACAACCCGTATCGCGGCCGGCCGGGTGGTCACCAGGTCGGGTTCCAGCGCGACCGCCGCGGCCAGCGGATCGTGCAGATACGCCAGGTACCCGTGCCCCCGGGCATCGTGCGCCTCGAAGTAGAACCGCAGTGCGTCGTGGAGCAACCGGACCACCGGGCTGTCCGTCGGAGCCGGCAGCAGTGCCAGGATCGCCGGGGTGATCGCGATGCGCTGGGTCAGATCCAGCCCGCATACCAGCGGAAGCCGTTGCGGCGCAACAGCCGCCCACGCCGAGAACACCTCGGCGGCCGCCTCGGGATCGAACCCGATGTTGAACTCGGCCCGGTCGGCCCGCTCGCCGGAGAACACGCCGCCCATGATCACCAGCCGGCGTAGCAGCGTGGGCAGTGCGGGCTCGGCCCGCAGCGCCAGCGCCAGGTTGGTCAGCGGGCCGGTCACCAGCCCGACCAGCTGCCCGGGGTGTTCCCGCGCGGCGGCGACCCACGCCGCGGCAGCGTCGTGTCCGGTGAGCCGGCCGGTGCCGGGTGGCAACTCGGCATAGCCCAGCCCCTGCGGTCCGTGGATGGTCTCGGCGGTGCGGACCGGCCCGTCCAGCGGTGCGTCGGCACCCTTGGACACCGGGATGCCGGGGGCCCCACACAATTCCAGCAGGGCCAGGTTGTTGCGGCAGACCTGTTGCACCGCAACATTTCCGCCGGTGCAGGCGAGACCCACCAGTTCGGCATCCGGACTGGCCAGCAGGTACACCAGTGCGACCGCGTCGTCGACGCCGGTGTCGACGTCGGCGAAGACAGGCAGTGTCACAGCCGCGTGATCACCAGTGCACGCCCGGCACCAGCCGTACCGCTTGCTTGACCGGGCGGGGCACCCGCACCCGGGTGATCGCCCGGGCCGGCCGCTTGGGGCGGCGTCGAGTCGGGTGCGCCGCAACGGGTTGGGCAGCCTCAGGGGGCGCCACGCCGCGCGCGGCGGCCGAGTCCGGGTAACCCAGGTAGACCTGGTGCAACACCCGGCGCGCCAGCCCGGGAAGGACGTAATTACCCGCCTCGGCCAGGGTGCCCAGCGGGGTGTCGATCCGGTCCGGCTTCTCGATCAGGCCGCGCACCACCATCGCCGCCGCGTGCTCGGCGCTGATCGCCCCGACCGGCAACAGCTTTCGCGACGGCGCGATCATCGGGGTGGCCACCAGCGGCATGTGGATGGTGGTGAAGGTGATGTGGTCCGACAGCGTCTCGGTCGACACCACATCGGCGAACGCGTCCAGCGCGGCCTTGGTGGGCACATACGCGCTGTAGCGGGGGCTGTGGGCCAGCACCCCTTCGCTGGAGACGTTGACGACGTGCCCGAAACGGCGTTCCCGCCAGTGCGGCAGCAATGCCAGCACCATCCGCACCGCACCGAAGTAGTTGACCGCCATCGTGCGCTCGTAGTCGTGCAGCCGGTCGGTGGAACTGACCACGGAGCGGCGGATCGACCGACCGGCGTTGTTGACCAGATAGTCGACGTGCCCGAACCGGCCCAGGATGTCCTTGACGGTGTGTTCCACCGAGGCCGAATCGGTGACGTCGCAGGTGAACGCGTGGGCCTTCCCGCCGGCGGCCCGGATCTCGGCCACCAGTTCGTCGAGTGCGGAGGCGCTGCGGGCCAGCGCGAAGACGACACCGCCGCGCTCGGCGACGGCGATGGCCGAGGCCCGGCCGATGCCGCTGGACGCCCCGGTGATGACGACGTGGCGGCCGACCAGTGGTCCGGCCGGATCACCGCGGCGGGCGCGGTCGGGATCCAGCTGCTGCGCCCAGTATCGCCACAGCCGAGGCGCGTACTCGGCGAACCGCGGGACCTCGATACCGGTTCCCCGCAACGCGTCCCGGGTGGCGTCGGCGATGAATGTCGGCCGCAGGTTCACCAGGTCGAGCACCTCGGCGGGAAGGCCCAACTGGGTGGCCAGCATGTTGCGCCACACCCGCGCCCGCCCGCCGACGTTGAGCACCGGGGCCGCCACCGCACCGGGCAGCTTGGCGCGCAGCGCAGGCAGCCCGGCCTCCCGCGCGACGGCCCGGTAGATCTCGGGCAGCCCAATGGATTTCGGCGCCGTCAGGTGGAAGGTGTGCCCGTCGTAGCCGTCGGCGTGCATCAGCTCGATCAGCGCATCGACCACGTAGTCGACCGGGACGACGTTGGTGCGTCCGGTGTCAGGCACGGCCATCGGGGTGAGCCGGGGCAGCGCCGCCAGCTTGGACAGCAGCGGAAAGAAGTAGTAGGGCCCGTCGACCTTGTCCATCTCACCGGTGCGCGAATCGCCCACCACCACCGCCGGGCGGTATACCCGGTAGCGCAGTCCCGGCGCCGCGCGTACCAGCGCTTCGGCCTCGAACTTGGTCTGGTGATAGGCGGTCGGCAGCTGCTGGCCGATGTCGAAGTCATCTTCGGTGAACTCGCCGGCGTAGTCGCCCGCCACCGCGATCGAGGACACGTGCGACAAGGTGGCGTCGAGCCGTGTTGCCAGCCCGATCACCGCGCGGGTGCCCTCGACATTGGCCGCCTGCTGCTCGGCCGCACCGGCGGTGATGTCGTAGATCGCCGCACAGTGCAGCACGTGGTCGATGCTGCCGAGTTCGGCGATCACCGTGTCGGTCAGCCCGAGATTCTCCGCCGTCAGGTCGCCGACCAGCGGCTTTACCCGGTCACCCCACGCATGGCCGCGTTGCGAGGCGAGAGCTTCGAAGCGCCCCAGCGAGGCGCGGCGCACCAGCACCCACACCTGCGCGTCGGGCCGTGTCTCCAGCAGGCGCGACACCGCACGCCGTCCAATGAACCCGGTACCGCCGGTAACGACATAACGCATTCGGTCATGGTGGCCGCTCTCGGCAGCCACGTCAACCATCGATTTCGGAGCCGCCCGCCGACGCCGGGATATCGACCGGGTAGCAAGCCGGCAGCGCCGCGCTCAGAACGCGCGAATGCCGTCCCAGTCGACCAGCTTCCAGCCGGTGCCCGGGTTGCCCTTGACCACCACCCGGCCGAGGTTGGGCAGCGGATGATCGGTCATCAGCTCATCGCGCGGATTCTTGACGTTCATCAGGGTCCAGGTCATGATCGACGCCGCGTGCGAGAACGCCACCGGATTGGTGTCTCCGCTGTCGTAGATCCGCTGCACCGCGGCGCTGAACTCTTCGTTGAACTGGTTACCGTCGATCGAGCCGGGTATGGCGGTGGTCCGATCACCGTGAATCCAGGCTTTCGGGGCGAGCAGATACGGGGCATTGACCACCGAGCTGGACTTGTCGGCGAACCAGCCGGCGTTGATCTCCCGCAGCCCGGGCAGGATCTGCACCTGACGGCCGAGCTCGCGCGCCAGCGGGGCGGCGGTCTGCTGGGTACGCGCCATGGAAGAGGCGTAGACACCGTCGTAGTGATTGCGCGAGAGCTGATCCACGATCTCCTGAGCCTCGGCACGGCCCTTCTCGGTCAGCCCCGGACCGGGTACCGAGGTGTCGACGATCCCCGCGGCGTTGCTCTCGGACTCCGCGTGCCGGATCAGGGTCAGGGTGATGGTGCGCAGATGCGGTGTCCCCGAACAACCTCCGAGCACCAGGGCCATGGCGAGTGCGGCCGCCACGACGCCGATCAACTTTCTGCTGCGGTTCCCCATGAGCGTCCCCATGGCGACAGCCTGCCGTGTCGGCGACGCCGACGGGGCCGGTTCTGCTGAAATGGTGAGTCGAATCCGCTCGATGTCTGCCGTTAGGAGAACCCATGGCGCTGGACCCGACAGCCGTCGGTGTGACCACCGATCCGGTGCTGGTCGAATGGACCGATCGCGAGACCATGCTCTATGCCCTCGGGGTCGGTGCCGGTACGGCCGATCTGGCGTTCACCACCGAGAACAGTCACGACGTCGCCCAGCAGGTGCTGCCCACCTACGCCGTCATCTGCTGCATGGGCTTCGCGGCCGCCGGCAAAATCGGCACCTTCAACCCGGCGATGCTGCTGCACGGTTCCCAGGAGGTGCGGCTGTTCGCGCCGCTGCCGCCCGCCGGCAGCCTGCAGGTGGTCGCCGAGGTCGCCGATATTCAGGACAAGGGGGAGGGCAAGAACGCCGTCGTGATGCTGCGGGCGCGTGGCACCGACCCCACGACCTCCGAGCCGATCGCCGAGACGCTGACCACCCTGGTCATCCGCAAGGCCGGTGGCTTCGGCGGGGAGCCGGGGCAGCGATCGGCCGCCCCGCAGATACCGGACTCCGAGCCGGATGCGCGCATCGCCTATGCGACCCGGGAGGACCAGGCGCTGCTGTATCGGCTCTCCGGCGACCGCAACCCGCTGCACAGCGACCCGTGGTTCGCCACCACCTTGGCCGGTTTCCCCAAGCCGATCCTGCACGGGCTGTGCACCTACGGATTCGCCGGCCGGGCGCTGGTCGCCGAACTCGGTGGCGGCGACGCACATCGGGTCAGTGCGATCGCGGCGCGCTTCACCGACCCGGTCTTCCCGGGGGAGACGCTGACCACCTCGATCTGGCGCACGGAGCCGGGTAAGGCGGTGTTTCGCACCGAGGCCGCCGGTCGCGACGGCGCCAACCCACGGGTGGTGCTCGACGACGGGGCGGCCGAATACCGGGACTGATGTCTTCAGCCCCGTAAGCCCCTGAAACCACTTGTGTCACTGTGGTTTAGGCGGGGGGCGTTGCGGTGCTCGGGGTTAACCCTCCAAGGCATTCTCGCCGGCCATCCGCAGCCCGGTGGCCAGGCCGTCCACCCAGATCGAGACCATCAGCTCCAGCACCGGCGGGTGATTGGACGGCATGAACATCTTGGTCAGTTTCTGGACGCGGGCGTGGGCAAGCTTCTGGAAGTCGCGGTCATCCAGCTCCGGGAATTCCAGATACTCACTGCCGATCTCCGCGTTCTCAGCGGCCGTATACGCGTCCATGGCCACATCCGATCACCGCGCCGGCGCGCGACGAAAGGGGCGGAAGTCCCCAGCCGACCGTCAGCCGGGGAGCCGCTCGGCCAAACGTGCGGTGAACTCGGCCGCCCGGTCCGGGCTGTCCAGTGCGAACCGGGCGGCGGTGGCGCGGTCGCCGTCGTCGGTGTGCCGCACCACGATTCCGGCGCCTGCCAGCTCGGCCACCGCGTCGAACGCGTCCTCGTCGGTGATGTCGTCGCCGAGGAACAGCGGCGTCACCGGTTCACCCTCGGGCAGCCGGTCCAGAATCCAGTGCAGCGTGCGGCCCTTGTCCCAGTCGATCTCCGGACGCAGCTCGATCACCTCGCGGCCGGTCGTCACCCGCAACCCCAGGCGCCGCCCAGCGTCGCGCACCGCCGCCAGCGCTTCCCCGACCCGATCCCGGGCCGCGTTGCGATAGTGCACCGCAACGGCGAATCGCTTGTGCTCCACCACGACTCCCGGAATCGAATCGAGCTGTTCGCGCAGCGAAGCGGCCGCACCGGCCAGCACCGGTACCGCCTCGGCGGCAGCGTCGTTCTGGTGATGGGCGCCATCGGGACCGATCAGCTCGAAGCCGTGACTGCCCGCGTACCAGATCCCGGCCAGGTCGAGCCGCGCCCGCACATCGGCCAGATCGCGGCCGGAAAGCACCGCGACCGGGCAGCGGGCGGCCAACGCGGCCAACGCATCCACCGCGCCGGCCACCGGCCGGGCCGCCTCGGGATCGTCGACGATGTCTGACAACGTGCCGTCGAAGTCGAAGAACACCGCCGGGCGGGTGACCTCCCGCAACTCCGGGGCGGTCATCGCGTCGGGCAGCGCCGACATGGGCCGGTCCCCGGTGCGCACCGCGATCTGGCCCGGGTCGGTCACCGTCGCGTCGCCGCCCTCGCACCCGAGGCCGATCACCAGCGCGAAACCCGCACGGCGAGCGGTGGTTAGGTCCGGTTCGGAGCCGGTGAGCACCACGCACCGGCCCGGGCGGACCCCCAGTCGGGCGGCCGCGGACACCAGCTCGGCGCCCGATGCCACCGACTGCGCCCGCACCCCGGCCTGTTGCAGACGCTCGGTCAGCGCCGCCGTGCCGTCACCGGCGTCGAGACGGAACAGCACCGCGTCGTGCCGGCGCGGGTCGATCGTGATGGGCACCTTCGGCTCGCCTTCCTGAGTTGAACGATACGTAGTCACCACCGTGTCACACCGCTTAGCGTGGAGGGGTGAACCCCGGAATCCTGGTCGGTGTCGACGGGTCGCCGTCGTCGAAAGCGGCGGTCGAGTGGGCGGCCCGCGACGCCGTTCTGCACAACCTGCCGCTGTCCCTGGTCCATGTGCTGGCCCCGCCGGTGGTGATGACCTTCCCCGAGACGCCGATGCCGCCCGGCTACACCGAGTGGCAGCACGAACAGGGTGAGCGCCACCTGCGGGAAGCCGTCGAGATCGCCGAGAGCCAGGGCGCCGACCTGCATGTCGATGCCGAAATCGCGGTCGGCTCGACGGTTCCGATGCTGGTGGACATGAGCCGGGATGCCGCCCGGCTGGTGGTCGGGTCTCGCGGGCACGGGCTGCTGCGTCGCAGCCTGCTCGGCTCGGTCAGCTCGTCACTGGTCCGGCATGCGCACTGCCCGGTTGTGGTCATCCACGAAGGCCCTCCGGAGGGCGATCCTCGCCCGGCCACCGCACCGGTGGTGGTCGGCATCGACGGCTCCCAGGTGTCGGAGGCCGCGACGGCGCTGGCGTTCGAGGAGGCTTCGCTGCGCGGAGTGGAACTGGTGGCGGTGTACGCCTGGCACGACACCGGAGTACTCGACTTCCCCGGCATCGACGCGGCCGCAATGGAATCCGACGGCGAACTGGCCCTGGCCGAGCGGCTGGCCGGCTGGCGGGAGCGTTACCCCGACGTCACGGTGCGTCGCGTGGTGGTCTGCGACCGGCCGGCCGACCAACTGGTCGAGCAGTCGCAGCAAGCCCAGCTGGTGGTGGTGGGCAGCCACGGCCGCGGCGGCTTCACCGGCATGCTGTTGGGCTCGGTCAGCCTGGCGGTGGTGCAGTCGGCGCATGCACCGGTGCTGGTGGTCCGCCCGAAGACGTGACCGCTCAGACGCGGCCGACAGACACCGGGTCGGGGGCCGCGGCCGGCGAGACCTGTTGAGCCACCGGGCTCGGTCGTGACCACACCCGCTGCGGCCACCAGAACCAGCGGCCCAGCAGCGCGGCGATCGACGGCGTCATGAACGAGCGGATCACCAGGGTGTCGATGATCAGGCCCAGTCCGATGGTCGAGCCCACCTGACCGATCACCCGCAGGTCGGAGACCAGCATCGACATCATGGTGAAGGCGAACACCAGGCCGGCCGAGGTCACCACGGAGCCACTGCCGCCCATGGCGCGGATGATGCCGGTCTTGAGCCCGCCGCGCATCTCCTCCTTCATCCGGGAGACCAAGAGCAGGTTGTAGTCCGAGCCCACCGCCAACAGGATGATCACGCTCATCGCCAGCACCATCCAGTGCAGGTGCAGTCCGATGATGTGCTGCCAGACCAGCACCGAGATCCCGAACGAGGTGCCCAGCGACAACAGCACGGTGCCGACGATCACCGCCGAGGCGACCACCGCCCGGGTGATCAGCAGCATGATGATGAAGATCAGGCACAGCGAGGCGATGCCCGCGATCATCAGGTCCCAGGCCGAGCCGTCCTTCATGTCCTTGAACACCGACGCGGTGCCGGCCAGGTACACCCGTGAACCCTCCATCGGGGTGCCCTTGAGTGCCTCGTGTACGGCCTTCTTGATCGGGTCGATGTGGCTGACGCCCTCCGGGGACATCGGGTCGCCCTCGTGGCTGATGATGAACCGCACCGCATGCCCGTCCGGGGAGAGGAACATCTTCATACCGCGCTTGAAATCGGGGTTCTCGAACGCCTCGGGCGGCAGGTAGAAGGAGTCGTCGTTCTTGGAGTCGTCGAACGCCTTGCCCATGGCGTTCTGGCCGTCCATCATCTTGTCCATCTGCAGCTGCAGGCCCTCCATGGTGGACTGCATCTTCAGCTGGGTGTTCCGCATGTTTTCCATGGTCGAGATCATCGGCGGCATGATCTCGAGCATCCGCGGCATCAGCGAGTCGAGCCGGTCGATGTCGGGCAGCACCTTCTCGAAGTCCTCGGTCATCGCATCGATGCCGTCCATCAGGTCGAAGATCGACCGGATCGACCAGCAGATCGGGATGTCGAAGCAGTGCGGCTCCCAATAGAAGTAGCTGCGCATGGGGCGCCACATGTCATCGAAGTCGGCCATCTCGTCGCGCATCTTCTGGATGTCGTCGAGCATGATGTGCATCTTGGTGGCCATGCTGTGGGTGGTCTCGGACATCTCGCGGGTGACTTCCAGCATCTGGCGCATGGACTCGACCGAGACCATCATGTCGTCGCCCATCTTGAGCATGTCCTTCATGCGGTCGAGCATGTACTTCATGTTCAGCTGCTGGGTGGTGCCCTGCATGCTCATCGCGAACGGGATCGTGGTGTGTTCGATCGGCGTGCCCAGCGGCCGGGTGATGGTCTGCACCCGCCCCACCCCCGGCACCTCGAAGACCCGTTTGGCGATCCGGTTGATGATCAGGAAGTCGGCCGGGTTGCGCAGGTCGTGGTCGGATTCGATCATCAGCAGTTCCGGGTTCATCCGGGCCTGGGAGAAGTGCCGGTCTGCGGCGGCGTAGCCGATGTTGGCCGGCACGTAGTCCGGCATGTACACCCGGTCGTTGTAGTTGGTCTCATACCCCGGCAGGGTGAGCAGCCCGACCAGGCAGACCGCGGTGGTGGCCACCAGCACCGGCCCCGGCCAGCGCACGATCATCGCGCCCAGCCGCCGCCACGCGCGGATCCGCATCGCCCGCTTGGGCTCGAGCATCCCGAAGCGGCTGGCCACGACCACCACCGCGGCACCGAAGGTCAGCGCCGCGAACGTCACCACCACCATGCCGATCGCCAGCGGGACACCCAGTGACTTGAAGTAGGGCAATCGGGTGAAGGACAGGCAGAAGGTCGCCCCGGCGATGGTCAGCCCCGAGCCCAGGATCACGTGCGCGGTGCCGTGATACATGGTGTGGAAGGCCGACTCCTTGTCCTCGCCGAGCGACCGCGCCTCCTGATAGCGGCCGAGCAGGAAGATCGCGTAGTCGGTGGAGGCGGCGATGGCCAACGTCACCAGCAGGTTCACCGCGAATGTGGACAGTCCGATGATGTTGTAGAAGCCCAGTACGGCCACCACGCCGCGGGCCGCGGCCAGTTCGAACACCACCATGCCCAGCACCAGCAGCACCGTGCCGATCGACCGGTAGAAGTTCAGCAGCATCACGATGATCACCACGAACGTCAGCGCGGTGATGATCTTCAGGCTCTTGTCGCCGGCGATGTGCTGATCGGCATTGAGCGCCGAGGGACCGGTGACATAGGCCTGCACACCGGGCGGCGGCGGGGTCTCGGCGATCATCTGCTGGACGGCCTTGACCGAGTCGTTGGCCAGCGTCTCGCCCATGTTGCCGGCCAGATACACCTGCACGTAGGCGGCCTTGCCGTCCGGGCTCTGCGACCCGGCCGCGGTCAGCGGGTCGCTCCAGAAGTCCTGGATGTGCTCGACGTGCTCGGTGTCGGCCTGCATCTTGGCGACCAGCTCGTCGTAGTACTTGTGCGCGTCGTCGCCGAGCGGCTGGTCGCCTTCGAGCACCACCATCGCCGAACTGTCCGACTTGAACTCGTCGAAGGTCTTGCCGATGCGCATCATCGAGATCATCGACGGGGCGTCTTTGGGACTCATCGAGACGGCGCGCATCGCCCCGACCTCGTCGAGTTGCGGCACGATCACGTTGACCAGCACGGTGATCGCCAACCAGGCCAGAATGAGTGGTACCGCGAGCCGGCGGACCCAGGTCGCGATGGCGCCGCGGTGGGGCGGCTGCGCGGCCGGCAGCGTTTCGGTGGGGGTGTCGTCGCTGAGGTGTTTGCTCATCCTGATTTCACAATGCAGAAGGTCTGGGCGCTGACGGGGCTGCTGGTGATTCGTTCGTCTTTGAGCACGCCGTCGATGGTGACCCGGCAGCCGATGGTGCTGCCGTCACCCTGGGCGACGATATTGGGGCTCACCGCCGGGTTGGTGGTCGACAGGGTCAGTGACCACGGCAGGGCGGCACCGTCGACCCGCTGCGGTAAGGCTTCCAAGTCGAGATAGTTGATGTCGGCGTAGGTCCCGTCCGGACTGAAGATGTCGTAGACGACGACCTTGGGGTGAAACGGCTTGGTGTCCTCGAAGGGGACGGCCCTGCTGCCGCTGTCATCACCGCCGAAATAGCCGCGAATGCGATGCACGACGAACCCCCCCACCACGAGAACCATCACGATGAGCAGCGGTAACCACGCGCGTCTGACAACGCCGAACATCAAGAATTGCCTTTCGGGTGGTGCCGGAATCTGACACAGATTAGTGCATCAAAGTTCTTTCCAACACTCAAGGGTGCGCGAATCGAACATACGTTCGATATCGTGATGGGTGTGGGTTGGGGCAGTGGGCCGCCGAGCTGGGCGGAAATGGAGCGAGTGCTCGATGGTAAGCCTCGTCACACTGGTAGCCCGGCCGGTGTGTCGGCCGATCGCGGACGGTCGGCGCCGCGGGCCGAGCCCCGCCCGGCCGGCCCGACGGTCCCTTATGCCGAGCTGCACGCGCACTCGGCGTACAGCTTCCTGGACGGGGCCAGCACCCCGCAGGAACTGGTCGCCGAGGCCGCCCGGCTGGGCCTGCGGGCGATTGCGCTGACCGACCACAACGGCTTGTACGGGGTGGTGCGGTTCGCCGAGGCGGCCGCCGAGCTGGCCGCCGCGGGCCAGGGGATCGCCACCGTCTTCGGCGCCGAGCTGTCGCTGGGTGCTTCCGGTGGTTTCGGGGCTTTCCGGGCCCGCACCGAGGACCCGGACCCGCCCGGCCCGCACCTGCTGGTGCTGGCCCGCGGCCCCGAGGGCTACCGGCGGTTGTCACGGCAGATCGCCGCCGCGCACCTGGCCGGCGAAAAGGACAGGCCGCGTTTCGATCTGGACACGCTGGCCGACGCCGCGGGCGGGCACTGGCACATCCTGACCGGATGCCGCAAGGGCCACGTCCGTCACGCGCTGGCCACCGGCGGACCGGACGCCGCGGCGACGGCACTGGCCGGCCTGGTGGACCGGTTCGGGGCCGCGCGGGTCAGTGTCGAGCTGACCCGGCACGACGATCCCTGCGACGACGAGCGCAACGCGGCCTTGGCGGCGCTGGCGCCCCGGTTCGGGGTTTCGGTAGTGGCCACCACCGCAGCGCATTTCGCCCGGCCGGAGCGGGGGCGACTGGCGATGGCGATGGGGGCGATCCGGGCCCGGCAGTCGCTGGATGCCGCCGCCGGCCGGCTGGCCCCGCTGGGCGGTGCGCATCTGCGTTCCGGCGCGGAGATGGCCCGATTGTTCGCGGCGCACCCGTCGGCGGTGCCGGCGGCGGCCGAACTCGGCGAACAGTGCGCGTTTTCGCTGGCGCTGATCGCCCCGCAGCTGCCCTCGTTCCGCGTCCCGGACGGGCATACCGAGAACAGTTGGCTGCGGCGGCTGACCCTGGCCGGCGCCGCGGAACGCTATGGGCCGCCCGGGGGAGCGCCGCGCGCTCGAAAAGCCTACGCTCAGATCGATCGAGAGCTGGAAGTCATTGCCCAGCTGGGTTTTCCGGGGTATTTCCTGGTGGTGCACGACATCACCCGGTTCTGCCGGAAAAGCGACATCCTATGCCAGGGCCGGGGATCGGCGGCCAACTCCGCGGTCTGCTACGCTCTCGGTGTCACCGCGGTGGATCCGGTGGCCAATGGGTTGCTGTTCGAGCGGTTCCTGTCCCCGGCCCGCGACGGCCCGCCCGACATCGACATCGACATCGAGTCGGATCGGCGCGAAGAGGTGATCCAGTACGTCTACGACAAATACGGCCGCGACCACGCCGCCCAGGTCGCCAATGTGATCACCTACCGGGGTCGCAGCGCGGTGCGGGACATGGCCCGCGCGCTGGGCTACTCGCCGGGCCAGCAGGACGCCTGGAGCAAGCAGCTGGGCCGGTGGGGCGCATTGAATCATGCCGACGATGCTGATATCGAAGGCATCCCCGGGCAGGTCATCGACATGGCCACCCAGATCGCCGACCTGCCAAGGCATCTGGGTATCCACTCCGGCGGCATGGTGATCTGTGACCGGCCGATCGCCGACGTGTGCCCGGTGGAATGGGCTCGGATGCCCGGCCGCAGTGTGTTGCAGTGGGACAAAGACGACTGTGCGGCAATCGGTCTGGTGAAGTTCGACCTACTGGGGCTGGGCATGCTGTCCGCATTGCACTACGCGATCGACCTGGTGGCCGAGCACAAGGGCATCGAGGTGGACCTGGCCGCAATCGATCTGTCCGAGCCGGCGGTGTATGAGATGCTGGCCCGCGCCGACTCGGTCGGGGTGTTTCAGGTGGAGTCACGCGCGCAGATGGCCACCCTGCCGCGGCTGCGTCCGCGGGTGTTCTACGACCTGGTGGTGGAAGTGGCGCTGATCCGCCCCGGGCCGATCCAGGGCGGGTCGGTGCACCCCTACATTCGCCGTCGCAACGGCATCGACCCGGTGACCTATGAGCATCCGAGCATGGAGCGGGCGTTACGAAAAACCTTGGGGATACCGCTGTTCCAGGAGCAGTTGATGACGCTGGCGGTGGACTGCGCCGGCTTCACCGCGGGTGAAGCCGACCAGTTGCGGCGCGCGATGGGCTCCAAGCGGTCCCCGGAGCGGATGCGCCGGCTGCGAGACCGCTTCTACGACGGCATGGCCGAATGTCACGGCATCACCGGCGCGGTGGCCGATCGGATCTACGAAAAGCTGGAAGCCTTCGCCAACTACGGGTTTCCGGAGAGTCACGCGATGAGCTTCGCGTCGCTGGTGTTCTACTCGGCCTGGTTCAAGCTGCACCACCCGGCTGCGTTCTGCGCCGCACTGCTACGGGCGCAGCCGATGGGCTTCTATTCGCCGCAGTCGCTGGTCGCCGACGCCCGCCGGCACGGGGTCGTGGTGCACGGCCCGGACGTCAACGCCAGCCTGGCGCATGCCACGTTGGCCGAGGCCGGGACGCAGGTCCGGCTGGGGCTGGGTGCCGTCCGGGGCATCGGTGTCGACCTCGCCGAGCGGCTGGTGGCCGACCGCGAGGCTCACGGTCCGTTCGCCTCGATGCTGGATCTGACCGCCCGGGTCCAACTGACCGCCCCGCAGGCCGAGGCGCTGGCGACCGCGGGCGCGTTCGGCTGCTTCGGCACCTCGCGCCGTGAGGCGTTGTGGGCGGCCGGGGCGGCGGCGGGCCAGCGGCCGGACCGGTTGCCCGGGGTGGGGGTGCCCGGGCACACCCCGGCACTGCCCGGGATGAGCGAGATCGAGCTGTCCGCCGCCGACGTGTGGGCCACCGGGGTGTCGCCGGACAGCTTCCCGACCCAGTTCCTGCGCGCCGACCTGGACGCGGCCGGGGTCGTTCCGGCCGGGCAACTGACCGCCGTCCCCGACGGCACCCGGGTGCTGGTGGCCGGCGCGGTGACGCACCGGCAGCGGCCGGCGACCGCCCGCGGGGTGACGTTCGTCAATCTCGAGGACGAGACCGGGATGGTCAACGTGCTGTGCACGCCGGGGGTGTGGACGCGGCATCGCCGATTGGCGCAGACCGCGACGGCGCTGTTGATCCGCGGGCGGGTGCAGAACGCCAGCGGGGCGGTCACCGTGTTGGCCGAGCGGCTGGGCGCCCTCGAGTTGGCGGTGGGGTCGCGGTCCCGGGATTTCCGCTGACACCCGAGGGCGGTCCGTCGCGGCAAATGGCATCGATTACCCTCAGCTCAGGGTCCCGCACGCTGAGCTTCACGCAATCGGGGCAGGGGATACCGGGATGCCATACCTGGGGGAGACAGATGCTGACAGCGAACAGGGCGCCGCTGCGCCGCATGCAACCGGAAACACCGTCCATGGCGGTGGGGACCTTGCAACGGCAGTACATCGATCTGGACTGCGGGCGCGTCTCCTACCTGCGCCACGGCAGTGGGCCAAAGCTGTTGCTGGTCCACGGGATTCCCACCTCTTCCCGGTTGTGGGAACCGCTGTTGGGCACGCTGGGTGAGCGCTACGACTGCATCGTGCCGGATCTGCTCGGTTTGGGGCGATCTGCGCCCAAAGCCGACGCCGACCTGTCCAGCCCCGGCCAGGCGCTGATGCTGTCGCAACTGCTGGACGGCCTGGGTATCGACGAAACCTACGCGGTCTTTCACGATCAGGGCGGCTCACACGGCCAGCAGTTCCTGAAACGCTACGGCGCGCGCGTCAAGGCCGTCGTCTTCACCGACGTTGTCTGCTACGACAATTGGCTGGTCCCGATGATCAGTATCACGTCCTGGCTGGCTCGGCACCGGCTCGTCCCGCTGCTGTCCGGAATACGGCTCCTGCAGTTCATCCTCAAGCGGCACAGTCTGCCGCAGACCATCGTGCGCGGCCGTTTTCCCGCCGCGCTGGCCCAGGACTGGTTCGCGGCCTTGGACCAAGGGGGCCAACTGCGGCGCGACTGGATCCGCTATGTGATCTCGCAATCGCCGCACTGGACGCTCGATGCGGTCCCGACACTGAAATCCTGGACCAAGCCGGCACGGGTGATCTGGGCTGCGGAGGATTGCTTCTTGCCGCCCTCCTGGGGAACACGGCTGGCCCACGATATTCCCGGCTCGCCCGACGACGTCAAGCTGCTGCCGTTTGCAAGCCACTTCTGGCAGGCCGAGATTCCGCAGACCGGTGCGCGGGCCATCCTCGAGTTTTTCGACGGGCTGGAGGACCGCCCGTCCGCGCCGGCGGCCTAGGCGACGCCGTAGTAGGCGGCAGGCATTGCGGACATTGACGGTAAAGCCCGATAGTCTCGCCACATGTCACTCAACTTGTCCGCAGACGAAGTCCTGACCACCACCCGATCGGTCCGCAAACGACTCGACTTCGACAAGCCCGTTCCGCGTGAGGTGCTCATGGAGTGCCTCGAGATCGCCCTGCAGGCGCCCACCGGCTCCAACGCCCAGGGCTGGCAATGGATGTTCGTCACCGACCCGGTCAAGAAGCAGGCGATCGCCGACATCTACCGCGCCAACGCCATGCCGTATCTGAACCAGATGAAGCCCGACTACGGCGAGGGCGACGTGCGCGGCGAGCGGATGGAGTTCGTCAGCGACTCGGCCAAATACCTGGCCGAGCACCTGCAGGACGTGCCGGTGATGATGATCCCCTGTTTGGAGGGCCGGCCGGAGAAGGCGCCGCTGGGCATCAGCGCGTCGTTCTGGGCGTCGCTGTTCCCGGCTGCGTGGAGCTACTGCCTGGCGTTGCGCTCCCGTGGGCTGGGCTCCTGCTGGACGACGCTGCACCTGCTCGAGGACGGTGAGAAGCAGGCCGCCGAGGTGCTCGGCATCCCCTACGAGCAGTACAGCCAGGGTGGGTTGTTCCCGATCGCCTACACCAAGGGCACCGACTTCAAGCCGGCCAAGCGGCTGCCGGCCGAGCAGGTGGCGCACTTCGACACCTGGCGAGCCGCCAACACCTAGCCGCCGCAGGCCATCGGACCCCACATCGACTGGGCGCCGCTGTGACCGATGCGGACCACCAGCCAGGTCGATGCCACGGCGAACACCAGGGTGGCTGCTGCGGTCACGACGACACCGACGCGGCGGATGGCGGGCGCCAGCGCGCCCACCTCCGCCGCGAACAGTGGGGTGTGCAGCGCCCACCAGCAGATCATGGCCACCGTGAGCAGCGCGGACCACAGCACCAGCCGGCTGCCCAATGCCGCGTGCTGGTCCAGCATTTGGCTGCCCATCACGCGGCTGTGAAGCCAGCCGCCGGCGGCCGTGGTCAACGGCACGGCCGCCAGCGTGGCCACGGCGACGAACAATGAGGCGCCACCGATGCGCCGGCGGGCGGCCGGCCAGACCACACCCAGGACGGCCAGCAGGGCAGTCACCGGCACCAGGACGGCGACCAGGTGTGCCAGCAGAGGATGTGCCGGCAGGCCGGTGATGGTGTCAAGCATCGCGCGTCACTTTTCGCCGTGCTTGCCCATGCCCGGCCTCATCTCGCCGGAGTGCATGTCGCCGTGCTTGCCCATGCCCGCGCCCTTCTCGCCGGAGTGCATGGGGCAGCACGAGTGGCCGCCGGATTCTTCGGCATCGCCCGGCATGTGCGTTGCGTGGGAAGCCGGGGTGACCCCGAGCGTGACCGCCCCGGAGGATCCGGCCCAGGCCCCGCCGAAGAACGTGGCGACCGCGATCCCGGTCGCAGCCAACGTGCCGGCGACCACGCGCTTGTGCTCGCCGAGTTTGCGAAATGTTCCCATCATGTGCTCCTTCGATCGTTGGGTGTTTGGCGAAGACGGGGCGAGATCAGCTGCCGCACTGGCAGTTCCCGTGACTGCGCAGGTCCGGGCCCTGCGGCCCGGCGCCCGGCTCGTCGGTGTCCGGCCGCCAGTCGAACGAGCCATGACCACCGCCTCCTTTATACCCCTAGGGAGTAGGGGTATAGCGGAGACCGTACACGGTGGGAACGAGAAGTGGCAAGCGCCCGGGTGTGTGAAACGTGTTGCGTCGTGCGCGGGTCGGGGCATGGCCGGACCCGGGGTGGCTACACCCCGCCGGCGAACCCGTGCTGGCGCCAGGCCTCGTAGGCCGCGACCGCGGCGGCATTGGACAGGTTCAGTGAGCGCCGGCCGGCCAGCATCGGGATGCGCACCTGCTCGCTGATGTGCGGATCGGCCAGCGTCGCCGCATCCAGCCCGTCGGGCTCGGGACCGAACATCAGCACGTCACCGACCTGGTACCGCACGTCGGCGAACGACGTTGCGGCCTGGGAGGTGAAGGCGAAGACCCGGGCCGGCATCAGCGCCGCCCAGGCATCCGGCAACGACGGGTGTACGGTGACCGCCGCCAGATCGTGATAGTCCAGCCCGGCGCGGCGCAGTTTGGGTTCGGACAGATCGAAGCCGAGCGGCTCCACCAGATGCAGCTCGGCGCCGGTGGCCGCCACCATCCGGATCGCATTGCCGGTGTTGGGCGGGATGCGCGGCGAATAGAACAGCACCCTGAACACGCTGCTGAGGTTACGGCGTGAGGCTCGTGCCCGGGCTTGGGGCCGCGAGACACGAAAGCATCTCGGGAGCTGTGCCTTTTCGGTAAAGGCTATGGTGATGGCACGCGCAGACTGTCATACTCGTCGAATTGCCGACGTAGGACGGCCTAGATCAAGGCGGGTCTCACACCGCTAACGGTTCAGCGGGTGCGATGTGCCGGAAGCTCCAATGAATGAAGGCGCAAACGGTGAATTTCAGCCGAGCGGTCGGTGAGCCGGCCGGCGAGCGGTGACGCTCTTCGACCACCCGGAAGGGGTGGACCCGGCGTTCGCCGACCCAGCGGAAGAGCCGGACGCGGCAGCGGTGGTGAAACGCCCGTCGCGGTGGTCGGTGCGCAACTGGCCGGTGCGGTGGAAGGTGCTGGCGATCGCCCTGTTGCCGATGCTGCTGGCCGGGGTGTTCGGCGGACTGCGGGTCTCCAGCGCGCTGTCCGAGGCCAACCGGCTCCGGCTGGTCGCCGACCGTGCCGAGATGATCCCGGCGATCACCCATTACATGTCGGCGCTGGGCGATGCGCTGGTGGCCGCCTCCTCCGACGGCGACGCCGAGGGCGCCCGGAAGAACTTCGAGAACCGCAAGTACGAGCTGCGGTCGCGGCTCTCGCACACCGACGTCGCGACCGATGTGCGGTCCGGGGTGAGCACGCTGATCGAGCGCGGCCAGGGACTGCTTGACCTGGTGTCGAGCACCGGCGTGAGCCTGCGCGACGAGGTGACCGGTTACGCGCCGATCCTGCTGACCGCCGAGGACACCATCACCGGGTCGGTGCGGGTGGACAGCGAAAGGATCCGGTCACAGACCGAGGCACTGAGCCGCGCCGTCGGCGCCCGCGGTCAGATGATGATGCAGGAACTGCTGGTCAACCGGGGCGGTGAGCTTCCCGACCCGGAACTGCGCAGCTCGATGATGACCTTGGCCGGCACCGAGCCGTCGACGCTGTTCGGGATGAGCGAGGTGCTCGGCGTCGACTCCCCGGACGCCAAGACCCTGCAGCAGCAGCTGGTGACCCGGATGGCGATCATGTCCGACCCGCAACAGGTGCTGCCCAACAACCCGGTGCTGCGGGACTCGATCCGCACCACCGACCAGATCGCCGCGCGACTGATCGCCGAGAACACCGGCGCGGTGACCAAGGCGGTGGAGGACCGCGCCGACGACCGGCGCGCCGCCGCCGTGCGCGACATCGTGCTGGTGCTGGCCGCGCTCATCGCCACCTTGCTGGTGGTCTGGCTGGTGGCCCGCTCGCTGGTGCGGCCGCTGCGCACCCTGCGCGACAGCGCGCTGCAGGTCGCGCACACCGACCTCGAACACGAGATCGCCCGCGTGCGCGCCGGGGACGAACGCGAACCCGCGCCGCTGCCGGTCTACACCACCGAAGAGGTCGGTCAGGTCGCCCACGCCGTCGACGAACTGCATGCGCAGGCGCTGTTGTTGGCCGGTGACGAGGCCCGGCTTCGGCGCCTGGTCAACGAGATGTTCGAGACCATGTCGCGGCGCAACCGGTCCCTGGTCGACCAGCAGTTGGCGCTCATCGACCGGCTGGAGCGCAACGAGGACGACCCGGATCGTCTCGAGAGCCTGTTCCGCCTGGACCACCTCGCCGCCCGGATGCGGCGCAACGGCGCCAACCTGCTGGTGCTCGCCGGTGCCCGGGTGCCGCATGAGCGCGGCCGGCCGGTGTCGCTGGCGACGCTGATCAGCGCCGCCGCCTCGGAGGTGGAGGGCTATCACCGGGTGCAGACGGTGCTGGTGCCCGAGGTCACGGTGATCGGCGCGGCGGCGGCCGACGGCGTGCACCTGCTCGCGGAGTTGATCGACAACGCCCTGCGCTATTCCGCGCCGACGGAGCCGGTGCGGGTGGTCGCCGGTATCGAGAACGACGGCGGGGTGGTGGTCGAAGTGGTCGACGTCGGATTGGGGATGACCGACGCCGACTTGCGGATGGCCAACATGCGGCTGGCGTCCGGCGGTGAGTTCAGTCCGGAGAACGCCCGCCACATGGGTCTGTTCGTGATCTCCCGGCTCGCCCACCGGCACGGGATCGAGGTCCGGCTGTTCCCGGCGTCGCAGGGGTCGCGCGGCATCACCGCCGAGGTGTACCTGCCGCCGCACCTGCTGATCCACGCGGCCGCCGAGGAACCGGCTCCGCCGCAGCGCCCGACGGTCACCGCGCCTGCGCCGTCCTACGCACCCGAACCTGAGGCGTACCAGCCCTACGAGGCATACCAGCCCGACCAGCCCTACGAGACATACCAGTCCGAGGGGTTCGACGAGTCCTACCCGCCCGACGAGCCCGAGCCGGATGTGCGCCCCGAGGACACCGACCCCGGCCCCGTCGTCTCGCTGCTGCCGCGCCGCACTCCGGGTTCCAGTGGCATCACCGGGGTGCCCGCGGGGCCTCCGGTGCCGGCCGAGGCCGACCGCGGCGCGGGGCGGCGCGAACTGCCGCAGCCCTGGTGGGAGGCCGACGAGCCCGACGAAGCAGGCTCCTACGCTGCGGAACCGGGCATAGACGACTTCGGCGCTGCCGAGCGGGTAGCCGAAAAGACTTCTCCGGCAGACACTTCGGCGTATTTCGCGGCGCGGTCCCGGGTCGAGAGCGCCGCGAACGATCCGGACACCGACACGATCTATCAGCGGATGCTCTCGGAATCGGTGGGCAACGATCCCAACGATCCGAGCCTGCGCGCCGACCTGGACTGGCAGTCGGTGTGGGACCGCGGCTGGTCGGTGGCCGCCGAGGTGGAGAACATCCCGGTCGTCGCCCACACCGAGCACGGCCTGCCGGTCCGCGAACCCGGTGCCCGGCTGGTGCCCGGCTCGGCCGAAGCCGACACACCCCCGGAGGGCCCGGACGGCACCGAGCGCCATCCCGGCGACACCGGGGAACCGGTAGCATCCAACGGCGTGCCGCGCGGGCCCGCCCACGCGGCACCGGAGCGCGATCCCGCGGCGATCCGCGCCTCGATCAGCAGCCACTTCAGCGGGGTGCGCGCCGCGAGATCGCACGCCCGGGAAAACGGACTCGACACCGACCAGGGGCAGAACCAGCAATGACTTTCCCCACTGACCACAGTGACCCGCGGCGCGCTCCCGAAAGCTCGCTGGACTGGCTGGTGACCAACTTCGCCCGCGAGGTGCCCGGGGTGTCGCACGCGGTGCTGGTGTCGGTCGACGGGCTGACGGTCGCGGCCAGCGAGCACCTGCCCACGGAGAGGGCGGACCAGCTCGGCGCGGTGGCGTCCGGTTTGGCCAGCCTGGCAAGTGGAGCGGCCCAGTTGTTCGAGGGCGGGCGGGTGCTGCAGTCGGTGGTGGAGATGGAGCACGGCTACCTGCTGCTGATGCGGGTCGGTGACGGCTCGCACCTGGCGACGCTGGCCAGCGCCTCTTGTGACATCGGCCAGATCGGCTATGAGATGGCGGTCCTGGTGGAACGGGTCGGTGCGGTGGTGCAGTCGGCGCGGCGGGCCGCGCCGTCGGCACCGGGGGGCCCGGCATGAGGCGCCGGTGAATGGTGATGGACACCTCCGAGCCGGATATCCGGGAGTCCCAGGAAGCCGAGGCCAACCTGGTACGCCCGTATACGCTGACCGCCGGTAGGACCCACACCGACGTCAGCCTGCCGCTGGAAGCCCCGGTGCAGACTTTGCGGCCGGCGCAACCCAACCAGTGGCCGGCCAGCGACCCGCGCGGCCGGATCGTCGAGCTGTGTCAGGCGGGCCCGTCGGTCGCCGAGATATCCGCCCGACTGGATCTGCCGGTGGGTGTTGCGCGCGTCCTGGTGGGGGATCTGGTCACCTCGGGATACCTTCGGGTGCGTCGCACGCTGAGCGAGGCGTCCACCCGGGACGAACGCCGAGAACTGATAGGAAGGACGCTCCGTGGCCTACGAGCGCTTGGATAGGCCGGGCGGCGCAAGGGATTCAGCGTCGACGAAGATCGTCATCGCCGGCGGGTTCGGGGTCGGCAAGACCACGTTCGTCGGCACGGTCTCGGAGATCATGCCGTTGCGTACCGAGGCGCTGGTCACCGACGCCACGGCGGCCGTCGACACCCTGGAGGCCACCCCGGACAAGCGGACCACCACGGTGGCGATGGACTTCGGCCGCATCACGCTGGCCGATGATCTGGTGCTGTACCTGTTCGGCACGCCCGGCCAGCGCCGGTTCTGGTTCATGTGGGACGACCTGGTGCGCGGCGCGATCGGGGCGATCATCCTGGCCGACTGCAGGCGGTTGCAGGACAGCTTCGCCGCCGTCGACTTCTTCGAGCACCGCAACCTGCCGTTCTTGATCGCGGTCAACGAATTCGAGGGCGCACCGCGCTATCCGGTTGCCGCCGTTCGAAAGGCGCTGGCGCTGCCTGACCACATCCCGGTGATCACCGTCGACGCACGCGACCAGCGGTCCGCCCGCGACGCGCTGATCGCGATCAGCGAGTACGCGCTGTCCAGCCTGGTGTCCAACGGTTGAGCGAGCCGATCTCGGCCAGGCGCTCAGCGCTTGAGCCGGATCTTCCACCACACCACCGCGGTGTAGAACACCGACAGCAGCGCCAGCATCCCCATGTCCAGTAGCCAGATGCCCTTGGTGTGGTCCCACAGGTGGTCTTTGGGGATCTGCGGCACGTTGACCAGCTTGTTGAAGTCGATCGCGGAGGCGCCCGCGGCGTAACCCCACCGGCCGGGAGTCACCCAGGCGGCCTGCGCCAGGCCGACGCGCCCGGTCACCGGGATCATGCCGCCGGCCAGCACCAGCTGCGACATGATCGACACCACCAGCATCGGCATGATCTGCTCGTTGGACTCCGCAAACGACGACAGGGCCAACCCGAGAATCGCTGAGGCCACACAGGTTCCGGCGACCGCGAGGAACAGGTCCAGATTCGCGCTGCCGAACATCACGGCGCCTTGTGTCGGCCCGCCCTTGCCCAGGATCACGATGGTGGTGGCGATCGCGCCCTGTGCGGTGGCGAAGGCGCAGAACACCGCGACCTTGGCCAGCAGGTAGGCCATCGTCGACAAGCCCACGGCCTGTTCACGTTTGAAGATCGGGCGTTCCCCGATCAGATCTCGAATGGTCAGCGCGGTGCCCATGAAGACCGCGCCGATGATGAGCAGCACCATGATGTACTGCGGCTCGGTGGGAGCGTCGGGCCCCGGCATGCCCAGCCCGCCTTTGCCTTTCACCGTCAGCGACAACCCGCCCACGATGAACGGAAGAACGGCCAAGAAGATCGAATAGCCGCGATCGGAGACGATCAGCCGGACCTGCCGGCGCGCGATCGTCGACAGCTGTTTTCGCAGGCTCTCCGGTGGCGGGCTGCCCAGATCGACGGGCGGCGTCGAGGGAACCGAGGCGGCGGCGCCCTGGCGGTGGCCGCCTTCGCGTTCCAGGAAGCGCCGGTTGGCCTCGTCGGGGTCGGCGCCGACGTTGGCGAAGATGTCGGCGTAGTTGTCGGCGCCCATCGCGGAGAACACCTCTTTGGGCGGGCCGCAGTAGGCGGTCTTGCCGCCGGGGGCCACCAGCAGAATCTGGTCGCAGACATCCAGGTAGGACACCGAGTGGGTGACCACCAGCACCACGCGGCCGGCGTCGGCCAGCCCGCGCAGCATCAGCATCACCTGGCGGTCCAGCGCCGGGTCCAGACCTGAGGTCGGCTCGTCGAGGATCAGCAGGGACGGCCCGGTCAGCAGCTCCAGTGCCACCGACGCGCGCTTGCGCTGGCCGCCGGAGAGTTTGTCGACGCGGGTGTCGGCGTGCTTGGTCAACTCGAGTTCCTCGAGCACCTGGGCCACCGCCCGGTCCCGGTCGGCCTTGGTGCTGTCCGGCGGCAGCCGCAGTTCGGCGGCGTAGCCCAGCGCCTGGTTGACCGTGAGCTGCCGGTGCACGACGTCGTCCTGCGGCACCATCCCGATCCGGCTGCGCAGCGAAGCGTACTCGGTGTGGATGTTGTGGCCCTCGAAGGTGACCGAACCGGCGGTCGGTTTGGTGTAGCCGGCGATCAGCCGCGACAGCGTGGTCTTGCCGGCGCCCGAGCCACCGATGATCGCGGTCAGGGTGCCCGGCCGCGCCGTCAGCGAGATGTTGCTGAGCAGCCGCTTGCCGCCCTCGACGTCGAAGCAGACATCGCGGACCTCGAGGCCGCCGGCGCGGGTCGCCGCCTCCGTGCGGCGCAGCAGGGTGCCGCCGGTGAACTCCAGGTCGACATTGCCGATCGTGACCACGTCGCCCTCGGACAGGATCGCCGAGCCGATCCGGACGCCGTTGACGAACGTGCCGTTGATGCTTCGGCTGTCGCGGATCTCGGTGCCCAGCGGGGTCGGGATCAGCATCGCGTGGTGGCGGGAGGCCAGCACATCGGAGATGACGACGTCGTTGTCGGTGGCGCGGCCGATGGTCAGCGCACCGGCCGGTGCCTCCGGCGGTGCGGCGGAACCGGGCCGCAGGATGTCGATCATCCGGGTGGCGAGGTTGCCGACCTCCGGGGGCTTCGCCGCCACCGGCGCCATGCGGGTGGACGGCTGTCGGGCCGGAAACACCTCGGCGGGCGACGACGGCGGCGCGGGCGGTTGGACGGGAGGTTGGTAGCCGGGCCGCAACGCGGCCTCGCCCGCCGACGAACCGGCCGGGCCGGCGGGACCGGAAGGATATGCCGGCTGCCGGTGCGTGGGAGGCGCCGGCTGGTGCAGCGGCGGAGCAGGCCGGTAGGGCTGCTGCGCGCCGGGGTGTGCGCCCGAACGCGGGTCCGGGTAGTGGGGGGCGGGGTCGGGATGGGACGGCCAGCCCTGTTGCGGCGGCCGGCCGGGGCGCGCGATACCCGGCTGCGGCAGCTGGATCGAGACGGTCTGCGGGGGACGGCCGGCCTGACCCTGGTGCCGCCCCACCTCGAAGGCCACCCGCGGCCCGTCCGGATTGCCGAGGTTGACGGCCTGCCCATCGCGGATGTCGACGACCGGTACCCGCTGGCCGTTGACGTAGATGCCGTTCAGCGAACCGTTGTCGATCCCCAGCCATCGGCCCTGCTCGAAACGCAGCAGCAGATGCGCGCGGGAGACCAGGGGATGGGGGATGCGGATATCGGCGCGCAGGTCACGCCCGATGACCACATCGTGGCCCGCGGAGAACGTGCCTTGCGACCCGTCGTAGCGCACGGTCAGCACCGGCGGAGCAGGGTGACTCATTGGATCAACTGTATCGGGCGGATGGATGGGCGGCCTGCCCAGCGCACCGCGAGTCGGCGCGGATCGTCAGCGGCCCGTCAGTGCAGCGAGTCCGGCGCGCCGGTGACCACGCAGTGGGTGCGCTTATAGATCGTGGGCATGCACTGATTGCAGTGGATGCATTCCGACAGGGTCGCCGGCTCGGCGGCGATCCGGTTGATCAGGTCCGGCTCGGCCAGCAGTGCCCGGGCCATCGCGACGAATTCGAAGCCCTCGGCCATCGCCTGATCCATCGTTTCGCGGTTGGTGATACCGCCGAGCAGGATCAGCGGCAGCGACAGCTCGGCGCGGAACAGCCGGGCTTGTTCCAACAGGTAGGCGTCGGTGTAGGGGTACTCGCGCAGGAACTTCTTGCCGGTCATCCGCATGCCCCAACTCAGCGGTGGGGGAAAGACACTCGCGAACTCCTTGATCGGGGCGTGCCCGCGGAACAGGTACATCGGGTTGACCAGGGAGCTGCCGGCGGTCAGTTCCAGGGCGTCCAGGCCGCCGTCGTCCTGCAGCCACTTCGCGGTGGTCAGCGACTCGTCCAGGCTGATACCGCCGCGCACCCCGTCGGACATGTTCAGCTTCGCCGTCACCGCCATCTGTCCGCCCACCGCCTGGTGGACCGCCTGCACGATCCCGCGAGCCACCTTGGCGCGGTTGGCCAGCGAGCCGCCGAACTCGTCGGAGCGGCGGTTGATCAGCGGGCTCAGAAACGAGCTGGCCAGATAGTTGTGGCCGAGGTGGATCTCGACGGCGTCGAACCCGGCGTCGAGGGCGTAGCGGGCCGCGTCGGCGTGCTGGGCGATGACCTCGTCGATGTCGTCGCGGGTGGCCTTCTTGGCGAAGCGCATGCCGATCGGGTTGAAGAACCGCACCGGTGCCAGGGCGCGGGCCTTGTTGGACCGGGCGTCGGCGACCGGGCCGGCGTGGCCGATCTGCGCGCTGACGGCCGCGCCCTCGGCGTGCACGGCGTCGGTGAGCCGGCGCAGCCCGGGGACGGCCTCCGGGCGCATCCACAACCCGTCGTCGGACGTGCGGCCGCCGCGGGCGACCGCGCAGTAGGCGACCGTGGTCATGCCCACCCCGCCGGCGGCCGGCAGCCGGTGGTATTCGATGAGGTCGTCGGAGACCAGCGCGTCGGGCGTGCGGTTTTCGAAGGTGGCTGCCTTGATGACCCGGTTTCGCAGGGTGATCGGACCGAGCTTGGCGGGACTGAAGACATCGGGGGCGGGCATATCGGGAGCTTAATGGCGACCGCAAGCGCGACGAAGTCGGGCGCGGCGGGTCGTCATTGTTCGACGTTGGGGTCGACCGCAAGCGCGACGAAGTCGGGCGCGGCGGGTCGTCATTGTTCGACGTTGGGGTCGACCGCGAGCGCGACGAAGTCGGGCGCGGCGGGTCGTCATTGTTCGACGTTGGGGTCGACCGCGAGCGCGACGAAGTCGGGCGCGGCGGGTCGTCATTGTTCGACGTTGGGGTCGACCGCGAGCGCGACGAAGTCGGGCGCGGCGGGTCGTCATTGTTCGACGTTGGGGTCGACCGCGAGCGCGACGAAGTCGGGCGCGGCGGGTCGTCATCGTCGGTACCGCGGGCGGGCATGCCAGACTGTCCGCGTGGGTGCGATCACGTTGGACGGCAAGGCCACGCGCGACGAGATCTTCGTCGACCTCAAAACTCGGGTGGCCGCGCTGACGGCTGCGGGCCGTACGCCCGGGCTGGGCACCATCCTGGTCGGCGACGATCCCGGCTCACAGGCCTACGTGCGCGGCAAGCACGCCGACTGCGCCAAGGTCGGCATCACCTCGATTCGCCGCGACCTGCCCGCCGACGCCAGCACGGCGCAGCTCAACGACACCATCGACGAGCTGAACTCCAATCCGGAATGCACCGGCTACATCGTGCAGCTGCCGCTGCCCAAACAGCTGGATGAGAACGCCGCACTCGAGCGCGTCGACCCGGCCAAGGACGCCGACGGGCTGCATCCGACCAACCTGGGCCGGCTGGTGCTGGGCACCCCGGCGGCACTGCCGTGCACGCCGCGCGGGATCGTGCACCTGCTGCGCCGCTACGACGTGCCGATCGCCGGCGCTCATGTCGTGGTGATCGGCCGGGGCGTGACGGTCGGCCGCCCGCTGGGGCTGCTGCTGACCCGCCGCTCGGAGAACGCCACGGTGACGTTGTGCCACACCGGAACTCGCGACCTGCCGGCACTGACCCGGCAGGCCGACATCATCGTCGCCGCGGTCGGCGTGCCGCACATGCTCACCGCCGACATGGTGCGCCCGGGGGCGGCCGTCGTCGACGTCGGTGTCAGCCGCACCGACGCCGGACTGACCGGTGACGTTCATCCCGACGTATGGGAGGTGGCCGGTCACGTGTCGCCGAACCCCGGCGGCGTGGGCCCGCTGACCCGGGCGTTCCTGCTGACCAACGTCGTCGAACGGGCCGAGAGCACAGCGTGAACGCGCTGGCCGTGCTCCGCGCGACGCTCATCCGGCAGTGGCCGATCGTGGTGGTGGGCTTAATCTTCACGGCGGCGTTCGTGCTGGCCGGGGCAAACTTCTGGCGCCGCGGGGCGCTGCTGATCGGGATCGGCACCGGGGTGGCGGCAGCGTTGCGGTTGGTGCTGAGCGAGGACCGGGCCGGGCTGCTGGTGCTGCGCGACCGCGGGCTGGACTTCGCGACCATGACCACCATGTCGACGGTGATGCTCTACATCGCCGCGACGATCGACCCGCTGGGGACCAGCTGAGGCTGTCCCGCGGCGATCCGGCTGGGTCGCCGGGGTGACCTGGTCGGGCCGGAGCTACAGGCCGACGGGCAAGCCCGGAATCTCCGGGATGGCCGGGAGCCCGCCGGACAGGCCGGGGATCCCGACGGACATGCCGGGGATCTGCGGCAACTCCGGCACCTGGCCGCTGGCCAGCTGGGAGAGCATCTGCGGGCAGTACGCCTGAACCGCGACCTCGGTGAACATCTGCGCCATCTCCGGCGACATGGCCGGACCGCCGCCCAGTCCGGCGATCGGGGAGGCCACCGACGCGGCGGTGCCGGCGGGCTCGGTCAGCATCGGGCAGACGGACTGGCCCAGCGCCGTCGTCGCCGCCGGGTCACCGACGGGGACCCCGGCTCCGGCCAGCTCCGACAGGAACGAGGTGTCCACCGGGCTCGCCTCTGCCGGCGTCGCCAGCCACACCGAGGCGATCAGGCCTGCCCACACCGCGCCGGCCGCTGTCAACGCCGTCGCCGTCGGCACCGCTGTTCTCGCGCGGCTGTATCCCATGTCGGTCCCCCATCCGTCGTGGTTGCGGGCGGCTCGATGGCCGCCCGTCGATAAGAACGTTGCAGCAACGCGGTCACACCGGCGACACGAGCAGGTCACGCTTGGCGCACAGTCCGGTCGTTCGCCGGTGACGGCACCTTCGGCTCCGCCTATGTCGGGCTGCGAGCCGCGCAGCGGAGCATTTACCCAACCAAACTTAGAATTAATTAGAATATCTTGAGGTTTTTATCATGTTGTCGTTACGGTGGTCCGGCAAGTAAGTCGTCCCGCGTCCGCTGCCGGAGGTCGCCGATGAAGGCACACCATAGGTTCCGCGCGCTGGGCGTCGCGGCGGCCGCCGTCTGCACCGCCGCCGCTGTCGCGGTCTCGCCGGTAATCACGCCGTCCTTGTCGTCCGGGGTGCCGACGGTGCTCGCCGATGTGGCGTTGCTGGACAACGTGGCCCTGATCATGGGCGGCAGCGGGACACCCATCCCGGGGCAGTGGGACTTCACCGGAGCCGCCACGTACCTGGGCCATCTCGGGTACGGGGATTACCTGCCCAAGGGCGTGTTCACCCCGGAGGGCCTCTACCCGGGCACCGGGGTCAAGAGCCTGCCGCTGGAGACCTCGGTGGACCAGGGCGTCCGGATTCTCGACGCGACGATCCGCGACCACCTCCAGTCCGGCGACAAGCTGGTGGTCTACGGCGTCTCGCAGAGCGCCGTCATCTCCTCGCTGGAGATGAACAACTTGGCGGCCATGAACGGTGCTCCCGACCCGGACCAGTTGTCGTTCGTCTTGATCGCCAACGAGATGTTCCCCAACGGGGGCCTGCTGTCCCGCTTCGCGGTCCCGGACGTCCCGCTCTACATCCCGTCCATGGGGATCGACTTCTACGGGGCCACGCCCGACACCCCCTACGCGACCGACATCTACATCGCCGAGTACGACGGCTTCGCCGACTTCCCGCGTTATCCGATCAACCTGGTGTCGACCCTCAACGCGATCATGGGGATCGCGCTGGTGCACGGACCCGGCTACAGCCGGCCCGATTCCATCGACAGCGCCCAGCTGCTGCTGGGGTCGACGCACTACGACGGGCTGCTGACACTTCCCGACGGCGTCGCGGCCGCGCTCAACACCGACTACTACATGATTCCGGCGGAGACGCTGCCGCTGTTGCAGCCGCTGTTGGGCATTCCGGTGTTCGGCGAGCCGCTGTACGACCTGCTCGAGCCCGTCACCAGGATTCTGGTCGATCTGGGTTACGGCAATGTCGACACCTACGTCGACGGGGTGCTGACCCACGGTGGCTGGGACCAGGGCCCGGCAAATGTGTTGACCCCCTTCGGTTTGTTCCCGCAGGACATCGACGTATTCCAGCTGCTGAACTCCCTGGGGCAAGGAGCCCAACATGGATTCGAGGCCTTCCTCGACGACCTCGGGCACCTGTCGCTGGGCGGTGCGGCGGATGCGGCCGGCTCGATGGCGGATTTCGCGCTGCCCGGTTTCACCGACGTCGTCAACACGTTCACCAGCGCGGCCTCAACGCTGTATTCGATGCTGCTGCCGACCGCGGACATCCTCAACGCAGTGCTGACGGCCATGCCCGCCTACGATCTGAGCCTGTTCCTCAACGCATTCCAGAGCGGTGATGATCTGCTGACCTCACTGATCAACGCCATCGGTCTTCCGATCGCTGCCGATATCGGGCTGGTCGGGACTGCCATCGGATTCCAGCTGATGACCGTCGCCAGCGGGTTGCAATCGATCGCCGACGATTTCGCGGACCTGTTCGCGGCGTAGCGCGGGTCAAGCGCGGCGGCGCCCGTCGGGCTCAGTGCAGCGTCGCCCGCACGCACACCGTGATGTAGGGCAGCGCCAGTCCGGTAGCGCCGACCAGCGCCGGGTGGGTGGCCAGCAGCCGGCGGACCTGGTCCAGGGTCTTGGTGCGCACCGCGTCCGGTGAGGTGATGCAGTAGCTGCGCGAGGCGACCAGGTCGATCAGCGCCTGCGGTGTCAGGTAGTTGGTCCACTCGACCTGGTGGCCCTCGATGTCGCCGAACGGCTCGGGCAGGCTGACCCCGGCATCCACCGCGTCGCGGGCGTCCTCGCGGCCGATGATCGTGCCCAGCTCCTTGACCCAGCCCAGCCGTTCATCCCGGGTGTTCCACACCAGGCCCAGACGGCCGCCGGGCCGCAGCACCCGCACGAGTTCGGGGATGGCCCGGGCCGGATCGAACCAGTGCCAGGCTTGCGCCACCAGCACGGCGTCGACGCTGTTGTCCGGCAGCGGGATCTGCTCGGCGGTCCCGAGCAGGGCCGGCGTGTCGGGCAACGCCGCGGCCAGCACCTCGAGCATCTCGGCGATCGGATCCACGGCCACCACATCCAGGCCGCGCTCCACCAGCCGGGCGGTCAGCTTGCCGGTGCCGGCGCCCAGGTCCAGGACGTCACGGCCGTCCGGCGGCAGCAGCCAGTCGATGGCCTCCGGGGGATAGGACGGGCGGCCCCGCTCGTAGGCGGCGGCCTGCGAGCCGAACGACAGTGATCGGTCGTGCCGCGCCTGCGGGCTCACCGCCGCTGGCCCCCGGCCGGGTCCGCCAGGTCCAGGGTCTGGCGGATCAGCTCGCCGACGCGGTCGGTCTCCAGCAGGAAGCCGTCGTGACCGTACTCGGAATCGACCACCTGCAGGCCGGCGCACCCGGGCAGCAGGTCGGCCAGCTCGGCCTGCAGGCGCAGCGGATACAGCCGGTCGGAGGTGATGCCGGCGACCACCGCCGGCACCCGGCAGCCGCGTAACGCCGCCGCGACTCCACCCCGGCCGCGGCCCACGTCGAAGGTGGACAGCGAATCGGTCAGCGTCACATAACTGCCGGCGTCGAACCGCGACACCAGCTTGCCGCCCTGGTATGCCAGGTAGCTGTCCACCGCGAAGCGGCCGCCGTTCGCCGGTTCCTCACCGTCCTGGGCGGCGTTGGCGAACCGCCGGTCCAGCTCGGCTTCGCCGCGGTAGGTCAGGTGCGCGATGCGCCGGGCGATCGCCAACCCGGTGTCCGGGCTGCGGCCGGTGCCGTGGTAATCCCCGCCCTGCCAGTTCGGGTCGGCCTTGATCGCGGCGATCTGGGTGCTCTGCGTGCCGATCTGGTCGGCGGTCGCCCGGGCGCCGACGGCCAGCAGCAGGCCCGCGCCCACCTTGTCCGGGTGGCCGACCATCCACTCCAGCCCGCGGGCACCGCCCATCGAACCGCCCAGCACCGCGGCCACCTCGGTGATGCCGAGTGCGTCCAGCGTGGCGATGTCGGCTTCCACCTGGTCGCGGATCGAGATGGCGGGAAACCGTGAGCCCCAGGGCTTTCCATCGCGGGCCAGCGAACTCGGGCCGGTCGATCCCCGGCAGCCGCCCAGCACATTGGTGGCCACCGCGCACCAGCGGTCGGTGTCGATCGGGCAGCCCGGACCGATGATCCCGTCCCACCAGCCGGCGGTGGGATGCCCGGGCCCGGCGGGCCCGGTGACGTGGGAGTCCCCGGTCAGCGCGTGCAGCACCATGACGACGTTGTCGCGCTGCGGCGACAGTTCGCCCCAGCGCTGCACGGCGATGCTGACATCGTCGAGCACCGCTTCGCTCTCCAAGCGCAGCGAGCCGATGCCGACCACGCCGATTTCGCCTTCGGCGGGCAGCACCTGCCTGGACACGTCGGAGATCGTCACCGGCGACCGCCTCAACGCGCCGCCAGCGCCGACGATTCGCCGAGCTGTGCCGAGGCTGCGGCGAACCCGAGCTCCAGGTCGGCCAGGATGTCCTCGATGCCCTCGATGCCGACCGACAACCGCACCATGCCCGGGGTGACCCCGGTGGACAGCAGTTCGTCGCCGGAGAGCTGGCTGTGGGTGGTGGACGCCGGGTGGATCACCAGTGAGCGCACGTCGCCGATGTTGGCGACGTGGCTGTGCAGCTTCAGCGCGTTGACGAACGCCTTGCCGGCTTCGACACCGCCGGCCACCTCGAAGGACAGCACCCCGCCGACACCCTTGGGGGCCAGCCGCTGCGCCAGGTGGTGCCACGGCGAGTCGGGCAGCCCGGCGTAGTTGACGCTCAGTACGTCGTCGCGGGCGGCTAGGAACTCCGCGACCCGCTGGGCATTGGCGACGTGGCGCTCGATCCGCAGGCTCAGCGTCTCCAGGCCCTGGGCGATCAGGAAGGCGTTGAACGGCGAGGTCACCGAGCCGTAGTCACGCATCAGCTGGGCGCGGATCTTGATCGCATACGCCGGCGGGCCCAGGTCGGCGTAGACCAGGCCGTTGTAGCTGGGGTCGGGGGTGGTGAAGCCCGGGTGGCGGCCCTGGGTCCAGTCGAAGTTGCCGCTGTCGACGACCACGCCGGCGATCGCGGTGCCGTGCCCGCCGAGGTACTTGGTGGCCGAGTGCACGACGATGTCGGCGCCCTGGCTGATCGGCTGGATCAGGTACGGGGTGGCGATGGTGTTGTCGACGATCAGCGGCACACCGTGGTCGTGGGCCACCTTCGAGACCCCCGGGGTGTCGAGGATGTCGATCTTCGGGTTGGAGATGGTCTCGGCGTAGAAGGCCTTGGTGTTCGGCCGCACCGCCGCGGCCCAGGACTCCAGGCTGTCGGGGTCCTCGACGAAGCTGACCTCGATGCCCAGCTTGGGCAGCGAGTAGCGGAACAGGTTGTAGGTGCCGCCGTACAGCCGCGGGCTGGCCACGACGTGGTCGCCGGTCTCGGCCAGGGCCAAGATCGCGAAGGTGCTGGCGGACTGTCCCGAGGACAGCAGCGTGGCGGCCACCCCGCCCTCCAGCGCCGCGATGCGCTCCTCGATGACCGCGCTGGTCGGGTTGGTCAGCCGGGTGTAGATGTTGCCCGGCTCGGCCAGCGCGAAGCGGGCGGCGGCCTCGTCGGTGTCGCTGAACAGGTACGACGTGGTCTGGTAGATCGGCAGGGCGCGCGACCCGGTCTCCGGGTCACCGGCGTGGCCGACGTGGATCTGCTTGGTCTCGAACGACCAGTTGTTACCGGCGGTCATGTGTGAATGCTTTCTTCCGTGAGTTGTTATCGCTGGTGCAGGAGTGGGGTCAGCGACAACAGCAACGGGTGAGCGGGCGCAAGGAGGCACGCATCAGGTTCCCCTGTTCTACTCGGGGGGCCCGTTGTGGCGGACCCGCGCTTGCCGCGTAGCCGGCGGTGGCTACTCAACCCGGTCAATCACCCGGGGCACCCCACCGCGGTTGGAGGGTTGCCGGCCAGCAAGCCGGGGCTTAGCGCTGGCACTCATGACCGCTTCGCAGCCTATCGCATGCCGTGGAGGTGCCGCCACCTGATCACCGGCGGTGGGCGCCGTTGCGTGGTGCGGGATACTGATGCCGCCGTGTACAACGCGGAGCACAACCACACACGAACACTGACGCCGGGAGAACAGCCATGTGCGCCGACCAGCCGACCATCATCTACACGCTGACCGACGAGGCGCCGCTATTGGCGACGTATTCGTTCCTGCCGATCGTGCAGGCCTTCACCGGGCCCGCGGGTATCGACATCAAGCCCAGTGACATTTCACTGGCCGCCCGCATCCTCGCCGAGTTCCCCGACGTTCTCACCGAGGAACAACGGGTGCCCAACAACCTGGCCGAACTCGGCCGGCTCACCCAGCTGCCCGACACCAACATCATCAAGTTGCCCAACATCAGCGCCTCGGTCCCGCAGCTGGTCGCCGCCATCAAGGAACTGCAGGGCAAGGGCTTCAACCTGCCGGAGTACCCGGAGGACCCCAAGACCGACACCGAGCGCGACGTGCACGCACGCTACGCCAGATGCCTGGGCAGCGCGGTGAACCCGGTTCTGCGCGAAGGCAACTCGGACCGCCGTGCGCCGAAGGCGGTCAAGGAGTACGCGCGCAAGCACCCGCACAGCATGGGTGAGTGGTCGCAGGCGTCGCGCACCCACGTGGCCACCATGCGCCACGGCGACTTCTACCACGGCGAGAAGTCGATGACGCTGGACCGCGACCGCGACGTCAAGATGCAGCTGACCACCAAGGGCGGCAAGACGATTGTGCTCAAGGAGAAGGTCGCGCTGCTCGACGGCACGGTCATCGACTCGATGTTCATGAGCATCAAGGCGCTGCGGGAGTTCTACGAGGAGCAGATGGAGGACGCCCGCAAGACCGGCGTGATGTTCTCCCTGCACGTCAAGGCGACCATGATGAAGGTCAGCCACCCCATCGTGTTCGGCCACGCCATCAAGGTGTTCTACAAGGATGCGTTCGCCAAGCACCAGAAGCTCTTCGACGACCTCGGCGTCAACGTCAACAACGGCCTGTCCGACCTCTACAGCAAGATCGAGACGCTGCCGGCCTCGCAACGCGAGGAGGTCATCGAGGACATGCACGCCTGCCACGAACACCGCCCCGAACTGGCGATGGTCGATTCGGCCAACGGCATCACCAACTTCCACTCACCGTCGGATGTGATCGTGGACGCCTCGATGCCCGCGATGATCCGCGCCGGCGGCAAGATGTACGGCGCCGACGGCCGGCAGAAGGACACCAAGGCCGTCAACCCCGAGTCGACCTTCGCCCGCATCTACCAAGAGCTGATCAACTTCTGCAAGACCCACGGCCAGTTCGACCCGGCCACCATGGGCACGGTGCCCAACGTCGGTCTGATGGCGCAGAAGGCCGAGGAGTACGGCAGCCACGACAAGACCTTCGAGATTCCCGAGTCCGGTGTCGCCGACATCGTCGATCTGGCCACCGGTGAGGTGCTGCTGACCCAGAACGTGGAGGCCGGCGACATCTGGCGGATGTGCACCGTCACCGACGCCGCGATCCGGGACTGGGTGAAGCTGGCCGTGCACCGGGCCCGGGTCTCGGGCATGACGGCGGTCTTCTGGCTCGACACCGAGCGCCCCCACGAGGCGGAGCTGCGCAAGAAGGTCAAGGCCTACCTGAAGGACTACGACACCGAGGGCCTGGAGATCCAGATCATGCCGCAGGTGTGGGCAATGCGCTACACCCTGGAGCGGCTGATCCGCGGTCAGGACACCATCGCCGTCACCGGCAACATCCTGCGCGACTACCTCACCGACCTGTTCCCGATCCTGGAGCTGGGCACCAGCGCCAAGATGCTCTCGATAGTGCCGTTGATGGCCGGCGGCGGCATGTACGAGACCGGCGCGGGCGGTTCGGCGCCCAAGCACGTCAAGCAGCTGGTGGAGGAGAACCACCTGCGGTGGGATTCGCTCGGCGAATTCCTCGCGCTGGCAGCCAGTTTCGATGACATGGGCGTCAAGACCGGCAACCCGAACGCCAAGGTCCTGGGCACCACGCTGGACGCGGCGATCGGCAAGCTGCTCGACGCCGACAAGAGCCCGTCGCGCAAGACCGGTGAGCTGGACAACCGCGGCAGCCAGTACTTCTTGGCCAAGTTCTGGGCGGAAGAACTCGCCGCGCAGTCCGAGGTCCCTGAGCTGGCCAAGCACTTCACCGCGGTGGGGGAGGCGCTGGAGAAGAACCAGGACGCCATTCTCGAGGAACTGACCGTGGTGCAGGGCAAGCCGGTGGACATCGGGGGCTACTACGCGCCCGACCACGACATGACCGCGGGTGTGATGCGGCCCAGCCCGACGCTGAACGCCGTGATCGACGCCAAGGACTGATGGCGCAGACCGCCGGTTTGTTCTCCGGCCCGGCGGTGACATGCGACAATGCGCTGGTAAGGCGATGACGATGAGGAAGCCGGTGCGAATCCGGCGCGGTCCCGCCACTGTCATCGGGGAGTGAACCTCACTGCCACGGCTCGTGCACCGAGCTGGAAGGCGAGGGGAGCAGCGATCCGAGAGCCAGGATACTCACGTCGTCGCGACCTGCGATTCGGGGCGGAGCACCCCGAGAGAGCTGGCGAACGTGACCGCGCCGATCTGGATCGCGTCTCCCCCCGAGGTTCATTCGACGTTGCTGTCGGCTGGACCCGGCGCCGGTCCACTGTTGGCGTCGGCGGCGGCCTGGAGCTCGCTGAGCACCGAGTACGCCGAGATCGCCGACGAATTGGCGGCGCTGCTGGGGGCGGTGCAGGCCGGAGTGTGGCAGGGCCCGAGCGCACAGGCCTACGTGGCGGCCAACGCGCCGTATCTGGCCTGGCTGCTTCAGGCCGCCGCCGTCAGTGCCGCGACGGCCGCGCAGCAGCAGACCGCGGCCGCGGCCTACAGCAGCGCGCTGGCGGCGATGCCGACGCTGGCCGAACTGGCAGCCAACCACGCCACCCATGCGGTGCTGGTGGGCACCAACTTCTTCGGCGTCAACACCATCCCGATCGCGCTCAACGAGGCCGACTACGGCCGGATGTGGATCCAGGCCGCCACCGTGATGGCCACCTATCAGGCCGTCGCCGGGGCGGCGGTGGCATCGACTCCGCAGACGGTCGCGGCGCCGCAGATCGCCACGGCCGAATCGGCCGGCTCGAGCGACGCCAGCCAGCCGCAGCTGCCGCCGGATCGGCAGAACGACATCATGGAGTGGCTGCAGAACAGCGGCTACACCGACTTCTACAACAACGTGTTGCAGCCGATGATCAACGAGCTGGCGGCCAATCCCTACTTCCAGTCGATGTTCGCCGGCTTCGACCCCTGGCTGCCCGTTCTGGGCAACCCGCTGGGCTTCTTCAGCCCGTACAACATCGCGTTCGCGCTGGGCTACCCGATGGACTTCGGATCGTTCGCCGCCTACCTGTCGCAGACGTTCGCGTTCATCGCCGCAGATCTCACCGCGGCGTTCGCCAGCGGTAACCCGGGCACCATCGCCGCTACGCTGCTGTTCACCGCCGTGGAGGCGGTCGGCACCATCATCACCGACGTGATCGCGCTGCTCAAGACGCTGCTGGAGCAGGCGATCGTGCTGATCCCGGTGATGCTGCCGATGCTGACCACCGTGCTGGCTCCGCTGGCCGCGGCGCCGCTGGCGGGCCTTGCGGGGTTGTCCGATCTGGCCGCCCTGCACGCCGTCCCGGTTCCGCTGGCCCCGGTGCCGCCGCCGTTCGCCGGCCTGACGGTGGCGCCCACACCACCGGTCCCGGCGCCCGCCCCGGCGCCCGCTCCGGCACCTGCCCCGGCTCCCGCCCCGGCGCCGGCCGCTCCCGGGGCGGGAGCCGGGGC
>NZ_MVHU01000059.1 GCF_002086285.1 Mycolicibacter kumamotonensis | reverse complement strand
CCGCGCCACCGGGCTACCCCCCCCCGCCCCCGGCCGCCCGCGGCAGGGGGGCGGTCGGGTTGGGGGGCTGCGGCGGATAGCCCGCCGGGTACGACGGAAGCTGTCCCGCGTAGGCCGGATCGACGTGTGGCGGATTGCCGAAGCTCGACGGTTCGTTGCCCCCGTTGCGCTGCCAGGGCTGATCGGAACCCGTGGGTCCATACGGATCGGTCATACCCACCTCATGGGTTGCAGGGTACCTGCGCCGGGCCGTCCGCGACCGCGACGTCGCCGAGCTCAGTCAAATGACGGGAGCACCCAGCGCGCTGATCGTCATCGCCCGCAACACCGCTCGGGAGCGCTCGGGGGCCGCCGGCTTGGTTCCCGCGGGCTTCATGCTGTAGGGCGTCGAGTTCAGCAGGCCGAACACCGCGTGGGCCATCAATCGGGCGTCGGCCTCGGCCAGGCCGGGGTAGCGCGCGCACAGCACACCTACCCAGACCTCGACGTACTGACGCTGGGCGCTGCGCACCTGACGTTGCGCCCCGGCCGGCAGATGCGCCAGGTCGCGGTCTTGAATCCGGATCAGGTCCGGCTCGCCGAACGCGAAATCGAGATGAAACTCGACCAGGCCGTCCAGCACTTGTTCGGGGCTGTGTCCGCCCGATTCGACGGCGCGCGCCCCGGCGAGCAGCCGGGTGCTGATACCGACCAGCAATTCGACGAGAAGTGCTTCCTTGTTAGGGAAGTGGCGATAGATCGCCGGGCCGCTGACGCCGGCGGCGGCACCGATGTCCTCCAACCGCACCGCGAGATAGCCGCGCTGGGCGAAGAGGCGCTCGGCGGCCGCGAGCAACTGGGTGCGCCGGTCATACTTCAATCGGCTGCGGCGGTTGGCCGGTTCGTCACTTCCCGCCGCGCCGGGCGGAGCGGATGCCGCCATCACGCCTCCGCTCATCATGGACAGCTGAGTTAATGGTCACTAACGTAGCACCCATCGCCTCGGGGTCGACCCGACTTCGGGCGAGACCGGTGGAGGCCTGATGGCAACGGCGGGACCCGCGGCACGTCGCGATTTGTCCTACGCCCGCGGCGAAACCCGACCCGCGCTGTTGGAGACGACCATCGGTGCCGATCTCGCTGCCACCGCGAGCGCGTACCCCGATCGTGATGCGCTGGTCGAGGTCGCCTCGGGCCGGCGCTGGAGCTACGCCGAGCTGTCGGCCGATGTGCGCCGGCTGGCCAGCGGCCTTTTGCAGGCCGGTATCAGCGCCGGGGACCGCGTGGGGATCTGGGCGCCCAACTGCGCCGAATGGGTGCTGACGCAGTACGCCTCGGCCGAGATCGGCGCCGTGCTGGTCAACCTCAATCCCGCCTACCGCTCCCACGAGCTGGCTTATGCGCTCAAGCAGTCCGGGGCCGCGATGGTCGTCTCGGCGTCGCGTTTCAAGACCTCCGATTACGTTGCGCTGCTGCAGGAGGCGGCATCCGAGTGCCCGGAACTGCGTGAGGTGGTGTTCATCGACAGCGCCCGGTGGCACGAGCTGGCGGGCACTGCCGTCGACGCCGCAGCCCTGAGTCGGGCGGCCGCCGAAGTGCATACCCATGATCCGATCGACATCCAATACACCTCGGGCACAACGGGTTACCCCAAGGGCGCGATGCTGAGCCACCACAATATCCTCAACAACGGCTACCTGGTCGGGGAGTTGCTGGGCTACACCGAGCAGGACCGGGTCTGCCTGCCGGTGCCCTTCTACCACTGCTTCGGGATGGTGATGGGGAACCTGGCGGCGACCAGTCACGGTGCGGCCATCATCATCCCGGCACCTGGATTCGACCCGGCGGCCACGCTGCGCGCCGTGCAGGCCGAGGCGTGCACCAGCCTGTACGGGGTGCCCACCATGTTCATCGCCGAGCTCGGTCTGCCCGACTTCGGCCGCTACGACCTCACCAGCCTGCGCACCGGGATCATGGCGGGCTCGCCGTGTCCGGTGCAGGTGATGCGGCGGGTGATCGACGACATGCACATGAGAGAGGTCGCGATCTGCTACGGCATGACCGAGACCTCCCCGGTGTCGACCCAGACCCGCGCCGAGGATTCCCTGGCGCAGCGGGTCGAGACGGTTGGGCGGGTGGGTCCGCACCTGGAGATCAAGTTGACCGACCCCGGCACCGGGCACACCGTGCAGCGAGGGGAAGTCGGCGAGTTCTGCACCCGCGGCTATTCGGTGATGACCGGCTACTGGAACGACCCGGCTAAGACCGCGGCGGCCATCGACGCCGACGGCTGGATGCACAGCGGGGATCTGGCCGTCATGGACGACGACGGCTACGTGCGGATCACCGGACGGATCAAGGACATGGTGATCCGCGGCGGGGAGAACATCTACCCGCGCGAGATCGAGGAGTTTCTGCACACCCACCCCGACATCCTCGACGCCCAGGTCGTCGGCGTGCCCGACGAAACCTACGGCGAGGAACTGATGGCGGTGGTGATGATGCGCGCCGGTGCGGCGCCGCTGAGCGTTGAGGCGCTGCGGGAATTCTGCGCGGGCCGGCTGGCGCACTTCAAGGTGCCGCGCTACCTGCGGGTGGTCGAGGAGTTCCCGATGACGGTCACCGGAAAGGTCCGCAAGGACGAGATGCGCCGGCAGGCGATAGCGCATCTGCGCGGTGGCTGACAGGGCGTCGTGAGAATGGTATTCTCTGACGTCAGTTAATCAACATTAACTGAAAACGAGGAGGTGCCCGTGGCGATCGACAAGGTCGTGGGAACGGCAGCAGAAGCCGTGGCCGACGTGACCGACGGTGCGTCACTGGCGGTGGGCGGGTTCGGGCTGTGCGGCATACCGGAGGCGCTGATCGACGCGGTGCTGGCGCTCGGTGTCACCGATCTGGAGACGGTTTCGAACAACTGCGGCGTGGACGGCGTCGGTCTGGGAGTGCTGTTGGAGCACAAGCGGATCCGGCGTACGGTCAGCTCCTATGTGGGGGAGAACAAGGAATTCGCCCGGCAGTTCCTGTCCGGCGAGCTCGAGGTGGAGCTGACCCCGCAGGGCACTCTCGCCGAGCGGCTGCGCGCAGGCGGCGCCGGGATTCCGGCGTTCTACACGCCGACCGGGGTGGGCACCCAGGTGGCCGACGGCGGCCTGCCGTGGCGCTATGACGGGGCCGGTGGGGTGGCGGTGGCCTCACCGCCGAAGGAGACCCGAGAGTTCGACGGACGTACCTACGTCCTGGAGCGGGCGATCCGCACCGACTTCGCGCTGGTGCACGCCTGGAAGGGCGATCGACACGGAAACCTCGTCTACCGCGCGGCCGCCGCCAACTTCAACCCGGACTGCGCCGCGGCCGGGCGCATCACGATCGCCGAGGTCGAGCACCTCGTCGAGCCGGGCGAGATCGATCCGGCGCAGGTGCACACGCCCGGGGTCCACGTGCACCGGGTGGTGCACATACCCAATCCGATCAAGCGAATCGAGCGGGAGACGGTGCGCCAGCCATGACACTCACCAGGGACGAACTGGCCGCACGGGTGGCCGCCGAGTTGGAAGACGGACAGTACGTCAACCTCGGCATCGGACTGCCCACCCTGATTCCCAACCACATTCCCGACGGCGTGAGCGTGGTGCTGCATTCGGAGAACGGGATCCTCGGCGTCGGGCCGTACCCGCGCCGCGAGGATATCGACGCAGACCTGATCAACGCGGGCAAAGAAACGGTCACCACCTTGCCCGGGGCGTCGTTCTTCTCGTCGTCGGCCTCGTTCGGGGTGATCCGCGGCGGCCACCTCGATGTGGCGGTCCTTGGCGCCATGCAGGTTTCAGCGGCCGGCGACCTGGCCAACTGGATGATCCCCGGCAAGATGATCAAGGGCATGGGCGGGGCGATGGACCTGGTGCACGGGGCGCGCCGCGTCATCGTGATGATGGAACACGCGGCCAAGGACGGCAGCGCCAAAATCGTCGAAGAGTGCACCCTGCCGCTCACCGGCGCCCGATGCGTCGATCGCATCATCACCGACCTGGCCGTCATCGACGTCACCGACGAAGGTCTGCAGCTGGTCGAGACCGCGCCGGGCGTCACCGTGGACGAGGTCGTCGCGAAAACCGCAGCACCGCTGAACCTGTCGAAACTGTCATGACGGCACCCACATTCGCCGACGAGCACCGGCGCCTGGTCGACGAACTCAACACCAAGCTGGCGAACGCGGCACTCGGCGGCAGTGAGCATTCCCGGCAGCGCCACGTGGCGCGGGGCAAACTGTTGCCGCGCGACCGAGTCGACCGGCTGCTGGATCCGGGCAGCCCGTTTCTTGAGCTGGCTCCACTGGCCGCCGATGGCATGTACGACGACGAGTGCCCCGGCGCCGGCATCATCACCGGGATCGGGCGGGTCTCCGGGCGGGAATGTGTGGTCGTCGCCAACGACGCCACCGTCAAGGGCGGCACCTACTACCCGATCACCGTCAAAAAGCACCTGCGCGCCCAGGAAGTCGCACTGAATAATCAGCTGCCCTGCATTTACCTGGTGGACTCCGGCGGTGCGTTCCTGCCCCGCCAGGACGAGGTGTTCCCGGACCGCGAGCACTTCGGCCGCATCTTCTACAACCAGGCGACCATGAGTGCGCAGGGCATCCCGCAGATCGCCGCCGTGCTCGGCTCATGCACCGCCGGCGGCGCCTACGTGCCCGCCATGAGCGACGAGGCCGTCATCGTGCGCGAGCAGGGCACGATCTTCCTCGGCGGCCCGCCGCTGGTGAAGGCGGCCACCGGCGAGGTGGTGACCGCCGAAGAACTCGGCGGCGGCGATCTGCACTCCAAGGTCTCCGGCGTGACCGACTATCTGGCCGACGACGACGAACACGCGTTGCGCATCGTCCGGCAGATCGCGGCGACCTTCGGGCCGCGCCACGAAAGTCCGTGGCAGATCAGCAGTTCAGTAGAGCCCCGCCATGACCCTGCCGAGCTCTACGACGTGGTGCCACCGGACCCGCGGGTGCCGTATGACGTGCGGCAGGTGATCGAGCGCGTCGTCGACGGCAGCGAGTTCAGCGAGTTCAAGGCGGAGTACGGCAAGACGCTGGTGACGGCGTTCGCGCGCATTCACGGCCACCCGGTGGGAATCATCGCCAACAACGGGGTGCTGTTCGGCGAATCGGCCCTCAAGGGCGCGCATTTCATCGAACTGTGTGACAAGCGCAGCATCCCGCTGGTGTTCCTGCAGAACATCGCCGGCTTCATGGTCGGCCGCGACTATGAAGCCGGGGGTATCGCCAAGCACGGCGCCAAGATGGTCACCGCGGTCGCGTGTGCGCGGGTACCCAAACTGACGGTGGTGATCGGCGGATCCTACGGAGCGGGCAACTATTCCATGTGTGGCCGGGCGTATTCGCCGCGGTTTCTGTGGATGTGGCCCAACGCCCGGATCTCGGTGATGGGTGGCGAACAGGCGGCATCGGTGCTCGCCACGGTCCGCGGGGAACAACTCGAGGCCGCGGGCAAGCCGTGGTCGCCCGCCGACGAGGAAGCGTTCAAGGCGCCGATCCGCGACCAATACGAGGTCCAGGGCAACCCGTACTACTCGACCGCGCGGTTGTGGGACGACGGGATCATCGACCCGGCCGACACCAGAACAGTGCTGGGCCTAGCGCTTTCGGTCTGCTCGAATGCGCCACTGGACCCGGTCTCTTACGGCGTTTTCCGGATGTGAGTGGCGATGTTTGAAACCGTTTTGATAGCCAATCGCGGTGAGATCGCGGTGCGGGTGATCCGCACGCTGCGCCGGATGGGAATTCGGTCGGTGGCCGTCTACAGCGACGCCGATGCCGGGGCGCGGCACGTGCGCGAAGCCGACATCGCGGTGCGGCTGGGGCCGGCGCCGGTGCTGGACAGCTATCTGTCGATACCCAAGGTGCTCGAGGCCGCGGCGGCCACCGGCGCGCAGGCGATTCATCCCGGCTACGGATTCCTCTCCGAGAACGCCGGTTTCGCGGCCGCCTGCGAGAAGGCCGGGGTGGTGTTCATCGGGCCACCGGCCCGCGCGATCGAGGTGATGGGCGACAAGATCTCGGCGAAACAGACCGTCTCGGCCTTTGATGTGCCGGTGGTCCCAGGGCTGGCCAAACCGGGCCTGACCGACGACGAACTGACCGCGGCGGCTACCGAGATCGGCTACCCGGTGCTGATCAAGCCCTCGGCGGGTGGCGGCGGCAAAGGCATGCACCTGGTCGAGGATCCCGCCGCGCTGCGCGCAGCACTGATTACCGCGCGACGCGAGGCGGCCTCGGCGTTCGGCGACGACACCCTGTTCTTGGAGCGATTCGTCTTGCGGCCCCGACACATCGAGGTTCAGGTGCTCGCCGACGGCCAGGGGAACGTGGTGCACCTCGGCGAACGGGAATGCAGCCTGCAGCGGCGCCACCAGAAGGTCATCGAGGAGGCACCGTCGCCGCTGCTGGACGCCGCCACCCGGGCCCGGATCGGGGCCGCGGCCTGCAACACCGCCCGCAGCGTGGACTATGTCGGCGCCGGCACCGTGGAGTTCATCGTCTCCGCGGACAGTCCGGATGAGTTCTTCTTCATGGAGATGAACACCCGACTGCAGGTGGAGCACCCGGTCACCGAAGCGGTCACCGGTCTGGACCTCGTCGAGTGGCAGCTTCGGGTGGCCGCTGGCGAGAAACTTCCGTTCGCCCAAGACGAGATCACGTTGAGCGGGCACGCAATCGAGGCCCGGGTGTATGCCGAAGACCCGGCCCGCGGCTTTTTGCCCACCGGCGGGCGGGTGTTGGCGGTACACGAGCCCACCGCCCCGGGGGTGCGGGTGGACTCGTCGCTGCAGGCCGGCACCGTGGTCGGCAGCGACTACGACCCGATGCTGTCCAAGGTGATCGCCCACGGCTCCGACCGGGCGCAGGCCTTGGCGCGACTCGATGCGGCACTGGGCCAGACCGCGGTGTTGGGAGTGCAGACCAACGTAGAGTTCCTCCGCTTCCTGCTTGCCGACTCCAGGGTGGTGGCGGCCGACCTGGACACCGAACTGCTGGACACCCGGTCGGCGGACTTCGCCCCGGCGCCCGCACCCGATGATGTGCTGGCCGCAGGCGGTCTGTACCGGCAATGGACGCTGTCCGGGCAGGCATCGCTGTGGGACGCTCCGAGCGGCTGGCGAATCGGCGCGCCGGCACCGGTGCGTACCGAAATGCGCACCCCGCTGCGCTCGGAGACGGTGTCGGTCTGGGGACTTCCGGCCGACGCACGGGTGCAGGTCGGCGATGGCGAGATCCACAGCGGCAGCATCGACGTCGAAGGTGGCCGGATGATGGTGACGCTGGCCGGCCGTCGCCGCGGGTATGCGTTCGCCGAGGAGGACGGTCAGCTCTGGATCGCCGACGAGCGCGGCTGCTGGCACCTGCGCGAAGCCGAAGTGGTCCGGGTGCATCGCGGCGGCGGCCCGCGCAGCGCCGAGGTTCTCAGCCCGATGCCAGGCAGCGTGATCGCGGTCAGCGTCGCGTCGGATTCGCCTGTCCAGGAAGGCGAACCAGTCGTCGTGGTGGAGGCGATGAAGATGGAACACACCCTGACCGCGCCGATCAGCGGCCGGGTGGAGGTAATGGTGTCGGTGGGCGATCAGGTGAAGGTGGATCAGATCCTGGCCCGGCTGGTTCCCGAGTCGAGTGAGGAAGAAGCGTAATGACGACGATCACGGCAGGAGTGCTGCCGAAGGAATACCAGGACCTGCGTGACACGGTCGCGGAGTTCGCTCGCACCGTGGTGGCTCCGGTGTCCGCCAAGCACGACGAGGAGCACAGCTTCCCCTACGAAGTGATCGCCAAGATGGGCGAGATGGGGTTGTTCGGGCTGCCGTTCCCCGAAGAGTACGGCGGCATGGGCGGCGACTTCTTCGCGCTGACACTCGCGCTGGAGGAGCTCGGCAAGGTCGACCAGTCGGTGGCGATGACCCTGGAGGCCGGGGTGGGCCTCGGCGCGATGCCGATCTACCGGTTCGGCACCGAAGAACAGAAGCAGACCTGGCTGCCGGATCTGGTCGCCGGCCGTGCGCTGGCCGGCTTCGGCCTGACCGAGCCCGGCGCGGGATCGGATGCCGGCGGCACCCGCACCACCGCCCGGCGAGACGGCAGTGACTGGGTCATCAACGGTGCCAAGCAGTTCATCACCAACTCCGGAACCGACATCACTTCGCTGGTGACCGTCACCGCCGTCACCGGCACCCGGCCGGACGGCAAGAAAGAGATCTCCACGATCATCGTCCCTTCCGGCACACCGGGTTTCACCGTGGAGCCGGCGTACAACAAGGTGGGCTGGAACGCCTCGGACACCCACCCGCTGACCTTCACCGACGCCCGCGTTCCGCAGGGGAACCTGCTCGGGGAAGAAGGCCGGGGTTATGCCAACTTCCTGTCGATCCTGGACGAGGGCCGCATCGCGATCGCCGCGGTGGCCACCGGCGTGGCCCAAGGCTGCGTCGACGAAAGTGTCAAGTACGCCGGCGAACGGGAGTCGTTCGGTAAGACGATCGGCTCCTATCAGGCGATCAGCTTCAAGATCGCCCGGATGGAGGCCCGCGCCCACGTCGCCCGCACCGCCTACTACGACGCCGTCGCGAAGATGCTGGCGGGCAAGCCGTTCAAGAAGGAGGCGGCGATCGCCAAGATGATCTCCTCGGAGGCGGCGATGGACAACGCCCGCGACGCCACCCAGATCCACGGCGGCTACGGCTTCATCAACGAATATCCGGTGGCCCGGCACTACCGCGACAGCAAGATCCTGGAGATCGGTGAGGGCACCACCGAAGTGCAGCTGATGCTGATCGCGCGTTCGCTGGGGCTGTCATGAGGTTGGGCCGACGAGAGGGGAAGCGCAGTGGGTAAGACCGTCGAGCAGCGCGGGCTGTGGTTCGAGGAGTACGAAATCGGCACCACCTACGCCCACCGGCCCGGGCGCACCGTCACCGAGGCCGACAACGTGCTGTTCACCACGCTGACCATGAACACCCAGTCGCTGCATCTGGATGCGGCCTGGGCGGCAGAGCAGCCCGGCTTTCGTGGTGAGCGCCTGGTGAATTCGATGTTCACCCTCTCCACGCTCGTCGGTCTGTCGGTGGCGCAACTGACGCTGGGCACCATCGTGGCCAACCTGGGCTTCTCGGAGGTGTCGTTTCCCAAGCCGGTGTTTCACGGCGACACCCTCTACGCCGAGACGGTCTGCACCGACAAGCGCGAATCCAAGAGCCGCCCCGGGGAAGGCATCGTGACCCTCGAGCACGTCGGGCGCAACCAGCACGGCGACGTCGTCGCCCGTGCGGTGCGCACCACCCTGGTGCGCAAACGGCCGGCGGGCGAGTCGGCATGAACCTGCATACCGCCGGCCCGGCCTGGCTGTTCTGTCCCGCGGATCGCCCGGAGCGGTTCGCCAAAGCCGCCGCGGTGGCCGACGTGGTGATCCTCGACCTGGAGGACGGGGTGGCCGCCGCCGACCGGCCGGCGGCGCGGGAGGCGTTGCGGGGCAACCCCCTTGACCCGGAACGCACGGTGGTACGGGTCAACCCCGCCGGCACCGAAGATCAGGCCCGCGACCTGGAGGCGCTGGCCGACACCGCCTACACGACGGTGATGCTGGCCAAGACCGAGTCGGCCGATCAGGTGACCGCGCTGGCGCCCCGGCAGGTTGTCGCGCTGCTGGAAACTCCGCGCGGTGTGGTGTTTTCCACCGAGATCGCCGCCCAGCAGGGCTGCGTGGCGATGATGTGGGGCGCCGAGGATCTGGTCGCCGCCATGGGCGGTGGCTCCAGCCGCCACCCGGACGGCACCTATCGGGACTTCGCCCGGCACGCGCGCTCAACGGTGCTGCTGGCGGCGTCGGCGTTCGGCCGCGCGGCGCTCGACGCCGTCTACCTCAACATCGGTGACCTCGACGGGCTCAAGGCCGAAGCGCTCGACGGCGCCGCGGTCGGCTTCGCCGCAACGGTGTGCATCCACCCCACCCAGGTAGCGGTGGTGCGCGACGCCTACCGCCCGGAGGCCGACAAAGTCGACTGGGCGCGAAGGGTGCTCGCCGCAGCTCAAGGCGAGCGCGGGGTGTTCGCGTTCGAAGGGCAGATGGTCGACTCCCCGGTGCTGCGGCACGCCGAAGCTATCCTGCGGCGAGCGGATTAATCCCTAGCCACAAGGAGTCCCGACGCATGCGCATCACCCGGATCGTCGAGACATCGGTACCGCTGCGCGGCGAGATCGCCAATGCGCTGGTGGACTTCTCCCGGCACACGGTGTCGCTGGTGGCCGTGGTCAGCGATCGGATCCGGCACGGGAATCCGGTGACCGGTGTGGCGTTCAACTCGATCGGCCGGTTCGCCCAGGGCGGCATCCTGCGCGACCGGATGATCCCGCGGGTTTTGCGCGCCGACCCTGAATCGCTGCTCGACGACACCGGGCGCATCGATCCGGCGCGGGTGCTGGGCGCGGCGCTCACCGACGAAAAGCCCGGCGGCCATGGCGATCGGGCCGGCGCGGCGGCAGCGCTGGAACTGGCCTGCTGGGACCTCAACGCCAAACTCGCCGACGAACCCGCCTACCGCACCATCGCGCGACACTTCGGCCGGGACATGGGCGGGAAAGAAGTCCGCGCCGCGGTGCCGGTGTACGCGGCCGGGGGGTACTACTACCCGGGCGACGGGCTGGAGCGGCTCCGGGCCGAGATGCGCGGCTATCTCGACCTGGGCTACGACGCGGTCAAGATGAAGATCGGCGGCGCATCGATGCGCGGGGACCTCGACCGCATCGAAGCGGTGATCGACGTCGTGGGCAGCGGGGCGCGGGTGGCCGTCGACGCGAACGGCCGCTTCGAGGCGGGGGCCGCCGGGGACTGGGCGCGGCAACTGAGCCGTTATGGCCTGCGCTGGTACGAGGAACCCGGTGACCCACTGGATTTCACGCTCAACGCCGAGGTGATCGCCGGTTATCCCGGGGCGGTTGCCACCGGCGAGAACTTGTTCTCGGTGCGCGACGTGACCAACCTGGTGCGCTACGGCGGCATGCGCCCGGGCCGCGATATCTTCCAGATGGATGCGGGCTTGAGTTACGGGCTCACCGAATACGCCCGCATGCTCGAAGTGCTCGAGACACACGGCTATCACCGCGGCCACGCCTTCCCGCACGGCGGCCACCTGATCAACCTGCACATCGCGGCGGGCCTGGGGTTGGGGGGCTGCGAGTCCTATCCCGGGGTGTTCGCACCCTTCGGCGGCTACTCACCGGGGTGCGCGCTGGCCGGCGGCGCCATCACACCCACCGACGCGCCGGGATTCGGGCTGGAGGAAAAGCCCGATTTGGCCGCGACGATCGCCGACCTGGTGAGATGAGCAGATGAAGATCGCGGTCATCGGATGCGGCGCCATGGGGTCGATTTATGCCGGTCGGCTCGCGGCGGCCGGCAACGACGTCTTGGCTATCGACCGGTCAGCCGAGCATGTCGGGGCCATCAACGGTGATGGCCTGCGAATCAGCGGACCCCAACCCGACCAGGTGGTGGCCCTGCGGGCGGCCACCGTGGCGCCGGCCGAGCTGATGGACCTGGTGGTGCTGGCGGTCAAAGCCGCCGACGTCGCCGCCGGGGCCACCCAGGCGCTACCGCTGCTCGGCGAGCGCACGCCGGTGCTGACTATCCAGAACGGCTTGGGAGCGGCCGATACCGTCGCCGGCATCGTCGGTGCGGAGCGGGTGGCGGTTGGTATCGCCAGTGGCTTCGGGGCGTCGCGTCCCGGCCCCGGGCGTGTGCACCATAACGCGATGCGAGCGGTCCGATTCGGCGCCTATGCGGCGCTGCCGTTTTCGGCTGTGCAGGCGATCGCGAGGGTGTGGGCTGATGCCGGATTCGACGCGGCGGCGGTCGTCGATATCGCCGCCATGCAGTGGGAGAAGCTGATCTGCAACGTCGCCTACAGCGCCCCGTGCGCGCTGACGGGTATGACGGTGGGACAGGTCCGCGACGACGACGCGGCCATGGGACCGGTCAGCCGCGCCGCCGCTACCGAAGCCTGGACGGTAGCACGTGCCGCCGGGATCGACATCGCCGTCGCCGACCCGGTCGCCCATGTGCGGGCGTTCGGTGCGCAGATGCCCGATGCCAGACCGTCCGCGCTGCTGGACCACCAGGCCCGCCGGGTCAGCGAAATCGACGTCATCAACGGTGCCGTGGTGCGCACGGCCGCGCAGGTGGGGGAGCAGGCCCCCGTCAATGCGACGCTGACCGCACTGGTCAAAGCCGTTGAACGGCAATGGCTGAGGGCCGGGGACTGAACACCACGCCGCCTGGCGTTCAGTCCGGTCCGCCCGGGCGGTGACGCCGCTAACCTCGAAGTTCATGACCTCCGACAAGGCGCGGGTGGATCTGCGCGGTGCCCCGCAGACCATGCTCGCGACGTTGTATGCCAAAGCGCTGGACGCCGATCTGCCCGCACCGATCCTGGGGGACCGCCTTGCCAAAGAGGTGGTCAAGCGCATCGACTACGACTGGAGCAGAACCACCATCACCGCGGCGCGATCACCGTCGGTGACCACCCGGTCGGCGCATTTCGATATCTGGGCCGGAAAGTTCCTGGCGGCCAACCCCGACGCCGTAGTGCTGCACCTGGGTTGCGGGTTGGACAGTCGATACTTCCGGTTGGAACCGGGCTCGGGAGTCGACTGGTATGACATCGACTACCCGGACGTCGCCGACCTGCGCCGCCAATTACTGCCCGAGCGGGAGCACAACCACGTGCTGGCGGCCTCGGTCACCGACCCGGCCTGGTTCGCCGAAATCCCCACCGGCCGACCGACATTGATGCTCGGCGAAGGCCTGACCATGTACCTCACCGAATCGGACGGGGTGGCGTTACTGCGCCGCGCCGTCGAGCATGCTCCGAGCGGGGAGTTGCAGTTCGACGCTTTCAACTGGCTGGGCATCAAGTCGCAATGGTCCAACGCGGTGGTGCGCAGATCCGGGGCGACGCTGCACTGGGCGATCAACGGACCCGACGACATTCTCGGCGCGGCACCGGGCATTCGGCTCCTGCAATGGGAGCGCTGGTTCGAGTCGGACACCTACGCCCAACTGCCGCGTCGCTACCGGGCGCTGGGCAAGGCGATGTCGCTGATTCCGGCGGCGGCGAACATGTCGCAGTACCACCGCTACGCGTTCTGAGCTGCGCAATCGGGGCGGCCCGCCACCGTTGACTAATTACGTTACGTTATGTAACTGTTTAGAGGTGAGTCGCCGACGGCGGATGCCACAGTGAGCCCGGACCAGGCCCCGGCCGGTCGCGGACGCCCGCGCGATCCGCGCACCGAGCAGGCCATCACCGACGCCGCCCGCCGGCTGCTGGCCCAAGATGGCTACGACCAGGTCTCCATCGAGGCGATCGCCCGCGAGGCGGACGTCAGCCGCCCCACCGTCTACCGGCGCTGGCCGTCGAAGACCCATCTGGTGTTCGACGCGGTCTTCGGTGCCGCCGAGGTCGGCGACGTGTTGGCCAGCTCCGGCGACTTCGACGCCGACCTGCGCCGATTCGTTGCCGGGGTGTTCGACTTCTGGCGCGCGCCGGAGGTGGCGGCCGCGGCGCTGGGCATCCTGGCCGATCGCCACCGCGACCCCGAATTGTTCATCCGCACCCAACAGCTGCTCGACGAGAATACCCGCGCCGCGTTCGGTGAGCTGGTGCGCGCCGGCATCGACCAAGGCGTACTGGACGCCGACGCCGACGTCGAGATCGCCTATGACGCGTTGGTGGGCACCAGTTTTTATATCGCCCAGGTTCTGGCCGCCGAGACCGTCGACGCCGCTGCCGACAGGCTGTGCTCCCTACTGCTGCAGGGAATGAGAAAGAAGGAGGACCGGGATGAGTGACGAGTTGTCGGTCGCGTTCGCCGACCTGCTCGACGAGGTTCGCGCCGTCGAGCAGCGGCTGTTGACCGCCGATCCGCCTCTGCAGGAAGCTGACATCCTCGACGGCTACCGGTGGGCGTTGAGCCTGCTGCGCGTCGCCGCCGACGCCTACATCTGGGGGGACTCCGACAAACCCATCCTGGTCGACGTGATCGGGCCGTACCTGAAGTGGGGCGGCGACAATTCGGACGCCTTCTACCAGCTGGCGCCGATCGACCCGGGCCGCAGCTACCGGGTGACCGGCAACCGCGGCGACTCGGTCTATCTGTCCATGACCGTCTACGGCGGGCCCGACGACGGCCGCTACAGCGACCGCATCATCGACACCATCAACGACCGCGACCTCGGTTGCGACGCCGACGGCAACTTCGAATTCATCATCAGTGCGCAAGAGCGGCAGGGCAACTGGCTCAAACTCGAGCCCGACGCCGTGTTCATCCTGACCCGCGACTACCTCACCGAGCCCCGCACCGATCGGCGGGTGCAGTGGCGCATCGAAGCGCTCGACGACACCCCGCGCCGTGTCGACACCCGAGCCGACCTGAGCCGCCGGATGCGAGCGGCACGGACGTGGATCCACGAGCAGGCCGCCATGGCCCCGGTCCGGCTACCGGCCAATGCGCTGCAGGATCCCTACCCGGTGCCGAGCCGCACCGTCGGCTGGGCCGCCGGCGACGCCGCCTACGCGATGGGCGCCTATGACCTGCAACCGGGCCAGGCACTGCTCATCGAGGGAATCTCCCCGGAGTGCGTGTTCTGGAACCTGTGCCTGTGGAATCCGTTCCTGCACACCTACGACTACACCCGCGAACGGGTCACCATCAACGGCGCACAGGTCAGCTACCAGCTCGACGGGTCCTGGCAGATCGTGATCAGCGACACCGATCCCGGACATCCCAACTGGGTATCCACCGCCGGCCGGTCGAAAGGCCTGATCTGGCTGCGCTGGTTCCTGCCCGAGGCCACCCCCGACCCGCTGAACTGCCGCGTCGTCGACGTCGCGGACCTGGCCTCGTGAGCGGCCAGGGCGCCCGGCCGGGCGCAATCCGGCTCGACGACCTAGCCGATCCGGTCTTTCCCGAGGCCGCCGGCCCGATGCGCGACGGCTTGGCCGGCTACGGTGCCGCGCTGCAGCTGACACCGGCGGCGCTGCTGCAGGCCGCCACCGAGCGCACCGGCCTGGACAACTGGGGCGACAACGGTTTTCGGGAACGCCTGGAAATCCTGTGCGGGTCGTTTGTCGATGAGGCTGACCTGTCCGGGGTGGGGCGGGCGATGGCGTTCGAGCAACTCACCGGCCACCTGGTCAACCGGCTGCGGCTCGAAGAGCTCATCGCGACCAACCCCGAGATCGAGAATGTCGAGATCGAACGCCCGATCATCATCTGCGGGCTGCCACGCACCGGAACCACACATCTGCACAACCTGATCGCCGCGGACCCGGCGCTGCGCTACCTGCCGTACTGGGAGAGCCTGGAGCCGGTCGCCACCCCGGGCGAAGCCGATCCGCAGGCCAGGCGAGACCGCTGCGCCGTCGGGTTGGACCTGATCAACACCTCGATGCCCGAGTTCAAGCGCATGCACGACATGACCGTCGACCACGCGCACGAAGAAATCCAGCTGTTGGCCAATGACATCTCGGGAATGCTCTTCGAATGCAGCTACTACCTGCCGAGTTTCGCGGCGCACTACAAGGCGCACGACCAGACGCCGTCCTACGCCTACCTGAAACGCACCCTGCAGGCGCTGCAATGGTTGCGCGGCGGGACCCGCTGGGTGCTCAAATCCCCGCAGCACCTCGAGCAGTTCCCGGCGCTGTATGCCACCTTTCCCGACGCCATTTTTGTTGTCACCCACCGGGATCCGGTCGAGGTGACGCAATCGATGGCGACCATGATCAGCTACGCCGCGCGGATGGCCTGCGACCATCCCGACCCGGTCGAGATCTCGCGCTACTGGCTCGACCGGGCCGAGGACCTGCTCATCGGATGCCTGCGGGACCGCGATGTGTTGCCTGCGGGCCAGTCCATCGACGTGCGGTTCGACGACTTCATGGCCGATGAGGACGGCACCGTCGCTGCGATCTATGAGCTCGCCGGCCAGCCGCTCGATACCCGGGCTCGAGAGGCGATGACGCAGTTCCGTATTGATCACCCGCGCGGTCGCTACGGCGCGGTGGACTACCGGCCGGCCGACCTGGGCCTGGATCCCGACGAGATCGCCACTCGCCTGGGCGACTACCGAAGCCGATTCGTCGGTGATGGCTAAGCTCGATCCACCAAGGATTTGTCGGTGAGTCCGGCGCCGGCTCAGTGATCTTGGTAGTGCGGGTAGGCAAACGGTAGGCGCTGATCCGCCCAGTTTCCTTGGCGTTCTGCAGTTGGACTACGGCGACGGCGGCCAGTGTCACGGCCAGCCAGTTGCGGGTTCGGATTGGTGCGGGTGGTGCGGGCCAGGGCGGTGTCATGGTCACGTCCCGGATGGCATCCCCGGGGTCCGATTCTTCGCTTACATCAGTGTTTCCCCAATGCGGGCTACGGGTTCGAACTACGGGTCGCAGTAGGGGACTGGGGTGGGTACCTCGCAGTCGAGGGAGCCGACGACGAATGCACTCGTAAACCACCACAAACTGAATTGACGCCGAAGGACCGTCCTGTCAGGGTTGTTGGCGACTGATCTGAGAGGGGCTGGGAGTGTTTGTCGATCCGGCGATGCTGCGTTGCGGGGCGGCGGATACACACGGTGTGCGCGAACCCGCCCACGCCGGGGCGGCGCGGTTGGGCCATGCGGTTCGGTGCAACTCCGACACATAAACCTGGCGCTGCTGATCGACGCCGCCGGCGGTGACCCGTGGCAGGTCAACAACACCCTGCAAAGCGGCAACCCGGCCGCCATCGACGAACTGGCGAGCGCCTTCCACGACGCCGGATTATGCACCGCCGAATCGGGTGCCGCGTTCGCTCAAGCCCGCCAACGCTTCCAGGCCGCCTGGAACCGGGAAAACGGTGAGCACCCCATCAACGACTCCGCCGAAGTCCAGCGCGCCACCACCAGCTTGCATCTGCAACAAACCCAACTCACCGCGATCGGCACCGATCTGGAGGCCATCGCCGCCGCCCTGGCCGAGGCCCAAAAATCCGCGGCGGCGAAGATCAACGCCCTGCAGATCCAGCTGCAAGACATCGACAACCGCATCGGCATGTACCAGGAAGCCAACTTCGACACCGCCGAGCTGGAGCAGGTCGCCATCGACGACACCACCGGCATCCTGCATCAACTCGAAAAGCTCCGCGACGACTACGCCGGGATCCTTGCGGCCTCGACGACCAA
>NZ_MVHU01000058.1 GCF_002086285.1 Mycolicibacter kumamotonensis | reverse complement strand
CCCCCCCCCCCCCCCCCCCCCCCCCCCCCCCCCCCCCCCCCCCCCCCCCCCCCCCCCCCCCCCCCCCCCCCCCCGCCGGCCCCCCCCCCCCCCCCCCCCCCCGCGACGGCTTTCAGCTCACCCCCCACTGATATCGCCGGCGATATCCGATTCGGCAAGACCCGCTTGGTCACCCGCGGGTGCGGAAGTGGCGGAAGTGGCTACACGCTAGCGGTAGGAGACGACTCCGAGTCCGTTGATGCGACGGAACTCCGAGACATCAGCGGTCAGGACCGGGATTCCGAGTTTCAGGCTGGTACAGCCGATCCAGATGTCGTTGGTGCCGATCAGGTCACTCCGGCGGCGCAACTCCCTGCTGACCGTCGCATAGGTCGACGCGATCTCGTCGTCGACCGGTACGAGGGTGTGGGACTCACGCATCCAGACAATGATCGGGTCGTTGACGCGGTTGAAGCCAGCGGCAAATTCACCCAGTGCGACCGCCGAGAGAAAGAGCTCTGTACCCGGAGATTCGCTCAGAAACCGGTGCGCCGGGCCGTCGTGCTTACCTGCTGCCCCCTCCCGCTGCAGGTCTATGAGGAACGTTGTGTCGACGCCTACGCGGGGTGCCACGATCATCCGGCGCGAGGTCGGTGCGCTGGGCCTCATCGAGGCGGGCGAGGACGTTCTCGTGGCGGGCGGCAGCGCGGCGAGGGAGGCCAGCGGTGCGCCCTTCGGTGCTCCAGTGTGTCCGTTTGAGTACGCGTGAGAATGATTCGTCCGGCGAAGTGCGGGCCGAGCGGAGCCGCTCGTACGCCTCACTATCGATTGAGATCGTCTTGGTGGCCAGACATCCATGTATGGATGCATGCAGGCTAGTTGCGCGCCCGAAGATCAGCGTCCGCTGCACCACGAAGTTGATGAGGGTCGCGGTGCCTTGCGCGGCCACGAACGCCACCGGCAGCGCGCACCGCTAATAGTCCAGCAGGTCCACCACCGCCGACAGCGCCCCGGTGACCAGAAAGCGCCACACCTGTATGGACAGGTGCACGGGACTCTGCGTGGTCTCATTCACCCGGGAAGCTTAAGTCCTAGGCTGAAAACCATGCCCGCCGTCATCGACCGAGTCGAGGCCATTGCGTTGCGCATCCCGCTCAAACCGAACCTAGAGGGTCGCGGTCAACACCGCAGTCGTCTATGCGATGTTCATGGTGGCCCACGATGCGCTGCACCACGCGCTCTCCTCGACCAGCTGGGTGAACTCGGTGGTCGGTCGGGCGGCTTGGCTCTTTGTCGCACCGACGTTTTCGTTGCCGTCGTTCAGCTACGTCCACCTCACGCACCACCGCAACGCCAACGACGGCGAGAACGACCCGGACATGTTCGCCACCCACGGGCCGGCCTGGCAGCTGCCCTTTCGATGGGCGCTGATGGATGTCTTCTATGCCGTCTGGTACTGCCGCCAGCTCAAGCGGCGGCTGCGGCATTCCCGGCGCCGTCCGTTGGCTGAGGTCGCCGAGACGGCGGTGGTGTTCTCGGTGAGTATCGCGGGTGTCTGCATCGCGATCGCCACCGAAAACTTCTGGATCCTCGCGGCCGCCGTGCTGATCCCGCAGCGCATCGGGATGGTGATCCTGGGCTGGTGGTTCGATTGGTTGCCGCACCACGGGCTGGAGCAGACGCAGCAGGAGAATCGCTACCGCGCCACTCGGAACCGGGTCGGCATGGAGCAGGTGTTGATCCCGGTCATGCTCTCCCAGACCTATCACCTGGTGCACCACCTGCACCCGTGGTTGCCGTTCTACCGGTATGCACAGGCCTGGCGCGGCAACGAGGACGCTTACCTGGCCCACGATCCGGCCATCGCCACCGTCTTCGGCCGGGAACTGACACCCGCCGAGTACCGGGAATGGAAGGCGGGGTAGCTCAGCGCACCCGGAAGATCACCGTCCGCTGCACGATGAAGTTGATGACGGTCGCGGTGCCCTGCGCGGCCACGAAGGCCACCGGGAGTGCCCAGCGCTGGTAATCGAGCAGGTCCAGCACCAGGTGGTTGATCCCCACCTGCACGGCGAACGTCAGTGCGTAGAGCGCCATCACCGCGATGAACCGGCCGGTGTGCGCTGAGGACTGAAACGTCCAGCGCCGGTTGATCAGATATGCGGTGATGGTGCCGGCGATGAAGCTGATCGCCTTGGCCAGGTCGACCGTGACGCCGAAGCCCAGGTACAGCAGCAGGTACAGCCCGAAGTCCACCACCGCCGACATCGCCCCGGTCACCAGGAAACGCCACACCTGCGTCGTCAACGGCAGGGGCGTGTTCGTCGAAGCGGTCTCGGCCACCCGGGAAGCTTAAGTCCTACGCTGAGGACCATGCCCGCCGTCATCGCCGAAATCGAGGCGATACCGCTGCGCATTCCGCTCAAGCCCGACCTGCCCGGGGCCGCGTTGTGGGGTGAGACGCTGAGCGCCGCGGACTCGTTGCTGGTCAAGGTGACCACCGACGACGGCGTGGTCGGCTGGGGCGAGGCGTTCGGGCTTTACGGCACCGCGCTGGCCGTCCGCGCGCTCGCCGACCTTGTCGCGCCGCTCTGTCTCGGCCACGGCACTGCCGACATCGCGGCGCTGATGGACCACGTGCAACGCAAGCTGCACGTCTTCGGGCGCGGCGGCGCGATCACCTACGCGCTGTCGGCGGTCGACATCGCGTTGTGGGATATCGCCGGCAAGCGTGCCGGCGTCCCGATCTCGAGGCTGCTGGGGGGCGGTCTTCGGGGCATGCGCTGCTACGCCAGCCTGGCCTGCTACACCGAACCGCACCGGGTCCGCACCGCGGTACGCCGCGTCCTCGACGCCGGATTCACTGCGATCAAGCTGCACGAGTCGACGCTGCCCGCAATGCACGCCGCCCGCGACGAAGCCGGGCCCGAGGTCGCGTTGATCGTCGACGCCGGCTGCGCCTGGACGCTGGGGCAGGCCCAGGCCGTCGCCGCCGAACTGCACGACCTCGGACTGTTGTTCTTAGAGGAGCCGCTGTGGCCGCCGGAGAACTTCGACGGCCTGGCCGAACTGCGCCGCAGCACCGGATTGCCGGTGGCCTCCGGCGAAAACGTCGGCACCATCATGGAATTCGAGCGCCTGCTGACCGCGGGCGCGGTGGACTTCGTGCAGCCCAGCCCGGCCAAGATGGGCGGTATCACCGAGCTGCGCAAGGTCTTTCCGCTGGCGGCCGTGCGCAATGTCGGGATGATGACGCACTCGTTCTACGACGGGCCGGGGCTGCTCGCCGCAATCCAGGTCGCCGCCGCGCTGGGCGGTGCCGACGCGATGATCGAGTGGCGCTGGTTCGACCTGGAGGCCGCGATCTACGGCGACGCGCTGGCGCCAACGAACGGGCGGATCACGGTGCCGGACGGGCCTGGCCTGGGGCTTGACCCGGATCCTGAGGTGATCAGCACCTACCGCTGCGACGGCCGCCGCTCTCGACGGCCGTGAAGGTAGCCGCACGCTGAGCGTCGAACGTGACGCCAATTTCACGCTGGTCCGGAGGCGGATCGGTGTCGGTGGATCGACCTGATATCACTGGCGCTATCCGATCCGGCAACATCCACGTGGTCCTCCTGCGGTACGAAAGTGATGGATGGGGCCCAACCCGGCCAAGCCGACAACCCCACCAACCGGGCTACACCCAGTACGCCACCCGAGCCCGATACTGGCGCAGCACCAGCGCCGCCACCGCCCACCCGAGCACGGTCAGCACGAGCACGATAGCCCAGTGCCGCAGCGGTTGGTGCGCGCCCAGCAGTGGTAGCCGCACCAGGTCCAGGTAGTGCATCAGCGGGTTGAATTCCACCACCGCCGTCCAGCGCGACGCGCCCTGGGCACGCAGGGTGTCGTAGTTCCAGATGATCGGCGTCATCAAGAACAGCAGCTGCACCACCGAGAACAACAGCGGTGAGATGTCCCGGTAGCGGGTGGCCAGGATCCCGAAGCACAGTGACACCCACACGCAGTTCAGCGCGATCAGCGCCAGTGCCGGGATCACCGAAAGATCCGCCCACGACCAGGGTTTCGGAAAGATCAGCGCGATCGGGATGTAGATGACGATGTTGTGGGCGAACAGGATCATCTGCCGCCACACCAGCCGGTAGACATGCACGCTCAGTGGCGTCGGAAGCTGCTTGATCAGGCCCTCGTTGGCGACGAACACATCGGCGCCCTCCAGGATGGCGGCGTTGAGCAGGTTCCACACGATCAGGCCCAGCGTCACGTACGGCAGGTGCACCGCCAGGTCGAGGTGAAACAGCTTGGAGTACAGCCCGCCCATCGCCACCGCCGTGGTCGCGGTGCCGATGGTGATCCAGAACGGTCCCAGCACGCTGCGCCGGTAACGCTGCTTGATGTCCTGCCAGCCCAGGTGCAGCCACAGCTCGTGGCGGCGGAACCCGTCCACCAGGTCGGCCCACGCCCGCGAGAAAGTCTTGGACTGCGCGGCGACATCGGTGAAACTCATTGCTGCCCCTTGGGTTTGGCGAATTGCTCGCGGCGTCCGAGCCGCCGCAGCCGGATCCATTCGATCAACCCGGCCGGGTCGTGGCGGGACACCAGAAAAAACCAGCCGAACCGCAGCCACTCCTGGACCAGCAGCCGGCGCATGCCGGGCTGGGCCATCAGATAGCCGCGGTTGCGGTAGGTGAAATACCGTTTGGCCGCGTCGTCGGGGTACTGGGTGTGCATCCGGCCGGCCAGGATCGGTTTGAACTCCGCCGAACCGCACGGGTGCAGGTAGGCCGCGTTCAGGCACGTCCCGAACGCCAAACCGGAGCGCACCAGCCGCCGGTGCACCTCCACCTCGTCCCCGCGCATGAACAATCGCAGGTCCGGCACCCCCACCGCATCCAGGGCGTCGGCGGTGAACAGCGCCCCGTTGAACAGCGACGCGATCCCAGGCAGCAGGTCCTGGGTTGCGTCACTGCGTAATTCGGCGACCTCGCGCCGCCACACCAGCCCGCGCCGCAGCGGGAACGCCAGTCGGGACGGGTCGTCGATGTTGCACACCATGGGCGACACCTCGGCCAGCGAATGCTCGGCGGCGCAGGCCAGCAGCGCGGCCAGTACACCGGAATCGGCCGGGCGGCCGTCGTCGTCGGCCAGCCATACCCAGTCCGCGCCGGCAGCGAGGGCGTGCAGCATACCTAGGGCGAAACCGCCTGCGCCCCCGAGGTTTCGCCGCGATCCGAGGTAGGTGGATTCCACCGGCTGCCCGGCCACCAGAGCCGCCACCGCAGGATCGTTGTCGTTGTCGACGACGATCACATGGTCCGGGGGGCGGCTTTGGGTCACCAGCGCCTTGAGCGACTCGGCCAGCTGGCGGACCCGCCGGTGGGTGACGACGACCGCGTAAACGGTTTCGGTCACGCCTTGTCCCCGGCCTGGGTCTCGGCGAGCACCTCACGCACGTGCCGGGCGGCGTCGGGGCCCTCATAGGCGCCGACCACCTCCTCGATTCCGCCGGTCATCTTGACGGTGCCGTGGTCGATCCACATGGCGGTCTTGCATAACCGGGCCAGAAACTCGTTGGAATGGCTGGCGAACACCAGGATTCCGGAACGCTCCACCAGCTTCTGCAGCCGGGTCTGGGCCTTCTTCAAGAACTCGGCGTCCACCGCGCCGATGCCCTCATCGAGCAGCAGGATCTCCGGGTCGATGCTGGTGACCACCCCCATCGCCAGCCGTACCCGCATTCCGGTGGAGTAGGTGCGCAGTGGCATCGCCAGATAATCGCCCAGCTCGGTGAACTCGGCGATCTCGTCGACCTTGGCGGCCATCTGCTTGCGGGTCTGCCCGAGGAACAGCCCGCGGATGATGATGTTCTCGTAACCGGAGATCTCCGGGTCCATACCGACACCGAGGTCGAATACCGGCGCCACCCGGCCGACCACACTCGCCGAACCCCGGGTCGGCTCGTAGATGCCCGAAAGCAGCCGCAGCAGTGTGGATTTGCCGGCGCCGTTGTGCCCGACCAGGCCCACCCGGTCCCCGAGCGACAGTGACATGGTGATGTCGCGCAGCGCCTCGACGACCACCACGTTGGAGTTGTTGCGTCCGATCGCCCCGCCGGCCTTGCCGAGAAACGCCTTCTTCAACGACCGCGACTTGGCGTCGAAGATGGGAAACTCCACCCAAGCGTCGCGGGTATCGATACGAGGATCGTTGTCAGACACAGAAATTCCGCTTGCAGGCTTACAGGTATTGACCGGAACCGGTATGGCCCTGCACGCTGTGCCCGCCCGCGGTTGCGCCAGGCGGCAGCGCGCCGTGGCGCATCTGCTCCAGCTGCGCGCGAGCGGCCATCTGCTGGGCGAACAGGGCGGTCTGGATGCCGTGGAACAACCCCTCCAGCCAGCCCACCAGCTGCGCCTGGGCGATCCGCAGTTCGGCGTCCGACGGTGCCGCGTCCTCGCGCAGCGGCAGCGTCAGCCGGTCCAGCTCCTCGCGCAGCTCCGGGGCCAGGCCATCCTCGAGCTCGCGGATGCTGGCCGCGTGCACCTCCCGCAACCGCACCCGGCTGGCGTCGTCGAGCGGGGCCGAGCGCACCTCCTCGAGCAGCTGCTTGATCATGGTGCCGATCCGCATCACCTTCGCGGGCTGCTCGATCAGGTCGGTCAGCGACTGCTCGTCGCCCTCGGCGTCACTCGGCGCCCCGGTCGAAAGCAGCCGAGGGTCGCCGCCGCTGATGATCTCAATGTCGTCTGAGCCGTTATTGCCGGTGCTCAACGTCCCCGCCTCCCTGCCATTCGTAGATACTCGCCCCGCCATTGTCGTAGATCTTGGCCCAGGACCGCGATTTCTCCAGTGACACTAGCCCGTCGGGCAGAGTGAACCCGCGCACCGTGGGGCTGCTGATCAGCACGTAACGGATGTTGAGCGCGTGGATGGCCCGCGCCACCCGCGGATCGGTGTCGGCGTCGTCGGCGTAGGCCCAGAAGATGAATCGCTGCGGGCCGGGCCCCTGCTGCTGGGGGTAGTCGTAGTGCGTCCACAGCGGGCGCAGGCCGGCGACGGCGTACATCCAGGCGCTGCCGTCGACGTTGGCGTTGCCGATCACGGTGTCACGGGCGCCGGGCAGCGCGGCAAGGTAGGCGAACGCCTCCAGGTCGCGGGCGTCGATGATCACCGAGTCGTACTTGTCGCCGAACAGAAACGCGTGCCGTGGCAGATAGTGCCGGGCCAGCCCCACCGCCGTCGCGGTCACCAGCACCCCGGTCAACACGTCGCGCAGGCGCCCCGGCACCGGCGTGAGCACCAGGGCGGCCAGCCACGCCAGCCCGACGCCGGCCATCGGGACCAGCAGCAGCGTCATCGCCGCCATGATCCGGCGGGGGTCGCTGTAGAACAGGTCGGTGAAGCGGCCGACAACCGCGCCGGCCGGGCCGCCGAGCGGGGCCGAGGACTGCACCACGCCCACCACCAGCACCGCCCACAGCGCCAGCGGCCACCACACCTTGCGGACCGCCAGCAGTACCGCGCCGACGGCGGTCAGGCCGACCAGGGCGTACTGGATCGGAAAGTCGTTGAGGTGGCGGGTGTAGAGCAGCAGCGCGTCGCGCAGCGCGGACTTGCGGCCCTCATGGGTCAGAAACGAGTGCCCGGCGATGATGTCGGCCTGCCTGCGCACGCTCAGCAACTGCGGCAGCAGCAGCAGCGCGGTCGACACCAAGACCGTGGCCAGCGCCAGGGTGTCGCGGCGCTTGCCGCGCAACGGGTTCCACAACGCCCCGTCCGGGGGGCACAGCCACCAGGCCGCCAGCAGCAACACCGTCACCACGCCGCCGGTCAGATGCACCGAGAACACCCCGACCAGCGCCAGCACCGCCACGGCGATCCGGTCCCGCAGCGTGCGCACCGCGGTGACCAGGGCGAACGTCGGCACCACCAGCCCGTAGGCCACCAGGTTGGGCATCGCCGCGGTGCCGAACTCGACATAGGGCAGCGCGGTGAACGACGCCGACAGCGCCGCGGCGGTGCCGGACACCAGCGCAGCGCGCCGGGTGGTGGTGACCCGCTGCAGCAGATTCCAGGTGAGCAGCGCGGCGCTGATCGGGAACAACCACACCGAGGCGGCCAGGCCGGCCAGGGTGTAGCCGGTGGTGGGTGCCGCGCCGGTCAGCTGACACAGCACCGCGGTCAGCGCGTGAAACGCCGACGGGTAATAGAGCGGCGCGTGGGTTTCGACGTTGCGCAGTTCACCCATGTGCGTGGGCGAGGCCTGGCCGGTGTCGAGGATGAAGCGGACGGTGTTGGCGTGCCAGACCGCGTCCCAGGTGCTGGGGATGCTCTGCCAGTCCGGCAGTCCCCGCACCGCCGCCCAGCCGATCAGCAGCATGCCCAGCAACACCCCGGCGGCCACCGTCAACATCGGGCCGACGGCGTTCGTCGGCGCGGCCACCACAACGGCCGAACCGCGGTCCAGCAACCTCCGAACACCTCGGGCCAGGCCGCCCACCAGCGCGCCGACCACGACCAGTGTGGCCAGTGCGGTGGCGGCGTTCCACGGGATTCCCACCGCCCCGAACGGCACGATGGCCAGGCCCACCAGTCCGTACGTCAGTGCCGGGCCGACCGTGACCGCCAGGGGCCAACTCAGCCGTGCACCGGCGGCGACGAGTGCCCCGGGTAGGACCAGCAGCACAAGAGCGGCAACCATTCCGAACGCCAGAAGCACTGCACTAGTATGTCTGCCAAGGTGACACGGCTCAGCGCAGCGGGGGAGCTATCCGGTGATCCGATACTTTCACCCATCACCCGATCTTGAGTAGTTCTAAGGTGGCTGACATGGCCTTCGATGTCGCCAGGGTGCGTGGATTGCATCCGACGCTCGGTGACGGGTGGGTGCATTTCGACGCTCCTTCCGGCATGTTGATCCCGGATTCCGTGGCGACCACGGTCTCGACCGCGTTCCGTGGCTCGCTGGCGACGGCGTCGGGTCCGCACCCGGCCGCCCGACGCAGTGCCGCCGTGCTGGTCGCGGCGCGCCAGGCGGTGGCCGACCTGGTCGGCGGTGATCCAGCCGGGGTGGTGCTGGGCCCCGACCGGGCGGTGTTGCTGAACGCGCTGGCCGAGGCCGCGTCGTCGCGGGTCAGCCTGGGTTATGAGACGGTGGTCAGCCGGCTCGACGACGAGGCCAACATCGCACCCTGGGTGCGCGCCGCGAACCGCTACGGCGCCAAGCTCAAATGGGCCGAGGTGGACATCGAGACCGGGGAGCTGCCGAGTTGGCAGTGGGAGAACCTGATCACCCCGTCGACCCGGCTGGTGGCCGTCACCTCCGCGTCGGGCGTGCTGGGCACGGCCACCGACCTGCGGCCGGTCACCAAGCTGGTCCACGAGGTGGGCGGGGTGGCCATCGTCGACCACTGCGCGGCGGCGCCCTACCAGCTGATCGACATCAACGACGTCGAGGCCGACGTGGTGGCCCTCAACGCGGCTTGCTGGGGCGGCCCCCCGGTGGGTGCGCTGGTCTTCCGTGACCCGGCGCTGATCGACACGTTCGGGTCGGTGTCGCTGAACCCGCACGCGGTGGGCCCGGCGCGCCTGGAGGTCGGCCTGCACCAGTTCGGCCTGCTGGCCGGGGTGGTGGCCAGCGTCGAATACCTGGCCTCGCTCGACGAGTCGGCCAGGGGCAACCGGCCCGAGCGGCTGTCGATCTCCATGCAGTCGGCCGGGCAGTATCTGAACCGGCTATTCGACTATCTGGTCGGCTCGTTGCGGTCGCTGCCGCTGGTGATGATGATCGGCCAGCCGGACGTGCGCATTCCGGTGGTCAGCTTCGCGGTGCAGAAGGTGCCCGCCGAACGGGTGGTGCAGCGCTTGGCCGACAACGGTGTGTTGGCGATCGCCAACGCAGGGTCACGGGTGCTGGACGTGATCGGCGTCAACGACATCGGCGGGGCGGTCACGGTCGGGTTGAGCCACTACTCGACGACGGCCGAGGTCGACCAGCTGGTGCGGGCGCTGGCTTCCCTGGGTTAACCCCGGGCGATGTCGCGATCGCCGCTACGCTGTGGGCGATTACCGTCCGAGATCCGAAGTTGGCCGAGTTGACGACATCCGCTACCCCCACGGCGCCGGAAACCCTGGTGGAGTTGCTGCGGCAGCAGGCCGCCCGCCTCCAGGACACGCCCGCGTTCATCTTCTGCCCGGAAGGCGATGAGGAACAGAGCCGGGTCAGCTATCGCGAACTCGACGAACGGGCCCGCGCGATCGCATCGAGCCTGCAGCGCCGCGGCGCCGTCGGGCAGCGGGTGCTGGTGCTGTGCCGCCCCGGCGTGGACAGCATCGCCGGGCTGTTCGGCTGTTTCTACGCCGGCGCCGTCGCCGTTCCGGTCGACGAGCACTGGACGGTCCGGCGGGTCGAGACCGTCGTCCCCCAGACGCAGGCCCGGTTCGCGCTGGCGACGGCCAAGACCCAGGCCAAGATGAAGGCCACGGTGGCCGGGCTGACCGACGGGCCGGTGAGCTGGCTGGCGATGGACGAAGTCGAGGGCGACGGGGCGACCTGGGTATCGCAGGACGTCGACGAGGACACCATCGCGATGATCCAGTACACGTCGGGTTCCACCGGGGTGCCCAAAGGCTGCATGCTCACGCACCGCAACTACGTCCACAACCTCGAGGGCATGCGCCAGGCCTGGGATCCCCGGTCCGACGATCCGGTGTTCTCCAGCCCGGTCAGCGGGGTGTCCTGGCTGCCGCAATACCACGACATGGGCTTCGTCGGCGGCATCCTGGGCACGCTCTACGGCGGCCGTACCACCGTGCTGATGTCGCCGAGCGCCTTTCTGATGCGCCCGATGCGCTGGCTGCAGGCGATGTCGCGATACCGGGCGGTGATCAGTGCCGCACCCAACTTCGCCTACGAGGCCTGCGTCAAGCGCAGCACCGAGGAACAACGCGCGGCGCTCGATCTGTCCCACTGGTCGATGGCCGTGGTCGGCGCCGATCCGATCCGGCCCGCGACGCTGCGCGCGTTCACCGAGGCGTTCGCGCCGGCCGGTTTCCGGCCCGAGGCGTTGCGGCCGGCCTACGGCCTGGCCGAGGCGACGCTGGGCGTTTCGGGGGTGTCGAACTCGGTGGTGCCGGTGGTCCGCCAGATCGACCGGGCGGCGCTCGGCGAGGACCGGGTCGTCGAGGTCGGCGACGACGCCGCGGCCGACACCGCGGTGGCGCTGGTGGGCTGCGGCAGCCGGCAGGGCGACCAGGACGTCATCATCGTCGACCCGGACACCAGGCTGCGGTGCGGGCCCGACGAGGTAGGGGAGATCTGGGTTTCGGGTCCCAGCGTCGGCGCCGGCTACTGGGGGCGGCCGGAGGAGACCGAGCACGCCTTCCACGCCCGGCTGGCCGATACTGGGGAGGGCCCGTACCTGCGCACCGGCGACCTGGGATTCTTCCGTGGCAGCGAGCTGTTCGTCACCGGCCGGTGCAAGGACCTGATGACCATCGGCGGCTGCAGCCATTACCCCAACGACATCGAGATGACCGTGCAGGACTGCCACCCGGCGCTGCTGCCCGGACGCGGTGCGGCATTCCAGCTGCCGACCAAGCGCAACGCCCCCGAGCACCTGGTCGTCGTGCAGGAGGTCCACCACCACGATGGAGCCGGGATCGATCCGAACGAGCTGATCGACAAGGCCCGGGAGGCGATCCGGACCCACCACGGCATCGACGCGCAGGCCGTGGTGCTGCTCAAGCCGATGCGGATACCGACCACCACCAGCGGCAAGATCCAGCGCCGCGCGTGCCGGGAGCAGTACCTCGCCGGTGAGCTGGCCCCGCTGGCGCAGTGGCAGGCGCCGATGCCGCAGAACAGCGGCCCCGACGACAAGAGCGCGCTGATCTCGGGCCTGGTGCGGCTCGCGGCCACCGGATTGGCGCAGCGGCGGAGGGGCTCACAGGGCGACTTGCCGGGCCGCGGCTGAGCGGTACCGAAATGCTCTGCGGCACAAAGATTTAGCCGCGGATCGTGACGACCTTGTCGCCCTTCGTCACGAATAGCCCACTGGCGCACCGAAATCCGCGTCGGTTCGGACGTCTCGGCTGGGTGCTCGTCGTGCGGACCGGCTCGGTGCCGGGTAACGAGGTCCCCGTTACGCGCTGCGCCGCGGAAGTTTGCTGAGGCGGCACACCGCGGCGCCGGCGCCGGCGCGCCGATCACCGGCCGTGGGGTAGCGGCTCGGTAGGTCTGACCCCCACCGGCAAGGGCGGTACCCGGCCGGCTGCGGGCACCACCGCCGGCGCGTCCGGCCCGGCGCTTCGGCCCCGCCTGGGGTCCGCCGCACCGGCCCTGCGGGGCCGGCGCCGACGGCGACGTCGTCGCGCTGATGTTCGGCCCGCCACTGCACGGTGTTCATCAGGTTTCCCGCGCCCCCGGAACCCCTCCATGACCCCCGTGCATCTCCGAATAGCCATTAACAAAAACCTTAGAAACGATTTTCGCCCAAACGGTCGTATCCGCGTGATAGGGATACAGACGTCCGCTGCGGCGGACCTGTATCGCCATACGAGGCGTTTTCCGCCGTTTTGTTCCGGCGTTTCATGAGAAAAATTTCGCTTCGACAAAGTAAAAAACTCATGTGACGTTCAGCAACGTCCATGATCAGTTTCCGTAGGAGAGCATGATGCAGCTGGCGCTTCGCCCGTACGTCACCCCCGGCGTCGTCATCGCGGGCGCCACGCTCGTCGCGGTCAATGCGGCCGTCCCGACCGCCGTGCTTAAGCCGCAGCCGGAGGTCCGCCAGGTACTGCCCGACGTGCAACACCGCCCGGTCGCGCTCACCGCCGGCCCGGACTTCTTCCAGCCCTACGTCGACCTCTTCAACAACACCGCCGCCAACCTGGTGGCGATGGGGTCCGACAACGGCTGGGGCAACCTGATCACCCAGATCCTCACCGATCCGTCGTCGCTGTCGAAGTTGCCAGAGGTGATCGACTTCCTGACCAACCCGATGCCGACCATCAGCGGCAGCGACCCGATCATGGTGCTGCTCTCGCCGCTGCTGACCCTCGGCATGGGCATCATCGGCCCGTTGGTCACCGTCAACAACGCCTGGCACGAGATCAACGAGCAGATCTGGAACCCGACCAATCCGATGGATCCGTTCGCGGCGATCTTCACCGCACCGGCCGTCTTGCTCAACGCCTACCTCAACGGCACCGACACCCTGGACATCCTGGGCATCCACATCCCGGCCTGGAACGGGATCCTGGTCCCCGGCCAGAACCTTGAAATCGACTTGACCGCAGGCGATGTGGTCGACGGTCTGAAGATCGGCGACCAGACCGTCGCCGGCCTGCTCGACCAGACCGGGATCGGCACGATGTCGGTCGCGGGCATGCTGACCGGCCTGATGGACACCCTGGGCCTCGGGGACCAGACTCCCGTCGACCTGCTCGACTCCCTGGGGCTCGGCGACCAGCAGATCTCCAGCGTGCTGTCGACCGTGCTCGACGCCGTCGGGATCGGCAACCCGACCATCACCGACATCATGGACCAGTTGGGCATCGGCGACGTCCAGGTCTCCGACCTCGTCATCGACCTGACCCACGCGCTGGGCTTCGACAACCCGACGATCACCGGTCTCGCCGACGACCTGGGCGTGGCCGACCTCAAGCTGGCCGACCTCGGCACCCACGTGCTCAGTGCACTGGGCATCGGTGACCCGACGGTCAGCGGACTGCTGGCCACGGTCGGGGCCGACGGGCTGACCCTGAACGGACTGCTCACCACCGCGGTCGACGCGCTGGGCCTGGGCGGGCAGACCCCGGCGTCGATCATCGACGCGCTCGGCGGCGGCGACCTGACCTCCCACGAGGTGATCACCTCACTGCTCAACGGCCTGGGCCTGGGCAACCAGACCATGTTCGACCTGCTGAGTCAGGCCGGCGTGGCCAACGCCGACCTGGGCGAGATCGCGATCGCGGTCCTCGGCGATGCGGGCAACACCTCGATGGCCGACGTGCTCGAGGCGGCGGGCTTCGCCGACGTCACCGTCAAGGACTTCACCGACCTGTTGGGCCTCACCAACCTGTCGCTGGGCACCGTCTTCGGCAACCTGCAGAGCATGGGGGTCATCGGGAACCTCACGATCAACGACTTCATCGCCGCCACCGGCGGCACCCCGCTGGACAAGGGCGGGGACACGTCGTTGATCTCCGCGCTCGGCGGCCAGACCATCGGCCAGATCCTGGAAGACCAGGGCATGCTCAACTCGCCGCTCATCGCGCTGCTCGGCGACATGGGCACGATGTCGCTGGCCGACATGATCCGCGAGAACTTCTCGATGCCGCTGATCGACATGCTCGACCAGTCCGGCATGGCCGACATGACCCTGACCGACCTGGTGCTGGCGAACATGCCCGACCAGCCGCTGTCGGAGCTGCTCGGCGTCATGGGCAACACCACGCTGGCCGACCTGATCAACCAGCTGGTCCCGGCCGACCAGACCATCGTCGACATGCTCAACGACGCGGGCATCGGCAACATGCACCTGAGCGAACTGCTCGACCAGTTCCTCGGCGACCAGACCGTGGCCAATGCGCTCGACGACGGCGGCCTGGGCAGCATGCACCTCGACGACATCATCACCCAGGCGCTGGGCGGTCAGACCCTCAACGACATGCTCAGCGAATTCGGCATCGGCGGCCAGTCGCTGAGCGACCTGTTCGACCAGTTCTTCGGCGACATGACCCTCAGCGACGGCCTCATCGATGTGGGCTTGGGCGACCAAACCCTCAACGAGCTGATCGACTCGCTGTTCGGGACGTCGACGGTCAGCTCGCTGCTCGGCGACTTCGGCACCCAGACCGTCGACGAGCTGCTGGCGTCCCTGGGGCTGGGCGACCTCAGCGTGATCAACGCCCAGATCGAGGAATTCTTCGGTTCGATGGCCTACTTCTTCGACGGCCTGCCGAACCAGATCGCGGCGGTGCTCGGTGCTTAAACGACCTGAGCGACAGAGCAACTTGGGAACTTCGGTCCGGGAGGACATCATGCAGCACACGCTTCGTCCGTACGTCACCACCGGTCTGGCCATCGTCGGCGTCGGCCTCGTCGCGGTGCCGCCGGCGGCGTCGCAACTGCCGCAGCTGCAGCGGCAGGTCGTCGAGCAGCGCGCCGTCGCACTGACCGCCGACGGTGACTTCTTCTCGCCCTACACCGACCTGTTCAACCACACCGCCGCCAATCTGCAAGCGCTGAACCAGAACTCCGTCGACATGTGGGGTCTGCTGCAGCACATCTTCACCAACCCGCAGCAGGCACTGGCCGGCATCCCGGACGTCATCAACATCTTCACCAACCCGCTGCCCACCATCGACGCGCAACTGCTGCCGTTCCCGGCCGACATCAGCGTGCAGCTGCCCACCTGGATGAGCTCGATGCTCGCCGGGATGGGGCCGTGGATCGCCCTGGCCAACGCCTGGCAAGACCTGATGGGCCAGATCTTCAACTTCAACGACCCGATGGCGGCGCTGTCCGCACTGGTCGGTGCGCCGGCGATCCTGCTGGACGCCTTCCTCAACGGCCACGACGGCCTGGACATCGGGGGCTTTTCCATCCCGCTGTTCAACGGCCTGCTCACCCCGGCTCAACCGCTGGGGATCAGCATCGACATCGGCACCATCGTCGACGCCAGCGGGATGGGCGACCAGACCCTCACCGGACTGCTCAGCGAGGCCGGCATCGGCGATACCCCGCTGGACACCCTGATCATCGACCTGCTCGACCAGTTCGGTTTCGGCCACATGACACCGGTCGACGTGCTCAACGAATTCGGCATCGGCACCGAGTCACTGTCCAACCTGCTGATCGGGTTGTTCAACGAGGCCGGCATCGGCAACCCCACCATCGCCCAACTGCTGACCGACCTCGGCGGCATCAGCCCGGACGACTCGATCGCCAGTCTGCTGATCGCCCTGCTCAACTCGACCGACATCGGTAACCCCACGCTGTCCGAGCTGATCCTGGACCTCGTCGGTGGTGACAACCAGACGGTGGGCGGGCTGATCAAGGACCTGCTCGGCGCTTCGGGTACGGAATCCCTTGCCAGCCTGGTCGATCCGAGCTGGACCGTCGGCGGCCTGCTGACCGACGCGATGGGCGACCCCCCGCTGACCGACTTCTTCGAGCAGCTGGGCCTGGGCAGCATGACGCTGGGCACCGCGCTCGGCAGCCTGTTCGGCGAGATGGGCGACGACACGCTGATCGACCTGCTCAACAACGGCTTCCTGGGGCCGGACTTCACCGGCAGCACCGGCCTGATGGACATGCTGGGCTCGATGTTCCCGCCCGGGACCACCTTCAGCGACTTCATCGGCGACTACGGCAACCAGACCATCGGCCAGGTGCTGGCGGCGATCCCGACCGGGGAGAACACCCTCGGTATCGATCCGCTCACCCCGCTGACCGACATCAAGTTCACCCAGCTGATGTCGATCGCCGGTATCGGTGACACGCCGCTGGCCGAGCTCTCCCCGGAGAACGCCAGCCTGATCGAGAAGATCGGTAACCCGACGCTCAACGCGCTGATGGGCACCAACACCGTCGGCGAGACCCTGCAGAACCTGCACCTCTACGACGCCACGGTCTCCCAGATGGTCCAGGCGATGGGCCTGTCGAACTTCCAGCTGGAGACGCTGTTCGAGGGCCTGGGCAACCTGAGCGGCAACGTCACGCTGGAGGAGTTCTTCACCGACCTGGGCTTCAACCCGACCCTCAACGAGCTCATGGCCAGCCTGCTCGACGGGATGGGCCTGGGCGACACCAGCCTGCTGACCCTGTTCGAGGACTGGGGCATGGGCAGCGTCGGGCTGACCAACCTGATCGACGCGCTGGGCCTGGACAACCTCAACATCGCGTCGATGCTCAACGCCCTCGGCCTGAACAACATCGACCTGGACATGTTCATCGACCGAATCGGCTTGAGCGGCATCTCGATTGCCGGCCTGCTCAGCGATCTGGGCATGGACAACAGGCACCTCGACGAGGTCATCAACGACCTGCTGGGTGCGACGTCGATCGGCAGCATGCTGGGCGGCCTCGGTCTCGACGAGGTGCACCTGGACAGCTTCATCACCGATCTGATGACCAGTGTGCTCGGCGACCCGACCCTGGGAACGCTGCTGGGTTGGCTGGGTCTGGACAACAACGACCTGGACACCATCATCGCCAACCTCGGTCTGGACGGTGTGTCGATCAACTCGCTGCTCACCGATTTGGGCTTGGGCGCCACCACTATCGACGACCTGATCAGTGGACTGGGTCTGTCCGATCTGGGTCTGGTCGACGTCAACGCCGACTTCTACGGGCTGCTCCCTGAGTGGTTCAACAACATACCGCAGCAGATCGCCGAAGCGTTGGGCTTCTTCGGCTGATCCTGCGCTACGACAAGCCGATGTTCTGAGAACTAAACGACAACCGAGCTAGCACAACTGTGGGCCAGCACAGATAGGAAAACCCAAATGGCAGTAGGGCGTATCACTTCAGGCAACGGTCTCTCACGTCGGCGTGGCCGACCACTGCTAGGTGCCGGTAGTGCGGTTGGGGCGTTTTTGGCGTTTGGGGTGGCGCCGGTGTCGGTGGCTCCGGTGGTTCATGCTGATGAGTTGGATTGGGTTGTTGATTTTCTTGGGTCGGATTTGGTTGGGGCGCTGGGGGATTTGGGTCAGGCTTCGTCGTGGGAGACGTTGTTTGATGCGGCGTCGTGGGAGCCGTTGTTGG
>NZ_MVHU01000057.1 GCF_002086285.1 Mycolicibacter kumamotonensis | reverse complement strand
CGATCCCCCGGCCGGCCTGCGCTCCTATGTGACCGGCCAGGCCGCCCTGGTAGCCGACACCAACGAGGCCGGCGACGGCGTGCCGAATGCTCTTCGCCAGTTTCGGGCAACCGCGGCTACGGCTGCTGGGATTGCCGGCTTCGCGTTCGGCGGCGAAGTGAGCGCACTGCTGCACCGCCTCTGAATTCCATTGCACCGAGGTGTATCCGGGCCCCAGCTTCTTCACCTCAACGGTGGCCGTGCAGTGCCGGCACTCCACCGGCATCAGACCCGAATGCAGGTAGCGGTCGGTATCGCGCTCGGTCGCAGCACGAATCGCCTCATACCGTTGCGGGTCGACCGGAAACAGCGGCTGCCGCGAGTAACGAGTGTCGGGGCCCTCGTCGTCGGGGGACTCGCCGTGCTCGTCGTGGTCGTCGTGCGCGCCGTAGAGCATCAGCATGGACCGGGCCAGCTCTCCGGCCTCGGGAACCTCGCGGGCCATGGCGCCAGACCTACTCTGCGTTAACGGTTTCTGAGGCCTTTGGCGCCTTGGTCTCCGCTTCCTGCGCCCGCAGATTCTCGGCGACCTCCGCTTTCCACTTCTCGTTGGCCACCGTCGCATCGATCTCGATCTCGAAGCGATCGGTCATCTCCGGAGTGACGTCGGCGACATCGACGTAGAACTGCGAATACCAGCGGCGCAGCTGGTAGACCGCACCGTCCTCCTCGACCAGGAGCGGGTTCTCGATCCGGCTCTTGTGCGTCCAGATCTCCACGTCCTGCAGGAAGCCCTTGCTGACGCCTTCCGTCATGGCGTCGGCGATCTTTTCGGTGGTCGCGTCGTCCAGGCCCTTGGGCTTCTGCACGATGACGCCCCACATCAGCCGGAACTGGTCGTGGCTCACCGGGTAGTGGCAGTTGATCAGGATCGACTCGGCCTTGAAACCGCCGTAGCTGTTGTGCAGCCAGTTGATCATGAACGACGGCCCGAAGTACGACGCCTCCGAATCGAGTTCTGATTCCCCGTATGAGGTGCCCAGGCCGGGGACGTCTGGGCGCCCGACATTGTGCAGATACTGCGAGGCGATGTGGCCTTCGAAGACGTTCTTGAAGGACGTGGGCAGCCCGTAGTGGATGTAGAAGAAGTGCGCGAAGTCGGTGACGTTGTCGATGATGTCGCGGCAGTTGGAATCAATCAGCATGGAATTCCAGCGCCAGTCGGTCCACTCCCCGCTGGACCACTCCGGGATCTCGGGGATCCGCACCTCGTCCGGCGGCGGGTTGCCCTCCGGGTCGTGCCACATGAACAGCAGGCCGCCGCGCACGTCGGTCGGGAAGGAGCGGGTGCGGGCCATCCGTGGCGTCCGCTTGGAGTAGGGGACCAGCTTGCAGCGGCCGTCGCCGCCCCAACGCCAGTCGTGGAACGGGCAGGCGACCTCGTCGCCTTTGATGGTGCCGCGACTCAGGTCGCCACCCATGTGGCGGCAGTAGGCGTCGAGTACGTGCAGGTCACCATGCGAATCGCCGAACACCACCAGCTTGGCGCCGAACGCGTGGATCGCGTGCGGCTTGCCGTCGCGGAAGTCCTTCACCGGACCAAGGCAGTGCCAGCCCCTGGCATAACGATCCGGCGGGGTCCCCGTGTCAATTTCGCGGACGCCGACGTCGGCGTTGTCAGTGCTCACCTGTTGCCTCCAACCCGTTGCTTCTAACTAGAACACGTTACAGTTTTCCCTCCCGGTTACGCAATAAAGCCTGCTGGTTCGGGGTCTTTCGGCCCTGGGGTATATCTGAACAATGCAGCTCTTCTCCTTCAACGGGCATTCTCCGCGGATCGACCCCACCGCCTTCGTCGCGCCGACGGCCACCTTGATCGGCGACGTCACCATCGAGGCCGGCGCCTCGGTGTGGTTCGGCGCCGTGCTGCGTGGTGACGACGCCCCCATCGTGGTGCGCGAGGGCGCGAACGTGCAGGACGGCTCGGTGCTGCACGTACCGCCCGGTGTTCCGGTCGACATCGGCCCCGGTGCGACGGTGGCGCACATGTGCCTGATCCACGGGGCACACGTCGGTGCCGAGGCGCTGATCGGCAACCACACCACGGTGCTCGACGGCGCCGTCATCGGCAGTCGCAGTCTGGTCGCCGCCGGTGCGACCGTGCTTTCCGGCACTCAGATCCCGGATGGGGTGTTGGTGACCGGTTCGCCCGCTGTCGTCAAGGGCCCGATCGCCGGGACCGGCGCCGAGATGTGGATCAACGCGAACCCGAAGTACTACCAGGACCTGGCGAAGCGCTACCGCGACGGACTGAAGGCCGTCGAACCGAGCTAGGTCCCGATTGCCGCCAGTTCGGCCAGCAGTTCGGCGAATTCGTCAGCGGCACCGGAGACGTCGGCCCCACCCGAAGCGTCGGTGAACCGGATCGCAGACAGGGTATACGGCCCCGAAGGGAGTCACGACATCCTTCATGTCCTCGTTTGGTGTCAGAAAAATGTTGGGGGGAAGGGCGTAATGCTCAATCGGCTGACGGACCCCGCTTCCGTGAGCCGGTCACAGAGCCCCGATGGCATCTTCGCGTGGGCGGACCACGATCCGGCCACCGTCCTTAGGGGTGAATGCCACGCCCCGGGAGTGCCATTCTTCTGCAGGGCGCGGGTTTGGCTCGATGACGAAGTGCTGCAACACCGTGCGCAGTATGGCGTCCATCCCCAGATTCGCGAAGGTGGACCCCCGGGCAACGGCGGGTTCCACCGCCGTACGGCAGCCACTCGAACGGTGAAGGGCTACCGGAGATGTAACGCTGCGGGTCAAATCGGTCCGAGTCGTCGAAGACCTCGGCATTCTCATGGATCTGCGATATGAACACCATCACCGAATCTCCGCGCGGAATCACCCAGTCGCCCAGCCGGATTGTCGGTGCGTATACGTGCCGGCCGGCGAAGTCGATAACGGTACGGGTCCGCTGAACCTCGCGGATGGTCGCCCGGCGCAGCGTGCTCTCTTCGGTGGCGGCCTCGGCGGTCAGCTGCTGCAGCAGTTCGGGATGTCGGCTGATTCGTTCGAAAGTCCAGGCCAAAGTCGATGCGGTGGTCTCATGACCGGCCGTGATGAACGTCAGCAGTTCATCTCCGATGTCGCGGCGCGACATCACCGTGCCGTCTTCGGCGCGGGTGCGCAACAGGTAACTCAAGGCATCGGTCCGGTTTCCGAATTCAGGGTCTGCGCGGACCTTCGCAATCAATTTGTCGATCACAACCTCGTACCGGCGTCGGAGCTCGGCGAGTCTGCCCCAAGGGGTGAATCGGCCGTAGGTGCGCTTGGGCATCGGCAGCGGGACCAGCCGCGATGCCAGGGTCACCCACCTCGGGATGACGTACCGCAGCTCGTCGAGCTCGTCGCCTTCAGCCCCCAAGATGATCCTCAGAATCGCGTCGAGCGCGATCCGAAGCATAGGTTCCAGTGTCTCGAAAGACTCGCCGACGGGCCAGCTTGCGATCTCGCGCAGCGTCTCCTCGACGAACACGCTGTCGTAAACTCGGACACCCTTGCCGTGCAGAAGCGGGCTAAGCAGGTTGCGACGACGCCGATGCGCCGGCCCGTCGAGCGCGAAAACAGAGCCCGGCCCGAGCAACCGCGTCCCGATGTTGGGTTGCAGGTTGCCGAGATCTTCTGCGCTGACAAGAACGATTCTCTGGCCAGGATGGGATCGGTGATGAACGAGGAGTACGGGCCTCGGGTCTACCAGGATCGAGAGGGTTACGCCGGCAATCTGATGACCGGCGACACCTGCAGTGTCGCCTCAGGCCGGGTGGCGTATGTGCTGGGTCTGACCGGGCCGGCGGTGTCGGTGGACACCGCGTGTTCCTCGTCGCTGGTGGCTGTGCATATGGGTGTGCGTGCGCTGCGCTCAGGGGACTGCTCGCTGGTTTTGGCCGGCGGTGTCGCAGCCATGACACTGCCGAACTGGTTTGTGGGATTTTCCGCGCTCCGGGTATTGGCGAAAGACGGTCGGTGCAAGGCATTTTCGGATGATGCCGACGGATTCGGGCTTTCGGAGGGCGTCGGTGTGCTGGTTCTCGAGCGGCTCGCCGATGCACGGCGTAACGGCCATCGGGTGCTGGCACTGGTGCGTGGGTCGGCGGTCAACCAGGACGGGGCCTCCGACGGGCTCCGGGCTCCCAACCCGATTGCCCAGCAACAAGTCATTCGTACGGCGCTGCTGGATGCCGGGATCGATTCGAACGGCGTGGATGCCGTTGAGGCACACGGCACCGGAACTACCCTCGGTGACGCCGTCGAGGCTGAAGCGTTGTTGGCCGCCTACGGAGAGGAGCGCGACAGCGACCCGTTGTGGGTGGGCTCGGTCAAGTCGAACATCGGACACACCTTGGCCGCCGGCGGTTCGGCGGGCCTGATCAAGATGATCGAGGCCATCAGGCGTGGTGTGCTGCCGGCAACGCTGCACGCCGACGTACCGACCAGCCGGGTTGACTGGTCAACGGGGGCGGTGCGTCTGCTCCACGAGGGCAGACCCTGGCCCGAAAAGGGGCGTCCACGGCGTGCGGCCGTGTCGTCGTTCGGCATCTCGGGTACCAATGCCCATGTCATCCTCGAGCAGGCTCCTCCGGGTGAGCCGGCGGTGCTGGTCTGGCCGCTGTCGGCACGCAACCCCAAGGCGCTGGCCGCACAGGCGATGCGACTGCACGACTTCGCCGAACGCCGGGCCGGTGTGCCCCCCGCGGCGATCGCGGGTGCGCTCGCCCGTCGGACCGTCTTCGAGCACCGCGCGGTCATCGTCGGTGCCGACCGCGATGCCCTGATGTCCCGGCTGAGTGTGCTGGCCGAGGGCGAGTCATGCCCTGGATTGGTTGCCGGGCAAGCGAGCGCGACGGGAAAGACAGCCTTCGTATTCCCCGGCCAGGGCAGTCAGTGGATCGGGATGGGGCGCGAATTGCTCAGCACCTCTGCGGTGTTCGCCGAGCACATGACCACGTGCGGAACGGTTCTCGCAGAGTTTGTGGACTGGGATCTGCTGGCTGTCATCCGCGAGGAGCCGGGCAGTCCGGCACTGGGCGCGGCCGATGTGGTGCAGCCGGTTCTGTTCGCGGTATTCGTTGCGCTGGCGCAGACGTGGCGGTCGTTGGGTGTCACCCCGGACGCGGTGATCGGCCACTCCCAGGGCGAGGTCGCGGCGGCGCATGTCGCCGGCGCTCTATCGCTGCGCGAGGCCGCCCGAATTGTCGTCTTGCGCAGCCGGGCCGTGGCGGTCTTGTCGGGTGCGGGGGGCATGGTGTCGGTGCCGCTGCCCAAAGACGAGGTGAGTGAGCATTTGGATCGCTGGGGCGGAAAGCTCGAAGTCGCCGCGGTCAACAGCCCGCGCACCACGGTGGTTTCCGGTGCCTGCGCCGCAATCGACAAACTACTGGTCGACTATGAAGCCGCGGGGGTGGAGGCCCGACGCATTCCGGTCGACTACGCCGCGCACTCCGCACAGATCGAAGCCGTCGAGGATGACCTTCGTGCTGCGTTGGGGCAGGTGACACCGGAGGCCGACACCGCAACGGAGTTCTATTCCACGGTGTACGGCAAACTGATCGGCTCGCAGGTGCTCGACGGCGACTACTGGTGCCGGAACCTGCGTGAGCCTGTTCGGTTCGACGAGGCCGTGCAAGCCGCGTACGGCGAAGGCGTGCACTGCTTCCTGGAGATGAGCCCGCACCCTGTCCTGACGGTCAGTGTGGAGCAGAACTGCGAAGTGCTTGCCGAGGATGGCGGCTGGTTCGTCGGAGGCTCGTTGCGCCGTGACGATGGTGGTCTGGCCCGACTGTTGGAGTCCGCCGCCGAGGCGTACGCGGCCGGCGTCGCGATCGACTGGAGCCGCTACGTCGGGTGCGCCGGCGCCGAAGTCGAGTTGCCGCCGTACCCGTTCACCCGCACCAGGTTCTGGCTGGACGCGTCGGAAAGTTCCCGCCTGGACGTGAGTCGGCTCGGCGTCGGTGAATGTGACCACCCGATTCTCGCTGCAGTCCTTGAGCAGCCCGCGTCAGGTGAGGTCACCTTCACCGGCCGGGTTTCGCTGCGCAGCCATCCGTGGCTGGCAGATCATGCGGTCGGTGGCGTCGTGCTGATGCCGGGGGCGGCCCTGGTTGACTGCGCGTTGTTCGCGGGCGACCAGGTCGGCCACGGCGTTGTCCAGGAGTTGGTTCTGCAAGCGCCACTGATCGTTCCCGAACAACACGGGGTTCACCTGCAGGTGATTGTGGGTCGGGAGGTTGCGGCAGGACGGCCGTTGTCGGTGTATTCGCGCGTCGAGGGTGTCGACGACGGATGGTCTCTGAACGCCCAGGGCACCCTGGTTCGGGCGACATCGCCGGTACCGCAGCCGGTGGGCACCTGGCCGCCGGCGGGCGCAGAACCAGTCGATGTGTCAGACACCTACCAGCGTGCTGCCGAGCGGGGGTACAACTACGGCCCGGTGTTCCGGGGAGTTGTGGCGCTGTGGACCGGTGACGACGAGGTGTTCGCCGATATCGCGCTGCCTGAGCAGGCCCGAGACCAGGTGCGGGGCTACGTCTTACATCCGGCGCTGCTCGACGCGGCGCTCCACGGTTTCAGTCATCTGGGAATAGCGGCGGAGCCCGGCAAAGTTCTGTTGCCCTTCGTATGGGAGCAGGTCAACGTCAGCGCGATCGGTGCCAGTCGGTTGCGTGTTCGGCTGAAGGCGGTGGGCGACAATCGGGTTGCCGTGTTGTTGTATGACCACCTCGGGGAGCCGGTTGCCACGGTGGGCGCGCTGAGCATGCGTGACACCTGGCGCGACGCTTTGCATTCCCGGCGCTCCAGCATTTCCGACGACGCACTGTTCAGCATCGGCTGGGTGCCGGGGGATGTGGACGCGGCTCCAGGGGCCGACTGGGTGGACATCACCGGCGCGCGCGCCGGTGAGGGACCGATTCAAGTCTTGCGCTGCGTCGATGGTGGTGTTGCCGACGGTGCCTCGGTGCGCGGACGGCTGTGGTCGATCGCCGAGCACGTCCGCGATTGGATGGCGAACTGCACGGCTGTCGATGCCCGGTTGGTCGTGGTGACGTCGGGAGCTGTTGCGGTAGATGGCTCCGACGCGGCGCCCGACCTTACCCACGCGGGCGTCTGGGGTTTGGTGCGTACCGTTCAGGCGGAAGAGCCCGGGCGGCTGGTCCTGCTGGATGTCGACGATTGGGCGGCGGTGCCCGAGGCGGTTGCAGCCGTGTTGGCCTCCGGGGAACCGGAGTCGGCGTACCGACGCGGGTCGCTGCGAGTGCCGCGACTGACCCGGTTCGACCGCGACGGCGTGCTGAAGCTGGAGCCCGGGACCGCCGCCTGGTCGGTGGGGCCCGCCGGGCTGGGCGCCTTGGGCGCCGACAACTTCGTGGTCCAGCCCGCCTCGCTTGGCGCCCTGGGGCCCACCGAGGTGCGAGTCGAGGTCAGCGCGGTGGGGGTGAACTTCCGGGATGTGCTCGTCACGCTCGGCATGTATCCCGACCCGGACGCGGTGATCGGGTGCGAGGGAGCCGGCGTAGTCACAGCAGTGGGCGCCGAGGTGACCGGATTCGCGCCCGGGGACCGGGTGTTCGGTGTGTTACCGGGTATCGCTTCGACCACCGACGTCGACCATCGCCTGTTGGCCGCCGTCCCGGGCCATTGCAGTTTTGCGGAGGCCGCCACCATCCCGGTCGTATTCCTGACCGCCTACTACGCATTGCACGACCTGGTCGATGTCAGGCCGGGCCAACGCATCCTCATACACGCCGCGACCGGCGGGCTTGGCATGGCGGTGCACACACTTGCCAAGGCGTGGGGCCTGGAAGTGTTCGCCACCGCCAGCCCGTCGAAGTGGCCGGTTCTGCGCGGCCTGGGCCTTGATCAGGATCACATCGCCAGCTCTCGCGATCTGGACTTCGAGCGCAGGTTCCGCGACGCCACCGGCGGCGAGGGCGTGGACATCGTGATCAACTCGCTGGCCAACGAATACACGGATGCCTCGTTGCGATTGCTTTCGCGCGGGGGGACTTTCGTGGAGATGGGCCTGACCGACTTGCGCGATCCGGACGACATCGCAACCGGCCACCCGGGTGTCGTGTATCTGCCGGTCGTGGTGTGGGACGCCGGCCCCCAGCGGATCGGGGAGATGCTGCGTGAGGTGATGGCGCTGCTCGCCGTCGGCTCGATCTCCGCACCCCCGGTCTCGGTCTGGGATGTGAGGCGCCTGCCGGAGGTATACCGGTACTTGTCGCAGGCTCGGCACATCGGCAAGATCGCGCTGAGGGTCCCACGTCCGCTCGATGGTGATGGCACCGTGCTGGTCACCGGTGGCACCAGCGGACTCGGAGCTTTGATCGCGCGACATCTGGCCGCCCACCACGGGATTCGTCACCTGTTGCTGGTCTCCCGCAGCGGAGGCCGAGCCGAGGGCGCGGCGGCGCTGGTCGCCGAGCTCGCGGAGTTGGGCGCGCAGGCCAGGGTGGCGGCGTGCGACGCGTCCGACCGAGCAGCCCTGGCAGCCGTCTTGGCAGATGTCCCAGCCGAGCATCCGCTGACCGGGGTGGTCCACGCGGCAGAGCTCCTGCGCGACGGTGTGTTCGCCGACCTCACTGCCGAGCAGTTCGACGCCGTGTTGCGCAGCAAGGTCGATTCCGCATGGAACCTGCACGAGCTCACAGCGCACGACGACTTGGCAGCGTTCGTATTGTTCTCGTCGGCGGCAGGGGTGCTGGGTTCGCCCGGTCAATCCAACTACGGCGCGGCCAACGCGTACTTGGACGCACTGGCGCAGTACCGACAGCACCGTGGACTCCCCGCCACCTCGTTGGCATGGGGCCTGTGGGAACAGAAGACCGGGATGACGGGGCACCTCAACGAGCAGGATCGAGCCCGGATGAATCGGATCGGCCTGGCGCCGATCACCACTGATGACGGCCTCGAGCTGTTCGACGACGCGATGCGGTCCGGCCATACGTCCTTGGTGCCGGCCCGGCTGTCATTGGACGAGGTAGCCGCCGCAGGCCGTGTCCCGCACCTTCTCCGGCTGTTGACCCGCGCCGCCCGCCGCCAGGTCGCCGACGACGACGACGTTGAGGGCCAATCCAATCTGGCGGCACTGTTGGGTGGCGCCCCGGCCGAGGACCGGGAGCGGATCGCTCTTGACTTCGTACGCGTTCAGGCCGCCGCGGTGCTCGGGCACGACGGCACCAACACGATCCCGTCCGGTGAGTCATTCAGGTCGCTCGGTGTTGACTCGCTGACCGGAGTCGAATTCCGCAACCGGCTACAAACGGCGACCGGCCTCAAATTGACTGCCACGATCGTCTTCGACCAACCGACACCCTATGCCCTGTCGAAGTATCTGCTCGAGCGGATGGCAGCGCCCGAAAGCGCTGGCTGACACATCATTTCGCCCCATGATGTGCGAAGGTTGCCGGCAGCCTGCCGCTACAATTTCAACACGGTGCCCGGCTGCGGAGTGACGTCGCACGCAACCGCCGGTCAGATCTTGCGGGCCGTCTTGGCTGCCCGCTCGACCTCCCAGAACGCCCGCAGCGCAACCAGCTTGCCCTCCTCGTTCACCCGATAGGTGAACACGCCGTCGGTGGTGATCTGGTGTCCGGCCATGGTCGTCACGATGGAGCCGACGTTGGCTTCCTCGTTGCCGCAGGCGAAGCTGTCGACGAAGTTGAACTCGATCTTGTCGGTGGCCGCGATCGCCTTGTCCCAGAACGCCGAGATCGCGTCGCGGCCGCGGTGGCCCTTGCCTTCCGGGTCGAACGGTGACGGGCCGATGGGGTCCTCGACGATGGCGTCGTCGGCGAACACCGACAACCAGGCCTCCTTGTCGCGCGCGGTCACCGCGTCGCGGGAACGTTGGCCTGCCAGGTGCGCGGGGTGATCGGTACTCATGGGACTACTCCTGCCATCCGGAATGGATATAGGTGTCGGCGAAACGCTTCAGCGAGTCCTGCTTGGCGGTCAGCGGTGCGTCGAAGCCCAATCCGTCGAGCATCCAGGGGATCACGATGTTGTCGGTGACGCCGGCCGCCGCCAACTCCCGGTGCCCGTCCACGCTGAACTTATCGATGCAGACCGCCTGGTATTCGAACGGTACGTCGGCCCGGCCGTGCTCGGCCAGCAGGGCCTGCAGTTTGCCGATGGTCTCGGCCAGCTGCGCGCCGGTCATCATCGCCGACGTCCACCCGTCGCCGATCCTGGCGGCGCGCTTGAGTGCGACGTCGGTGTGCCCGCCGACATAGAACGGCACCGGCGCACTCGGCGCGGGGCTCATCTGCAACCGCTCGAAGTCGTAGAAGGCACCGTGAAACTCGACCATTCCGCCGGCCAGCACGAGCTTGATGACCTCGATCATCTCGTCGACCCGGGCGCCGCGGCGAGCGTACGGAACGCCGCACCACTCGAATTCTTCTGGAGCCCAGCCGATTCCGACGCCAAGCCCGAACCGGTTACCGGTCAGGTTGGCTACCGAGCCCACCTGGCGGGCCAGCAGCAGCGGGTTGCGGGACCCCAGCTTGAGCACGTTGGTGTAGAACCGCAGCGTCGAGGTGACCGCCCCCATCGCGGCTGCGGCGATCAGCGGATCCACCCAGGGGGTGTCCGCGTTCCACATCCGCGAGCCGTCGGGGGTGTAGGGATAGTCCGCAGCGGCCTTTTCCATGAAGAACAGCGAGTCGGGCAGCGCGATCGCGTCGAAACCCACTTCTTCGGCGCATCGCGCCAGGGCGACCAGTTCCTCGACCGGACCCATCGCGACGCTGAGGGTGTACTTCATCAGGCGGCGGGCTTGTCCGAGCTGACTACCCACATCGAGTAGTACTGCGAGCCGCCGCCGTAGGCGTGCCCCAAGGCCTTTCGGGCATTCGGAACCTGGTGGTCACCGGCCTTGCCCATCACCTGGATCGCCGACTCGGCGAACCGGATCATCCCCGACGCGCCGATCGGATTGGAGGACAGCACCCCGCCGGACGGGTTCACCGGCAGCTTCCCGCCGATCGCGGTCTCGCCGGCCTGGGTGAGCTTCCAGCCCTCGCCCTCCGGGGCAAAGCCCAGGTTCTCCAGCCACATCGGTTCGAACCAGGAGAACGGGACATAGATCTCCGCGGCGTCGATCTCGTCGATCGGGCTGGTGATCCCGGCGTCGTGCCACAGCGCGGCCGCGGCGTCACGGCCGGCCTGCGGATTGACCTGGTCGCGACCGGCGTAGGCCAGCGGCTCGGTGCGCAGGGCGGTGGCGTGGATCCAGGCCACCGGCTCGCCCGCGTCGACGCGGGCCTGCGCGGCGGCCTCGTCACCGATCACCATCGCGCACGCGCCATCCGAGGACGGGCAGGTTTCGTCGAAACGGATCGGGTCCCACAGCATCTGGGACGCCATCACCTTCTCCACGGTGATGTCGGGTTGGTGCAGGTGCGCGAGCGGATTGCGGGAACCGTTGAGCCGGTCCTTGACCACCACCTTCGCGCCGGTGTCCAGCGGGGCGCCGGACCGGCGGATGTAGGCGCGCACGTGGGGGGCGAAGTAACCGCCCGCACCGGCGCCGACCGGTTTGGTGAAGGGCACCGGGATGCTCAAGCCCCACATGGCGTTGGACTCCGACTGCTTCTCCCAGGCCATCGCCAGCACCCGGCGGTACTTGCCGGACTTCACCATGCTGGCGGCGACGATCGCGGTCGAGCCACCCACCGACCCTGCGGTGTGCACCCGGATCAGCGGTTTGCCGGTGGCGCCCACCGCGTCGGCCATGAACAGCTCCGGCATCATGACGCCTTCGAAGAAGTCCGGCGCCTTACCGACCACCACAGCGTCGATGTCGTCGAACGTCGAACCGGAATCGGCCAGCGCGCGGTCGATCGCTTCGCGCACCAAGCCGTTCATCGACACGTCGTGACGCTTGGAGACGTATTTGGTCTGTCCGGTGCCCAGCACCGCGGCCAATTGAGCGGCCATCAGTTGCGTCCTTCCATCACCGCGACCAGGTTCTGCTGCAGCGCCGGCCCGCTGGTGGCGTGTGCGAGCACCCGGCTCGCCGAGCCGTTGAAGATGTGCTGGGCGGCGAAACCGATCCGCTCCAGCCCGGCGACGAACATCGGATTGGCCGCCAGCGCACCACCCGAGGAGTTGACCTTCGCCCTCGACGGCAGGCGCATCGCCTCGGTCAGGATCAGATGCTGGTGGGTGAACGGCGCATGGATCTCGGCGACCTCCACCGCGGGCATGTCGTCACCGCTGGCCGCGCGTGCCGCCGCGGTGGTCGACGCCGAGCGGGTCAGGTCCCGGCTGCCGAGCACGGGTGATTCGATGCGGTGCTCGAAACCGGTGATCCAGGCCGGGTTGTCGCAGAGCTCGCGGGCCTTGTCCCCGGCGGCCAGGATGATCGCGGCGGCGCCGTCGGTGATCGGCGCGATGTCGTGCCGGCGCAGCGGATCGGCGAAGAACGGTCGTTGCAGCAGCTCATCGAGGCTGGTGGAGGACTCCACCGAATCGACCCGGTCAGCGGCGGCGAACGACTCCAGTGCAACCCGGGCCATCTGCTCTTGCGTCCACTGCCCGCCGTCGAGACCGAGGCGGGCCTGCAGACCGGCGATCGAGATCGAGTCCGGCCACAGCGGGGCGACGGTGTAGGGGTCGGTCTGCAGCGCCAGGATCCGGCGCAGCTGCCCGGCCGAGGACTTGCCGAAACCGTAGGCCAGCGCGGTGTCGACCTCACCGGTCAACACCTTGATGTAGGCCTCGTAAAGCGCCCACGCGCCGTCCATCTCCACGTGTGACTCGTTGATCGGCGGCACCGCGCCGATCGAGTCGATCGCCGAGATGAACGAGAAGGCCCGCCCGGCAAGGTAGTCCGAGGAACCGGAACACCAGAAGCCGATATCGGCTCGTTCGATGCCTAGTTCGCGGTAAAGCTGTTCGAAGCACGGCATCAGCATTTCGACGCCGTTGGTGGTGCCGTCGGTGCGGCGGACGTGCGGGGCGTGGGCGAAGCCCACCACCGCGACATCGCGAGTGCTCATCTGGCGGGTTCCCCTTACAGGTGGTGCTTGTAGGTGTCGTATTCGGCGTCCGGCTCCCCGGTCGGCCGGAAGTACTCGATGTTCTCCATGCCGTAGGTCCACTGCTCGCGCGGCCTCCACACCGCCTGCACCCGCATGCCCATCCGGACCTCATGGGCGTCGACGTCGGAAACCAGTGTCAGGAACGGGATATCGGCGCCGTCGAGCAGCACGTAGGCCGCCACGTAGGGCGGCTTGATCTTCTGGCCCTGGAACGGGATGTTGATGATCGCGAACGTGGTGATGGTGCCGGTGTCCGGCAGCTCCACGAACTCGGTGAGTTGGCGGCCGGTGGCCGGGTCGGCTTCGCGGGCCGGGAAGTAGACCTTGCCCTGTTCGCCCGTGCGCGCACCCAGCAGCTTGCCCTCCTTGAGCGCACGCAGATATGCGCTCTCCGGATGCGAGGCGCTGTGCTGGATCTCCAGCTGGATCGGGGTGATCACCATCGACACCGGGTCACGCTCGTCGGGGCTCTGCGCGGTCGGCTCCGGGTCCTCGCCGATCGCGAAGTAGGCGATGTCGGTGATCGCGCCGACCGGTTCGTCGGCCCAGTGCGCGTGCACCCGGGTGCCGGTGCTGATCTTGTCGGGGCTTTCCACCGCCACCGCGTGCAGCAACGGCACGTCGGCGCCGTCGAGCTTGATCAAGGCCCAGGCGAACGGGGTGTCCAGCGGTTGGCCTTCCAGCGGCGCCGGCTGCCAGGTCCAGGACACCACGGTGCCGACACTGGACACCGGTACGATCTCGGTGAGCTGTTCATAGCTGACCGGGTCGTACTCGGCCGGCGGTACGTATACCCGACCGTCGGAGCCGCGCACGCCGACGATGCGGCGCTCGCGCAGGGCGGTGAAGAACTCACCGAGGACCGGACCCGTCGAACGGGTGTAGTCGAAGGACAACCCCAGGGGGGCGGACAGCGGTGGTTCCGAGGGTTCTGTCAGGGCGGAGCGGTGTTCGCTGACGGTCACGGCATCGAGTAGAACAGGTTCTAGGAATCTGAGCAAGAAGACGAGAAGGAATTCACCGATGAAGCTGGGACTGCAACTGGGATATTGGGGCGCGCAGCTGCCCACCAACCATGCCGAACTCGTCGGCGCCGCGGAGGACGCCGGCTTCGACGCCGTCTTCACCGCCGAGGCCTGGGGCTCGGACGCCTACACGCCGCTGGCGTGGTGGGGTTCGTCGACGCAGCGGGTACGGCTGGGCACCTCGGTGGTGCAGCTGTCGGCGCGTACCCCGACCGCGTGTGCGATGGCTGCGTTGACGCTGGATCATCTCTCCGGCGGGCGGCACATCCTCGGGCTCGGCGTCTCGGGCCCCCAAGTGGTGGAGGGCTGGTACGGCCAGCGTTTTCCCAAGCCGCTGGCGCGCACCCGCGAATACATCGACATCCTGCGTCAGGTGTGGGCCCGCGAGGCGCCGGTGACCAGTGCCGGCCCGCATTACCCGCTGCCGCTGAGCGGTGAAGGCACGACCGGGCTGGGCAAGGCGCTCAAGCCGATCACCCACCCGCGCCGCGCCGACATCCCGGTGATGCTGGGGGCGGAAGGCCCGAAGAACGTCGCGCTGGCCGCCGAGATCGCCGACGGTTGGCTGCCGATCTTCTACGCCCCGCGGCTGGCGGATATGTACAACGAGTGGCTCGACGAGGGCTTCGCCCGGCCCGGAGCGCGGCGCACCCGGGAGGACTTCGAGATCTGCGCGACCGCGCAGGTGGTCATCACCGAGGACCGCGCCGCGGCGTTCGCCGGCATCAAGCCGTTCCTGGCGCTCTACATGGGCGGCATGGGTTCGGAGGACACCAACTTCCACGCCGAGGTCTACCGCCGAATGGGGTACGGCGAGGTCGTCGACGACGTCACCAAGCTGTTCCGCTCGGATCGCAAGGATGAGGCCGCCAAGATCATCCCCGATGAGCTGGTGGATGACGCCGTGATCGTCGGCGACATCGACTACGTGCGTTCCCAGATCAAGGTGTGGGAGGCCGCCGGCGTGACGATGATGGTGGTTGCGGCCCGCGACACCGCCCAGGTTCAGCAACTGGCGGCACTGACCTGAGGCCTGCGTCGCTCAGCCGAGCAGCCTTCCGACCAGGACGAACAGCGCCAGCGCGAACAACACGGCGTTGACGGCCACGCTCGCCGGTTCGCGCAGGCGAGTATGTGCCCAGGCGGCGCCGATCATCACCGCGCACAGTCCCGCTCCGGCCAACGGGGTGAGGATCTGACCGACGCCGGTCAGCGGCGGAGCGACCAGTCCCACCGCGGCGAGTAGTTCCATCGCCGCGGTGAATCGCACCACCGGCATGGGGAACAACGCCACCCCGGTCTGGCCGGTATCGAGGAGCCGTTGGCGCGACATGGTGAGTTTGGCGGCACCGGACAACGTGAATACCGCGGCCAGTGTGAGCTGGGCGGCCCAGAGCGCGCTGTTCATCGTTCTTCCTCTCGTTGGTGTTCATGGGGTCACCCTTGAAAGACGAACGGCGATCGCGTTGTGTGACAGTCGCAGGTGAAACGGTGCGCCGTCACGATCGCCGGCGCTGAATCGTCTCCCTTGTGACGGGTTTTGACGACGGGAGGAGGCGACGTGGACGACAAACTGCCCTATATCGACGAGCACACGGTGAAAGTCGGTGCGTCGCGGCCACAGGTATGGATCGCGCTGCAGCGCTACACGACGTCGCTGCTTCGCAATGTGGAGCGCAATCCGTTGCTGGTGCTGCTCGGCCCGCAACCTCGCGCCGGCTTCGCGGTCGCCCAGAGCGCCGAGCAACGGTGCCTCGTTCTGGTTGGGCGACATCGATTCTCGCGATATCGGCTCGTGTTCGAACTGGCCGACGCCCCGGGCAGCGGCACCCTGATACACGCCCGCAGTTACGCGGTCTTCCCCGGACTGCATGGCCGCGCCTACCGTGCCCTGGTCATCGGTAACGGCTACACGTCGTGGCCACCAACTACATGCTGCGCGCGATCCGCGCCGCGGCGTTGGCTTGACGCAGTGCGGGTGAGTCGCAGCGCTGGGTTCGCCGTAGCGCGCCCGCCGGGATGCACCGATTCGCACGACCGCGGGGTCTCGTGACGACACCTCGCCTTGCACGCAGACTAGAACGCGTTCTAGATTGGCCGGATGAGCGAAGCCGGTCTGTGGAACATCGCCCGTGACACCCCCGATGCCGTTGCGGTCGTCGACGTGCTGGGGGGTCAGCTGACCTACGGTGAGCTGGCTGCCCGCGCCGACCGCTACGGCCGGGGCCTGCAGGCACTGGGCCTGCGGCCCGGCGACGTGCTGGTGATGGTGTTGCCCAACATCGTCGACACGTTGGCGGTGTACTTCGCCGCCATGCAGACCGGGCTGTACATCGTCGCGATCAACTGGCATCTGACCGGCCCGGAGATCGGCTACATCCTCTCCGACAGCGGAGCTAAAGCCCTTGTCGCCCACGAGCGTTTCGCCGAGGCGTCGAAGATCGCCGCCGACGAGGCCGGCCTGGCCGCCGACCGCCGGTTCGCCGTCGGCGACATCGACGGCTTCACGCCGCTGTCGAAGCTGGGCGCCGGCGAGGAGGGGCGCCCCGATGTGCGCACCATGGGCGCGGCGATGCTCTACACCTCCGGCACCACCGGCAAGCCCAAGGGTGTCAAGCGCCCGCTGACCGGGGCCGACCCCGACGCGGTGCCGGTTGCCTCCGCGGGATTCTTCGCCCTCTATGACCTGGCACCGTTCGACAACCACGTGCACATCTGCGGCTCGCCGCTGTATCACACTGCGGTGCTGAACTTCTCGGCCATCTCCATCCAGCTGGGCCACAAGGTGGTGCTGATGGACAAGTGGGACCCCGAGGAGATGCTTGCACTGATCGCCGAGCACCGCGTGACCCACAGCCACATGGTGCCGACCCAGTTCCGCCGGCTGCTGGCGCTGCCGGCCGAGGTGCGGGAACGCTACGACGTATCCTCGCTGCGCAACGTCATCCACGGCGCCGCGCCGTGCCCGCCCGAGGTCAAGCGGCAAATGCTGGACTGGTGGGGCCCGGTCATCACCGAGTACTACGCCGCCACCGAGGGCGGCGGCACCAAGATCAGCGGCGAAGAGTGGCTGGCGCACCCCGGCTCGGTCGGCAAGGCCTGGCCGTATTCGGTGGTCAAGGTGCTCGACGACGACGGCAACGAACTGCCGCCCGGCGAGGTCGGCACCGTCTACATGCAGATGGGCGGATCCAGCTTCGCTTACCACAACGACGAGAAGAAGACCCAGGAGAACCGCGCCGGTGACCTGTTCACCGTCGGCGACGTCGGCTACCTCGACAAAGAGGGCTACCTGTACCTGCAGGACCGCAAGACCAACATGATCATCTCCGGCGGGGTCAACGTTTACCCGGCCGAGATCGAAAACGAGCTGATCATGCACCCGAAGGTGCTCGACGTCGCCGTGTTCGGGGTGCCCGACGAGGACTGGGGCGAGTCGATCAAGGCCGTCGTGCAGCCCGCCGAGGGCGTGGTCGGCGATGACGCGCTGACCGCGGAGCTGATGGAGTATGCGAGCGCGCGGCTGGCGAAGTTCAAGCTGCCCAAGAGCATTGACTACATCGCAGAGATGCCGCGCGACCCCAACGGCAAGCTGTACAAGCGGAAACTGCGTGACCCGTACTGGGAGGGGCGGGGAGCGAAGATATAGGGGCTCGGGCGCGAACTTACCTGGGTGGACCCCAGTACTTCAATGCGTTTGCGTCCTCAAGCGCTGCAAGTGCCGTACACGAGTGCGCTATCGATGAGTCGACAAACAGATCCTCGATGCGCCGCTCATTATCGCGAATCCACGCAACTGTTTCCGCTGGCGACACCACATTTGTCTCGTCGTAATCATCTAGGTACTGTCGGACGATCGGCACCCGGAACCAATTCTCAGGTGAGCTCGCGGACTTGCTCGGTGCCACATCGAGGAGGATTTGACCTCGATCGTTGGCGATATGCCAACTTAGGACCGGCCCGGTCAGTGTGAGTGAGGCGTTGATGTGCGCAGAACCCGAGGTCGTGGAATTTGTGATCCGATAGGCAGGATTTAGATAGATAAAATCGAGGTACCGCAGATAAAACTCCAACAATGCCTTCATTATGGCCTTCCTCTCGATGGCGGTACTAAAGTGTTCGTCCCTACCCGTTGATAGCCGTGCGATTCAAGATATCGAAGCTCGGCGCCTGTGAACGTATTTGGGCTGATTTTTCCAATCGGCACCGACAGCGTAATTGTGTCGCGATTGGCAATTGCTATGTCGAGGACATGCTGGTTTGCGGCCAGTCGTTGAGTGTCGGTAGCTGAGTACCAGGCGTCGCCGATATCGAAGTAGCTGGCTCCTCGTTGCTCTGCGAAATCGATGTAAGACAGGCCGCCGCCTCTGGGTGCGAACGGCCCGATCACGGTTTCGCCGCTACCGGTGAGGTGCTGTTCGGACAGGACTCGTAATTCCGGGGTCAGATGGTCGAGCGGGTTTTCCAGCGTAAACGCCGGCCACGGTGATATCGGTTCGGACGGAAGTGGATGAGGAAGGTGTGGACCGGTGTCCGGCAGCGTGTGTTCGTGGATGGGCGGTGGGCTGTGGTCGGCGGTCGTTAGTGGTGGGGTGTGGTCGCCACTGGTGGTGGTGACTGGGGTGTGCCCGCTTGG
>NZ_MVHU01000056.1 GCF_002086285.1 Mycolicibacter kumamotonensis | reverse complement strand
GTTGCTGATTCTTCCTCGCCCGCAGACCGGGCAACAGAGTCCCACAACGACTGGACCACTACGAGGGGCTCACCTCAGAAGCCCACGACGAATGGCAAGTCGCCGACAAACGCTATCTTTCCGAAGCCACCCTGGCCCTGCTCAAAACCAACGACCCCGGCGACAAACCCACCGAAAGCGTTGCCCCCACAGCGGCTCTCACGGCATAGTGAACACTCACAGAGCCTCACGCGGAAACGCCGACGCTACTTACACCACGACATGGGACGCGACGGGACTGCCCCGACTCTGGTTGACACCTAATCTGTGAGGATTTCCTCGCTGGAAGGATGTCGACCATGCCGAAGCCGTTTCCCAAGGAGTTCCGCGATGATGTGGTCGCGGTGGCCCGCAAGGGCGAAGCACCGTTGAACCAGATCGCGAAGGATTTCGGGATCTCCGAGGGCTGCCTGCACAACTGGTTGAAGAAAGCCGACATCGAAGACGGCCACCGGCCCGGTGCCACCGATGCCGAGCATGCCGAGCTGCGTGAGCTCAAGAAACGCAATCGGCTACTCGAGCAGGAAAACGAGGTCCTGCGCCGGGCGGCCGCCTACCTGTCGCAGGCCAATCTGCCGGGAAAATAGTCTTCCCGCTCGTCCGTGAGATGGCCGCGACCGGTGCCCGTATTCGGGTGCCGGTCGCGGTGGCGTGCCGGGTCCTGGGCTTATCGACTCAGGGATACTACAAATGGCTCAAAGAGCCCGTCTGCCAGCGGGACTGGGATGACGCACACGTCATCAACACCCTGCACGACATCCATGCCGACGAGCCCACACTGGGCTACCGGTTCCTCGCCGACGAACTCATCGACGCCGGCGTCACCGCAGGTGAGAACCGGGTGCAGCGATTGTGCTCGATGGCCGGGATCACCGCCTGCCACCACAAGAAGAAGGGCAAGGCCGGCAAGCCCGGTCCACCGGTGCATGATGACCTGCTCGCCGTCCGCGACGCCAAGGGACGGGTGCGGCACGAGTTCCGCGCGGATCGACCAAATCAATTGTGGCTCACCGATATCACCGAGCATCGCACCGATGAAGGCAAGCTGTATCTGTGTGCGGTCAAGGACTGCTTTTCCAACAAGATCGTCGGCTACTCCATCGCCGCCCACATGCGTTCCTCGCTGGCCGCCACAGCGATCCGCAACGCCATCGCCTTGCGCTGCCCAGTCGGCACCGTGTGTCACTCCGACCGCGGCAGCCAATTCCGGTCCAAGAAGGTCATCCGACTGTTGAAGAACAACGGCCTCAAGGGCTCGATGGGTCGTGTCGGCGCGGCCGGCGACAACGCCGCGATGGAGTCCTTCTTCGCCCTGCTGCAAAAGAACGTCCTGAACACCCGCCGCTGGTCCACCCGCGAAGAACTCCGGCTGGCGATCGTGGTCTGGATCGAAGCCCGCTACAACCGCCGACGCCGCCAACGCTCCCTGGGCAAACTCACCCCAATCGAATTTGAGATGATCTACACGGTCGCAGACGCGGCCTGATCACTGCACACCCCGAGTGTCAACCAGACCGGGGGCAGTCCCGACCGCGAACGACCTGCCCGGAGCTGATCGCCTCATCGTCTACTGGCCTGTGATGAAGGCTCTGGACTCGTCTCCTTCGGTCGGCCTGACCCCCAGTCACCTCAAGCTGAGCAGGCTCAAATGGTGGCCGAACCAGGACGAGCCGATCTCGTTCACCCGCATCCGCAAGACGGTCCGAGTACTCGTTGACCGGACGCCCCAGGGCCATTCGCGCGCAACGTGGTCCACAAGCTACATCGAAGCGTCGGAAGTCGAACGTGAGCGCCTTATGACTGAAGCGGTCGAAACGGGACTGTGGGCGGTGATCAAGAACGCCGAGCGCCACCTCAAAATGCGGTTTGAGCGCGGCATGGCGATGGCCGACACCGATACGACTATTGGCGGCTGCATCGACTGGGAGCACCACCCCCTAACTGGCAAGCCATGCGGTGACGACTTCCTGCTGTGCCTGCAATGCACTAATGCCTTCGCCACCTCGCGCCACCTTCCCCGGCTCATCGAACTTCGGCACCAGTTGGAAGCCATCGCATCCACCGACGGGCCGGACTGGACAGACTTTCGAGCCATGGCCTACGGGTGCCTGCTCGCCCTCATCGACGACCGCACACTCATTAGCGCCGACGAATACGCTGTCGCCGAACAAACCATCACCGACGAAGATCGAACCGAAATTCATCTGCTACTCAACGGGCGATACACGTGAGCCGAGGCACTACGAACGCCCGTGATCTTGCCGGCAGCAACGACATTAGAGCCGCCGTCGACTGGGCCGCCGTCGAGGCCGGCCCGGTCATCGTGCATCCGCTGCGAGTGAAGCACCCCGATCTTCCAGGAAGCGTATTCGCCGATGACACATGGTCGCTTCGTCCCATGGGGGTCACCCGCGGCACCGTCCAGAACCTGCACTGGATCCCCGGGCTCAAAGAGCAGCAGTATTCGGTCCCGCCGCATCTGATCACACCATTCAAGCGCGTCGTATGGCTGATCATTAACAGGCCGGCCCCGGTGGCCTACCTTGCGGGAAGCAACGGTCGGAGGTGGCCATCGGCAGCATCGGTGTACCAACGGTTCGCGGCGCTGCGCCGCTTTGCTCATTTCCTCGGACAGCATGGGATCACCCAACTCTGCGACGTGAGTACCGACTTGCTCGACACGTATGCAACGGCACTCCTCGCTGACGAAACGCGATCCAGCCAGTCTGCGAAGGCGCAGCACTTGGGGTATACAGCGGTGATTGCGCACCTGGCCGACGATCTCCCAGAAGCCAACCGCATGGTTGAACCGTCTTGGTCTGGCGAATACCTCGGAGGGGGCCGCCGTGCGCGTGCCGCTGACAACAGCAAAGAGATCATTCACCCGGACGCATTCGCGCCGCTGCTGTGGTGGTCTCAGCAGATACTCAAATGCACCCCTGACATCGTCGCCGCCGTGAAGTGGCGGAACGCGGTTTCGAGCTGCCCCCAACCTAAAGAAAGTTCACGCGCGGGCTTCGACGCGGTCGAACAGATTGTGGCCTCCCGCGGTGGGATCCTGCCTCAAGGCGAGATCACGGGGCATATCGCTGCGCAATACCTCATCGCCCTCCACGGAGGAGAGATCCATGTTCGCGACTTCAGCAGTTGGCGCCGGCAACGTGGCGGCACGTTCTCAGTGAACCCGGCTCTGCCGCAGCCGATTCCGGTGCCGGTCGCGGGCGTCATCGAGGGGCAGCCCTGGCTTCAGCTGATCGACTACCGAGATATCGGGAAATTGCAGCGCGTCCTCCAGGCGGCGGCGGCGATCCTGATTTGCACGTGCACAGGAATGCGTGGCGAAGAGTGCGCGAAGCTGAAGCGCGGCGCGCTGCGGACAATTCCACGCCCGGACGGTGCCTACTCCTACCGGATCGACGGGCGCATCTTCAAGGCTGTCCGTGACGACAACGACCAACAGGACCGCGGCGGCAAGCAGTGGGTGTGGGCCACCATCAAGCCCGGCGCCGACGCGATCACGGCGCTCGAACGCCTCGCCGAAATCACCGGCTCCGCTGGGCTGATGACTTACCCAAAGTCGCACGATCAACCAGTATTGACCACGACGATGACTCGATGGATCAAGGAACTCATCGAGTTCGCGAACGGTTTGAGTACCGAACTCGGCATCGATCAGACCCATCACATCGACCCCGAACCGGCGAGAAACGTCACGCTCGACCGCTTTCGTCGCAGCGTCGCCTGGCACATCGTCAATCAACCAGACGGTCTTGCCGCCGCGGGCGTCCAATTCGGCCACATGCAGTCGACCACCACCGATGGGTACGCCTCCACGATTACCTCCGGCATCGCCGCGACAATGGACGAAGAACGCACACGTGCTCTCTACACCACACTGCAAGACCATGCGAACGCCGCGAAAACCGGAATGAAAGCGTCCGGCCCAGCGGCCAAACAGCTCGGAAAGGCTCTCAACCGGTTCGGCGCCAAACGGTTTCCCGGCACCTATGCCGACCTGTCAAGGAAGGACGAACGCCGACTTCGTAGCGACCCCGATCTGATCGTCCGGGAGAATCCAGGCCATGGCTGTCTTTGCCTGGCCAATCCTCTGAAGCCGGAAACGATGGCCTGCTCGCGAGAAAACGACGGTGAACCGAACCGAAACGACTGCAAGGTCTACTGCGGCAACCGTGTTTACACCGAGCAATGATCAGAACCTGTGGATGAGCCTCGGCGAGGTGGCGTGAAAGTGGGCGCACCTTCCCGAGGATGATCATCACGGAAACAGGATCTCGATCAAGACCGGCGTTGGCGCGCTGGTTGGGAAGGTACGCCCATGCTCACGGTAGTTCACGACGCGGAATCAGCCAACGAGAACGGCAGCGGTGCTGGTCGGTCGCTGTTGGATGAGATCGTCCGCGACGGTGCGCGGCAGATGTTGGCGGCGGCACTGCAGGCTGAAGTAGCCGCCTACATCGACGCCCATGCCGGTGAGGTCGACGACAACGGTCGGCGTCTGGTGGTCCGCAACGGCTATCACCACGAACGTGACATCCTCACCGCCGCGGGTGCGGTCACGGTGACCGCCCCGCGGGTCAACGACAAGCGCATCGACGCCGTTACCGGTGAGCGGCAACGGTTTTCCTCGGCGATCCTCCCGGCGTGGGCACGCAAGTCCCCGCAGATGACCGAGGTGCTGCCACTGCTGTACCTGCACGGGCTCTCGACGAGTGACTTCGGTCCGGCGCTGGAGCAGTTTCTCGGCTCGAGCGCCGGACTGTCGGCCACGACGATCACCCGGCTCACCAGCCAATGGCAGGACGAGGCGAAGACCTTCGGCGAGCGTGACCTCTCGGGCACCGATTACGTCTACCTGTGGGTCGACGGCATCCACCTCAAGGTCCGCCTCGAGCAGGAGAAGCTCTGCCTGTTGGTGATGATCGGCGTGCGCTCCGATGGCCGCAAGGAACTCGTCGCCCTGGCCGACGGATACCGGGAGTCGACCGAGTCGTGGGCGGATCTGCTGCGGGGCTGCCGTCGTCGTGGGATGACCGCGCCGGTGCTGGCCGTCGGTGACGGCGCGTTGGGGTTCTGGAAGGCCATCCGGGAGGTGTTCCCGGCCACCCGGGAGCAACGCTGCTGGTTCCACAAGCAGGCCAATGTGCTTGCTGCGTTGCCGAAATCAGCGCACCCAGCTGCGTTGGCCGCGATCAAGGAGATCTACAACGCCGAGGATATCGACAAGGCCCAGGTCGCGATCAAGGCCTTCAAGGTCGACTACGGCGCCAAGTACCCCAAAGCGGTCGCCAAGATCGTCGATGACGCCGATGTGCTCCTGGAGTTCTACAAATATCCGGCCGAGCATTGGATCCACCTGCGAACTACCAATCCGATCGAGTCGACTTTCGCCACCGTGCGGTTGCGGACCAAGGTCACCAAGGGCCCCGGATCCCGCGCGGCGGGACTTGCCATGGCCTACAAGCTGATCGACGCTGCCCAAGCCCGCTGGCGGGCCGTGAACGCACCACACCTGGTCGCGCTGGTCCGTGCCGGCGCGGTGTTCCACAAAGGCAAGCTACTCGAACGGCCCGTTGACATCACACCCGCCGAGAGCGACGAATCAACCGAAACGGAGGTCGCCTGAAACAACCTCATCCACAGGTCTTGACAATATCTCGTTTACACCGACGCGACGATCGCCCAAGACAAAGAAGAAGCCACCCAACTCCGAGCGCGAGTAAAGAACGCGAACCCGATCCTGGCCGCGCGGATCAACAAGCGGATCACGCACCTCGAAGAGCACATCGCCGACCACGAAACCACAGCGTTGCCCCTACTGGACATCATGACCGCCGAACAGGCTAAGACAAGCACGGCCAGCACGGGAGAGTCGGAAACTGATGTCCGAGACGAATGAACGCTGATGCAATCGCCCCGCTTCACAAAGCAGGGGTACCTGGCATGACATCCGGCTCTGAGATCCCCATCGCGGAACGGAACTGGCCTCCCACCGACGACGAGATCAAAGCAGAACGTAACCCCACCCGCAAGGCCGTCCTCGTCGCGATGCGCAGCCTGCTAACCGGTGATCCGGCTGAGGTGAGCCCCTCGTAATGGTCCAGTTGTTGTGCGACTCTGATGCCCGGTGTTCGGGCAGGAAGAATCGACTACGACATGGCAGCGAACAAGCGCCGGCGGCACACGCCGGATCAGATCATCCGCAAGCTCGCCGAGGGCAACAAGCTCCTCGGCGCCGGCCAGGAGCTCAGCGAGGTGTGCCGGCACCTGGAGGTCGCAGAGTCGACCTGGCATCGCTGGGTCGCCCAGTACGGCGGCATGAAGGCCAGCGACGCCAAGCGCCTCAAAGAGCTCGAGGCCGAGAACACCCGCCTGAAGAAGCTGGTCGCCAACCAGGCCCTCGACATCGACATGCTCAAGGAGATTGCGGCGGGAAACTTCTAACCCCGAACCGCAAGCGCAGCGCCGTCACGGTGCTGCGCGAGCGGTTCGGGGTCTCCGAGCGGCGGGCCTGCACGGTGGTGGGCATCCACCGCTCCACGATGCGCCTGACACCGTCACCGATCACCGATGCGGAAGCCGAGCTGCGGGCCTGGCTACGCACGTTCTCCACCGACCGGCCCCGCTGGGGATGGCGACGAGCGGCGATCGCAGCACGGCGAGCAGGCTGGAAGGCCAACAACAAGCGCATCCGCCGCCTGTGGCGCGAGGAGGGCCTGCGGGTTCCGCAGCGGCGCAAGAAGAAACGGCTGACCGGCATCGGCGTCACCGTCGGCGCGATGTCACCGATCCGTCCAAACGTGATCTGGGCGATGGACTTTCAATTCGACACCACCGCCGACGGGAGCACCATCAAGATGCTCAACGTGATCGACGAATTCACCCGCGAGGCCCTGGCGATCCACGTCGACCGCGCCATCAACGCCGACGGCGTCGTCGACGTCCTTGACCGCCTGACCCTGATGCATGGGGCACCGCACTACGTGCGGTTCGACAACGGACCCGAGTTCGTCGCCCACGCGGTCAACGACTGGTGCCGGTTCAACGGCACCGGCTCACTGTTCATCGACCCCGGATCACCCTGGCAGAACGCCTGGATTGAATCGTTCAACGGCCGACTCCGCGATGAACTGCTCAACTCCTGGCGCTTCGACTCCCTCCGGGAAGCGCGCGTCATCATCGAAGATTGGAGGATCGACTACAACGCCAACCGGCCCCACTCGGCCCACCGTGGGCTCACCCCAACCGAGTTCGTCCTACAGTGGACCACGACCCACCAACCCCTGGCCGCATAGCGACTGGACCATCAATCGGGTCCCCCTCACGGCCCCGAAGCCCATAAACCGGAGCAAGCGCAGCATCGTCGCTTTGGCCAACGAAGCGGGGGTGGGACGCACCCGACTCGTGCGGGGCGCACTCAGCGATCTCGGTGACTGGATGGACCGGGCAGTAGCGAAGCAGAACCAGATCGTGACGCCGCAAGAACATGAATGGCACAAGAAGCTCCAGGCGATGACCGAACGTGCCCTCGATGCTGAACGGCGCTACAAATCAGCTCGTGAAAAGCGCACGGAGCTTGAAGCCGTCGTCCAGGCCCTGTCCGAGCAGCTTCAGGTCAGTATTCGAGATCGGGCCAGACTCCAAGGCAAGCTCGATCGAATGGCCAGACATTCTGTCGATGTTCTCCCACTGAATGAGTCCAGTCCGTCTTAGCTTATGGGTCGAGCCTCACAAGCAACGCGGGACTGACACCGATGACGAGGGTTTGTGCCTAAACTCAACCCGTGTGGTCGCCAATGCCACGGACGGCCTGCGCTGGTAGGCGGCAATCTTTATGCCGCTGCGAGCGTGCCCGGGAGCCAGCGTAGGTGTTCGAACGGGCCCAGTAGTTCCAGGCGCCGCCACAGCACACTGGTTGGCAGCGCTTGGCTCAGGTGGCGGCGCACCGCCTGGTATTGCTGACGCCGGTTAACCGGCACAATCAAGTCGATGTCGGTGATGCCATGCCCGACGAACGACGTGTGATATTCGCCGTTGAGGGCGTCGGCAACTGTGGTGGGCAGCGTCCAGCCCAGCACCGGCAGGCCAACCTCGGCTGCGGCGGCCCGCGCCGCAGCGGTTGCTTGCCGGTGGTCGGGGTGCCCGGTGATACCGCTCGGGTCGAACACCAGCAGCCCCTGTGCGCCGAATCGTTCCGCGAAATCGATAATCGGCATCGTCAGCTCCTCGGGGAGCGTGTCGGCGAGGTGCCCGTCCGGGTAATCCAGCAGCTGCACGGCCGACACCCCGAGTACCTCGGCGGCAGCAGCCAGCTCGCCGGCCCGTATGTCACGCAGGTCACCAGTAACCCCGTGCAATGTTGACGCCTCGCCGCGGGTCAGGCACAGCACAGCCAGCTTCGCCCCTTGGTCGGCGAACGCCGATAGGATCGCGCCCAAGCCGAACGACTCGTCGTCGGGGTGGGCGACTACGACCAGAACGGATCGCCATTCGGGCAACTCCCTGTTGGTCATCGCGATCACTCTTTATGCGCCGTGGACGATGCGCCGTGGATGGCGGATTCGACCTCGTCAGCAGAAAGCTCTTTGGTGCAAAAGAACCAGTCTTGACACTCGACGCCGTCTGCGGATTCGTCCATGCGCTCCTGCGCATCGTTGGAGGAGCCGGGCGTGGGCAGGATGACGGGCTCGCCGGGTTGCCAGTCCGCCGGCGTGGCGACGCCGAAATGGTCGGTGGTCTGTAGCGCCTTGACGACACGCAGCAACTCATCGAAGTTGCGGCCGAGGCTTAGCGGATAGTAGATGATCGCGCGGATGGTGCCCGTCGGGTCGATGACGAAGACCGCGCGCACCGCCTTGGTGGAATCCTTACCGGGCATGATCATCCCGTATTTGTCGGCGACAGCCATGCCGACATCGTCGATCAGCGGAAAGGCGACGTCGACGGCTCTAAGGCCGCGGAACGTGATTTTGTCTTTGATCGCCCGCAGCCAGGCGATGTGGCTGTAGAGCCCGTCGACCGAGAGTCCAAGCAGTTCGGTGTTGTAGGCCTTGAATTGCTGCTGCATCGAGGCGAAGGTCATGAACTCGGTGGTGCAGACCGGGGTGAAGTCGGCTGGGTGGGAGAAAAAGATGACCCATTTGCCGGCGTAGTCGGCGGGAAAGTTGATCTCCCCCTGCGTGGTGACAGCCGTAAACGTGGGCGCTGGGTCGCCAATGCGGGGCATGGCTCTTGCGGCGGGCGCCTCGGTGGGAGTGCTCATCACAACCTCATCCTTATTCGTAGAGTGGTTCTCACTTCATCAACGGATACCCGTAGGGGTATATTCCGGGGAAGTTTGTCACTGTCGGGCCAGCCATCCGGGCGCCTAAGACGGCCGGTGTCTCACCGGTTCCACGGTCGCTGGGGTTATCGCTCGCCTCCGATTGCTTCACTCGGCGGTGTCTGCGAGGACGGTTGTCGTGTTTCGTTAAGTGAATCCGAGGCGGCCGACAGCTGACACGTCAGCGGCGGGGTCGGTTGCGACCGGCTTCGCTGCGTACCGGACCGGTTTGACGCCCGCTACTGGCCGTGGCGGCCGATATGGACTTCGGTGCGTAGTCGTTCGATCATGTGCGGGTAGTGCAGTTCAAAGGCGGGGCGCTCCGATCGGATCCGGGGCAGCTCGGTGAAGTTGTGGCGCGGCGGCGGGCAACTGGTGGTCCACTCCAGCGAGTTGCCGTATCCCCACGGGTCATCGACGGTAACCACCTCGCCGTACCGCCAGCTTTTGAAGACGTTCCAGATGAACACGATCATCGACACGCCGAGGATGAACGATCCGATGGTGGAGACGATGTTGAGGCCCTGGAAGCCGTCGGTGGGCAGGTAGTCGGCGTAGCGGCGCGGCATGCCGGCGTTGCCCAGCCAGTGCTGCACCAAAAACGTGGTGTGAAACCCGATGAAGGTCAGCCAGAAGTGCAGCTTGCCCACCTGCTCGTCGAGTAGCCGCCCGGTCATCTTCGGAAACCAGAAATATACTCCGGCGAAGGTGGCGAACACGATGGTGCCGAATAGGGTGTAGTGGAAGTGGGCCACCAGGAAATAGGTGTCGTGGACATGGAAGTCCAGCGGTGGGCTGGCCAGGATTACCCCGGTCAGGCCGCCGGCTAGGAACGTGACCGCGAAGCCGACCGAGAACAGCATAGGCGTCTCAAACGTCAGCTGGCCCTTCCACATGGTGCCGATCCAGTTGAAGAACTTGATGCCGGTCGGCACTGCGATCAAATACGAGGTGATGGTGAAGAACGGCAGCAGCACCGCTCCGGTGGCGAACATGTGATGCGCCCACACCGCCGTTGACAGCCCGGCGATGGCCATCGTCGCATAGACCATGGTGGTGTAGCCGAATAGCGGTTTACGAGAGAAAACCGGGAAGATCTCGGTGACGATGCCGAAGAACGGCAGCGCGACGATGTAGACCTCAGGGTGGCCGAAGAACCAGAACAGGTGTTGGTAGAGGATGACGCCTCCGTTGGAGGCGTCGTAGATGTGGGCCCCGAGGTGCCGGTCGTAGGCCAGCCCGACCAGTGCCGCTGTCAGAATCGGAAAAGCCGACAGCACCATGATCGACGTGATCAAGATGTTCCAGGTAAAGATCGGCATCCGAAACATCGTCATGCCGGGGGCGCGCATGCACACCACGGTGGTGATCATGTTGACCGCACCCAAGATCGTGCCTAGACCAGAGACAACCAGACCCATGATCCACAGATCACCACCGGCGCCGGGACTGTGGATGGCGCTGCTCAGTGGCGGATACCCTGTCCAGCCGAAGTCCGCGGCCCCGCCGGGGGTGATGAAACCGGCGATCACGATCATGGCACCGAGCGCAAACAACCAGAACGAAAACGCATTCAGCCGCGGGAAGGCCACATCCGGAGCGCCGATCTGCAACGGCAGCACCAGATTGGCGAACCCAAACACGATCGGGGTGGCGTACAACAGCAACATGATGGTGCCGTGCATGGTGAACAGCTGGTTGTACTGCTCGTTGGACAAAAACTGCAGGCCGGGCGCCGCCAACTCGGTGCGCATCAATAGCGCCATCAGACCGCCCGCGAAAAACAACACGTAGCAGGTGATGACGTACATGATCCCGATCAGCTTGTGATCGGTTGTCGTCACCAGCTTGTAGACGAGACTGCCCTTCGGGCCCAGCCGGACCGGAAACGGCCGATGCGCTTGCAACGACGCAACAGGCGGTGCTTCAGCAGTCATGGCATCTCCAGACCTACCCGACGACGGGCGGGCTCAAACGCGTGTAACCGTTAGCTCTGGGAGTCGCCCGAGGTGCCTCTACGGGGGTTATAGGTGTTGCCTTGCGGGGTCCGTACGGCAGGTGCATCGCTGGCTAGGCGGCAGGGGGTTCATGACATTGTCGGCATGGCGGCCACAGCCCGCCCAGGTCGTTTTACCACAGTCTGGGCAGCGGACGGGATAACACATGGTGCCTCCGGAATTATGTGAGAGTTGTTGGGCGGCTATGTGTTGGCGGCGGTTTCGCGGTCGACGATCTTGGTGCGTGCCGCGGCCATACCGAGGACCTTGATGTCGATGAGGGCTTTCGCCCGCTGATGGCATCGCTTCGGGCTGACTGTCGACAAGAAGGATGCCGGCGCGAAACGCCGTGATGGTGGGGAGCCGAGCGGGTCCGCGCCATAGCCGCCAGATCCCGCTCAGCCTCGATATCGACCGCTGGCGTGCACGATGCCAGGCTCAGGCTGGAGCCGGCCATGGCGCCCCCTTTCGGCCTTGGAGGTGGCGATGACTGGCCCCTGACCCTGCAGCGATTGTTGGGGCGAGTCCCCAACCCGAAGCACCGACGCGTTGCGAGTCTGTGCGCCACGCGGTGCTCATTGGGGCGATCCCGCCGAAGCACCGGCGGCATCGGCGAATTCGCAGAAGGCGGTGTAGGCCCGGGCACCGTAAATGGTGGCCGGCCCACCGTGCATGAAGATGCTGACACCGATGGCTTCGGCGGCTTCTTCTTTGGTGGCGCCGGCACGAGCGGCGGCTTGGGCGTGCGAGGCGATGCAGCCGTCGCAGCCTGCTACGACCCCGATGGCCACCGCGATGAGTTCTTTGACTTTTTTGTCCAATGCGCCCGAGGTCAGCGCGGCGCTGCTCATCTCAGCGAATCCGCGGTAGACCCCGGGGATCATCTGCCGCAACGCGCGGTGTTGCGGATTGAGGTCATCGAGTACGTCGTGGTAGTGGTCGTGTTCGTCCATGACGGCCATAATACCTATACCCGTATCAGTATGCTAGTGCGGTAGCTTGATCGACTCAGCGGCGTGGACGTTTGGCGCGCTTATACCCCAGGGGGTACGCTTACAGCTATCAACCGGATGTGGAGGAAACGATGATTGGTGACGAGGACAGCATCACCGCGGTGCTCAACAGGTTGCGGCGTGCCCAGGGGCAGCTGGCCGGGGTGATCGCCATGATCGAGCAGGGCCGCGGTTGCAAAGACGTGGTGACCCAGCTGGCAGCGGTGTCACGCGCCCTTGACCGGGCCGGCTTCAAGATCGTCGCCTGCGGGCTTCGGGACTGCATCAGCGATACCAGCTCGGGCGGCGGGCCACGTCTGACCGAAGCCGAACTGGAGAAGCTTTTCTTGGCCCTGGCCTAAATTTCACCCGTGCGCGATCACCAACCGACACCGTGACACAGACGACATAGAGGAGGACGAAATGACCTTGGGGTTGAGCACCACGTTGCACACCTCGTTCGCCGATGCCGTGGAGCGGACGACTCAGGCGCTGGCCGATCAGGGCTTCGGTGTGCTGACCACGATCGACGTTCAGTCCACGCTGAAACAAAAGCTCGGCCAGGACATGGAGGACTATCTCATCCTGGGGGCCTGTAACCCGGAGCTGGCGCACCGCGCTTTGGATGTGGATCGCCAGATCGGCCAGTTGCTGCCGTGCAACGTTGTTGTGCGGGCCGATTCAGCCAATAACCAAGGCGGCACGGTCATCGTCGAGGCGATGGACCCGCAACTCATGGTGCAGGTCACCGGCCAGCCGAGCCTGCAAGATATAGCCGACCAAGCCGCCGCTAAACTACGCGCCGCGATCAGCGCGCTCTGATCTGAGCTGATCTGTGGCGACCTCCACCCCGTCAGCCCCCACCGGGAAAGGGTTGATCACCGCCATCATCCCGCTGAGACTTCTCGGCTACGTCACGCCGCGCTACCAGCCGACGCAGCTACCTGACCTGACGACTTGACCGATAAAGAACAAAATGAGCCGGTAGCCGAACCGACGAGGAGGGCTGCGATGCAGGACCAGATGTTAACGGAGCGCGGCATGTTCGGTATGCCCAAGCCGCAGGGATGGACGATCGAGCGGATCGTGAGCCTCATGGCCGGCACTGTGGTGCTGGTAACTCAGGTCGCGCAGTCTGGGCATGTGAGTCGCCTGCGGGTGCTCGCGGGGTGGGTCGGGGCGAACTTGGTGCTCAATGGGGCGCTGGGCTGGTGTCCGATGAGTGTGCTGTTGCATCGGCTGGGGTTCGTAACGGCCGCCGAACGCGAGCGCCAAAACTACTACACTACGTAGTAATAAGTTCGCGGTGGCTGGGGAGGTGACCGATGAATACCCTTGATGTTTCCCGGTGGCAGTTCGGCATCACCACCGTCTACCACTACATCTTCGTGCCACTGACCATCGGTCTGGCGCCGCTGGTGGCGGTGATGCAGACGGTATGGATGATCACCGATAACCCGGCCTGGTATCGGCTCACCAAGTTCTTCGGCAAGCTGTTTTTGATCAACTTCGCACTGGGTGTGGCCACCGGCATCGTGCAGGAGTTCCAGTTCGGCATGAACTGGAGTGAGTACTCCCGGTTCGTCGGCGATGTTTTCGGTGCCCCGCTTGCCATGGAGGGCCTGGCGGCTTTTTTCTTCGAGTCGACCTTCATTGGGTTGTGGATCTTCGGGTGGGGCCGATTGCCCCGGTGGGTGCACCTGGCGTGCATCTGGATCGTCGCGGTCGCGACCAATGTGTCGGCGTTTTTCATCATCGCGGCCAACTCGTTCATGCAGCATCCGGTCGGCGCGCACTATAATCCCGCAACGCACCGTGCCGAGTTGGACAGCATCATGGCGTTATTCACCAATAACACTGCGCAGGCGGCGGTTTCACACGCTATTGGAGGGGCGTTTCTCACCGCGGGGGCGTTTGTGGCCGCGGTGTGCGCCTGGTGGCTGGTCCGCTCCCACACCGGGCTTGCCGCCGGCGCGGGCGCCGACCGGGCCGCGGCTGAGCATGACGCCCGCAGCATGTACCGTCCGGCGACCATCCTGGGCTGCTGGGTGACGCTGATCGCCGCGGTGGGGTTGTTGTTCACCGGCGATATCCAGGGCAAGCTGATGTTTGCCCAGCAGCCGATGAAGATGGCGTCGGCGGAAACGTTGTGCGACACCCAGACCGACCCGCATTTCTCGATCCTGACGATCGGCCGGCAGAACGACTGCGACCACCTCACCCGGGTGATCGAGGTTCCTTATGTGCTGCCATTTTTGGCTAAAGGGCGGTTCAGCGACGTGCAGCTGCGGGGTGTGCGCGACATCCAGCAGGACTCCGAGCAGCGGTTCGGGCCGAACGACTACCGGCCCAACATGTTCGTCACTTACTGGTCGTTTCGGGCGATGATCGGGCTGCTGGCGGTTCCGGTGCTGTTCGCGCTGGCCGCGCTGTGGCTGACCCGCGGCGGCCAGGTCCCGAATCGGCGGTGGCTTTCCTGGTTTGCGCTGCTGACCATTCCCACGCCGTTTTTGGCGAACAGCGCGGGCTGGGTCTTCACCGAGATGGGGCGCCAGCCGTGGATCGTCGCCCCCAACCCGACCGGTGACCAGCTGGTCCGTCTTACCGTCGCCGAAGGTGTGTCGAGTCACTCACCCGCAATGGTCGTCACGTCGCTGGTGATGTTCACCCTGGTCTATGGGGTGCTCGCGGTCATCTGGTTCCGGCTGCTGCAGCGCTACGTCGTCGAAGGGCCGCAGGAGCACGACGCCGAACTCGCACCGCCGGCTCCGCCCGGTAGCGACGAGGTGGCTCCGCTGTCATTCGCCTACTAAGAGCAGCGAATTTGGGAAGGAGACGATCGAGATGGGCCTGCACGAGCTGTGGTTCGGTCTGGTTGCGGTGCTGTTCTTGGGGTTTTTCATCTTGGAGGGCTTCGACTTCGGCGTGGGCATGCTGATGGAGCCGTTCGGCCGGATCGGCAGCGGCGACGCCGAGCAACATCGCCGGGCGGCGCTGAACACCATCGGCCCGGTCTGGGACGGCAACGAGGTCTGGCTGATCACCGCCGGCGGCGCAATGTTCGCCGCGTTTCCGGGCTGGTATGCCACCGTGTTCTCCGCGCTGTACCTGCCGCTGCTGGTGATCCTGTTCGGCATGATCGTGCGGGCGGTCGCCATCGAGTGGCGCGGTAAGATCGACGATCCGAAGTGGCGGGCCTGGGCTGACTTCGGTATCGCGGCCGGCTCCTGGCTGCCCGCGGTGCTGTGGGGGGTGGCGTTCGCGGTGCTGGTCCGCGGGCTGCCGGTGGACGCCGGCTACCAAGTTCACCTGTCGGTCACCGATGTGCTCAATCCCTACACGCTGGTGGGTGGGTTGGCCACCGGCGGGTTGTTTGTGCTGTACGGCGCGGTGTTCGTGGCGCTGAAAACCGCCGGCGCGATCCGCGACGACGCGCTGCGGTTCGCGACGTGGTTGTCGCTGCCGGTGACCGCGCTGGTGGCCGGTTTCGGGTTGTGGACCCAACTGGCCTACGGCAAGAGCTGGACCTGGCTGGTGCTGGTCGTCGCGGTCGTCGCCCAGCTAACGACGGTGGCGTTGGTGTGGCGCCGCGGCTCTGACGGCTGGGCTTTCTTCTCGACCGCGGTGGTGGTGGCCGCGGTGGTGATCCTGTTGTTCGGTGTTCTGTATCCGAACCTGCTGCCGTCAGCGCTGGACCCACAGTGGAGCCTGACGATCTATAACGCGTCGTCGACCCCCTACACGCTGAAGATCATGACGTGGGCGGCGCTGATCTTCGCCCCGTTGGCGATGGCCTACCAAGGTTGGACGTATTGGGTGTTCCGGAAGCGGATCTCGGCCGAGCGGATACCTCCGTCGATCGGCCTTTCGAGGACCCCTTCTTGAGCGGAAACGGCTCGTCAGGCCATCCACCGCTGGACCCACGCCTGTGGCGGGCATCGACGGCGGTGCGCCGGTTCCTGGCCGCCACGGTGGCCTACGGTGTGGTGATTTCCGGCTGCGCGGTCGCCTCGGCGATGGTGTTGGCACAGATCGCCTCCCGGGTTATCACCGACCCGTCCACCCGCAGCGTCGAGCGTTGGCTGCCGCTGATCTCAATCCTGGCGGCACTATGGGCGATTCGCACAGCGGCCCACTGGCTGCAGGCGCGGCTGGGCCAGCGGGGTGCCAGCGCGGTGATCGCCGATCTGGCCGGTCACGTGCTGACCGCAGTGACCGCGCGAGCCCCCCGTGAACTAGCCGCCCAGCGCGACGCCGCCGCGACGGTGGTGACCCGCGGCCTGGACGGGTTGCGCCCCTACTTCACCGCCTACCTACCCGCATTGGTGCTGGCCGCGATCTTGACCCCGGCCACCGTGGCGGTGATTGCGCTCTACGACCTGAAGTCGACGGTGATCGTGGCGTTCACGTTGCCGTTGATCCCGATCTTCATGGTGTTGATCGGCCTGGCCACCGCCGACCGGTCGGCGGCGGCGCTGGCGGCCATGACGACACTGCAGGCTCGGCTGCTGGATCTGATCGCCGGCATTCCCACGCTGCGCGCGCTGGGTCGGGCTGCCGGGCCCGAACATCGCATCGCTGAACTGTCGGCCGCCCACCGCCGTTCGGCGATGGCCACCCTGCGGATCGCCTTCTTGTCGGCACTGGTGCTGGAGCTGCTGGGCATGCTCGGCGTTGCCCTGGTCGCGGTCAGCATCGGGCTACGCCTGGTGTTCGGGCAGATGAGCCTGACCGCTGCGCTGACAGTGCTGCTGCTGGTGCCAGACGTGTACGCACCGCTGCGCCGGATCGGGGTGGAATTCCACGCCGCCCAGGACGGCCGCACCGCCGCCGACAAGGCTTTCGCGCTCATCGACGACTCCCCCGGCCGGGCCCCGGGACACCGGACCGTGTCCGCGCGCGGTGCGGTGATCCGCGCCGAACGGCTCAGCGTCGCCGGCCGGGACGGCTTTGCGCCGCGCGATCTCACCGCGGTGATCGAGCCCGGCCAGGTGACGGTGCTGACCGGGGCCAACGGCGCCGGCAAGAGCACCATGTTGGAGTGCGTCGCCGGGCTCACTGTGCCGACGTCGGGGCGGATCACCGTGTCCGGGATCGACGTCGCCGACCTGGCCCCGGCCCGGTGGTGGCGTCAGCTGTCCTGGCTGCCGCAGCGCCCGGTGCTGATCCCAGGCAGTATCGCCGACAACCTGACGCTGTTCGGCGAACTCGATGATGCAGACACCGCTTGTGCGGCATCCGGTTTCGATCCGGTGCTGGCGGAGCTGCCCAACGGCGTGCACACCCAGATAGGGGGCGGCGGCGTCGGGCTGTCGCTGGGTCAGCGACAGCGGCTCGGCCTGGCCCGCGCGCTCGGATCACCCGCGCCGGTGCTGCTGCTCGACGAGCCGACCGCCCACCTGGACGCCGAGACCGAAGACGCGGTGTTGCGGGCCCTCGTCGAGCGGGCGCGGGCAGGTGCGACGGTGATCGTCGTCGGCCACCGTGACCCGGTGCTGGCGATCGGCGATCGAGTGATCGACGTGGAAGCGAGTCGTCATGCGCCGGCCTGATCTGCTGAGCGCGTCCACCTTGCTGCGCCCGCGGCTGCCCCGGCTGGTGCTGGCGGTCACGTTGGGGGTGTTGTCGCAGGCCAGCGCGCTGGGGCTAGCCGGGGTGTCGGCCTGGCTGATCACCCGTGCCTGGCAGATGCCGCCGGTACTGGACCTGTCGATCGCCGTCGTCGCGGTACGTTCACTCGCGATTTCCCGAGGCGTGCTGCACTACTGCGAGCGGCTAGCCACCCATGACACCGCACTGCGCGCGGCCGGCACCGCCCGCGTCGCAATCTATCGCCGGCTGGCCCACGGACCCGCAGACGTCGCGACCCGGCTGCACAGCGGTGAGCTGGTGGCGCGGGTCGGCGCCGATGTCGACGTGCTGGCCGACGTGCTGGTGCGCGCCCTGCTGCCGATCGGTGTCGCGGCGGTCCTGAGCCTGGACGCTGTGGTGGTGATTGCGGTGATTTCGCGGGCGGCCGCCGCGGTGCTGGCGACCTGCTTGCTTGCTGCCGGAGTGATCGCGCCGTGGTTGTCGGCGCGGGCGGCGGCGGCGCAGGAAGCCGTTGCCCGCCAACACCTGGCCGATCGTGACGTGGCGGCGATGCTCGCGCTGGAGCACGCCGCGGAGCTGCGCGTCAGCGGCAGACTGCCCGCTATCATCGCCGAATCGCAGCGTCGGCAACGCGCCTGGGCCGACGCGATCGACGCCGCGGCAACACCGGCCGCGGTGGCCGCCGCCATGCCCACCGCCGCGGTCGGGGTCAGCGTACTCGGCGCGGTGATAGCCGGCATCTCGATTGCGTCCACCGTCGCGCCCACCACCCTGGCGATTCTGATGCTGTTGCCGCTGTCGGCATTCGAGACGACCACGTCGTTGCCGGGCGCGGCCATCCAGTTGACCCGGTCGCGGATCGCGGCGCGACGCCTGCTCGACCTGGCCCCCGCGGGTGCGCCGGCGCGGAGCCTGGTTCGCCCACCGGCACAGGCGTATCCACCGGTGACCCACCGGCTATACGCTGCCAATATTCGCGCCGGTCACCACGCTGAGCGCTCGACCCTGGTGACGGTGGACCTGCGACCCGGTGCCCGGCTGGCGGTCACCGGCCCCAGCGGCGCTGGCAAAACGACACTGCTGATGACGCTAGCCGGCCTGTTGCCGCCGGTGTGCGGCCGGGCCGAGTTGGATGGTACCGCTGAGGGGGACCCGTTTGGTGGTCCAGTCGCTATGCGACTTGGGGTTGGTGGGTCGTGGTCCACTGTAGAGCGAACTC
>NZ_MVHU01000055.1 GCF_002086285.1 Mycolicibacter kumamotonensis | reverse complement strand
TCGGGGGCGGGGGTGGCGGCGGTGGGGGCTGCTACGGCGAAAGTCGATGTCATGGTGGCGGCGAACTCCTTCTCCTCGTCGCCCGCGGTACGCGGGCCGGCCTGCCACACATTAGAACACACGTTCGACGTTGTGGGTGTTCGGCTCGCCTGGCGTGCCGGCGGCGAGAGGCCGCGCCGCTCAGTCCGGCGGCGCCGGGGTCATCGACGTGATGAAGTACGTCTCTTGCCCGGTCGGATAGCCGCCGCCGTTGGTGGCGATGTGGACGTGGTCGTAGTGGTTGGCGGTCTCGTTGCCGTAGTCGGAGGTCCAGTTGCCGCCACCGACCCCGGGGTAGATCTTCTGCCGCCAGATCACGTGGTTGACACCCCAGCGCTTGGCGTTGGCCAGGGCATAGCCGGCGATCTGATCGCCGAGCAGGATTCCGGCCTCGCTGTGGTAGTCGGGGATCATCACGTCGATGGCTAGCCCGTCGGGATGCCAGCGCAGCGGGTCCTGGCGGTAACCGTAGATCGTCTTGATCTCCTGAAACAGCACGCCGATGGCGCGGGCCGCCCAGATGGTCTTGACCTGCAGTCCGTTCTCGGGCGCCACCCCGGCCGGCAGCGGGAAGGCGAACTGCTGACCCCCGGTCGGCATCGGCACGTTGGCGGCCAGCGCGGCGGTCTCGGCGGCGTTGGCCACGCGCATCTCGCCGGCCGGTGGTGGCGGCGGCGGGGCGGGCGGTGCTGCCGCCTCGGCCGTCTCGCTGATGTCCTTGGGGGCCGGGGCCGGTGCGTCGGTGCCCTGCGCCTGAAGGAGGGCGGCGGAGACCGCCAGCGACGCCACGATGGCGAGGCCACGACCGCAGCGCCGGACGATCTTCCCTCTTTCCACCACCAGCACTTTAGTGAATTGACATCGCATATCGCAGGACGGTTGCCCAGGACGGCTAGCGCGTCGGGTACTCGGGTATCCAGCGGGTGCGACGGACCGCGGCCGCCAGCTGCTCTTCGGAGGTCTCGGGTGCCACTTTGTCGCGCACCGCCTGGATCGCCACCGCGGTCGCGATCCGGGTGGTGATCTCCGGCAGGTCCTCGAACGCCGGCAACAGTGGCCGGCTGGGATCGCTCAGCGCGGGGGAGGCATCGCCCAAGGTGGTGGCCGCCGCCAGCATCATGGCGTCGGTGACACGGGTCGCGCGTGCGGCGGTCACCGCCAGCCCGATGGCAGGGAAGATATAGACGTTGTTGCACTGCGCGATGTGGCGGGTCTGATCGCCGCGTTGCACCGGGGCGAACGGTGAACCGGTGGCGATCAGCGCCCGCCCGTTCGTCCAGGCGTCGAGTTCGGCGGGGTGGGCTTCGGCCCGGCTGGTCGGATTGGACAGCGGGAAGATGATCGGGTGGTCGGTCTTGGCCGCCAGCGCGCGGATGATCTGCTCGGTGAAGGCGCCCGCCGCCGTCGACAACCCCACCAGAATGCCCACATCGACATGGTGCACCACGTCGGCCAGGCCGTGACCGTCCCAGCCGCTGACGCGGGAGGCGGGTTGAGCGAAGCGGCGCTGGCTGTCCGACAGGTCGGTGCGGTCATCGGTCAACAGCCCGTCCACATCGATCGCCCAAAGCCGTTCGGCCGCTTCGGAATCGCTGAGCCCCTCCGCCACCATCTCCTGGCGGATCATCTCCAGCACACCGATGCCGGCCGAGCCGGCGCCGAACATCACCACCTGTTGCTGTACCAGCGGGCGCCCGGCCGCCCGGACCGCGCCGTGCAACGCGCCCAGCGTGACGGCCGCGGTGCCCTGGATGTCGTCGTTGAACGTCAGCAACCGGCCGCGGTAGCGCTCCAACAACGGCAGCGCGTGCGCGGTGGCGAAATCCTCCCACTGCAGCAGCACGCCGGGCAGTTCCTCCTCCACTACGGTGACGAAGTCCTCGACGAACGCGTAGTACTCCTCGTCGCTGATGCGCCGATGACGCCAGCCGAGGTATTGGGGATCGTCGAGCAGTTCGACGTTGTCGGTGCCGACATCGAGGATGATCGGCAAGGTGCGGGCCGGCGCGATCCCGCCGATCAGGGTGTACAGCGAGAGCTTGCCGATCGGAATGCCCATCCCGCCGATGCCCTGATCGCCCAGGCCGAGGATGCGCTGTCCGTCGGTGACGACGATGACGTCCACCTGCTGCTCGCGCCGGTTGCGCAACACCTCGCGCAACCGGTCCCGGTCGGGATACGACACGAACAGCCCCCGCGGCCGACGGTAGATCTCGCTGAACTGCCGGCAGGCCTCGCCGACCGTCGGCGTGTAAACGATCGGCAGCATCTCGCCGATGTGTTCACTTAACAGTCGGTAGAACAACGTCTCGTTGCGATCCTGCAGTGCGCGCAGGTAGATGTGCTTGTCCAGATCATCGTGGCGGGTCGAGAACTCGGTGTAGGTGTGGGCGGCCTGCTCGGCAATGGTCTTGACCGCCACCGGCAGCAGACCCAGCAGGCCGTATTGGCACCGCTCGTCGTGGGTGAACGCGGTGCCCTTGGTGGTCAGGGCGTCGAACAGCAGATCCTGTCCCCGGCGTTGCCGCCCCGGATGAGCCACCGCGTCACCTTCCTCATCTGAGCCGCCGGTCATGGACGTAGACGTGTTCGATGTTGGTCAGGGCGACGAAGTCCCACGATGAATGTGCACGCCTGCGTGCACGACCAATCGTAGTGGCCGGCAGGCGAGGCGAGCGGAAAAGCTCAGCGCCGTGCCCGGTCGATGCGCCGGATCATCCGCGCGGTCGCATTCTCGACGGCGAGTGCGCGCGGCCGACTTGGTGCGGCCCTTCACCCGGTTCAACGCCGAGCGGATGGTGATGCCCTGCTCGTAGGCCTCCACCACCCGCGGATCCACGTACGATCCGCGGGCCACCGCCGGGGTATTGCCCAATTCCTCTGCCACACTACGCATTACCGCGGCAATCTCGCGGCGCCGGACGGTTGTGGTGGCCGGCTCGTGAGCGACGGCGAAGCGCTCGGCCGCCAACACGGTGCCATGCCAAGTCCGCAAGTCCTTGACGCTGAACTGCTCGTCGGTCAGTTCCCGGGACCGTTCGTTGAGGTCATCGGCGCGCACCTCGGACCACCCCTCGGGTGTGCGGTACACCAGCAGGCGGGGAATGTCGGTCGGCGCACGCAGCAGTGACCGTACCGCCCGGACCACCAGCGCGTCGTCCACCGAGACCGTTCGTCGCACTCCGCTTTTGGCCGGATAGTCGAAATCGACGCAGCCGCTGCGTATCCGGACGTGGTCACGAAGCAGGGTCGCCAGCCCGAAGCTGCCGTTCTCCTGGGCGTATTCCTCGCCGCCGGCCCGGAAATAGCCCCGGTCGATCAACTGCTGGGCGACCGCCAGCACCCGGTCGCGTTTGAGCCCGCGGCAGCGCAGGTCGGTGAGGATGTCGGCGCGCCACTGCGGCAGGATCTTGGCCAGGCTCAGCACCCGGTCGTATTTCTCCTCGGCCCGCTCGGCCTGCCACTGCGGGTGGTAGAGATACTGCTTACGTCCGGCGGCGTCGGTTCCCATGGCCTGGATGTGCCCGTTGGCGTGCGAACAGATCCACACATTGCGCCAGGCCGGCGGAATGGCCAGCTCCTTGATCCGGGCGAGCACCCCGGGGTCCTCGACCGGCCGGGGGCCATCGGTGTAGGAGAAGCCGCGGCCCCGACCGACCCGGCGGAAGCCCCCGGCCCCGACAGTGCTCCTGCGCAGCCTCATGCCACGGAATTACCCGCAGCGCCCCCGCCCGACACACGGTGGGCTTTTGGGCCGGTGCTAGACGCCCGGGCACAACTCGTGCTGTGCGGCCTCGGCGATGAGGGCGAACTGCGGCCACGCCGGGTAGTGCGGCTGCTGGACTTCCACGCTGCGGCCGACGCGCAGGTTCTCGCAGATCATGTGCCCGAGCGAGCGCACGCTCGGCTCGGGAATCGGTTCGTCCCCGGCGTAGCGGGCGGTGTAGCCGTGGGTGTTGAGGTAGGTCATGAAGCCGGCCTCGTCGGCGTGGGCCGGGGCGGCGCCCAAGAGCGCCCCGACCGAGATGCAGGCGGCGGCCGACGCTGCGGTGAACCGGGTCCGACTCATAGCGGCGATGCTACGACGAGCGTGGACGGTGCGGGACGAGCGGTCCCGATCAGGGGCTGCCACGGCGCAGAGCTGCTAGCGTCAGCGGCGAGGAAGAAAGGCACTGGACGTGAAATCAACCGCCCTGGCGACAGCCCTGGCCGCGAGTGCCCTGGCCGGGCTCAGCGGTGCCGCGTCATCGGCTCACGCCGATCCGCTCAATCCCCGCGATCCGGACTACTGCGGTAACAGCCCGGATATTCTGCTGTGCACCGCCCAGCAGTCGACCTACCCGAACGCGGGGGAGATGGCTTACCTCAACGCGATCCGCCCGCAGTTCCCGCCGGGCAGTGAAGCGCCGCGGCTGGCCGCCGGACGCACCGCCTGCCTGGAATTCCCCAAGCACCCGACCAGCCTGATCGTCGAGCAGGTCTCGGTCTATCTGCAGGTTCCCAAACCGACCGCAAGCCAGGTGGTCGACTCCGCCCACGCGAATATCTGCCCGTCGGTGCAGCGGCAAGGCTGAGCCGGCTCAGGGGCCGTCGGCGCGCAGCCCGTCGCGGATCGCGGCCTGCGCCGCGACGTCGCATTCGTTGTATCGCAGGCACCACTGCCGGGCCGCGTCGGCCTCGGGGCCTCCGCCCCGGGCGACGTCGATCGCCAGCTGAGAGGCCAGGCCGCCGGCGTCATCGACCTCCCACTGGAAGCCGAAGTAGCCGGCGACGCATTTGATCGACGACGAGGTGCGGGCGAAATACTCTGCGTCGAACCACTGGCGCAAATCGCAGGTGAGGCCGTCGAGGACTTCTGCGACGGCGGCGAACCTGCGGGTGCTCGACGTCTCGGGATGGTGCCAGTGGAAGACGCGCAGGGAATTACCCTGTCGCTCGGCCCGCTCACGCAATTGCCGGATGCGGGAGACGAATTCGTCGGCGAGCTCGGCTTCGCCGTCGTCGTCGAGCGGGTCGAACGAGACCACCGGCTCGTAGCGGGCGGTCGTGTCGTCCTGGCCGTCGCGAATGCGCACGCCCCACTGGTAGATCCTGCCCTCACCGTCCCACTCGATGTCGAAGTCGACCTCGATGTCGGCGCAGGGAACCGCGGGACGGACCGGTCCGCGTTGCTCGTAATCGATGTCGGCGCAGCTCATTCGGGCGCGCCGGATCACCTTCGCCAACCGATCTTCCGGTTTCTGGGTGCCGACCGATTGGATGCGGAATGCCTCGGCGTGAGCATCCGGGTCGACCTGCGCCAACGCGGCGACGCTCAACCGCTCGCCGTCACCGCACTGCCGGTACAGATATTGCCATTCCCGGACGTTCAGGTGGCCGGTCTCGATCGCGAAGGATGCGTCGTCGTCGCCGGCCACCGCGGCGCAGTGCTCGAACCACTCGCAGGTGTCGCAGTCACCGATCCGGTAGGGCCGCACCAGTTCCCGGCCGGACGCCGCAGCGTGCGCGACTTCGAGGCGAAAGGCGAACTCATGGTCGTAGCGCTGCAGGGCGGAGCGCTTCTTGCGGCGCTGCGGATCGCTGGCGGAATAGGTGGTGATGGTCTCGGCCTGCAGGTCATACCAGGTGATGCCGTGTTGATCGCCGACGAGCCCGGTCAGATCGGAGCTGCCGATGATGCCGCCGCGGTGCAGGCCGGGGTGATACCCCAACTCCTGCAACATCCGGGTGTAGTGCGCCAGTTGCATGACATCGTCACGCCAGCGTGTCCCGCGGTCGCTGTAGCCGGCGCAGGTCAGCAGTTGATCCGGCGCCGACAGCGTCGACACCCACGCCTCAGAGCGTTTCGACGTGTTCAGGGTGCGGTGATTCTTGATGTCGACGGGCAGATAGCCGCCTGCATACCGGATCAGCACATCGGGCATGCCGGAGCGGCCGTTGACCTGCGGTAGGAGTGCTCCGACGATCACCGCGACGCCGGCATCCATCGCCGCAAGGGTTTGCCGCCGTTGCTCGTTTCGGCCGGTGTCGGCGTCGAGCACCACCAGCCGCTCCGAATCACCGAAGCGGTCCCGCAGTTCGTCGAGGATCGCGGCCTCGAAGGCGATGCCGGCTTCGCGCAACGCCACCAGTTCCGGCGAGGGAGCGGCCGGCTCCCGGATACCGGGGGCGAACAGGTTATGGGTGACGCGAGCGCACTGCTTGGCGTGATATCCGCCGAGCGCGACCGGTGCCATCGATACGACCTGCCTATCCTAGGGTGCCGATCGCCTTGTGCCAGCTGCGATTTCGCCGATCAGTGCCGCGACGACTCCGAACGCGAAGTACAGCGGAATCAGCCACGGAGCCACCCCGAACAAGGCGTCGGAATCCTCGGCGTAGCGGAAATGGCCGGCCGCGGCGATCGCGATCTCGATGGCCGGCCCGCAGACCGCGGCCAGGACCCCGCACACGATCGCGGGACCATCTCCCAGTGCACAGAAGGTGAGCACCGCGAAGGCACAGATCAAGGTGGTGATCGGAACTGCCGGTGCGGTGTGCAGCATCGCGGTCACGACATAGCTGCCCAGCACCGCCGCGATACCAGCCACCCCCTGGCGCACCGTCACCCCGGTGCGCACCGCGGGGAGATGCAGTCGCAGCTCCGCCAGAATTGTTGTGCCCGCGCCGACCATGACCGCAAACCAGAGCGGGCTGCTCCAGATGAACGGCGCCGCGTGTGCGGGCGGCAGGTACTCGGTGGTTCCGGTGACCACATGAGAATGATCGCCGATCAGCCCTGCTGCGGCACCCACGACGAAGAGCACCAGCACGATCCAGGGGCGTAGTTTCACCATCGCAGTATCGTCCATCGCGATGAGTGACCACGACCGTGCCCACTGGGATCAGAAATACACCGAGGCAGGTGTGCCGGCGCCCGACGCGATTGGTCCGGCGGCGGTCTTCGCGGCCCACCTGGGTGAGTTTCCTACCGCGGGACACGCGCTCGACGTCGCCTGCGGGCAGGGGACCGGTGCGGTGTGGCTCGCCCAGCGGGGACTACAGGTCCAGGGGCTCGACGTATCCCCGGTCGCGATCGAGCAGGCACGCGCGCTGGCGCAGCGCTGCGGGGTTACCGACCGCTGCCGGTTCGATGTCGCCGACCTCGATCGCGGGTTGCCCCACGGGCCGCCCGCGGACGTCGTCCACTGCGCCCGGTTCCGCGACCGGCGGCTGGATGCCCCGATGATCGAACGCCTGGCACCGGGCGGACTGCTGGCCGTCACCGCCCTCAGCCAGGTCGGGGGCCGCGCCGGGCGGTTCCGGGTCGCGCCGGGTGAGCTCCGGGCGGCCTTCGCCGGTCTTGAGGTGATCGCCCACGGCGAAGGGCACGGGCTGGCGTGGCTGCTGGCGCGACGTCGCAGCCAGGCGGAGGTGGCGCCGGTGGATTAAGCCGGCGGCGCGTCGCGGTCGATGGGGGCCGGGCCGGGCTCGGCCGGAGGTTCGGGCAACGCGTCCATCGGCGGCGCTTCGCCCGGCGGGAGGTCCATGGGGGCCTCGAACGGCGGCGCCTCGGCGGGCGGCGCCTCGGGGGGCGGGGCGTCGAACGGGGGCGGCGCCATCTCGAAGCCCATCGGCTCGGCGGCCGGCTCCGGGGCGGGCGGCTCCTCCATGGCGGCGAACTGCACCGGGGCCTCCATCGGGGGCGCCTGGTCGTCGGCGGGCATCGGCAAGTACATGTGGTGGGTGAACTGGGGCTGGTAGGCGCCGCCGCCGCCGATCTTCACCCCGCCGCGCTCGCCGCTGGACACCGGAGTGCCGTCGGGCAAGGTGACCGCGGTGTGGTGGCTGTTCCAGCCCACCACCAGGGCGCCGGGAGCGGTTCCGTACTGGAAGCCGCGGGCCAGCAGTGCAGACTCCTCGTTGGCGGTGTGGAACCGGTTGCCGAAGGCCGGCCGGCCGGTGGCCACATTGGTCACCCACGAGGCCAAGCCCGAGCAATCCGTTCCCGCGGGGCTGTCCCCACCGGTGATGTACGGGGTGCCGGAAACCTGCTGGATGAGCGCCATCAGCGCTTCGAGACCAAACATGACCAGGCACATTAACAATGGCCTTGTGCGGCAGCCAAAATCTGTGGCAGGCATCACGTTTGGGGTTCAAGTTGTTAAGCATTACGCCGCAACGGAAAACGCCAGGTAGAAGGGTGAAAACGGCCTTCCCGAACCGGATTTCACCCCCGAAACACACGCTAACCCGCAGGTAGAGGCGGTATCCGCGTCGTTTGAGAGTGCTTGAAACGGCCTAAATTTCGAACTGAAACGAAATCGAGTGGCAAATCGGAAAACCGGGTCCAGAGTGCGCCGACGCCGTCGAAAACGCCTGTTACGCATCGTATGTGATTTCCGCGCTGATCTGCCGCAATGATTCTCGTTGGGATTTAACTCTTTTCGATCAGTCGCCGGTGGACGACCTACCGGTTCGCACGGATGTCGGCGAGACCGCAGTAATCACCCAGCGCGCCGCGATGCGCGCGACTCGAGGGCTGATTCCGTCCGGGGCGGGGTCGCTGCACCGGGCCATTAACGCCGGCGATGCCTCGCCGGGTCCCCGACGTGGCGCGGGCCGCCGATCGAACACCCCGCCGCTGGCCGGGGCCCGGGTGAGAAGATAGCGGCGACGCGCACGCCGATCAGCGGCCGTTACAGATGTGAACGTGAGACGGTATCAAGCTATGCAGAACGTCAGCTACCTGACTTACGAAGAGTTCGGGCGGAAGTTCTTCGAGATCGCGGTCACCGAAGAGCGGGTGGCAGCTGCGTTCGCGGCGATCGCCGGCGACGAGTTCGAGATGCCCCCGATGCGTCAGGGCCCCGGCGGGATCGCCCGGGTCAGCGCGAAGGTCAGGATCGAGCAGCCTCGGGTGGATCGCGGGTTGGGGGATCTGCTCACGTTCGCGATCCACATCCCACTGGTGATCGACCTGCTCATCGACCTGCGGCTGGACAAGCAGCGCTTCACCGTCGCCGGCGACATCGCGCTGCGGGCCACGGCGCGGGCCGCCGAGCCGTTGCTGCTGATCATCGACGTGCCCAAACCGCGGCCGTCCGACATCACCGTAGAGGTGTCATCGACGTCCATTCGCGGTGAGCTGCTGCGGATCTTCGCCGGAGTTGACGGCGAGATCCGACGGTTCATCGCCAGTTACGTCGCCGACGAGATCGAGAGCCCCCAGTCGCAAAAGGCCCAGATCATCGACGTGGCCGATCGCCTGGACGCGGCCTGGACGGGGCCGTGAGCGGCCGTCTACGGGTAGGGGATCGCCGGGATGGCCGGGATCGCCGGAATCGCGGGGATCGCCGGGATGGCCGGAACTGCGGGCACAGCGGGCGCCGACGGCACCCGGGGCGCCGCCGGCGCGGGCACGGTGTTGGCCTCGCCCTGCTGGGCGGGGCGCTCGTAGGCGGGTGCGGCACTGGTGAGCGGGGCTTCCGGGGCGGGGGTCGGCTCCGGCAGGGTGGCGGCTTCGCCGGGCTCGATCGGCGCCAACGGGGCGGCGGGGGCCACGGTGACCTCGCCGGCGGCGCCCTCCTCGGAATCGCTCTCGCAGTCACCGCAGGCGGTCGCCACCGCGCCGACTGCGAGCCCGGCCGCCACCATCGACAGGACTGACTTTCCGATACCGCGATTCCGCATGGATTCTCCCGTCGTTGGATTGCTGGGATCTACCCTACGGCGGTCCGGCGGTGATGCGGCCTACAGCGTCTGCCGATACCCGAAGAATTCATGATCCTCATTGTAACCGCCGTAGCCGCCACCCACTTCGCGGAAGTGTGCAACGAACTCAATACCCTTGAGCCACTTGACCATTTTGAAGCCGTGCTGCAGCTCGTTACGTAGCCGCAGCGGCGCTCCGTGGCCGTAGCTGAGCGGTTCGTCGTTCATCCGGTAGGCCAGCATCGTCAGATGGTGGTCCATCTGCTCGATGGCGTGCGCGTCGTAGTAGAGCCCGCCCTCGGACCCGGGGGCCATCGAGTAGAACACCACCCACTTGGCCTCGGGCAGGGGTTTGACGATGTCGAGGATGGTCTTCATCGCGACCCCGCCCCACTTGGCCACTCCGGACCAACCCTGAATGCAGAAGTGCTGGGTGATCTGTTCGTGGTAGGGCAGGGCTTTCAGTTCCTCGAGGGAGAATTCTCTCGGGTGTTCGACCAAGCCGTAGACGTGCAGCCGCCAGTCGGCGAAATCGCCGGCGAACAGCTCCTTGTACTCGACGGTTTCCGGGTAGGTGCCGTTGTGCCAGAAGTGCGGCGAGATGTGTTCCTCGGTGAACGCACCCGGTTTGGGGTTGGCGAACTCGAACAAGCGCTGCAGCGGGCCGATCAGCGCGTAGCCCACTCGTTGCACTACCCGTGGATGGCGGTAGGTGAACGGGGTGGCCCGCACCCAGGCGGCCATCGTCACCGCCATCGCGGCGGTGAAAACCCAGAATCCGGCCAGCCCGGAGCCGTCACGAGCGGCGAACATGTGGTTGAGGTTGCGTACGGCCTCGGTGGCCAACACCAGCGTGACGTGCACGCCGATGAACGCCAGGAAGTAGGCCATCACCAGAAAGTGCAGCGAGCGGGCCAGCTGGATGCTCAGTCGCTTGCTGATGTGGGTCAGGCGCATCGATACCGCCGGACTCATCCCCAGCCCGGTGATCAACGCGGCCGGGGCGGCGACGAACACCGTCGTGAAGTACGCCAGCAGCTGCAGGCTGTTGTAGGCCACCCAGCCGTTGTCGTCGGGCCAGTTCAGCGAGAGGTACTGAATGGCCACCGACACCGCGTTGGGGAAGACGTCCCAGCTGGTGGGTACCAGATGGCGCCAATGCCCGGTGGTGAACAGCAGCACGTAGAACACCGCACCGTTGGCCAACCACACCACATCGGTGCCCAGGTGCCACCAGCGAGCCAGGCCGATCGCGTGGCGGATCCCGGGAAGACCGAGCTGGTCGGGAAGGCCCACCGAGTCCTGCTTGGCCGTCCACATCGGGTCCTTGGGAACCGGCCCGGCGATACGGAACCACTCGTCGGTGTCCGGGGTGGCGTTGCGGCTGAAGTACAACCGGGGATGGTCGGCGAGGATCTGGATGCCGGACCGGACGATGAACGTCATCAGGAAAAGATTGAAGAAGTGCTGCCAGCCGGCCCACGCGGGGATTCCCGGCGCGGTGCTGTCGGTCGCGACGGTGCCGGGGTAGCGGTGGACGAAGTCGTCGACCGCCGGGAAGCCCACCAGGTACTTCGCCACGGCGACGGCGGTGACCAGTGCCGCGAAACCCATGGGGATCAGCCACAGTAGGTTGAACCACTTGTCCCGGCCGACGCGCAGCCGGGGAGCGATGGCCCTCTTCTCGCCCAGGCCGCCCGCCCACGTCTCGTGGTTGACGACGTCGTGCGCGGGTGTCAGCTCGTCACGGTGACTCACCAGCGCTGTTCGGTTCGCCGCGTGGTTCTCGTCAAGGTGTGCCATGCCCGATTCCTCACCCGTCTGCATCCCGTAATAAAAAGCATTAACATGCGGAATATTAGGGGGCCTGGCTGCGAGCTTCATGGAGATTCGGTGCCGGGTCCCTGAGCGCACCGGGCCGCCCGGCGCGAAACGCAGAAAGGGCCGGCCTAGTCAGGCCGGCCCTCACTGCTTACCGCGAGTGTCAGATCGTCTGGTGGCGACCGAAGAACTTGTGGTCTTCGCTGTAGCCGCCGTGGCCGCTGCCGATCTCCTCGTAGGAGGCGACGAACTCGATGCCCTTGATCCACTTGACCAGCTTGTAGCCGTGCTGCAATTCATTGCGCAGCCGCAACGGCCGGCCGTGCATGTAGGGCAGCGGCTGGTCGTTCATGTTGTAGGCGAGCATCGACATGTGATGCCACATCTGGTCGACCGGGTGCGCGTTGTAGTAGATCCCGCCGGTGGCGCCCAGACCCATCGAGTAGAAGACGGCCCACTTCGCCTCCGGCAACGGCTTGACGATGTTCATGATCGTCGACATCTGCACGCCGCCCCACTTGGCCACACCGGACCAGGCCTGCACACACATGTGCTGGGTGATCTGGTCGTGGTACGGCAGCGCCTTGAGGTCCTCCAGAGAGAATTCCATCGGGTTCTCGACCAGCCCGTAGACCTTCAGTCGCCAGTCCTTGAAGTCGTTGGCCTCCAACTCCTTGTATTCGACGGTCTCCGGCAGCCGGCCGTTGCGCCAGTGGAACGGTGAGATGTCTTCCTCGGTGAAGGTGCCCGGCTTAGGGTCGAGCTTCTCCAGTGCCCGCTGGAACGGGCCGATCAGGGCGTAGCCGACCTTCTGGACGACCCGCGGGTACCGCAGCGTGAGCGGGGTGGCGGCGATCCAGCCAATGACGCACACCACCAGGGCCACGCAGAAGACATAGAACCCGGTGGCGCTGTGGCATTCGGGTCCGGCGCCTTCGGCGCAACCGCGCGCGGCGAACATGTGGTTCAGATTGTCGAAGGCGTCGGTGGCGAACACCATCGTGACGTGGACCAGGATGAACATCAGGAAGTAGCACAGCACCAGGAAGTGCAGGGACCGGGCGATCTGCAGGTTCAGGCGCATGTGCTTGCTGATCAGCCCGAGCCGCTGCGACAGCGCCGGTGACATGCCCAGGGCGGTGATCAACGCGGCCGGGGCGGCGATGAATACCGTGACGAAGTAGGAGAGCAACTGCAGCGCGTTGTAGTTGGTCCAGGTGTGGTCGTCCGGCCAGTTCATCGAGGCGTACTGGATCATCACCGAGCCGGCGTGCGGGATGATGTCCCAGCTGGTCGGCACGATGCGCCGCCACTGCCCGGTGGTGAACAACAAGACGTAGAAGATCGCGCCGTTGAGCAGCCAGAGCACGCCCGTGCCCAGGTGCCACCAACGGGCCAGGCCGATCGAGTGCCGAAAACCCGGCAGGCCGAACTGCGCCGGCAGCGCGACGGTGTCGGCGTTGGCGGTCCAGTACGGGTCGTCCGGAACCGGCGGCCCCACCCGCAGCCATTCGTCTTTACCGGGGGTGGAGTTGCGGCTGAAGTACAGCCTCGGGTGGTCGCAGAGAATCTGGATGCCCGCCCGAATGATGAAGATCATCATGAACAGGTTGAAGAAGTGCGTCCAGCCGGCCCAGGCGGGCAGGCCGTCTTCGATCGCGGACGACGGCGTGCTGCCCGGGTACCGGGCGATGAAGTCCTCGACGCCGGGGATATTCCGGATCCCCTTGCCGGCCGCGATCATCGCCACCAGCCCGACGAAGCCGATCGGGATCAGCCACAGCAGGTTGAACCACTTGTCTTTTCCGACGCGCAGATGCGGGGCGGTCGCGCGGCGCGAGAGGTCAAAGCCACCACCGTAGGTCTCGACGTCGACGGTGTCGTCGTGATTCTTATGAATCTCGGTGCGGTAGCCCTGTTCCAGCTCCAACTCGACGTCGACGACGTCGGTGGAGTACTTGACGTGGTGGGTTGTCTCTTTCGCTGCTGGTGAGGTGGCAGGACCTCGTGGGTCCAGCTGTCCGTCAGAACCCTGTCCGTCGATCGTTGTCACGCCCAGACAGTACAGCCGTCGGCCTCGCACCCTGGTGGTCTGACACCAAATGCACAGGTTTCTGGCAGGAAGTTCAGATAACGCAGATAGGGATCATGACGGCGTGGATCGCCGCGGTTGCGGTACGGCGCTCGTCGGTCCGTACCGGCCGCGACGGTGTTCTGATCGCCGCGATTCTTTCCGAGCGTACGTGCGGCCGTCCGTCGGGCGGCGCCGCGGTGTCCCGACCCGAAAATTGGGCGTAACTGACCGTTTACCTAATGCCGCCATAATTCAAGACAGATTCAGTGAACCGAATTCGCCATCGCTGCCGGATTGGAATCTGCGCGGCGGGCGGCCACTGCGTAACACGGCTAGCATGCGCAGTGGAGAAACGTGTGATCAGGCAGGGGTAGATGACGACCAATAAGGCACCGGTACGGCGCGTCGGCCGGGCAGTGCAACGGGTGGGGGTTGGGACGCACCGTGGCTGACGAACACCGGGGTCCCGGCTACGGGCTGGGGCTGTCGACGCGTACCCAGATGACCGGGTACCAATTCCTGGCGCGGCGGACCGCGATGGCGTTGACTCGCTGGCAGGTTCGGATGGAAGTGGAACCGGGCCGGCGGCAAGCGCTGGCGGTCGTCGCCTCGGTGTCGGCGGCCTCGGTCATCTGCCTGGGTGCGCTGCTGTGGTCGTTTCTGAGCCCCTCGGGCCAGCTGAACGAATCGCCCATTATCGCCGACCGTGACTCGGGGGCCCTCTACGTGCGGGTCGGCGACACGTTATATCCCGCACTGAATTTGGCTTCGGCCCGGCTGATCGCCGGCCGCCCCGACAATCCCCACAAAGTGCGCTCGACGCAGATCGCCGAGCAGCCGCACGGCCCGCTGGTCGGTATTCCGGGGGCCCCCTCGGACATCCAGCCGACCGCCCCCACGTCGTCGTCGTGGCTGATCTGCGACACCGTCGCCAACGTCCAGGGTGTCGGGGCGCCGTCGCCGGTGACCGTGACGGTGATCGACGGCACGCCCGACCTCAGCGCCGACTCCCGGCGCCGGGTGCTCGACGGCCCGGACGCGGTGGTGCTGCGCTACCGCGACGAGTCGTGGGTGGTCCGCCAGGGGCGCCGCTCGCGTATCGACGCCGCCGACCGGGCGGTGCTGCTGCCGCTGGGGCTGACCCCCGAGCAGGTCGAGCACGCCCGGCCGATGAGCCAGGCGCTGTTCGACGCGCTGCCGGTCGGGCCGGAGCTGGCGGTGCCGTTCGTTCCCGACGCCGGTAAGCCGCCGGCCTTTCCCAATGCCCCCGGGCCAGTGGGAACCGTCTTCACCACGCCGCAATTGGCTGGGCCGCAACAGTATTCGGTGGTGCTGATGAACGGCGTGCAGACCGTGTCACCGGTGGTGGCGCGCATCCTGCAGAACGCCGGGGCGACCGCGGGCGGTGCGCCGGCAGTGGTTGCGCCGCAGGATCTGGCGAAGATGCCGGTGGTCACCGGACTGGACCTCTCGGCCTACCCGGAGGGGCCGCTGAAGGTCGTCGACATCAAGGAGAACCCATCCACCTGCTGGTGGTGGGAGCGCTCCAACGGTGACAGCCGGGCGCGGGTACAGGTGGTGTCCGGCCCCACAATTCCCGTGCCGCAGAAGCAAATCAACCGAGTGGTGTCCCTGGTGAAGACCAACGACACCAACACGCCGCAGGCTGACCGGGTTTATTTCGGTCCGGGCTACGGCAACTTCGTCGCGGTGACCGGCAACGACCCGGACGCCTCGACCCGGGAATCGTTGTGGTGGTTGTCGGCCTCGGGCGTGCGATTCGGTGTACCCGGCGACGACGAACGCAAGGCGCTCGGTCTGGTCGGCGAGCCCGCGCTGGCACCGTCGGTGGCGTTGCGCCTGCTGGCGCACGGCCCGACGCTGTCCCGCCAGGACGCGCTGGTGCGTCACGACACCCTGCCAACCGATATGAGCCCTGCAGAATTGGCGGTGCCTAAGTGAAACGTGGATATGCCCGGCCAACGCCGGAACGCGCTCCGGTGGTCAAGCCGGAGAACATCGTATTGCCGACGCCGCTGAGCGTGCCACCGCCGGAAGGCAAGCCGTGGTGGCTCGTGGTGGTCGGGGTGCTGGTGGTCGGCCTGCTGGTCGGCATGGTCTCGATGACGGTGGCCAACGGCTCCCGGATGTTCCTGGGCGCCGGCGCCATCTTCCCGATCTTCATGATCGGCGGAATCGCGATGATGATGTTCGGTGGCCGCTTCGGTGGCGGAGCCCAGCAGTTGAGCCGGCCCAAGCTCGACGCGATGCGCGCCCAGTTCATGCTCATGCTCGACCGACTTCGGGAGTCGGCGGCGGAGTCCGCGGACAGCATGGACGCCAACTACCGCTGGTACCACCCGGCGCCGTCCACCTTGGCCGCCTCGGTGGGTTCGACGCGGATGTGGGAGCGCCAACCCAACGGCAAGGACCTCAACTTCGGGCTGGCCCGGGTCGGGGTGGGGATGACCCGACCGGAGGTCACCTGGGGCGAGCCGCAGAACATGCCCACCGACATCGAGCTCGAACCGGTGACCGGCAAGGCGCTGCAGGAGTTCGGGCGCTACCAGAGCGTCGTCTACAACCTGCCGAAGATGATCTCCCTGCTGGTCGAGCCGTGGTACTCACTGGTCGGCGACCGCGAACACGTGCTCGGCCTGATGCGCGCGATCATCTGCCAGTTGGCCTTCTCGCACGGACCCGACCACCTTCGCATGGTCGTCGTCACCTCCGATGTGGAGAAATGGGATTGGGTCAAGTGGCTGCCGCACTTCGGCGATCCGCGCCGCCAGGACGCCGCCGGTAACGCCCGCATGGTGTACGGCTCGGTGCGAGACTTCGCCACCGAGCACGCCGACCTGTTCTCCGGCCGCGGGTCGTTCATGCCGCGCCACGCCAGCTCGTCGGCGGAGACTCCGACACCGCACCACCTGATCGTCGTCGACGGCATCGATCCGCAGTGGGAGTACGTCAACACCACCGAGGGCATCGACGGCGTGACGTTCTTCGACCTGACCGGCGCCCCGGAATGGCGCGGTGTGGCGCAACGGGTGCTGCGCTTCGACGACAAGGGCATCATCAACGCCCTGCCGCGTGACCGCGACACCTGGATGGTCATCGACGACAACGAGTGGTTCTTCGCCCTGGCCGACCAGGTCAGCCAGACCGACGCCGAGCAGTTCGCGCAACGGATGGCGCACTGGCGGCTGGCCGAGGCCTACGAAGAGATCGGTCAGCGGGTCACGCACCAGATCGGGGCCCGCGACATCCTGTCCTACTACGGCATCGAGGATGCCGGACGCATCGACTTCGACCAGCTGTGGACGAGCCGTCAGAAGGAGGGCAGCCGGGCCCGGCTGCGGGTCCCGTTCGGCAACCGCTCCGACAACGGTGAGCTGCTGTTCCTCGACATGAAGTCTCTGGACGAGGGTGGCGACGGCCCGCACGGCGTCATGTCGGGAACCACCGGCTCGGGTAAGTCGACGCTGGTGCGCACGGTGATCGAGTCGCTGCTTCTGGGGCACGCGCCCGATGAGCTGCAGTTCGTGCTGGCCGACCTCAAGGGTGGCTCGGCGGTCAAGCCGTTCGCCGGGGTACCGCACGTCTCGCGGATCATCACCGACCTGGAAGACGACCAGGCACTGATGGAACGCTTCCTCGAGGCGATGTGGGGCGAGATCGCCCGCCGTAAGTCGATGTGTGACGCGGCCGGCGTCGACGGCGCCAAGGAGTACAACGAGATCCGGCTCCGGATGCAGGCACGCGGCGATCACAGTCTGCCGCCGCTGCCGATGCTGGTCGTAGTCATCGACGAGTTCTACGAGTGGTTCCGCATCATGCCGACGGCGGTGGAGGTGCTGGACTCGATCGGCCGCCAGGGCCGCGCCTACTGGGTGCACCTGATGATGGCGTCGCAGACCATCGAAAGCCGCGCCGAGAAGCTGATGGAGAACATGGGCTACCGGTTGGTGCTCAAGGCGCAGACGGCGGGTGCGGCGCAGGCCGCCGGCGTGCCGAACGCAGTGAACCTGCCGGCCAAGGCCGGGTTGGGTTACTTCCGCAAGAGCGGCGAAGAGGTCATCCGTTTCCAGGCCGAGTTCCTGTGGCGCGACTACCACCGCGGCGGCATGCTCGACGACGAGCAGCTGCCGCAGGTGCACTCCATCGACTACATCCGGCCGCAGCTGTTCACCACCGCGTTCACTCCGCTGGAGGTGAGCGTCAGCGGAACCGAGCTCGAGGCAGCCGAGGAAACGCCAGCCATCACCGCCACACCGGCCGAGGAGCCCATCGCCGAGGAAGAGGAAGCGATCCGCATTCCCAAGGTCGGCACGGTGATCATCGACCAGCTGCGCCGGATCGACTTCGAGCCCTACCGACTGTGGCAGCCGCCGCTGGACGTCCCGTTGCCCGTCGACGAGTTGGTGAACCGCTACCTGGGCCACCCGTGGCAGCAGGGCTACGGGACCCGGCGCGACCTGGTGTTCCCGATCGGGCTCATCGACCGGCCCTACAAGCACGATCAGCCGCCGTGGACGGTGGACACCTCCGGGCCGGGCGCCAACGTGCTGATCCTGGGCGCCGGCGGGGCGGGCAAGACGACGGCGCTGCAGACCCTGATCTGCTCGGCCGCGCTGACCCACACCCCCGAACAAGTCCAGTTCTACTGCCTGGCCTACAGCGGCACCTCGCTGACCACCGTGGCCGCACTGCCGCACGTGGGCAGCGTCTGCGGTCCGACCGACCCCGACGGTGTGCGCCGCACGGTCGCCGAACTGCTGGCACTGGTGCGCACACGTAAGCGCAGCTTCCTGGAGAACGACGTGGCCTCGATGGACGTCTTCCGGAGGCGCAAATTCGACGGCGCCCCGGGCAACGTTCCCAACGATGGTTTCGGCGACGTCTACCTGGTGATCGACAACTACCGCGCGCTCGCCGAGGACAACGAGGTGCTGGTGGAGCAGGTCAACCAGATCATCAACCAGGGGCCGTCGTTCGGTGTGCACGTGGTGGTGACCGCCGACCGCGAGTCGGAGCTGCGCCCGCCGGTCCGCAGCGGTTTCGGATCGCGGGTCGAGTTGCGCCTGGCCGCCGTGGAGGACGCCAAGTTGGTGCGCTCCCGCTTCGCCAAGGACGTCCCGGTCAAGCCGGGCCGGGGCATGGTGGCGGTCAACTACGTGCGACTGGACAGCGACCCCCAGTCCGGCCTGCACACGCTGATCGCACGACCCGCGATGGGCGACACCGACGAGCAGGTCTTCGAGTCCGACAGCGTCGGCGCCGCGGTCAGCCAGATCGCGGTGGGCCGGGTGCGCCCGGTGCGGCGCCTGCCGGCGCGGTTCGGGCTGGACGAGGTCCGGGCGGCCGCGGCCAACGACCAGCGCGAAGGAGTGGGCGCCGGGGGAATCGCCTGGGCGATCTCCGAACTCGACCTGCAGCCGGTCTATCTGAACTTCGCCGAGAACGGGCACCTGATGGTGACCGGACGCCGGGAATGCGGTCGCACCACCACGCTGGCCACCATCATGAGTGAAATCGAGCGACTGTACGCACCCGGTGCCAGCACGGCGCCGTCCACCACGGAACGCTCCGCGCAGGTGTGGCTGATCGACCCCCGTCGGCAGCTGTTGACCACCCTGGGCTCGGACTACGTGGAGAAGTTCGCCTACAACATGGACGGGACGGTCGCGTTGATCAACGAGTTGGCCGCCACCCTGGCCAACCGTGAACCACCGCCGGGCCTGTCGGCCGAGGAACTGCTATCCCGCACCTGGTGGAGCGGGCCGGAGATCTTCTTGATCATCGACGACATCCAGCAGTTCCCGCCCGGCTTCGACTCGCCGTTCCAGAAGGCCGCCCCCTGGGTGACCCGCGCGGCCGACGTCGGCCTGCATGTGATCGCCACCCGGACCTTCGGCGGCTGGTCGTCGGCGGGCAGCGACCCGCTGCTGCGGGCCCTGCACCAGGCGAACGCGCCGCTGCTGGTAATGGACGCCGACCCCGACGAGGGCTTCATCCGCGGCAAGATGAAAGGCGGTCCGCTGCCCCGCGGCCGCGGCCTGCTGATGGCCGAGGACACCGGGGTGTTCGTGCAGGTCGCCGCCACCGAGTTGCGGCGCGCCCCGGCACACGAACGCGCTGCCACGCCGGTCCGCTGAGCCGTACCACCGGCCACCGCTGTGGCACCGGTAACAGCGACGGATGGTTGCTGGCGGCGTCACACCGGTAGCTGACCCGGGGATTTCGCCGCGCCGAGATTTTAATGGCAGGTGCCTTTGCGGCCGCCTCGGCGGGGCGCTGGCCCCACTGCTGCGGCGGTAAATCGCAGAGCTGTGTTTCGGCAGGTCGGCTTCCTTTCGATGCCGACGCCGCCGGGTGCGGGTTACTCCGCTGTTACCCCAGGTGAACAGTTGCTTTCGCCAGGTGAACAGTAGGCATCAAGGGCCGCATCCGCCGTTTTCAGCCTTTACGCTCAAGGGCAGAAAGATTGCTGAAGGCGATCCGAGGAGGAAAATCGAATGTCGTTCGTGAACGCGCAACCCGAGGCGCTGGCCGCCGCCGCAGGAAACCTGAGCGGAATCGGTTCGGCGTTGAACGCGCAGAACGCCGCAGCCGCCGCCCCCACCACCGGTGTGGTGCCGGCCGCCGCCGATGAGGTCTCGGCGTTGACCGCCGCCCAGTTCGCCGCGCACGCCACGATGTACCAGCAGGTGAGCGCGCAGGCCGCGGCAATCCACGAGATGTTCGTGGCCACCCTCAACAGCAGTGCCACCTCCTACGCCGCCACCGAGGCGGCCAACGCGGCCGCGGCGGGCTGAGCGGCGTCGGCCGGAGGCTGATGGGAGGGGGAACTATTCATACGTGCAAAGCCGGTAATCGGTTACCGCGGTAACCGACGGCTATATCCGGCAACGGCGCCGCCACAGAAACAACTACAACCAACCGAAAACAAACGAACTTCAGACAAGGAGACACCACAGTGGCAACTCGTTTTATGACTGATCCGGACGCGATGCGTGCGATGGCGGGGCGTTTTGATGTGCACGCCCAGACGGTT
>NZ_MVHU01000054.1 GCF_002086285.1 Mycolicibacter kumamotonensis | reverse complement strand
CCACGGTCAGAAGGTGCAGAGCGCCGGCAACAACATGGCCAACACCGACGCCTCCGTCGGCTCCAGCTGGGCCTGACTCGAAGCCAGAACACAAGTGAGAACCGGCGCAGCCTGCAGGCTGCGCCGGTTCTTGTGTTTGAGGTCTGAAGAGGATTACCCGCCGGCCGACGTGATCGACGCACACCCACCCAGCACCGTGGTGGACAGGAACGTCGCGGCGTTGGCCAGATAGTTGTCCGACGGATCGTATGTCGGCAGCGCCAGCACGAACGCTCGCCGGTACTGCGCGGAGAGCTCCGCGAAGTCCTGCAGCGTGGGGTTGTTGCTGCGCCGGCCCAGCTGCTGCATCTTGTTGGCCAGGCTGATCATCACCGGGCCGACCGCCAGGTTGATGGCCTTCTGCTGGGGATTCCAATAGGTTGCCGGGATGCTCGGGTCGATCTCCTGCCATTCGCCGGTATCGGCGCCGAACTTGTCCAGCGCGGCTTTCCAATCCGCGCAGACCGGGTTGGGCCCGGTCAGGTAGCGCTGCGGATTGGTGGGGTTACCCGGCGAGGCGGTCTTGGTGGGGGCGGACTGCGCCTCCACCAGCGGGGCGCGAGTCGCCGCCGATCCGTTGTTGGCCGCCGCGCAGATCGCAGCCAGCGCCGAGGCCGCGCTGTGGGCGGTACCGGCCAACGGGGCGTCACGTTCGGTGTAGGTGGGGATGTGCTCGACGAAAGCGCGGGCATAGGCGATGAATTGCTCGTAGAGCTCACGCATCACCCGGTGCGGGGTGAGCTTCACCAGCCCGACCGTCTGTGCGGCGGCGTTGCGCACCACCTGCCCGGCGGCCAAGTACTCCTTCTTCTGTTCGTCGTTCCACGCCGTGGCCGGGATCGACTGGTCGCGCTCATTCCACTTGCCGTGTCCCAGCAGGGACAGCGTGCTGGACAGGTTGGCGCTGATCGACCCCCACGCGACGCAACTGGGGTCGCTGATGATGATGCTCACCGGCCCGGTGTCGTCGGCGCTGGCGATGCCCGAGGCCGCGTTGCGGCTGGAGGTCCCGCCGTCGGCCAACGAACCCTTGCCGGGGTCACCACCGAGCAGCACCACCCCGACCAATACCAGCGCGACCACGGCAAGCACCACCACGGCAGCCAACCCCCATTTGAGGCTGTTGGTCTGCTTTGGCGCAACGACGTCGTCATCGTCCTCGTAGTCGTAGTCGAAGTCGACGTCATCGGTGCCGTTGGTCACAGTGAGCCAGCTTAAAGCACCGACCGGCACGGGGCAGGGCAGCGCGATGCCTCTAGACTTGGCGACCGTCGAACCGTTACCTGATCCGTCCTCAAACCAGGGGGTATTCGTGCTGCGCAGCCACGACGCAGGCTCATTGCGGGCCACCGACGCCGGGCTGAGCGTCACGCTGGCCGGCTGGGTGGCTCGGCGCCGCGACCACGGCGGTGTCATCTTCATCGACCTGCGCGACGCATCGGGGGTGGCGCAGGTGGTGTTTCGCGATGCCGCGGTGCTGCAGCAGGCCCACCGCCTGCGCGCCGAGTTCTGCGTCGCGATCACCGGCGTCGTCGAGGTCCGCCCGGCCGGCAATGAGAACCCGGACCTGCCGACCGGAGCGATCGAGGTCAACGCGACGAAGCTGACCGTCCTCAACGAGGCCGCGCCATTGCCGTTCCAACTCGACGAATCGGCCGGCGAAGAGGCACGGCTCAAACACCGCTACCTCGACCTGCGCCGCGAAGACGGTCCCGGGGCGGCGCTGCGGCTGCGGTCCAAGGTCAATGCGGCCGCGCGCGGGGTGCTTGCCGAGCATGACTTCGTCGAGATCGAAACCCCCACGCTGACGCGCTCCACCCCGGAGGGGGCGCGCGACTTTCTGGTGCCGGCCCGACTGCAGCCCGGCTCGTTCTATGCGCTGCCGCAGAGCCCGCAACTGTTCAAGCAGCTTCTCATGGTGGCTGGCATGGAGCGCTACTACCAGATCGCCCGCTGCTACCGCGACGAGGACTTCCGCGCCGACCGCCAGCCGGAGTTCACCCAGCTCGACCTGGAGATGAGCTTCGTCGACGCCGAGGACGTGATCGGCATCGCCGAACAGGTGCTCAAGGCACTGTGGGCGCTGATCGGCTACGATCTGCCGCTGCCGCTGCCTCGGATGACCTACGCCGACGCCATGCGCCGGTTCGGCTCCGACAAGCCCGACCTGCGGTTCGGACTGGAATTGGTGGAATGCACGGAGTTCTTCTCCGACACCACATTTCGGGTCTTCCAGGCTCCCTACGTAGGTGCCGTCGTCATGCCCGGCGGAGCATCGCAGCCGCGGCGCACGCTCGACGGCTGGCAGGAGTGGGCCAAGCAGCGCGGCGCCAAGGGACTGGCCTACGTATTGGTCGGCGACGACGGCGAGCTGTCCGGACCGGTGGCCAAGAACCTCACCGACGCCGAACGAGCCGGACTGGCCGGACACGTCGGCGCCGCCCCGGGGGACTGCATCTTCTTTGCGGCCGGGCCGGCCAAGACATCCCGGGGGCTGCTGGGCGCGGCCCGCGGCGAGATCGCTCGGCGCCTGGACCTGATCGACCCCAACGCTTGGGCGTTCACCTGGATCGTCGACCCGCCGTTGTTCGAGCCCGCCGACGACGCCACCGCGGCCGGTGACGTCGCCGTCGGCTCCGGCGCCTGGACCGCGGTGCACCACGCCTTCACCTCGCCCAAGCCCGGCCACGTCGACCGTATCGAGTCAGATCCGGGGGCGGTGCTGGCCGACGCGTACGACGTCGTGTGCAACGGCAACGAGATCGGCGGCGGCTCGATCCGTATCCACCGCCGCGACGTGCAGCAGCAGGTCTTCAAGGTGATGGGCATCAACGAAGACGAGGCGGCCGAAAAGTTCGGATTTCTGTTGGACGCCTTCAGTTTCGGTGCGCCGCCGCACGGTGGGCTGGCGTTCGGCTGGGACCGGGTGGTGGCGCTGCTGGCCGGGGTGGACTCGATCCGCGAGGTCATCGCGTTCCCGAAGTCCGGCGGTGGCATCGACCCGCTGACCGACGCCCCGGCGCCGATCACCGCCCAGCAGCGCAAAGAAGCCGGGATCGACGCGGTCCCCCCTCCGCGAGCAGACACCAACTCGCACAAAATCGGCTGATTTCGGGCGATTCTGCGTCTGTTCGCGGCGAAGATCGAGCCATGGACTCTGCTGAATTCGCGCGCCTGGTCGTCGCCAACATGCCGTTCGCGGCGTCGCTGGAAATCGACATCACCGACCTGACCCCACAACAGGTGACCGCCACGATGGGGTGGGCGCCCGAACGCTGCACCACCGGCGAGATGCTGCATGGGGGAGCGCTGATGGCGTTCGCCGACACCGCCGGGGCGGTGTGCGCGGTCGCCAACCTGCCCCAGGGCGCCAGCACATCGACGATCGAATCGAAAACCAATTTCTTCCGGGCGGTGCGCGCGGGCACCGTCACCGCGACCAGCGTTCCGCTGCACGTAGGGCGGACGACGATCGTGGTGCAGACCGACCTGACCGACGACCGCGGCAAGCTGGTCGCACGTGTCACCCAGACCCAGGCGGTGCTGGCGCCGAAGAAGTAGCCGACGAAGTAGCCGGCCTCACCAGAACGGTTTGAGCAGGCTGCGCATCGCCGGGGGCACCCAGCCCTTCACCGATGACGGGAATACCCGGCCCGGACCGCATTTGGGCCAGGCGTACGGACCCTGCTCGTCGAGGACCCGATTGGCGACGGCGATCTGTTCTTCCCGCGACGCCTTCGACGGCAACCCGACACCACCGAACGCGTGCCAGGTCGACGGCTTGAACTGCAATCCGCCGTAGAAGCCGTTGCCGGTATCGGCGGCCCAGTTACCGCCGGACTCGCATTGTGCGACGGCGTCCCATCCCATCATGTTGGCATCGGCGTGGGCGACGCCCGCCGAGGCCAGCAGCGCTCCGACGATCCCCCCGGTGACCAGCCCGGATGCCGCCCATGCGAGGTGCCGGCTCCCGTGCCGCACGACACGCCGTGCCGTGTTCCGGTGCATATCACAACCTCCGTGATAGTTGTCTATCAGTGAGGTTAACGAGCATAACGCGATAAATGATGAAATTGCACGTTTTGGCTACCTAACGATGCAAATGAGTTTGTTGTTATTAGATGGTCGAAATGAGATTTGAGTGGCAGAAGTTAACCAAGTTGTAATTGTTACGTATGTTGCGAGAGATCTCTTAAAAATTAAGAATATTTTTCACGATATCGGTTACAAAAGTGGCTGATGTGACTGATGTGAATGAGACGGGGTGTCGCGACGCGCGCGGCCGCTTCCACGCCACCGCCGCCCAAGCGCCCTAGGCTGCCTCGGGTGGCCGACCGCTATGGAACCGACATCCTCGCCGACAATCCGCATACCGCCCGCAAGGTTCGCTCCGTCGAGGTGCCGGTGCAGCGCGGCATGGTGGTCGAAGATGCCCAGAGCGGCTACGTCGGCGCCGTGGTGCGGGTCGAGTACGGCCGGATGGACCTCGAAGACCGCAACGGCCGAATCCGCGGATTCCCGGTCGGCCCCGGCTACCTGATCGACGGCAAACCGGTGATCCTGACCGAACCGCGCCCGACGGCATCCGCGACGCCCGGGCGCACCGCGTCGGGTTCGGTGGCGGTGCCCGGCGCCCGCGCCAAGGTGGCACTCGCCAGCCGGATTTACGTCGAGGGCCGTCACGACGCCGAACTCGTCGAACAGGTGTGGGGCGATGACTTGCGCATCGAGGGCGTGGTCGTCGAGTACCTGGGCGGCATCGACGACCTGGCCGGTATCGTCGCCGAATTCCGGCCGGGCCCGGGCCGCCGCCTCGGGGTGCTGGTCGACCATCTGGTCGCGGGCTCGAAGGAGACCCGCATCGCCGAGGCGGTGCGCCGCGGGCCCGGGGGAGAGCACACCCTGATCGTCGGGCACCCTTACGTCGACATCTGGCAAGCGGTGAAGCCGGGCCGGCTCGGATTGCAGTCGTGGCCGAAGATTCCGCGCAACGTGGAGTGGAAGCACGGTATCTGCGCCGCGCTGGGCTTGCCGCACGGCGACCAGGCTGATATCGCCGCGGCCTGGCAGCGCATCCGGGGGCGGGTGCGGGACTGGACCGATCTGGAGCCGGAGCTGATCGGCCGGGTCGAGGAACTGATCGATTTTGTGACGCAATAATTCGGCTGAATCGGCCACCGCGGTCACCCGAACCGCTTGGATGGAGGCATGAAAACGATTGCCGCTGTGGCGCATGCACCCAACCAACCCTTCGAGATCATGGAGCTGGACCTGGACGGTCCGGGTCCGGGCGAGGTCCTGATCAAGTTCACCGCCGCCGGGTTGTGCCATTCGGATCTGCATGTGGCCGACGGCGACTGGCCGAACCGGTTCCCGATCGTCGGCGGGCACGAGGGTTCCGGGATCATCGAGGACGTCGGCCCCGGGGTCACCAAGGTCAAACCCGGCGATCACGTGGTGTGCTGCTTCATCCCCAGCTGCGGCAGCTGCCGGTACTGCTCGACCGGGCGGCAGAACCTGTGCGACATGGGCGCCACCATCCTGGAGGGCTGCATGCCCGACGGCACCTTCCGATTCCACTCGGGCGGCACCGATTACGGCGGGTTCTGCATGCTCGGCACCTTCTCCGAGCGCGCGACCGTCTCGCAGCACTCGGTGGTCAAGGTCGACGACTGGCTGCCGCTGGAGACCGCGGTGCTGGTCGGTTGCGGCGTGCCCACCGGCTGGGCCACGGCCAACTACGACGGCGGGGTGCGCGCCGGGGACACCGTGGTGGTCTACGGCATCGGTGGGGTGGGCATCAACGCCGTGCAGGGCGCGGCGCACGCCGGTGCCAAGTATGTGGTGGCGGTCGATCCGGTGGAGTTCAAGCGGGAGACCGCGCTCAAGCTCGGCGCCACCCACGCGTTCGCCACCGCCGAGGAGGCGATGGCCAAGGTCGCCGAGCTGACCTGGGGGCAGATGGCCGACCAGGCGCTGATCACCGTCGGCGACCTTGGGGAGGCCGTCACGACCGCGGCGGTCAACACCGTCGGCAAGGGCGGTACCGTCGTCATCGCGGCGATGGCCCGCCTGGAGGATATCGACGTGCAGGTGTCGGGCACGATGTTGGCCCTGTTCGGAAAGACGATCAAAGGCACGCTGTTCGGTGGGGCGAACCCGCAGTACGACATCGTGCGACTGCTGCGGCTCTACGACGCCGGCCAGCTCAGGCTCGATGAGCTGGTCACCCGCCGCTACACCCTCGAACAGGTCAACGAGGGCTACCAGGATCTGCGCGACGGCAAGAACATTCGCGGGGTGATCGTGCACCGCTGACGCCACCGGGGCCGGGGGTGCGTGGTATGCCTGAAGGCGTGTCCGACGGACTGTTCGACCTCACCGGCACCCCGGCGCCCGAGCCCGGCGATTCGGCGAGGCCCGACGCCACCGCCTCTTCACCGCTGGCGGTGCGGATGCGCCCGGTGTCCCTCGACGAGGTGGTCGGCCAGGAGCACCTGCTGGGTGCGGGTTCCCCGCTGCGCCGGTTGGTGGACGGCTCCGGGGCGGCCTCGGTCATCCTTTACGGTCCGCCCGGCACCGGAAAGACCACACTGGCCTCGTTGATCTCCGGCGCGACCGGCCGGCGTTTCGAGGCGCTGTCGGCGCTGAGCGCCGGGGTCAAGGAGGTGCGTGCGGTGATCGACACCGCGCGCCGGGCCGCCGCCTACGGCGAGCAGACCGTGCTGTTCATCGACGAGGTGCACCGGTTCTCCAAGACTCAGCAGGATGCCCTGTTGGCGGCGGTGGAGAACCGAGTGGTGCTGCTGGTGGCGGCGACCACCGAGAACCCGTCGTTCTCGGTGGTGGCCCCGCTGCTGAGCCGGTCGCTGATCCTGCAGCTGCGGCCGCTGGGCCCCGAGGACATCGCCACCGTGGTGCACCGCGCTATCGACGACGAGCGCGGCCTGGGCGGGCGCGTCGAGGTGACCCAGGATGCCGTCGACCTGCTGGTCCGGCTGGCCGCCGGTGACGCCCGCCGCGCCTTGACCGCGCTGGAAGTGGCCTCGGAAGGGGTGGCGGCCGGCGAACAGGTCACCGTCGAGATCGTCGAGGCGTCCCTGGACCAGGCCGCGGTGCGCTACGACCGCGACGGCGACCAGCACTACGACGTGATCAGCGCGTTCATCAAGTCGGTGCGCGGCTCTGATGTCGACGCCGCGCTGCACTACCTGGCCCGGATGCTGGTCGCGGGGGAGGACCCGCGCTTCATCGCCCGCCGGCTGATGATCCTGGCCAGCGAGGACATCGGGATGGGCGATCCGACCGCGCTGCAGACCGCGGTCGCCGCCGCGCAGACCGTCGCACTGATCGGCATGCCCGAGGCGCAGCTGACCCTGGCGCACGCCACCGTGCACCTGGCGACCGCGCCGAAGTCCAACGCGGTGACCACCGCGCTGGGTGCGGCGATGAACGACATCAGGTCCGGCAAGGCCGGGGCGGTACCGGCGCACCTGCGCGACGGCCACTACTCGGGGGCGCAGGCGCTGGGCAACGCAGTCGGCTACCGGTACGCCCACGATCATCCAGACGGTGTTGTGCCACAACAATATCCACCCGACGAGCTGGTCGGTGTCGACTATTACCAGCCCACCGTCCGGGGCGCCGAACGCGAGATCGGCGGGCGCCTGCAGAAGCTGCGCGCCATCATCCGTCGCCGCTAGCTCACCGGGCACGCCGGCGAGCACGTTCCCGTCCTGGCCGGCCCGCCGCCGCGAGCAGTCGCAGAATCGCACGCGAACCGCGCACATCGTGCGATTCAGTGTCTGCTCGCGGGGGGAGGCGCCCGTAGGCTGGTGGCGATGAACACCGAAGTACTCGACGTCGACACGGCCCGGCGTCGTACCGTCGACCTCACCGCGCAGGTGCGGGCGTTCTGCGCCGGGCACGGCGACGGATTGTGCAACGTGTTCGTGCCCCATGCGACGGCCGGGGTGGCGATCATCGAGACCGGCGCCGGTTCGGACGCCGACCTGGTCGACACCCTGGAGCGACTGCTGCCGCGCGACGACCGCTACCGGCACACCCACGGCTCGCCGGGGCATGGTGCCGATCACGTGCTGCCGGCGATCGTGGCGCCGTCCATCACGGTGCCGGTGGCCGGCGGCGAACCGTTGCTGGGAACCTGGCAGTCCGTGGTGCTGGTCGACCTCAACCGGGACAACCCGCGCCGGTCGGTGCGGTTGAGTTTCGTCGACAGCGCCTGAACATCGGCCGCAGCCTCTTGGGGTCAAGACGGCGATCGGCAGACCGGTACTGTAGGGCCGTCTATTAGTGGGATAACGGCGGGAAAGCGACTTTAGAGTGCAGACACACGAGATCAGGAAACGCTTCCTCGATCACTTCGTGAAGGCGGGCCACACCGAGGTGCCCAGTGCTTCGGTGATCCTCGACGACCCGAATCTGTTGTTCGTCAACGCCGGCATGGTGCAGTTCGTGCCGTACTTCCTAGGCCAGCGCACGCCGCCGTATGCCACGGCCACCAGCATCCAGAAGTGCATCCGCACCCCCGACATCGACGAGGTGGGCATCACCACCCGGCACAACACCTTCTTTCAGATGGCCGGCAACTTCTCGTTCGGCGACTACTTCAAGCGCGGCGCGATCGAACTGGCCTGGACGCTGCTGACGGGCAGCGTCGACGAGGGCGGCTACGGGCTGGACCCGGAACGGATCTGGGCCACCGTGTACCTCGACGACGACGAGGCCATCGCGTTGTGGCAGGAGATCGCCGGATTGCCGGCAGAGCGGATCCAGCGCCGCGGGATGGCCGACAACTACTGGTCGATGGGCATCCCCGGACCGTGCGGGCCGTCATCGGAGATCTACTTCGACCGTGGCCCGGAATTCGGGGTCGACGGCGGCCCGATCGCCAATGAGGACCGCTACATCGAGATCTGGAACCTCGTGTTCATGGAGAACGAACGCGGCGAAGGCACCTCCAAGGAGGACTTCGAGATCCTGGGGCCGTTGCCACGCAAGAACATCGACACCGGGATGGGCATCGAGCGGGTCGCGTTTCTGCTGCAGGGCGTGCACAACGTCTATGAAACCGACTTGCTGCGGCCGGTCATCGACGTGGTGGAAGCGCGGGCGCCGCGCGGCTATGACACCGGCAACCACGCCGACGACGTGCGCTACCGGATCATCGCCGACCACTCCCGCACCGCGGCGATCCTGATCGGCGACGGGGTCAGCCCCGGCAACGACGGCCGCGGCTACGTGCTGCGCCGGCTGCTGCGCCGGGTGATCCGCTCGGCCAAGCTGCTGGGCATCGAGGGCCCCATCGTCGGTGAGCTGATGGCCACCGTGCGCGACGCGATGGGCCCGTCGTATCCGGAACTGGTCACCGACTTCGACCGGATCGCCAGGATCGCCGTGGCCGAGGAGACCGCCTTCAACCGCACGCTGGCCTCCGGTTCGAAGCTGTTCGACGAAGCCGCGGCGGCCACCAAGTCCGCCGGTGTCACCGTGCTGTCCGGCAAGGACGCCTTCACCCTGCACGACACCTACGGCTTCCCGATCGAACTCACGCTGGAGATGGCCTCGGAGGCCGGCCTGCAGGTCGACGAGACCGGGTTCCGTGCCCTGATGGCCGAACAGCGCCAGCGCGCAAAGGCCGACGCCGCCGCGCGCAAACACGCCCATGCCGACTTGAGCGCCTACCGCGAGCTGATCGACGCCGGTCCCACCGTGTTCACCGGATTCGACGAGCTGAGCTCCGAGGCAAGGATTCTCGGGATCTTCGTGGACGGCAAGCGGGTCCCGGTGGTCGCCCACGACAAGGACGGCGGCCCGCCTGATCGCGTCGAACTGGTGCTGGACCGGACCCCGCTGTACGCCGAAGCGGGCGGGCAGATCGCCGACGCCGGCACCATCAGCGCCGGACCTGCCAAAGCCGCGGTCACCGACGTCCAGAAGATCGCCCAAACACTGTGGGTGCATCGGGTCACCGTGGAGTCGGGGGAATTCGTCGAGGGCGACACCGTCGTCGCCGCGGTGGATCCGGGCTGGCGCAAGGGCGCCACCCAGGGCCACTCCGGCACCCACATGGTGCACGCCGCGCTGCGGCAGGTGTTGGGGCCCAACGCCGTTCAGGCCGGGTCGCTGAATCGGCCGGGCTATCTGCGGTTCGACTTCAACTGGCAGGGTCCACTGAGCGACGAGCAGCGCCGCCAAGTCGAAGAGGTGACCAACGAGGCGGTGCAGGCCGACTTCGAGGTGCACACCTTCACCGAGGACCTCGAGAAGGCCAAGGCCATGGGCGCGATGGCGATGTTCGGCGAGAAATACCCCGATCGGGTGCGGGTGGTCGAGATCGGCGGACCGTTCTCGCTGGAGTTGTGCGGTGGCACCCACGTGCACAACTCGGCGCAGATCGGTCCGGTGACGCTGCTCGGCGAATCGTCGGTCGGATCGGGAGTACGCCGAGTGGAGGCCTACGTCGGGCTGGACTCGTTCCGCCACCTGGCCAAGGAACGGGCGCTGATGGCCGGCCTGGCATCCTCACTCAAGGTGCCGTCCGAGGAGGTGCCCGCCCGGGTAGCAAACCTGGTGGAGCGACTGCGGGCGGCGGAGAAGGAACTCGACCGCGTCCGGCTGGCCGGCGCACGCGCGGCCGCGTCAAATGCCGCCACCGGCGCCGAACAAGTCGGTAACGTGCGCTTGGTGGCGCAGCGGATGTCCGGTGGTATCGGCGGTGGCGACCTGCGTTCCCTGGCCGGCGACATCCGCGGCAAACTCGGCGAGGGACCGGCGGTGGTGGCGCTGATCGCCGAGGGCGACGGCAGCGTGCCCTATGTGGTCGCCACCAACAGCGCCGCACAGGAACTCGGGCTCCGCGCCGACGACCTGGTCAAAGATCTGGCGGCGGCGGTGGCCGGCCGCGGCGGCGGCAAGGCCGACCTGGCGCAGGGCTCGGGCAAGGATCCGGCGGGCATCGACGCCGCACTGTCGGCGGTCCGCTCGGCGGTCGCCCGGAGCGCGCCGGCGTGACCTTCCCGCATCATCGCACCCCGGACCGCCCCGGCGGGCCGGAAGATCCCGGCCGCGGACGCCGGCTCGGGGTGGATGTGGGCAGTGTGCGGATCGGGGTGTCGTGCAGCGACCCCGACGGCCTGCTGGCGACCCCGGTGGAGACGGTCCGCCGGCATGTCTCCGGGTCGCACCTGCGCCGGCTGGCCGAGCTGGTCGGCGAATTCGATGTGGTCGAGGTGGTGGTCGGGCTGCCCCGGACCCTGGCCGACCGGGCCGGGGCGGCCGCTCAGGACGCCATCGCGGTGGCCGACGACCTGGCCCGGGCGCTGGCCAAGCGGGATCGCCCGGTGCCGGTGCGGCTGGCCGACGAGCGCCTGAGCACCGTCAGCGCAGCACGGGCCCTGCAGGCGGCCGGGGTGCGTTCCAAACGGCAGCGCTCGGTGATCGACCAGGCTGCCGCGGTGACGATCTTGCAGAGCTGGCTCGACCAGCGCCGGGGCTCGGGCACCGCGGCCCCGGCAGCGCCGACGGGGGACAACGATGTCTGACGACGAACCCGCCACGAAAGCCAAACCTGTGGCGGTAGGCCCGCCGGGCCGCCGGTTGAGCCGGACCCAGCGGGCCCACGAGGACCGGCGGCTACGCCGGCGCCATCGGCACCGGCGCGTGATCGGCGGATTGGGTGTCGTGCTGGTCACCATGGTGGTGATCGCCGCGGTGTTCCTCGGCTCCAAGCTGTGGCACTCCCGCGGCCCCGTCGTCGACTACACCGGTGAGGGCGGCCAGCAGGTGCTGATCGAGGTGCGCGAGGGCGACTTCACCACCGCCATCGCTGAAACCATGCTGGGCGCCGGGGTGATCGCCAACGTCGGCACCTTCCTCGACGCCGCGCAGGGTAACGCCGCCATCGCGATGATCCAGCCCGGCTTCTACCGGTTGCGGACCGAGATCCCGGCCGCCACTGCGGTACAAGAGCTCAGCGACCCGCAGAACCGGGTGGGCAAACTGGTGATCCCGGAAGGCCGTCAACTCGACGACACCACCGACATGAAGACCAACGCCGTGACCCCGGGGGTGTTCACCCTGATCGCGGAGGCCAGCTGCCTGGACCTCAACGGCGATCGGCGCTGCCTCACCACGCAGGACCTGCGGCGCGCCGCCGCGACGGGGACCCCGCAGGCGCTGTCGGTGCCGGACTGGGCCCTCGGGCCGGTCAGCAAGTTGGGCGGGGACCACCGTCGCATCGAGGGGCTGATCACGGCGGGCACCTGGAACGTCGACCCGACCGCGCCGGCGCCGGTCGTCCTGGCGAAGGTGATCGGCCAGAGCACCGCGCAGTTGACGAAGTCCGGCCTGCCGGCCACCGCCGAGCAGCTGGGCATGACGCCCTATGAGCTGTTGATCGTGGCGTCGCTGGTACAGCGCGAGGCCCTCCCGCACGACTTCACCAAGGTGGCCCGTGTCATCGACAACCGGCTCAACGAACCCCAGCGCCTGGAGTTCGACTCGACGGTCAACTACCCGCTGGACCGCCAGGAGGTGGCCACCACCGACGCCGACCGGGCCAAGGTGACGCCGTGGAACACCTACGCCTCCGACGGTCTGCCGGCCACCCCGATCTGTTCGCCGGGATCCGAAGCCCTGCGGGCCGCGGAGAACCCCGAGCCGGGTGACTGGCTGTATTTCGTGACGATCGACAAGGACGGCACCACCTTGTTCACCCACAGCTATCAGCAGCACCTGAACAACATCGAGATGGCCCTGGACAACGGTGTCCTCGACAGCGCCCGCTGAGCCGCGTAAGGCGGCTGTGCTCGGCTCGCCGATCGCGCATTCCCGCTCACCGCAACTGCACCTGGCGGCCTACCGGGCCCTGGGCCTGCGGGGATGGACCTATGACCGCATCGAGTGCGACGCCGAGCAGTTGCCGGCGCTGGTCGCCGGGTTGGGGCCGGAGTGGGTGGGCGTGTCGGTCACCATGCCGGGCAAATTCGCCGCGCTCGCCGTCGCCGACGAGCGGACATCGCGCGCCGAGCGGATCGGCTCGGCCAACACCCTGGTACGCACCGAGACCGGCTGGCTGGCCGACAACACCGACGTCGACGGGGTGCGCGGGGCGCTGGGATCGGTCGGCGCGGTGTCGGGAGAGGCGATCGTGCTGGGGTCGGGTGGCACCGCTCCGGCCGCGGTGGTGGCGCTGACCGAACTCGAGATCAGCCGCATCACGGTGGCCGCGCGCAACCCCGATGCTGCCGCCCGGGTGGTGGCGCTGGCGACCGACGTCGGTGTGCCGGCCCGCTATTGCGCACTCGACGACACCGCGCTGGGCGAGGCGGCCGCCTCCGCATCGGTGACTGTCAGCACCCTGCCGGCCGACGTCGCGGCCCGCTACGCGCCGGTGCTGGCCGGGGTGCCGGTGCTGCTGGACGCGATCTATGACCCGTGGCCGACGCCGCTGGCGGCGGCGGTCACCGCGGCGGGCGGGACGGTGGTCAGCGGCCTGCAGATGCTGCTGCACCAGGCGTTCACCCAAGTCGAGCTCTTCACCGGCCGGCCCGCACCGCGTGCGGCGATGACTTGCGCGATCAGCGACCCGGCCTGAGCATGACGCCATGGCAGCGGTCCTGGTCGTGGCGTGGCTGGCACTGCTGAGCGGCTACGACATCCGTCAGCGCCGGCTGCCGAACTGGCTGACGCTGCCCGCGGTGGCGGTGGTGCCGGCCGTCGCGGCCGGGGCCGGGCGGGGGACGGCGGCGCTGGCCGGAGCTGCGGCGCTCACCGCGGTTTATCTGGCCGTGCATCTGATCGCACCGGCCGGGTTGGGTGCCGGCGATGTCAAACTCGCCGCCGGGCTGGGCGCACTGACCGGTTCCTTCGGCGTCGACGTGTGGTTGCTGGCGGCGCTGTGCGCACCGTTGCTGACCGGGGTGTGGGGGGTGATCGCCACGCTGGCGCGCCGGGGACCGACCGTTCCGCACGGGCCGTCGATGTGCCTGGCCAGCGCGGTGGCGGCGGGTCTGGGAATGTTCTGAGGATGCGGTGTTGAGCCAATTGTGGAGGTCACTGGCGGCGTCGCCGGGAGCGAACACAAATTAACGCCGTGGTTAGCCTTGACAGGGAACGTTTGCCACTCAGCCCGCTATTAGTTAATATCGCGGTATTGATGCAGCATTGATCTGCTTACCGGGGTGTGGCCAAAAGGGGGTGACCGTGAAGCGAGCTGTTATCGGGGGCGTACTCGCTGCTGCGGTCGTCGTGGGCGGCGCCGTGCTGGCCACCAACATGGCATCGCCGTCCCTGCCCGACGTGCAGGTCCCGGCCGTGACGCTGTCCAACGCCGAGGGCACCGACGCCACTGTGCAGTGGCTGGACCTGTTCGCGCAGACCTCGGCAGGAAATGCCGATGCATTCGGCGGGTACCTGCTGGATCCGAGTACGGCGGTCGCGCCCGGCGAATCCCCGCTGGTGTTGATCGACCCCCAGACCTCCGCCGAGGACTTCGACCGGATCCTGGACGGCATCGTCGGCAATGCGGGCAGTCAACTCAACGCGGTGACCTCGCCCAGCAACGGGCCCGACGCCGTCACCTATCTGATCCTCAAAAACGGCTCCTGAGCCCCCAGCGGGTGGCGGGCCGGATCGATTCCGGGGTTCTGGCTGTGCTGAGCCTTCTGTGTGCTGAACCGTAAAGTCCTCCAAGCCCGGGCTCCCAAGACCGGCATGGGAAGATGGGACACGTGTTGCGTTGGATAACCGCCGGGGAATCGCACGGTCGCGCGCTGGTCGCCGTGGTCGAGGGCATGGTCGCCGGAGTAGGCGTCACCTCGGCTGATATCGCGGCCCAACTCGCCCGCCGTCGCCTGGGCTACGGTCGTGGCGCCCGGATGAAGTTCGAGGCTGACGCCGTCACGGTGTTGTCCGGGGTGCGCCACGGTGTCACGCTGGGCGGCCCGATCGCGGTCGAGATCGGCAACACCGAATGGCCCAAGTGGGAGACGGTGATGTCCACCGATCCGGTGGATCCTGACGTCCTCGACGCCGAAGGCGGGGCCCGCAACGCGCCGTTGACCCGCCCCCGGCCCGGTCACGCCGACTACGCCGGCATGCTCAAATACGGGTTCGACGATGCCCGCCCGGTGCTGGAGCGGGCCAGCGCCCGGGAGACGGCCGCACGGGTCACCGCGGGCACCATCGCCCGGGCGTTTCTGCAGCAGGCCCTGGGCGTGCAGGTGATCTCCCACGTGATCTCGATCGGGGCCTCCGAGCCCTACGACGGTCCGGTGCCGCAGCCCGAGGACCTGGCCGCCATCGACGCAAGCCCGGTCCGGGCGTATGACCAGAAGGCCCAAGAAGCCATGATCGCCGAGATCGAGGCGGCCAAGGCCGACGGCGACACCCTGGGCGGGGTGGTGGAAGTGGTCGTCTCGGGCCTGCCGATCGGGTTGGGGTCCTTCATCAGCGGCGAGGAGAGGCTGGACAGTCAGCTGGCGGCCGCGGTGATGGGCATCCAGGCGATCAAGGGGGTCGAGATCGGCGACGGATTCACCACCGCGCGCCGGCGTGGCAGCGCAGCCCACGACGAGATGTACCCGGGCCCCGACGGCGTGGTGCGCTCCACCAACCGGGCCGGCGGGCTGGAAGGCGGAATGACCAACGGCCTGCCGCTGCGGGTGCGCGCCGCGATGAAGCCGATCTCCACCGTGCCGCGGGCCCTGGCCACCGTCGACATGGCCACCGGTGACGAGGCGGTCGCGATCCACCAGCGTTCCGACGTGTGCGCCGTCCCGGCCGCGGGAGTGGTCGCCGAGGCCATGGTGGCGTTGGTGGTGGCCCGTGCGGCGCTGCAGAAGTTCGGCGGTGATTCGCTGACCGAAACCCGGCGCAACATCGACGCATACCGGCGTGCGGTGGCCGAGCGCGGCCCAGCGGGCGGCCAGGCGCGGGCATCGGGGTAGACCATGGCGCCCAGAGCGGTACTGGTGGGGTTGCCCGGGGCCGGCAAGTCCACCATCGGAAGGCGCCTGGCCAAGGCGCTGGGCGTCGAAATGCTCGACACCGACGCCGCCATCGAGGCCCGCACCGGCCGTAGCATCGCCGACATCTTCGCGAACGACGGTGAGCAGGAGTTCCGCCGCATCGAGGAGGAAGTGGTGCGAGCGGCGCTGGCCGAACACGACGGCGTGCTGTCATTGGGCGGGGGAGCGGTCACCAGCCCCGGGGTCCGCGACGCACTGGCCGGCCATACCGTGGTGTTCCTGGAGATCAGCGCCGCCGAAGGGGTGCGGCGCACCGGCGGCAGCACCGTACGGCCGCTGCTGGCCGGGCCGGGCCGGGCCGAGAAGTTCCGTGAGCTGATGGCCCAGCGGGTGCCGCTCTACCGGCGTCTGGCGACCATCCGGGTCAACACTAACCGGCGAAACCCGGGAGCGGTGGTGCGCTATATCGTGTCTCGGCTGGAGGCCGGCGCGCCGAGTGACGGGGCCGACCGTGCACAGCCGCCGACCGCGCCGGCACCCGCCGGCTCACCGCCCACCCCCGCCACGCTGGCCGCACGACAGACCGGAGGACGCAAGTGACCGAGATTCCCGAGCCGATCACCGTGACGGTGGCCACCGATCCGCCGTACCCGGTGGTGATCGGCAAAGGCCTGCTCGGTGATCTCGCCGATCTGCTCGCCGGACGCAACAAGGTGGCGATCCTGCACCAGCCGACCTTGGAAGCAACCGCCGAAGGAATCCGAGAGTATTTGTCCGGCAAGGGGATCGAAGCTCACCGTATCGAGATCCCGGACGCCGAGGACGGCAAGTCGCTGCAGGTGCTGGGCTTCATCTGGGATGTGCTCGGTCGCATCGGCCTGGACCGTCGCGACGCCCTGGTCAGTCTCGGCGGGGGCGCTGCCACCGACGTGGCAGGCTTCGCGGCGGCCACCTGGCTGCGCGGTATCTCGATCGTGCACGTGCCGACCACGCTGCTGGCGATGGTCGACGCCGCGATCGGGGGCAAGACCGGCATCAACACCGAAGCAGGCAAGAACCTGGTCGGTGCGTTCCATCAGCCGACGGCCGTCGTCGTCGATCTGGCCACCCTGGAGACGCTGCCGCAGCGCGAGATCGTCGCCGGCATGCCCGAGATCGTCAAGGCCGGCTTCATCGCCGATCCGGTGATCCTGGACCTGATCGAAGCCGATCCGCAAGCCGCGATGGACCCGACCGGTGAGGTCTTGGGGGAGTTGATCCGGCGCTCCATCGCCGTCAAGGCCGAGGTCGTCGCCGCCGACGAGCGGGAGTCGGGTCTGCGTGAAATCCTCAACTACGGCCACACTCTCGCGCATGCGATCGAGGCGCTGGAGCACTACCAGTGGCGGCACGGCGACGCGGTGTCGGTCGGGCTGGTCTTCGCCGCCGAGCTCGCCCGTGTCACCGGGCGCCTGGACGACGAGACCGCCGACCGGCACCGTTCGATCCTACTGTCGCTGGGCCTGCCGGTGAGCTACTACGAGAGCGCCCTGCCGGCGCTGCTGGAATACATGATGGGGGACAAGAAGAATCGCGCCGGTGTGCTGCGGTTCGTGGTGCTCGACGGTCTGGCCAAGCCGGGCCGGCTGGAAGGACCTGACCCGATGCTGCTGGCCGCCGCCTACGACGAGGTCGGCCGGCGCTTCCGATTGGAGCGACGGTGAACCGGATCAACGTCATCAACGGTCCCAACCTGGGGCGGCTGGGCCTGCGCGAGCCGGACGTCTACGGCGACACCACCTACGCGGACCTGCAGACGCTGATCGAGGCCGAGGCGGCCGCGCTGGGTGTCGACGTCGTGGTGCGCCAAAGCGACAGCGAAGCGCAGCTGCTGGAGTGGATTCATTCCGCGGCCGACGCCGCCGAACCGGTGATCCTCAACGCCGGTGGCCTGACCCACACCTCGGTGGCCCTGCGCGATGCCTGCGCCGAGCTCAGCGCGCCGTTGATCGAACTGCACATCTCCAATGTGCACGCCCGCGAAGACTTTCGGCGGCACTCCTATCTGAGCCCGATCGCCAGCGGGGTGATCGTGGGCCTAGGGGTGCGGGGCTACCTGCTGGCGCTGCGTTACTTGGCCGAGTCGTCGGACTGAGTCTTTCCGCCGTCGTCGGTGATCGCGGGGATCTCGGTGGTCGCCGCCTCGTTCTCGGCCGGGTACTCCTCGGTGGTGAAGCCGGCGGCCGGACCGGCCAGCGTCGCGTCCGCGTCGGCCTGGGCGCTGGCGGTGGCCTCGGTGGCCACCGGAGCGGCGCCCACGGTGGCGAACACATCGGTGGCTGGGCCCTCGTGGGCGGCCAGCCCGTGGTGGCGCTGCGGCATCTTCTCGTAGTCCTTGTCGACGCGACGGCGTCCCAGCGTGACCGCGGCGACTGCCGGCACGAACACCAGCAGCGCGGTGAAGGCCGCGAAACTGGTCAGCTCGTTGAACAGGCTGCTGACATAGAGCGCCTTGTCGACCAGGGCGATGAGCCACGAGACCACGCCGCCGACCAGACCGGCGACCAGTCCGGCACCAAGCCAGGTCATGGCGAGGTCCTCGCGCCGGTCCGGGTCGGGGTTGGCTCTGGCGTCGGCGCGGCCGTCCGAGCGGGCCCACACCATCACCGCGATCGCGAACACGATCATCAGGATCAGACTGATCAGGCCGGCCTGCGCTTCGAAGGCGTTGATCAACACCCCCTGGATCAGGCGGATGACGACCATCACCGCTGCGAAGACCAATCCGCGAAGAAACCACTTGCTCATGGGGGCTCAGCGTAGCGAGTACCGTCACACCGCGTGACACATTCCTCCCGTCGGTTGCGTCTGAGCGCCGCGATCGGTGCGGCCGGCCTGGACGCGATGCTGGTCACAGACCTGGTCAACGTGCGTTACCTGTCCGGATTCACCGGGTCGGCCGGTGCCCTGCTGGTGTATGCCGAGGGATGGGCCGACGAACGGCCCGCGCTGTTGGCGACCGACGGCCGGTACCGCACCCAGGCCGCCAGGCAGGCCCCCGACCTCCGGGCCGTGATCGAGCGCGCCGGGGCGAGCCACCTGGTCGCGCAGGCCGCGGCGGCCGGGGTGCGCCGACTGGGATTCGAGGGACATGTGGTCACCGTGGACGGATTCGAGACACTGTCGGCGGCGCTGGCCGCGGCCGGCGGCGTGGCCGCGGGTGCCGAGCTGGTTCGCGCCTCGGGAATGGTGGAGGCGCTGCGGGAGGTCAAGGACGCCGGTGAGGTCGCCCTGTTGCGGTTGGCCTGTGAGGCCGCCGACGCCGCACTGAGCGACCTGCTGGCGCGCGGCGGGCTGCGGCCGGGCCGCACCGAACGCGAGGTCGGCCGGGAACTGGAGTCCCTGATGCTCGACCACGGCGCCGACGGCGCCTCCTTCGAGACCATCGTGGCCGCCGGCCCCAACTCGGCGATACCGCATCACCGCCCGACCGACGCAGTGCTGGCCGCCGGCGACTTCGTCAAGATCGACTTCGGCGCGTTGGTGGCCGGCTACCACTCCGATATGACCCGCACCTTCGTGCTCGGCCCACCGGCCGACTGGCAGGCCGAGATCTACCAGGTGGTGGCGGCGGCGCAGCGCGCGGGCCGGGAGGCGCTGCAACCGGGTGCCAAGCTGCGTGACGTCGACGCCGCCGCACGCCGGCTGATCGCCGACGCCGGCTACGGAGAGACCTTCGGCCACGGCCTGGGCCACGGGGTGGGTCTGCGGATTCATGAAGCGCCGGGAATCAACGCGACGGCCGACGGTACACTGCTTGCCGGTGCTGTGGTGACCGTGGAGCCCGGCGTCTATCTGGCCGATCGTGGCGGCGTCCGCATCGAGGACACGCTCGTGGTCGGCGGTGGCTCACCCGCACCCGCGGGGACACACCCGGAATTGCTGACTCGGTTCCCCAAGGAACTGACCATTGTCTAGGAGACGTAGAAAACGTGGCTTCAACTGCTGACTTCAAGAACGGACTGGTGCTGTTGATCGACGGCCAGCTGTGGCAGATCGTCGAGTTCCAGCACGTCAAGCCCGGCAAGGGCCCGGCTTTCGTGCGCACCAAGCTCAAGAACGTGGTGTCGGGCAAGGTGGTCGACAAGACCTACAACGCCGGCGTGAAGGTGGAGACCGCCACCGTCGACCGCCGTGACGCCACCTTCCTCTACCGCGACGGCAACGATTTCGTGTTCATGGACAGTGCCGACTACGAGCAGCACCCGCTGCCCGAGGCGATGGTCGGCGATTCGGCGAACTACCTGCTGGAGAGCATGCCGGTGCAGATCGCCTTCCACAACGGGGTGCCGCTGTATCTGGAACTGCCGGTCAGCGTCGAACTGGAGGTGACCCACACCGAGCCGGGCCTGCAGGGCGACCGCTCCAGTGCGGGGACCAAGCCGGCCACGATGGAGACCGGGGCCCAGATCAATGTGCCGCTGTTCATCAACACCGGAGACAAGCTGAAGGTCGACACCCGCGACGGCAGCTATCTGGGACGGGTCAACTCCTGACCATGCCCGCCGGTGGGGACGTCGAATCCGCGCGGCCCGCGCGACCGGTGCGGGGCCGTCACCTGGCCCGCAAGCGCGCGGTGGATCTGCTGTTCGAGTCCGAGGCCCGGGGGCTGACCCCGGCCGAGGGCGCGGCGATGCGGGCCGAGCTGGCCAGCCGGCAGCCCGACGTGGCGCCGCTGCACCCCTACACCGTCACGGTGGCCCACGGGGTGGCCGCACACAGCGCCCATATCGACGACCTGATCACCTCGCACCTGCAGGGCTGGAAGCTGGAGCGGCTGCCGGCCGTCGACCGGGCGATCCTGCGGGTGGCGATCTGGGAGCTGCTGCACGCCGAGGACGTCCCCGAGCCGGTCGCCGTCGACGAGGCGGTGAAGCTGGCCAAGGAGCTGTCCACCGATGACTCGCCCGGATTCGTCAACGGCGTGCTGGGCCAGGTGATGCTGGTGACCCCCCAGCTGCGGGCGGCGTCGCAGGCCGTTCGCGAGGCGGCTCAGCGTTCCGGACCCGATGCCCCGGCCGAGCCGGAGTCCGACGCCGGGGAGTAACAGGCGTTGCCGCACACGTGCGGCGCGGCCCGTGACGCGAAAATCGGCGCAGCAGGTCGCTGCGCCGATTCTCGCGTGGGTCCGGGTTGGTCAGGCCCAGCTGGAGCCGACGGAGGCGTCGGTGTTGGCCATGTTGTTGCCGGCGCTCTGCACCTTCTGACCGTGG
>NZ_MVHU01000053.1 GCF_002086285.1 Mycolicibacter kumamotonensis | reverse complement strand
CTACGCTGGGCAGCGGACCGGCCAACCCCTGGTCGAAATCCAATAGCCCGAGCCTCCATCAAACCCAGGGCGATTCATTGAACGTGTCCAGCTCAGTGTTGTACTCGGCGGCGGCCTCCTTCTTGGCCTCCGCCTCGTCCTCGCCCTCGAACAACTCCTTTGCCCGGTCGCGCCATGCGCCGAAGTGATACTCATCGAATATCACCAGATCCCAGTTCGTTTCGTGCAGCCATTCGTTCTTTGGCTTGATATTTCCGGACTTGTCCTTACCCAGCAGGTCTTGGAAGGAGCCGAAGTAGACGATCGGCTTGCTCGGATCAGCGGTGGTGGGATCTTTGCCGGTGGCCTTGGACAGGTACTGCCAGCCGTCGAAATCAGCATGTGATTCGAGGTCATGCTGCCAGGCGTCCTCTACCGCGGGCTTGAACGTCACCACGAGCACCTTGACCGCGCCCAGCTTCTTGGCGAGCTGGTAAGCGGCGAACGTTTTACCGAACCGCATCTTGGCGTTCCACAGAAAGCGTGGAACGGTGTCGGCGTCTTCATCCCAAATCGACTGGTAGTAGGCGTATGTCTTATCGACGGCTGCGGCCTGCTCGGGCCGCATGGCGAATGTCTCGTGGTGGCTGCCCGTGAGTACCTGTCCTGTTCGCAGCTCCGTAATCGCTGTCTGAACGTCGGCGACCGTGCACCTCATCCACTCCAACTCAGGGTTCGCGAAGCCCTTGGCTTTGAGGCGCGCACGAACCTGGTGATCAGTGAAGGTCGAGCCGTCGACACGCTCGGCAGCCTCGTCCAGATGGATGGTGAAGTTCTTAATTGCCGCGGTCTTGAGCTGTTGCTCCACGCGTGTCTTCACATCGTTCGTGGTTTGGCCGATTTTGAGTAGCCCGGCGTGGGCATCGTCCTCGATTGAGTAGGCGTAGATGCGGAGGCGGGCTTCGGGCTTCTCCGGCAGGAGTTCCTCGATGGACTTAGTCATCGGACAGCTCCATCGGCCGAATCATCGACTCGATGAAGGAAATCTCGTCAGGGGTCAGCCCGTATTTGGCGTAAAGCTCACTGTCGGTCCAGTTCCGGTCCCATGACTGCAGCGGAACCCATGAGTACGTTGAGTGGGTTGCGTGCTGGGTGATCTTCCGCAGTGACACCAGGAAGCGGAAGAACCTAGTCGCGTAGTAGGACTTGATGCTCTGCACCTCGTCCTCAGAATCCAGGTAGAAGAACAGGAACGACTGGGTGCAGACCGACGGTGACGGTGCGATGAGCGGGGGGCCAAGGACGAGATCAACACCAGACTTCTCTCGCTCTCTACCCGATCCGGCCGAGGGAACGAGTAGCTTCCACGTATCGATGAGGTGTGCGCTCTTGGTGACGGCACCGCGGGCGATGAATCCGTTGCCCCGCTTCATCGATCGGATGTAGTAGAGGGGCACGTCGCCGGGCTGTTGCACCGTGTGGAAACCGTCGAAGTTGGAGGTCCAGCCGAACTCCTTGTCGCGAGCCAGGATCGTGTTGACCGAGGGTTCGCCCGTCGCAAGGATCTTGCGCAGGATGCTTAGCGCCCGCGCATCTCGAACGAGCACATCGAACTCGTCCAGCGACCGCGCCATCGGGCCTACAACTTCCCCGCCCCGAACTGTCGTGACGTTACAAGCGCCATCGTGGGAAGCGTCCCAAAGGAAGTAGCAGGCGCCCCCGTTGATCCCCACGGACGGGAACACCTCGGCGGCGTTTGGGTAATCGACAAGTTCGCGGATTCGAGTGTCGGCAAGCATTGATTTCCGAAACTCGCCCAGGCCGAGGCCGCCGGCCATCCATCTCGACGGAATGACCATAGCCAGGTACCGAGGCTCAAGTCGTTTCGCTTGCTCTACGAAGTGTTGGTAGATGGGGATGTCTCGCGTTCCGCCATCCGATTGAAGCTGGTAGGGCGGATTGCCAATGATGACGTCGAACTGCATATCTGCTCCGAACAGCTCGGCCATCCGAGCCTTGATGTCGTCGGTGTGGATGAAGGCGTAGGCGTGGGTTTCCAGTCCCTCGCCGCGATTGAGGGCTTTCTGGCTGGCGCCGCAGTACGAGCACCTACCATTGGTGCCGGTGCTGACGGGGTTGCCGTTCTCGTCCGCGGTCTCGACGTACTCGGTGGCCCCTACCCAGGTGTGATTCATAGGCTCGAACCAGATGTGACCACTGTCGCTGCTGAAGGACGTCGCGACTGAATGCTTCCCGTTCGCGAACTTCGAGCAGTACACACTGCGGCGGGCGATCAAGGCCGTCAGATGGGTTGTCCCGATGCCGAATACCTGCTTGGTCAGGATGTGGTCTACCCGCTCGTGCAGGTCTGGGATCTCGTCTTTCAAGCCTTTGACGAGACGTGATGTGATCTCGCGAAGGTAGACCCCTGATTTGGCGAACGGGTCAAGGAAAGTTATGGACTTGTCGGCCCAGATGCTCGCGCCGGCGTTACCCTCCGCCCACGCGTCGGCTACGAGGTCGAGCATTTGGTTCGCGAAGCCGGGTGGTGTGAAAACCTCGTCGTTTGAGAGGTTCGCTATGCAGGTCAATACATCTGGGTTCCGGTTGCGGAGGCTGAAGGCGGCTTGATCAGTCATCAGACGGACCTTGTCTCCCGATGTCGGTGACGGATAGCGTTCCGTAGTCCCTGGTTGGTGTAAAGATCTCATGCTTGCCTGGATCACTGAACAGAGTGTCCTCCTCACGGAAGGACGACATTCTCGTCATGGTGTCGAGGCGGAAGTCACGGCGGTGGAAGCGTCCCTTCCCCAGGTATGACCATTCGGCGAATGTGATCGGCTGCGGCGCCATCGCGCGGGTGTTCATGGACTGTGCGTCTCCGTGAACGATGTTCACCGTCAGCACAGCGGCCGCCGCGGAGTGCCAGATGTCGCCAGCGGCGAGGCCCAGGTCGCCAGCGAAGACAGTCAGCAGGTTGTCGCGACATTCGGCGATGTTGTCGTCGAGCAGTTCGATGCCGTAGATGCACATCAACCCCAGAAGGGCCTGGTGTCGCTTCTCGAACTCACGGTGACCGTACCGGGCGTTTACGGCAGCGAGTTTGCGTCGCAAAACTGGGATGAGGAAGTTGCCGGCGCCGCATGCCGGCTCGAGAAAGCGGGAATCGATGCGTTCCGATTCGCCCTTCACCAGGTCGAGCATGGCGTCGACCAGCCATGGCGGTGTGAACACCTCGCCGTGTTCAGCCACGCGTGCCTTCGACTTCACTAGGTTCACAGCCAGAGCCTATGAGCTAGCTTGGGTCCAGGTGCCAGCGGGACACGACAATCTATGTGAGAGCCGCCAAGGGGTGGGATTGACTGCATCCAGGAAGGCGTCACCGTGCTATTCATCCCCCGCGGAACACTGCCTAGGGGGTCGTACAGCCAGCACAGGCCAGGGAAACGCGGCAACTTAGTCTCCCCCGTGGTTCGGTACGGCTTCTGTTCCGCTCTGCATCCCCGGAAGCGCTGGTGTAGGGCTCACTGGTGTACGCGTGATGATCGGTTCAGGACCAGGCGTGGCTGGCGCCGAATCGAGACCGGACGATGTGGGGGGAGCCTGCCGAACTGTTTCAGTCATGTGCCCGGTTTTTATTTCGTCGATTTTGGTGGGTGTCAGGTTAGCTGCTACTTGAAGCGAAATTGCCGCTACAATCAAGACGAATCCCCCGATTGAATAGAACACCACCATTTTGTCAGTGGATCGGAGGCGCTTTTCCTTCCTGTGGGCCGTGGTCCACTTCAAAGCTAATGGTGGCAGCTCTGGGCTGCCTTCAGAGATCGAATCGGTCAAACCCGCCTTCGGGAGCCACCTGCGCAACTCTGCTTCCAAAATGGAGCCATGCTTGACAGATCCGATGAGTAGCGAATGGTACCAGTATCGATCAACAAAATAAAATGCGTACCACAATACAACGCCGAGAATTAAGACCCCGGTGCCGAGGCTTACTCCGCCGATGACTGTACCGTCTTTTGCTGCGACTGCAGAAGCGCCGAGGGCGAACGTGGCGGCTGTCAACGCTAGGCCTCGGATGCGCCATTCAAGATCGTTGAAATGTTGTTGAACTTCGACGGTCTTTTTCCATAGTTCGACGTACTTTGAAGCCAACTGATCGGAGGTCAGCGGACTGGGGGGTGCCTGGTCCAGATCATTTTTCGAAGAGGTGCTGCTCATTGGTTATCGCTCACTAGTCCAAATACTTGAAGTATATCGGCAAATCCGACATCTAAAATGACCGTTGGTTCTACTTGTGGAGTGTGCATATAGGAGCGCTCACGCTCTACCGTTTCTTCCGGCCAGTGCGAGACTCTGCGCAGTAGCTCGTACTCGGGCCTGGACTGCACGGTTCCGTACTTCGCGTAAGCGTCAAGTACGCCGGCGGATCTGGCCATAGCAACATCCTTCATCAGGCTGTCGCCTACGTATATGGTATCTGCTGGTTCCGCTCCTATGTCGGAAATAATATATTTCAGCACGGCTGGATTCGGTTTGAGTTCATGGCGGGGGATATGTTTATGGATAGTACTGTTCAATCCGTATTCTTCGGGTGGTCGTCGCCTCAGGCTTTCGATCGTCGTCCCCCGAGGTAGATCGTGGTCTGGTGCAGAATACAGCGACCCGATTAGTCCATCGAGCCCCGTGTGTTTTACGCGCCACTCGGTCCAGTATGCAACAGATTCTGTATAGGCTGCAATTGTGACTCCGCGGGCTTTTAGTGTGCGTAGGGTATCTTTTACACCGGGATACAGCTGTGTGGCTTCTAAACGTCTGGAGTTAAGAACATGAACTGCCTCATCATATCGCTCAAGTGGTGTTAGTTCGCCTCCCTGCGATATCAGGCTAGGTAGTTCGTTCAGGAGGTTTGAGTATTCTGACGTTCCTCGAAGTTGGTGTATGGCTCGAATCTCAGGTTCCAGGACATTTGTTGGTATGCCGCTCAGTACAGAAAGCCGATCGAGCATCGGCGCGAAGGAATCGTGCCAGGCCGCGAACCAGTCCCAAAGTGTGTTGTCAAGGTCTGTGATCAAAACGCTCGGAAAATGTTTGTCCCGTGCTTCGGCTGCCATGATGGCATCGTAGACACGGGCAGGGACAAGTAGACGAGGATCGGAAGATGGGGCGTACCCCCTGGGCACGATCTTTCACGTGGGTGTCGTGGCTGCCTCATCGGTCTCGGATTAGGTGCGCGGGCGCTGGTTTGTGACTTGGGTTCGGCGCTGTGCCCAGTCGGCGGGTTCTGCCCGGTCCGTTCGCCCGGGGACGGGTTCTGTCGAGTTCGTGGTGATCGACATCGCCGCACCTGTGCGCGGCCCCGAACGTATTGGAAACATCGAGGAGCGGCGATCGGTGACGACTGCACCAGTCAGGTGCCCAGTTCCAGCTTCGCCCCGGTGCGCCGCATTACCTCGAACGGGTCCAGGTACGTCGCACCGATCGCGGCACAGGCGTCGGGGATCTTCACCCGCTTTCGCGAGTTGGGATCCGGGCGCTCGTGGGTGACCAGGACGTGGTTGTGGCCGCGTGCGTGAGCTACCAGCTGGTAGTCGGCCTGGTTGCCGGCAAACTCCGCGAGTGCGGCCGGAGTGAACGGGCGAGACGCCGCCCACGCGGTGAGCGCCGGGAAATGGGCCGTTGTGGCCTGATCGATCGGCTGGAAGAAGGAGCCGTTCCTCTGCGCCCAGGCCGAGAGTTCATCAGCCCGGCCGACCAGTTCCCTCTTCACTGCGTCGATACTGCCTACCTCGCCGGCGGCATGCGCACCTTCAAGCCACTCCCAGAACCCGGGGGCGATGTCGAAGGCGTAGTAGCGGTTCTTCGCCTCGATGAGAACGTTCGCGTCAACCAGGTACATCAACCGACCCCGATCTCGTCAGCCAGGCGGGCGAAGGTTTCGTGCTTCTTGGTTCCGAGGAGCTGAAAGGCGTCTCGGAAGCTGGTGTCGCCCTGGTAGGTGCTGGTGACCACTGCACGTGCGAACTGGCGGCTCAGGCGCAGCGGTTGGGTGTTGTAGTAATTCCCGCCGGAGTTCTCTCCGCGGCGGCGCTTCGCCAGTTCGACGACGGCCTCCCGCTCTGCCTCGTATCGCTCCCGGTAGTCGTCCCAGCCGAGGAAGCGTGCGTCGAACAGGCGCTTGAGGATCACCAGCGTGCTCACTCGGTAACGACGGGCCAGGCGTGTCAGCTCCTGGGGCGTCGGCTCACCCTGATAATCGCGGCGAAGGGCGGCCAGCGGGACCAGGGTCTCAGCGGCGACCCGATTGCACCACAGCTCCTCGGCGACGCCGTCCCGAGCGACCATCGTGGCATCGGACAGGGCGCTGCCGCCGAGCCAGACATGGGCGAGTTCGTGAATCAGCGTGAAGATCTGCGCCGCCTTGGTGTCGGCCCCGTTGACGAAGATCAGCGGCGCTACCGGGTCGGACAGCGCGAAGCCCCGGAACTCCTCCGGGTCCAGGGCGCGGTGAGTGTCGCCGCCGACAATGCCGTTCACCATCACGAGTACACCGATGGCCTCGATGCGGTCGATAAGCTGCCGCAGCGCATCGTCGGAATTGGTGAACACGGCGCGCTCGGTTAAGTCGAAATCGAGGGCAGCGCGGATCACTCGGGCTGCGTCCGCCGGGGGCGTATCGGCCGTCGCGGAGCCTACGAACTCCAACCGGGGAGCACCATGGTCCCGGGCGTAGTCGCGGTACCACTCTTGCCGGGTCTGACAGATGTAGATCGTGTCCAGCAGATCAGCAGACGGGCGAGGCACCGCCGCGTTGCCGACCGTACGCATGTCCGGGATGGGCACCGGCTCGTTCGGCGGTTCGGGTAGGAACAGAAAGCCGAACGGGGTGTGAGTCGCGTGCGCGAAGCTCTCCAACTGCTTAAGGGTCGGCTGTCGCTCACCGCTGATCCACTCGTCGAGTTTCGGTGCCCGACGTTGCGTAGTTTCGTCATCCCAGCCGGCGCGCTCGACGGCCCATTCGAGGAGGCTGGGGGCAACCTCTACACGAACTACCACGGTGCCCGCCACCTCCTTCCGTGCTTGGTGTCAGTGTGCCGCAGCCGACTCGTCGGGGTGTGTCGACCCTGCCGATGAGACTCAACCGATACGGCCGACTCAGAAGTCTTGGTTCACCCGGCGGAGGATGTTCGCCAGCATGATCACCGAGTCTGCGGAGATCCCGGCCTCCCGCCGCGAAGGTTCCGTGGAGTGCTTCACGCTGTGCGCCAGCTCGATCGTCTTGACCACGACGCCGCGGATCGCCTCGTTGTCCTTCCCCGCCAGGGAGTCCTCGACGTAGCGGCTGATGCGGAGCTTCGTCTTGTCGGGCGACAGTTCGGTCTCCCCGTCGCGCACGTGAACTGCGGGGTCGTACACCGTGCGGCTGGCGGCCTCCAGTACGGCAACGGAGCGGTTTCCCACGTCCCGATAGTCCTGAGTCGTGGCAGCGCAGCGGAAGCGGCGACGCAACTCCGTCAGCTCCACGTCTACCTTCGGCCACCCGGTGTTCGTGTGCGGCGACACCGCCTCGGCGTTCACCGCCCGGAACTGGGCTTCTTCGAGCTTGTCCAGCTGCTGTTGCACCGGGCCGAAAAACTCCTCCAGCTGGACGCGGCGGGCTTGCCAGGAGCCGGAGCACTCGTTCTTGATCCAGTGGGTCTTGAAGCTCTCGAAGTTCCGCCACGGGAAGTCCAACTCGATACCTATGCGGTGAAGCGTCGCCTTCAGAGCGCGCTGCGCAAGCGCGATCTGCTCATTGTCGAGGCGGGTGGCGCCGTCCGTCCCGTACGCCTTCAACTCGTCCCAGACCAAGCCGCTCAGCGCGATCGCCACGTCTAGGTCGTCGACGCCTGCCACCGGCCCGGCCCGCAGTTGATCCAACAGGTCGACGCGCAGCTCGGTGGTCGGCGAGCCCCACCCGTCCGACTCTGTGCTGACGGCGAAGAAGTCGTCTTGGATCATGGTCGCGACGGTACTGCTGTACACCGACATCTACGTCGTTGTAAGCGGGCGCGCCCCCGGCCGACGCGACTCCGAGCGCGTGCTCAACGGGCACTGAGAACCCGATGTGGAGGTGCGCTGACGCGTGACGTCGTGGCTACTTGTCGGAGCTAGCTTTTACTCTTTGAAGGCTGCGGACGGAACGATGTTGGCGTCGAGCGACCTGCTGCTGATGAGAGGGAATGTCAACCGATGGGTAAAGGTGCTCGACTTCGTATGGAGCGCGCCGAGAAGGGCGAGCAGGAAGCCGCTCGACCGATGCGAGGTATCTTCGGCCTGCAGCCGCAGGGTGGACCTTTCGGGGCAGTCCCGCGGTGGAAACAGCCAAGTTCACCTGATGAAGCAATCCGGCAGATGACGCAGTTCATGCAGTCAAGACCGCAGTTGATCGTCTGCGGGCGTCTGGGTTTGAAGCCACTTTCGGAGATGCAACGGCGCGAGTTGCTCGGCGGTATCAACCTTTTCGACGCCCTCGAAACCGTGGCTCGCCTTCAAGGGCAATGGGACATCGCATTCACCACCGATCAGCGCCCGGACATCGTCGAGGCTGAATTCCTCGGCGCGGGTGACGGCGAGGCCTGCCAGCGGGCGCGCAAGAGGGTGACTGAACATCACGATCTACTCGTCTCCCCCCGAGCCACAGCTCAGTTGCAGCGGGAGATCATTGAAAGCGCATCGGTAGAGGAGACCGCTGCGTCGATCGATCGCAACACGCTGGTGCACCTCCTGTTGTCGATCACGTCCGAGCAGAACAGCGTCCCAGGGTTCGCCGGCGACGTGCCGACGTCAGACGAGATCGCCAAGGTCGAACGTGAAATGCCGACGAATAGCATGGAGGAGCTCCTCGAATACGCAAGGAAGTTCATCCCCGACGAGGTCGCGTCGAATCTTTACAACATGCCGGCGAAGTACGAGATGGTGCTGTCGAATACCTACGACTTGTGGTTTGCGCCGTGGGCCGAGAAGTCCAAGACGACCGGCCTCGGCGCAACGCCGGCCGAAGCGTTCAAGATCGGCACCGGCGTCGAGCTGCTAGACCTGCTTCGGCTCGGCCACCGCATCGTCAAGCGCAGCAGCGGCGACCACCAGGTCAGATTCACCCGCGACGAGCTAGTCGCCGACGGCGTATCCGACGCGGCGATCGATTACCTGATCGGCCACATGGCATTGACGCTAGAGGGGTACAGGGAGGCGCTCGCGGCGGACCGCGAAGCCGGCGACATCGCACACCAGCGGTTCACTTTCACGCAGTACCCATTCATCGCCGTCGGCGACAGCGCAATCGTCATGATCCGCCACCAGTGGGCCATGGAACGTCTATGTGGCGCAACGCTGTATCACGAGGCTTGGTACAGCCTGGGTAGTCAGTCGAGGGGGCTCGGCGATCGCTTCAAGAACGCGATGAACGAAGCCTTTGAGATCTTCGTCAGCGGCATCCTGCACCGAATTGCAGCGAAGGGCAAAGGGATACAGAAAATCGTCGACGAGGCGGAGATGCAGGCCGCGTGGACGGAGAAGAAAGACCAGACGCCTTCAGTGTGCGACTGGATGCTGCTAGGCGAGGGTCACTGCGTTGTCATCGACGCCACGAATCACGCAGTGAAGGCTGATGCGGCGCAGGGGTTAGCGACGTTTGACGAGTTTGCCGCCGACATCGACAAGATCTACGTTGAGAGCAAGTTCAAGCAGCTCGTGTCGACCATCGATCTCGCTAAGAAGCACGGCGGCTGGGACGGTGAAGTAGTCAATGACGACACGAATTTCGTTCCACTAGTCGTAATTCCCGATACAGGTGTGCCCGCTGGAATCATCACGAACTTCGACATCATCGAACGCGGCCGCAAAGTCTTCGGGCACCTGCAGCCGCATGTGTACCCGCCAGGGCTGATCACCGTCTCGGACGTTCAACTACTGGAAGGGATGGCCGATTTCGCGCTGAGCTTGCCGCAAAGACCAGGCGACGATCGGAACATGATGAAGTTGCTCGCAGGGTGGCGTCATGCAGTCATATCGCAAGGTGATTCTTCCCTGCAGATCTTCCTGCATCGCCGTGGCCTCCCCCTGCCGCTCAGCAGGCACATCCTGGTTAACAGTCACAAGGTGATGAAGCTGCTCGACGGAAGCTAGACATTGGTGCGGTCGGAGTGGTGGTCATGCGCGGGCAATCGACAACGCCGCTGAGAGTTGCGATGCGAATGCTGGTCCGTCGTTCACGAGCGCGTATCCACCGGCTAGTCCACTCTGCTTGCAGAGGGTCCGTCGTCGTCGCACCCGACGATGCACCACGATGCCGGATTCGCGGTCGCCCCGCGGGACCAGGTACGTGGCCGTGCGCGGCACCACCGCCGTGGGGAAGCGACTAGCCGAGTCGCCGTACACCGCTTGGCTGCGCGACCAGCGCCGCACAATCCGACGAGCAGCCAGGTACGTGTCCTGCGCGACCTCCACGACGGCGACTACCTTCTTGAGTCCGTACACGCCCCAGAACCGGCCGGGACCGCGGCCAGGCCGCCGCCACTGTTCGGGAACGACATGTTGGTATTCCTTGTCGCCATGCAGATTTGGCGATGAGTGCTTGGTGAAATAGATGGCCAGGCGTTTGGGGTCGCAGGCTTTCAGTCCGTTGCGTATGTCGATCGCCGTGCCGGCCAGGCGGTGTCGGGATTCCTGCTCCGGGTCGGGGTGATCGACCACCTGCGCCCACGCTTCGGACAGCCATTGAGCGAAAGCGCGACCCGAGCGGCCTGGTGACATCGGCGGTGCCATCCACAGGTGAATGTGAGGTGCGCCGCGTCGTTGAAATTCCAGTTTCCAGATGCACCGGACCGGCTCGCCGTATTCCCGCTGAAACCGTTTGCGCAACAACACCATGTGTCGTTTCACGCTGGCCCCGTCCGGAGCGACGGGCTCCCAGTCGCCGGGATAGGTCAGGGTAACCATCGCCGGTACCCGCCCAGATTCCACCAACGGTCTGTAGTCGAGTTCGGCGAAGGTGCGGCACATCGCAGCACGCGATTTCCGCGACCACTCGGTGATCGAACGGCCAGGCGGGTCAGCGTCGTCCCGGCTGGACTTGATGCGATCTTCTTCGACCGCTACGTCGAACCGGCGCCGGTCCACATGGCGTTCGGCTGATCTTTCAGCGCGGACCGGATTGCCCCAGCTCAGGCGGACTACGCCGGGGCCGACGGTGATCCGGAAGCGGCCGGATTCCGGTTCCACTCCACGCAGATCGCGACCAGCAGCCCAGGGCTCGGCCTGGTCGAATAACGCTGCCGCCGAGGCGACCATTTCGGGGCTGGGGAACCGCAGCCTCAGAGCATCGGCGGCCGACCAGTCCGCGCCGACATCGTCCTCGGCGGCGTCGCGGACACTTTTGGGACATATAACAAGCCCGGGAGTCCCAGCCGGAACACGACCTACGCCGCTCCCGCCTCCCGGCCGGCAGTCGCGCCCCGCGGCCTGGCGGCCTCGGGCGCTCGCGGCCTCCCGGCGTCCGCGGCTACGGCCGTGTTCCGGCTGGCCGTTCGGGTGGTGGCTGGCCAAACGATGGACCGCTGCCCCGTGGTGGCTGTTGTGCCCGCCGGTCGATCTGGTGACTCTGGGCATCCGGTGCCTGCTCCCCGGGAGCCCGCTGCGGGCGTCACGAAGTGACGAGCCGTCGGGGAATCCCTGGTCGGGAGTGCAAGCACCGTGTCCGGTTTATGTCCGTTCGCCGGACAGCTTGAGTACGTCAGCGCAGCTCAATGCGGCGCATAGCACGCACAGAAGCAGATAAACCGCAGGTCAGTGGCTGTCTTGCCCGCCTGAAAAGCGGAAGGTCGCCGGTTCGATCCCGGCCCTGGCCACTAGATCTCATCCTGCTCGGTCGGCCGGGATCAGGTTCCGCAGGCGGCCTCACGTTGTCGCCGGGCGGAGCGCAGAATCGAGCTTGCGGTCAGGCACACGGGTTTGTTCTGGTCCGCCGCCTCGATAGGCAGGTTCGCGGCGCAGCGCATCACCATCATGGCCAGCGCGCTGTGTGTCGCATACGAGATCACCAATAGGTTCACGCACGCCTGCGTGCCGCTGACGGTCATCACGTGTTGGCGTTTTCCTTCCCATCCCGGCCAGTTGAGGTCCGGTGGTCGCTGCAGCGGGGACCAGTTGACGTTGATGCCGGTGATCTCACCGAGCCGAGGCGTCAACACCGCGACGAGCCCGGGTAATTCACGGGTGATGCGATCGGCGCGTGGCCACCAGGCGCCGTCGATGTCGCCGCCGAGCTCGCGAGCCACCGTGAGCCGGATGGGGCGGGCCTGGCGGGTGCCGCCGATCGGGTGGATCATCGCGGCTGCTCCTGCTGACGCCACTGTTCACAATTCACGGGGATTCCTTCACGATTCGTTTGGCCCGCGGGTGGGGCCAGGCGGAAGAAACACGATTGCCCGTGGGGTCGCCCGTGGCGAATCTGGGTAGACCACCCGCTGACAATGAAGAGGCTCATCCTCGACCGTACGCGCTCGGCAGCGTTTCGGGGGCGGTTCGCCGGCCGGCGGACCTTAGACTGAGCCGCTGTGCACCGTGCATCCTCTCGGCGAACGGCTGCGATCGTCGGTACCGCCGTGATCGCCTCCATCGGCTTGCCGACCAGCGCCGCGGCCGGTGACCAGATTCTGCTCGGCGGCGGTGCGGCGATCGTGCTCCATGACGACACGCTGTGCACGCTGACCGCCATGGGCCACGACAGCGACGGTCGGCTGATCGGTTTCACGTCAGCCCACTGCGGCGGGCCGGGCTCTGACGTTGTCGCAGAGGGCGCCGAAGAGCGCGGGACGGTGGGCACGGTGGTGGCCGCCGATGACGCTCTGGGCTACGCGGTGATCGAGTTCGATCCGGTCAAGGTAAAGCCGATCGCCGACTACGAAGGGTTCGGAATATTCGGTATCGGGCCCCCGGAGCCCGAACCCGCCAATCCGGAGTTTGCCGGCCCGGAGCCCGCCCCCGAACCTGCCGGCCCAACACCCGCCGCGACAGAAGCCGCCGTGCCGGAACCGGCCGCCGCCAAGCAGGCGTGCAAGCTCGGCCAGGGCACCGGCCTGAATTGCTACGACATCGGGCCCGACGGGGTGAACACCACCGCTGAACAGTGGTGGCAACCCGGGGATGACGGCTCACCGATCACCATCGACAACCTGATCGTCGGCATGGTCCGCGACGGCTCCACCCCGGTCGCCCCGCCGGACCAGTCGGGGCCGGGGATCGTGATGTTCAAGGAGGTCCTCGCCGACGTCAACGCCAAGGGTGGTCCCGGCGCCGGGTTCGGCCTCGGCTAAAAGCTCACGGCCGCAACGTCTCCGGGCAGAGCTCGGACTGCGCGGCGGCGATCTGGACGTCGGCTGCCTCGGGGCTGTAGTAGAAGGTGTTGGTCAGCTGGCGCACCAGGTCGCCCGGCGAAATCCCGGCCCGGTAGGTCCCGGTGTGGCCGTACATCCGCAACTGGGCGCAGATGTAGTGCCCCGAGGTCACCTTGACGTGATCGGCGATCGGGATCGGCACCGGCGACGCGTTGACCTTCGCCAGATAGCTGGCGTCGTCGGCGTGAGCGGCGGGGGCGGCGGCCAATGCCGCGGCGGCCAGCAGGGGCGCGGCGATGCGCGCGGTCACATGCATGACCTCCATCGTGCCACCGCCGCCCGGTTAGCCGTGACAACTCCGACCGGCCCGAATTCCCCGCGCGCCACCGCACGGCTGGCTATCGTTGCCAGCCATGGCAGTCAAGGATTCCCGCGAAGTGGTCATCGAGGCCAGCCCGGAGGAGATCTTCGATGTCCTCGCCGACGTCGAGTCCGTCCCGTCCTGGTCCCCGCAGTACCAGTCCGCCGAGGTGCTCGACACCTATGACGACGGCCGCCCGCGCCGAGTGCGGATGAGAATCAAGGCGGCCGGTCTCACCGACGAGCAGGTCGTCGAATACAGCTGGACCGCCGACAGTGTCGGCTGGACGCTGGTGTCGGCCGGCCAGCTCAAGGCGCAGGACGCCAAGTACACGCTGACTCCGCAGGGCGAGGCGACCAAGGTCCGCTTCGACATGGCCGTCGACCCGTCGATCCCGATCCCGGGATTCCTGCTCAAGAACACCCTCAAGGGCGGCATGAAGACCGCCACCGACGGCCTGCGCACCCAGGTGCTCAAGGTCAAAAAGGGCCACTGACTTCGGTTCGGTGAAACCCAGCCGGGGGCTGGCCACCCGGCTAGGCTCGGGGTAGTGGCTGTTCGAGCATCGCGGGAAATTGTGATTGAGGCGCCGCCGGAGAAAATCCTCGACGCCCTGGCCGACGTGGCCGACTTGGCGTCCTGGTCGCCGGTGCACAAGCGGGTGGAAATTCTTGACACCTACGAGGACGGCCGTCCCCACCACGTCCGCGCCACCATCAAGGTTCTGGGACTGGTGGACAAGGAGATTCTGGAATACCACTGGGGCCCGGACTGGATGGTCTGGGATGCCAAAGCCACGGCGCAGCAGCGCGCCCAACACGTCGAGTACACCCTGACCCGGGAAGGCCCGGACAGCACCCGGGTCCGCTTCGACATCACCGTCGAACCGGCCGGGCCGATTCCGGCGTTTCTGGTCCGGCGCGCCAGCAAGGTGGTGCTGGCCACCGCCACCGAGCGGCTGCGTGAGCGGGTGATGGGCGACGGGCCCCCTAGCGGGTCGTGATCGGCCCGTCCCGCAGCACCCCCAGGCGACGGATCGCTTCATCGAGGGTGTCCTCACGTTTGACAAAAGTGAAGCGCACCAAGTGATTCCAGACCTCGGGCGCGGTGGCCTCGGCCGCGGGCACGCAGAACGCCGACAGCGGGATTGCGGCCACCCCGGCCCGATGCGGCAGTTCGGCGCAGAACGCGGTGCTGTCGTCGTAGCCCAGCGGCCGCGGATCGGCGCACAGGAAATAGGTGCCGAAACTGTCGTGCACCTCGAAGCCGATGTGCGCCAGCCCCGCGGCGAGCCGGTCCCGGCGTGCCTGCATCGTCGCGCGCAGTGACGCCACCCAGGCGTCCTCGGTGTTGAGCGCCAACGCCACCGCCGGCTGGAACGGCGCCCCGCCGACATAGCTCAGGTACTGCTTGGCGGCCCGCACCCCGGCCAGCAGCTGCGCCGGCCCGCAGGCCCAGCCGATCTTCCAGCCGGTGCAGTTGAACATCTTGGCCGCGCTGGAGATGGTGACGGTGCGCTGCGCCATGCCCTCGAAGCCGGCCAGCGGCAGGTGGGTCCGCCCGGCAAAGACCAGGTGCTCGTAGACCTCGTCGGCGATGACCAGCAGATCGGCCTCCACCGCGATCCGGGCGATCGCCGCCAGCTCCGACTCGGTGAACACCGTGCCGGTCGGGTTGTGCGGTGAGTTGATGATCAGCGCGCGGGTTGCCGGCGTGACGGCGCGCCGCAGTGCGTCGACGTCCAACGCGAAGCCGCGGCCGTCGGGAACCAGTGACACGCTGACCCGCCGCGCCCCGGCCATGGCGACCACCGGCGAATAGGAGTCGTAGAACGGCTCGACCAGCAGCACCTCCGAGCCCGGCTCGACCAGGCCGAGCACCGCGGCGGCGATGGCCTCGGTGGCCCCGACCGTCACCAGGACTTCGGTGTCCGGGTCGTAGTCGATCCCGAAGTGCCGGCGGCGCTGGCCGGCGACGGCCTCGCGCAGCGCGGGGATCCCGAGACCGGGTGGGTACTGGTTGATGCCGTCGGCGATCGCGGCCCGGGCGGCCTCCAGCATGGCCGGCGGCCCGTCCTCGTCGGGAAAGCCCTGACCGAGGTTGACCGCGCCGATCCGTGCGGCCAGCGCCGACATCTCCGCGAAGATCGTGGTGGCATAGGGCCGTAACCGCGACACCGTCATAACCGGCCAGCTTAAGAGCTGCGCGGTCTCAGTCCGCGGAACGCCGGCCGAAGCCCTCCAGGACGTTCCAGGACCGGCTGCCTTTGACCAGATGAAGGTAGTAGGCATAGTTAGCGGTGGTCATGGCCGCGGCCGCGAGCCCGATGCCGACCGCCCGAGCGATCTGGTCACTGAGGTCCAGGGTCACACCGACGGTGGCCAGCGCAACGGCCACCGCGGCCCACGTCAGCCCCTTGCGCCACATGCCCTTGACGAAGAAGTAGAACGGGAAGAACACGAACGCCCAGAAGTTCGAGTTGATGCGGATCCGGTCGCGCCACGGCAGCGCCCGGATCGCGTCGCGCCCCTCCGGAGACGACGACGGCAACCCGTAGGCATCGAAGAACGCAAAGCGCTGCCGCCAGGACGGGGACAGCTGCGCGGGAGCATCGGCGTCGGTCATGAAGCCGCAGTGTATCGGCACGTCGCCGGGCGTTGTGCCGCCAGCGGACGCTGCCCAACCATCCGGTTGATAGGCCACCCTGTTAGGGTGGGAAGCAGAGGTCTACGCTCCCAGCAGACGAAATCGCACAATCCGCATCGAACACTGAAGAGGAACTCCAGTCATGTCCGAAGAAGCCTTCATCTACGAGGCCATTCGCACCCCGCGCGGCAAGCAGCGCAACGGGGCGCTGAACGAGATCAAGCCGGTCAGCCTGGCCGTCGGCCTGGTCAACGAGCTGCGCAGCCGTTACCCGGATCTGGACGTCAACCAGATCAGCGACTCCGTGTTCGGCGTGGTGTCGCCGGTCGGCGACCAGGGCGGCGACATCGCGCGCACCGCGATGCTGGCCGCCGGCATGCCCGAGACCACCGGTGGCGTCCAGCTCAACCGGTTCTGCGCCTCCGGCCTGGAGGCCATCAACACCGCCGCCGCCAAGGTCAAGGCCGGGTTCGACGACCTGGTGCTCGCCGGCGGCGTGGAGTCGATGAGCCGCGTCCCGATGGGCTCCGACGGCGGCGCCTGGGCCAGCGACCCCGACACCAACTACCAGATCGGCTTCGTGCCGCAGGGCATCGGCGCCGACCTGATCGCCACCATCGAAGGCTTCTCGCGTGAGGACGTCGACCGCTACGCGGCACGCTCCCAGGAACTGGCGGCCGCGGCCTGGTCGGGCGGCTACTTCGCCAAGTCCGTGGTCCCGGTGCGCGACCAGAACGGCCTGGTCGTTCTCGACCACGACGAGCACATGCGGCCCGGTACGACGGTCGAGAGCCTGGGCAAGCTCAAGACCGCGTTCGACGGCATCGGCGCGATGGGCGGCTTCGACGACGTGGCGCTGCAGAAGTACCACTTCGTCGAGAAGATCAACCACGTCCACACCGGCGGCAACAGCTCCGGCATCGTCGACGGTGCCGCGCTGGTGCTGGTCGGCAGCGAAAAGGCCGGCAAGGAGCAGGGGCTGACCCCGCGGGCCCGCATCGTGGCCGCGGCCACGTCCGGCGCCGACCCGGTCATCATGCTCACCGGGCCGACCCCGGCAACCCAGCGGGTGCTCGACCGCGCCGGGCTGACCGTCGACGACATCGACCTGTTCGAGCTCAACGAGGCGTTCGCCTCGGTGGTGCTGAAGTTCCAGAAGGACCTCAACATTCCGGATGAGAAGCTCAACGTCAACGGTGGCGCCATCGCGATGGGCCACCCGCTGGGCGCCACCGGCGCGATGATCACCGGCACCATGGTCGACGAACTGGAGCGCCGGGGTGCCCGTCGCGCTCTGATCACACTCTGCATCGGCGGTGGCATGGGTGTTGCCACCATCATCGAGCGCGTCTGAGAGGGTTTTCAAAAATGGCAGAGAACACCATCAAGTGGGACAAGGACGCTGACGGCATCGTCACGCTGACCCTGGACGACCCGACCGGGTCGGCCAACGTGATGAACGAGCACTACCGCGAGTCCATGCACAACGCAGTGGAACGCCTTGTGGCGGAGAAGGATTCGATCACCGGTGTGGTCATCACCAGCGCGAAGAAGACCTTCTTCGCCGGTGGCGACCTCAAGGCGATGATCCACGTCGGCCCGGACGACGCCCAGGCCGTGTTCGAGCAGTGCGAGGGCATCAAGGCCGACCTGCGGGCCCTGGAGACCCTGGGCAAGCCCGTCGTCGCGGCCATCAACGGTGCCGCGCTCGGCGGCGGCCTGGAGATCGCGCTGGCGTGTCACCACCGGATCGCCGCCGACGCCAAGGGCAGCCAGCTCGGCCTGCCCGAGGTCACCCTGGGCCTGCTGCCCGGTGGTGGCGGTGTCGCCCGCACGGTGCGCATGCTGGGCATCCAGAACGCCTTCATGAACGTGCTGGCCCAGGGCACCCGATTCAAGCCGGCCAAGGCCAAGGAGATCGGCCTGGTCGACGAGGTGCTGCCGACCGTCGAAGAGCTGGTGCCGGCCGCCAAGGCCTGGATCAAGGCCAACCCGGATGCCCACACCCAGCCGTGGGACGCCAAGGGCTACAAGATGCCCGGCGGCACCCCGTCCACCCCGGCTTTGGCGGCGATTCTGCCGTCGTTCCCGGCCCTGCTGCGCAAGCAGCTCAAGGGGGCCAACATGCCGGCGCCGCGGGCGATCCTGGCCGCCGCGGTCGAGGGCGCGGCGGTGGACTTCGACACCGCCACCCGCATCGAGAGCCGCTACTTCGTCTCGCTGGTCACCGGCCAGGTCGCCAAGAACATGATCCAGGCGTTCTTCCTCGACCTGCAGCACATCAACGGCGGCGGCAGCCGGCCCGACGGCATCGGCCAGACCCCGATCAAGAAGATCGGTGTGCTCGGTGCCGGAATGATGGGCGCCGGCATCGCCTACGTGTCGGCCAAGGCCGGCTTCGACGTGGTGCTCAAGGACGTCAGCCTGGAGGCGGCGCAGAAGGGCAAGGGCTATTCGGAGAAGCTGGAGGCCAAGGCGCTCGAGCGTGGCCGCACCACCGCGGAGAAGTCGAAGGCGCTGCTGGACAAGATCACTCCGACCGGCGACCCGGCCGACCTCAAGGGCGTCGACTTCGTGATCGAGGCGGTGTTTGAGAACCAGGACCTCAAGCACAAGGTCTTCCAGGAGATCGAGGACATCGTCGAGCCCAACGCGCTGCTGGGGTCGAACACCTCCACGCTGCCGATCACCGGTCTGGCGACCGGCGTGAAGCGCCAGGAGGACTTCATCGGCATCCACTTCTTCTCGCCGGTCGACAAGATGCCACTGGTGGAGATCATCAAGGGTGAGAAGACCTCCGACGAGGCGCTGGCCCGGGTGTTCGACTACGTGCTGGCGATCAAGAAGACCCCGATTGTGGTCAACGACAGCCGCGGCTTCTACACCTCGCGGGTGATCGGCACCTTCGTCAACGAGGCGCTGATGATGCTCGGTGAGGGCGTGGAGCCGGCCAGCATCGAGCAGGCCGGTCTGCAGGCCGGCTACCCGGCCGCTCCGCTGCAGCTCTGCGACGAGCTCAACCTGGAGCTGATGCAGAAGATCGCCCTCGCCACCCGCGAAGGCATCGAGGCGGCCGGTGGCACCTACGAGAAGCAGATGAACGAGACGGTCGTCGACAAGATGATCGAGCTCGGCCGACCCTCGCGTCTCAAGGGCGCCGGCTTCTACGAGTACGTCGACGGCAAGCGTGCCGGTCTGTGGCCGGGTCTGCGGGAGACGTTCAACTCGGGCAGCTCCACCCCGCCGCTGCAGGACATGATCGACCGGATGCTGTTCGCCGAGGCGCTGGAGACCCAGAAGTGCCTCGACGAGGGCGTGCTGACCTCGACCGCCGACGCCAACATCGGCGCGATCATGGGCATCGGCTTCCCGCCGTGGACCGGCGGAACCGCGCAGTTCATCGTCGGTTATGAGGGCCCGCACGGCGTGGGCAAGGACGCCTTCGTGGCGCGGGCCAAGGAGCTGGCCGCCAAGTACGGCGACCGGTTCACCCCGCCCAAGTCACTGCTGTAGTTAGGCTGGCAGACGTGACATCCCCCGAACCTTCATGGCTTCGGGGGATTTCGCGTCTGTTGGACTATCGGGTGAATGTGAGCATCGCCAAGCTGCTGGAGACGGCGCTGTGGCTGGGCCTGATCTACGTGATCATCGGGGTGGTGTGCCTGTTCCTGCGCCCCGACGGTGTGGAACTTTTGCAGACCAGGGCCGAGCAGCAGTTCGGCATACCGCCCCACAGCATCTACGAGGTGGCGACGGTGGCCGGGGTGATGCTGTGGCCGCTGATGATGTTGCTGCCCAGCGCCTGCGGGAGCTGACCGGTCAGGCCCGGCGCGCCAACAGGTAATGGCGCACCGGCTGGCCGCCGTTGGCCGGCAGATAGTTCGGCTCGTCGCCGGAGGCCACCAACTCCCACTCCGGGGCGAAAAGCCGGGTGATCTCGGACTGGTCGATACCGCGGACACCGAACAACGCACCGGGGGTGAACGCGACGATCAGCAGCTGCGAGTCCGGTCCGGTCACCGCGCTGACCTGCCGGACATAGACCGCGCGATCGTGATCGTTCATCCCGTGCAGGCAACCGCTGTCGGTCACCAGCGTGAAGTCATCACCGAGACCGGCCGAGGCGAGTTGGGCGATGTCGGCGCAGATGAACCGCACCGACACCTTTCCGGCCTGGGCTTTGGCCCGCGCAATGCGCAGCGCCCGCGGGGCGAAATCCACTCCGGTGACCCGCCATCCGTTCTGCGCCAGGTAGATCGAGTTGTCCCCGGTGCCGCAGCCGAGATCCAGCGCGGTGCTCGGCGACAACGCCACACCCGGGTCGCTCTCCACCAGGTTGCGCAGTCCGCGGGCCAGGGCGTGGCCGTCCCACGGAGTAAAGCCGAGCCGATACATCCCCCGAAACAGCAGCCGCCTGCCCCCCATAGCGTCTAGATGGCTCCCAGATCAGCGGAGAGCCAGTGCTCGGGGCGCAGATAGATGGCCACGTGCTCGCCCAGTTCGGTCAGCGCGTACTGGACGAACTTCTCGGCCCGGTCGGGAGGAAGGTAGCGGTGGGCCAGTTCGGTCTGCTGCTCGTCGGTGCCGGGTTCGATGCGGCTGACGGCACCGTCGACGGCGACGTAGCGCACGGTCGGCTCGGCTTGCTCCACCATGATCGAGAAACAGCCGGCGGCCTCGATGAGCCGCTTCTTGCGTGACTCGGCGCCGGTGAGCACCCACAGCTCACCGCCCGGGGTGTACTGATACCAGATCGGCACCGTCAGCGGGCCCCGGCCGGGTCCTGCGCTCACCGACAGCGCCGCGATGTGCGGCTCGGCCAAAAACTGCTCGCGTGCGTCCTTGGATAGGGCCATGTGTTTCTCCTATGTCAAGCCGCTGCCGTTTGGCAAGGGCTTTGTTGGGTTTGTTTGTCGGTTCGCATGCGGCCGAAGA
>NZ_MVHU01000052.1 GCF_002086285.1 Mycolicibacter kumamotonensis | reverse complement strand
CGTCGTCGCGCCCACCCCTCCAACTCGGCCCGCTCATCAGCGGTCAGCACAATCTCAGCAGCATGAGGCGTCGGCACGACCCAGTCTAACAACTAGATTGTAATTAATGACTCAGGACACTAGCGGGCCTTAGCGGCTTTGCTCGGGGTGGGCGAGGTGCCACTGCGACGCCGCGCGGGCTTGCTGTTCTCCTCGATCAGCCGCTCGGCGTGGTCGAGGATGCAGTTGAGGCCGTACTCGAAGTTCGCGTCATCGGCCGCACCGATCCGGTGGCCCTGCTGGGTGATCTGCGCCAGCAGCGGGGTCACCTGCGGGTCGATGACGAGCGCCTCTTCGAAGTCCGACGGTCCCTCGGCGTCCGATGCCCGGTTCTTCTCGTAGAGCCGACGCAGCACGACCGATCCGCGGATATGAACCGAGATCGTGGAGTAGGTGTCGAAGGCGTCCTGCGGCGACAGTCCCGCTTCCACCAGGCTGGCAATCGCCCGCTCCACCTCCTGGACACCGATCTGCGCGGCGCGGGGACTCAGGGCGGCCCGAATCAGAATGAGGTCGCACAAGATCGGGTTGCCCAAAAACGTCGTACGCATGGTGTGGGCGTGGTTGCTCAACGTTTGGCGCCAGTCCTTGGCCTCCACGTAGGGGGTGGCGAACACGTACTGGCGCAGTGCCCGGGTGGTCATGGCATTGAGGAGGTCGTCCTTCTTGCGGAAATACCAGTAGATGCTGGTGACTCCGACACCGAGGTGTTTGCCGAGCAACGGCATGCTCAGATTGTCGACCCCGATCCGTTCGGCGAGCTCGAACGCGCCGTCGATGATGTCATCGGGATTGATGGATCCGCGTTCGCGCCGCTGACGCTTCTCGGCGACAGGCTGTTTTGCCACTGCGGGTACCTCCAGTTCTGGTCGACACGGCCGGATTCTTCGCCGTCAAACCTACCTGTGCCCGTCGTCGTCACCCGGTATTGAGCTTCTCTTACCGTAAAGCATATGGTAAGCATTTTGATATAACTTGTCATAACGCCCGAAGGGGTTGCCCGTGTCAGAAGAAGTGCTCACCGAACGTCGTGGACGAACCCTGATCATCACGATCAACCGCCCGGAAGCGCGCAACGCGGCCAACAAGGCGGTCGCCGAGGGGTTGGCCGCTGCCTGCGACGAACTCGATGACACCCCGGATCTGTCGGTAGCGGTGCTGACCGGGGCCGGCGGAAACTTCTGTGCGGGAATGGATCTGAAGGCGTTTGCGACCGGAGAGCTGGCGTATGTCCCGGGGCGGGGCCTCGGGTTCACCGAGCGCCCGCCGCGCAAGCCGATCATCTCCGCTGTCGAGGGTCACGCGGTCGCCGGCGGCACCGAGCTGGTACTGGCCACCGACCTGGTGGTGGCCGCCAAGGGGGCGAAGTTCGGTATTCCCGAGGTCAAACGAGGCCTGGTCGCCGCCGGTGGTGGCCTGCTGCGGCTGCCGCAGCGGATTCCTTACCAGAAGGCACTCGAATTAGCGCTCACCGGTGAGAGTTTCACCGCGGAGCAGGGTGAGGCGTGGGGTTTCGTCAACGTGCTGACCGAACCGGGGCAAGCACTGGGCGGGGCGATCGAGCTGGCCGAGCGGATCACGGCCAACGGTCCGCTCGCGGTGGCGGTGACCAAGGACATCATGGTCCGCTCCGCCGCCTGGTCTCCCGACGAGATGTGGCAGAAGCAGGGCGAGCTGATCTCGCCGGTGTTCACCTCCAACGACGCCAAGGAAGGTGCCATCGCTTTCGCAGAGAAGCGCGCACCCAACTGGACCGGGACCTGAGCTTCGCGGTCTGAACTACTCATCGATCGAAACGTGGGGAGCAGTCATGTCTTTCGCGGGTGAAGTGGTACTGGTGACCGGGGGCGCCGGCGGCCTGGGTGAGGCCACGGTCCGCCGGCTGCATGAGGCCGGTGCAGCGGTCGTCATCGCCGATGTCGCCGACGAGAAGGCCACTAAGCTGGCGAATGAGCTGGGCAACAAGGCCGTCTACGTGCATACCGACGTCCTCAACGACGACGACGTGCAGGCGGCCCTGGCCAAGGCCGACGAGCTCGGAACCCTGCGTTACGCGGTGATCGCCCACGGTGGCTTCGGCGTGGCGGACAAGATCGTGGCCCGCGACGGCAGCCCGGCCCCGATGGAGGGCTTCAGCAAAACCATCGCGCTGTATCTGACCGGCACCTACAACGTGCTCCGGCTGGCGGCAGCCAAGATCGCCGCCACCGAGCCCGGCTCAAGCGGCGAGCGGGGCGCCATCGTGATGACGTCGTCGATCGCCGGTATCGAGGGGCAGATGGGCCAATCTGCGTATGCGGCGGCCAAGGGAGGGGTGATCGGATTGACCCTGTGCGGCGCCCGGGACCTCAGCTCGGTCGGAATCCGGTTGAACAGCATCGCGCCGGGCACCATCAAGACGCCGGCGATGGCACGCGCCACCGATGCGATGCTGGCGAAGTTCGCCGAAACGGTGCCGTTCCCCAAGCGACTCGGCACGCCCGACGAGTACGCCAACCTGGCGCAGCACTTGCTTGAAAACACCTACATCAACGGCGAAGTCGTGCGGATCGACGGCGCCCAGCGGTTCCAGCCCCGCTGATTCGGCCGGCGCGGTAGCGGGTTCGCGGGACGGGATCGGCCGCGGCGCGCTGCCTGACCGACGTCGCCGGCTCGGATTTCCAGTGATGCAGCGTTGCCCAGTGGTCCGCAATTCGTCTCTGACCTGCTGACATAACCGTTTTCGGTCGGATGAGCGTGGGTTGCGGAATGTACTACCGAAAGGTATACAGTAAGAGAAAATCCAGTCGGACTCCTTAAGGCGGCCGAGTTGATCCGAGGCGAGGAGGGTGCGGGGTCGATGACCGCTGCCGACGAAGGCGCGCTTGTCGAGACGGGCGCCGCGGTGCTCGACGAAGTGAGCGGCGGCGTCGCGGTGATCACCTTCAACCGGCCGGATCGGCTCAACGCGTGGGGACCCGACATCGCCGCCGGCTTCTACGCGGCGATCGATCGCGCCGAGGCGGACCCCGCGGTGCGGGCGATCGTGGTGACCGGCAGTGGCCGCGGATTCTGCGCCGGCGCGAACCTGGGGCCGGCCACCGACTCCGAACAGCCGGGCGCCGAACTCGACACCTCCCAAACCGATGTGGCCGAGTTGGTCGGGGAGCGTCCGCCCCACTTCTTGACCGAGTTGCGCAAACCCGTCATCGCAGCCGTCAACGGCGCGTGTATCGGTTTCGGGCTGACCCTCGCCCTGATGTGCGACCTCCGGTTCGCGGCGGCCGGAGCCAAGTTCGGCACCGCCTTCGCCCGCCGCGGTTTGATCGGCGAATACGGGATCACCTGGATTCTGCCAAGGCTGGCCGGCCGGGGCGCGGCGATGGATCTGCTGCTGAGCGGGCGCACCTTTTTCGCCGAGGAGGCCCGTGAACTCGGCCTGGTCAACGACGTCGTCCCTCCTGACCGGCTACTGGCACGAGCCGTCGAATACGCAGGAGACCTTGCCGCGAACTGCTCGCCGGCGTCCCTGGCGGTCATCAAGGCGCAGACCTACCGCGACGGCCTCGGTGACGTCGCAGCGGCGAGCGCACGTGCCGAGACGCTGATGTACGAATCCCTCACCCGACCCGATGTCATCGAAGGGATCACGAGTTTCCTCCAGAAGCGCCCACCGAGATTCCCTCCGCTGCCGTGAGTCATGTACCGCAGCAAAGGATCACCGAAAGGACTACGTGCATGATGCTGGACTATCGGGCCGTCGACGTGGATAACCACTACTACGAGCCGCTGGACTCGTTCACCCGCCACCTGGACAAGAAGTTCAAAACCCGCGGAGTGCAGATGCTCACCGACGGCAAACGCACTCAGGCGGTGATCGGCGATCGGGTCAACCATTTCATCCCCAACCCCACCTTCGACCCGATCATCGTGCCCGGCTGCCTGGACCTGCTCTTCCGCGGCGAGATCCCCGAAGGTGTCGATCCGGCATCCCTGATGAAAGTCGAGCGGCTCTCCGAGCACCCGGAGTACCAGAACCGCGACGCCCGGGTGGCGGTGATGGACACCCAGGACATCGAAACGGTGTTCATGCTGCCGACGTTCGCGTGTGGCGTCGAAGAGGCACTCAAGGACGACATCGAAGCGACCATGGCGTCGTTGCACGCGTTCAACCTGTGGCTCGATGAGGACTGGGGCTTCGATCGGCCCGACCACCGGATCATCGCGGCGCCGATCATCTCGCTGGCCGACCCCGTCGCAGCGGTGCAGGAGGTCGAGGCCGTCCTGGCCAAGGGCGCCAAGATGGTGCTGGTGCGGCCCGCGCCGGTTCCCGGCGTGGTCAAGCCACGCTCGCTCGGGGACCCCACCCACGACCCGGTGTGGGCGCGGTTGGCCGAAGCCGGGGTTCCGGTTGGCTTCCACCTGTCCGACAGCGGCTATCTGCACATCGCGGCCATGTGGGGCGGCAAGTCGACTTTCGAGGGGTTCGGTGCGAAGGATCCGCTGGACACGGTTCTGCTCGACGACCGGGCGATCCACGACACGATGGCGTCGATGATCGTGCACGGCGTCTTCACCCGGCACCCCGCGCTGAAGGTGGCCAGCATCGAAAACGGTTCGTATTTCGTGCACAGGCTGATCAAGCGGCTCAAGAAGGCCGCCAACAGCCAGCCGCGGCACTTCCCGCAGGATCCGGTCGAGCAGCTGCGCAACAACGTGTGGATCGCCCCCTACTACGAAGACGACCTGCCGCTGCTCGCGGAGACCATCGGTGTCGAGCGCATCCTGTTCGGGTCGGACTGGCCGCACGGCGAGGGACTGGAGTCACCGCTGTCGTTCACCACTGAACTAGCCGGGTTCGATGCCGGCGACGTCCGGAAAATCATGCGCGACAACGCTTTGGATCTGCTCGGCGTCAACGTGCGGGCGTAGGCAGCCACCTCCATGGGCGAGTGGACCATCGGCGCCGTCCTCGACGAGATCGCCGAGGCCGTTCCCGGACGCATCATGACGGTCTGCGGAGACCGCCGCAGCACCTTCGCCGAATCGGCGGACCGCACCCGCCGGCTGGCCAACTTCCTGACCGGACGTGGACTGGGCGTCCGGCGCGAGCGCGCCGAGCTGCGGAACTGGGAGTGCGGGCAGGACCGGGTCGCGTTGCTCATGCACAACGACCTGTATCCCGACATGATGATCGGCTGCCTCAAGGCGCGGACGGTGCCGGTCAACGTCAACCACTACTACACGCCGGCCGAAATCAGCGATCTGCTCGGCTATCTCGGGCCCCGCGGCATCATCTATCACCGGGCGCTGGGAGCGAAGTTCGCCGAAACTCTTCGCGGGTCCGGTACCGAACTACTGATCTGCGTCGACGACGGCAGTGACGCCGTTGAGCTTCCAGGCGCGATTCCGCTCGAGGAAGCGCTGGCACACGGTGACGCCGACCGGGACGTGGCGGCGTCCCCCGATGACCTGCTGATGATCTGCACCGGCGGCACCACCGGACGCCCCAAAGGGGTGATGTGGCGGCAGGCCGACATCTACGTCTCTTCGATGGTCGGCGCCGACCATGCTTCCGCCGCGGAGATTCACCAAAAGGTGAGCAACGCGGGTTCGCCCTGGTTCGCGCTGTCGCCGTTGATGCATGCGGCCGGGATGTGGACCGCGTTCTCGGCGTTCATGAGCGGTCAGACGGTGATCCTCAACGACACCCGCACCACATTCGACCCGCGTGCGGTGCTGAAAACCGTTGAACGCGAAAAAGTCGGGTTGATGACGATGGTGGGCGACGCCTACGCGGCACCGCTGGTGGAAGAACTCGGCAGGGGAAGCTACGACCTGTCATCGCTGCACGCCATCGGCACCGGCGGTGCCGCCACCAATCCCAAGTACCAGGCGGCGCTGTTGGAGTATCTTCCGCAGATCACCTTGATCAACGGGTTCGGCTCCTCAGAGACCGGAAACATGGGATTCGGCCGCAGCCGGCGCGAGCAGCGCCGCGACACGTTCGAGCTGCGAACCGGCGGAGCCGTGGTCTCCGAGGACCGCACCCGATTCCTGAAACCCGGTGAGCCCGAGGTCGGCTGGGTGGTGCGGACCGGACGGATCCCGCTCGGCTACTTCGGGGACGCCGATGCCACCCAGCGCACCTTCTGCGAGGTCGACGGCCGGCGGGTGGTGATCTCCGGCGACCGGGCCGCGATCGACAAAGACGGCAGCCTGCGGTTGTTGGGCCGCGATGCCTCGGTGGTCAACACCGGCGGAGAGAAGGTCTTCGTCGAGGAAGTCGAGGAAGTACTGCGGGCACACCCCGGGGTGGCGGACGCGCTGGTGGTGGGTCGGCCCAGCGACCGGTGGGGTGAGGAACTGGTCGCGCTGGTGGCCCTGCGCCCGGACGCCGACGTCACCGGCGTGCTGCTCGCGACACACTGCCGATCGGTGCTGGCGGGGTTCAAGGTGCCCAAGGCGTTCGTCACCGTGCCCGAGGTCCATCGGCTGGGCAACGGCAAGGCCGATTACCGATGGGCGAAAAACCAAGTGAACGAAGAGGCGTCCACCCCATCATGAGAGAGTCAGCATGAGAGCAATCGATTGTCTGGTCAATGTTCATTTCGGCGAACGTGAACAGCCCGCCTGGATGACCAAGACACGCGACGACTATTTCAAGGGGCCGAAGTCGATGTTCGAGCCGGCGGACATGTCGGCGCTGCTCGACGAGATGGATGCCAACGGTGTGAGCAAGGCCGTATTGATGGACAGCCTGGTCACACCGTCCGTGACCGCACGCAAGTTCGTGGAGGCCAAACCGGACCGGTTCGTGCTGGCGATGGGCGGCGTCAATCTGCTGCGGCCGGTTCCCGCGCTGCGGGAGCTGAGCGCCGTTGTCAACGATCTTCCGGTGGTCTACGCCGTGGTGGGCCCGAGCTTCTGGGGTGACGGCCAATACCCGCCGAGTGACGCCGTCTACTACCCGCTGTACGCCAAGTGCGCCGAGCTGGACCTGCCGCTGTGCGTCAACACCGGCATTCCCGGGCCGCCCATCCCGGGTGAGGTGCAACACCCGATCCACCTGGATCGGGTCTGTGTCCGCTTCCCGGAACTGCGGCTGTGCATGATCCACGGCGCCGACCCGTGGTGGGAGGTCGCGATCCGGATGCTGATCAAATACCGCAATCTGCGATTGATGACATCGGCGTGGTCACCCAAGCGGCTGCCCGAAACCCTGCTGCACTTCATGCGCACGCGAGGCGCCGAGAAGATCATCTTCGCCTCGGACTGGCCGGTGCTGCGGATGAACCGCGTGGTGCCCGAAGCGCTGGGGCTGGATCTGCCGCCCGAGGTTCTGGACAACTACCTGTACCGCAACGCACATGAATTCTTCTTCGGCGACCACAAGGAGCAATGACTAATGGATCGATTCGAACTCCGCAGGCTGGACTACAGCCTGACCGAAGATCATCAGGCACTGCAAGCCGCCTACAAGCAGTTCTTTTCCACCCACTGTGGCATCGAAACCGTCCGGGCCGCTGAAGAATCCGGATTCGACAAGAATTTGTGGGAGCGGCTGTGCGCGATGGGCGCGACTACGATGGCGCTGCCGGAATCGGTCGGCGGAGACGGCGCCACGCTGGTGGACCTCACTCTGGTCGCCGAGGAGATCGGGAGATCGTTGGCACCGGTGCCGTGGATCGACCACGTGTGCGCGGCACGGCTGCTGGCGCGTCTTGGCGCGGTGGACACCGACGTCGTGAGTGGAAGCCGACTGGCCGCGTTCGACCCGCACCAGGACACCGTGGTGGGACCGCGGCTGCTGCCCACCGGCTCGATCGCCGATGCGATCCTCATCCGCGACGGCAGCGACATCGTGCGGCTGACGTTCGACACCCGGCCGACGACGGTCGACAACATCGGCCGGCTGCCGATGGCCTGGATCGACCCGGCGGCCGCCGACAGCCGCACGGTGCTGGCCAGCGGAACCGGCGCGCTGGCGGAATACCAGCGGGCACTGGATGAATGGCGGCTGCTGACCGCGTCCGCATTGGTGGGAATGGTGGAGCAAACCATGACCATCGCCGCAGAATTCGCCAAGACCCGCTACACCCTCGGGGTGCCGATCGGAACCTTGCAGGCCATCTCTCACCCGTTGGCGAACATGGCGATCACCGTCGCGAGCGGACGCAATCTGGCCTACCGGGCCGGGTGGTTCATGGACAACGAACCCGACGAGCGACCGGAACTGGCTGCGTCGGCGTTCGTGTTCATGGCCGAGGAAGCCGCCAAGGCCGCCACCATGGCGGTACATATCCAGGGCGGCCTGGGCGTCTCGGCGGAAGCCGCGGCCACCGCCTACCTCGTCCGGGCCCGCGGCTGGCCGCTGGCCGGGGGCGACCCCGGAGCCACCGCCTGCCGCATCGGCGACATCGTCGCCGCCCGCGAAACCGCCGACTAGGACTGGAGAATCATGGACTTCTCACGACCGCAACTGACCGACGAAGACCTGGCGTTCCTGGAGGAGGCCCGCACCTTTTTGGCCACCCACGTGACCGAGGAGGTCAAGCGGCGAGACCGCGAGACCGGCGACAACTTCGACGAAGGCGTGCACCTGGCGCTGGGCGCCGCGGGCTATCTGGAGGCCGAATGGAAGACCGAAGCCGACGGCGGCTTCTCCCGGGTGCGCCGGCGCATCTGGGAACTGGAGAAGCGCCGCGCCCACGTACCGTGGGTCACCTGGGGAACCACCGCCATGGTGGCCCGTTCCGTCGACAAATTCGGTTCACCCGAGCTGCGCGATGAGGTGCTGCCGGGTGTCTTCACCGGCCACATCCGGCTCTGCCTTGGCTACACCGAACCCGAGGGCGGCTCCGACGTCGCGACGTGCAAGACTCGCGCCGTTCGCGACGGGGACAGCTGGGTGATTAACGGCTCCAAGATGTTCACCACCGGCGCGCACAACTGCCAGTACGTCTTCCTGATCACCAACACCGACCCCGAAGCGCGAAAACATAAGAGCCTGACCATGTTCCTGGTGCCGCTGAACACGCCGGGCATCGAGATCCAGGGCCTGCGCACCGTCGACGGCGACCGCACCAACATCGTCTACTACAGCGACGTCCGCGTCGATGACAAATACCGGCTCGGCGAGGTCAACGGCGGCTGGACCGTGTTGCGCGAACCGCTCAACGTCGAACACGGTGCGGTGGACGCCGATCCGGATGGGCTGCAAGATGTCTCGATCATGATGCACCAGGCGAACTTCATGGCCGAAGCCGTCGACAAGGCGGGCGCGGTCGTGGGGGCATCGGGGCGCATCGACGACCGCTCGGTCGCCTACCGGCTCGGCCGGTCTGCCGCGCGGGTGGAGGCGTCGCTGTCGGCGCCGTCCATCTTCGGGCGGGTGGCGCTCGCCCAGGCGATGCGGGATATCTCGCCGGATCTGATGGATCTGTTGGGCAGTGCGTCGGCGCTGCCGATCGGCACCGACGGCGCTATCGATGACGGGGCCTCGGACTACGTCTACCGGTTCGCGCCGTTGGTCGGGATCTACGGCGGCACCCTGGAGGTGTTCCGCAACATGATCGCCCAGTACGTGTTGGGTTTGGGGAAGCCGAATTATGCTGCGCCGGTGGGGAAGTAGCCGGTCATCAAGAGTTCGTGATCCTGCGGTGGTAGCTCGACGGTGGCTCGCCGGCGAATTTGGTGAACGCCCGAGTGAAGGCAGACAGGCTGTCGAACCCGACGGCCGTGGCGGTCTGCTGCACCCCTTGGTCGGGCGCGGCCAGTAACGCCATCGCCTGCAGCATCCGGGCGTGTAGCAGATACGTCCGCCACGAGATGCCGATCACCGCTTCGAACTGACGGCGCAGCGTGCGCTCGGAGACCGCGACGGCGTGGCACACCTGCGCCGCGGTCACCGACGACAGGTTTGCCTTGGTGTAGTCCATCGCCGCTCCGACGATCGGGTGATCGGAGGTGGGCAGGCTCAGCGGCGCCTCGTGGTCCAGCGCCTCGGCGACCAGATGGCCCAGGGTGCGGAAGAAGTCGTCGGACACCATGTCGCCGTCGGCCCGCTCGATCGGCCAGCGCAGCAACATGACTGCCACCGTGCGGACTTCCGGCCGCATGGTGGCCTGATGCTCCAAGCCGGCCGGAATCCAGGCCGCCTGTTGCGGCGGCAACAGGTAGTGCGCGGCGGCGGTCTCGACTTCGACCACGCCTGCGACGGCGTACTCGATCTGGTGCATGTCGTGGGAGTGCCACCCGGTGATCAGATGCTGCCCCTCGTAGAGGTAGCTGCCGGCCCGGGCACGGCCGCCTCGCCGCAGGTCGATGTTGGCCGGTTCTGCAAACTCTATGGCCGATCGCGCGGAGACGGTCACGGTTTTCCAGGGTACTAGTAAGGGCATGAACATCGACGACTTGATCCTGGTCAGCATCGACGACCACGTGGTGGAGCCCCCCGACATGTTCCTGCGCCACGTCCCGGCCAAGTACAAGGCGGAGGCGCCGATCGTCGTCACCGACGACAAGGGCGTCGACCAATGGATGTATCAGGGCCGCCCGCAAGGCGTCAGCGGGCTGAATGCGGTGGTGTCGTGGCCGGCCGAGGAGTGGGGCCGCGACCCGGCCGGCTTCGCCGAGATGCGCCCCGGTGTCTACGACGTGCACGAGCGGGTCCGCGACATGAGCCGCAACGGCATCCTCGCCTCGATGTGCTTCCCGACGTTCACCGGGTTCTCCGCGCGCCACCTCAACATGACCCGCGAAGAGGTCACCTTGGTGATGGTGTCGGCCTACAACGACTGGCACATCGACGAGTGGGCCGGCTCCTATCCCGGCCGTTTCATCCCGATCGCGATCCTGCCGACCTGGAACCCCGAGGCGATGTGCGCCGAGATCCGCCGGGTGGCGGCCAAGGGCTGCCGCGCGGTCACCATGCCCGAACTGCCGCACCTGGAGGGCCTGCCCAGCTACCACGAAGACGAGTACTGGGGGCCGGTGTTCACCACGCTCTCGGAGTGCAACGTGGTGATGTGTCTGCACATCGGCACCGGCTTCGGGGCGATCAGCATGGCCCCCAACGCCCCGATCGACAACATGATCATCCTGGCCACCCAGATCTCGGCGATGTGCGCCCAAGACCTGCTGTGGGGCCCGGCGATGCGCAACTACCCGGACCTGAAATTCGCCTTCTCCGAGGGCGGTATCGGCTGGATCCCGTTCTACCTGGACCGCAGCGACCGGCACTACACCAACCAGAAATGGCTGCGCCGCGACTTCGGCGACAAGCTGCCGTCCGAGGTGTTCCGCGAGCACTCCCTGGCCTGCTACGTCACCGACAAGACGTCGCTGAAGCTGCGCCACGAGATCGGCATCGACATCATCGCCTGGGAGTGCGACTACCCGCACTCGGACTGCTTCTGGCCGGACGCGCCCGAGCAGGTGCTCGCCGAGTTGGAGGCCGCCGGTGCCGACGACTCCGACATCAACAAGATCACCTGGGAGAACTCCTGCCGGTTCTTCGGCTGGGATCCGTTCGCCCACACCCCGCGCGAGCAGGCATCGGTGGGGGCCTTGCGGGCCACCGCGACCGACGTGGACACCTCGATCCGGTCGCGCGCCGAGTGGGCGCGCCGGTTCGCCGCGAAGCAACTGGCGCAGGCGTAGCGCGATGGTTGCGGTAATCACCGGTGGCGCCGGCGGGATGGGCTTGGCCACCACCAAGATCATCGGCCGTGAGCAGCCCATCGTGCTCTGCGATGTCCGGCAAGACCGGCTGGACGCCGCCGCAGACGTGCTGCAGGAGTTCGACGTCGTGACCGTCAACTGTGACGTCACCGATCGCGACGCGGTGGTCGCGCTGTTCGACGTCGCCGCCGGCATCGGGCCCGTCACCGCGGTGATCCACACCGCCGGCGTCAGCCCCAGCATGGGCGACGCCGACTACGTCATGCGCACCAACGCGATCGGCACCCTCAACGTCAACGAGGTCTTCTATGCCGTGGCGCCGGAGGGGGCCGCGATCGTCAACGTCGCATCGATGGCCGCGCACCTGACGCCCGAGGAGCTGATTCCCACAGGCCAGTTCCCACTGGCTTTGCAGGACCCCGACGCGTTCAGCGGGGCGATGGCGGCGGCCTGCGACCGGATGCCGCCGGAGTTGCGTTCGGGCATCGCTTATGGCGTCAGCAAGGCATTCGTGCGCTGGTATTCCAGCGCGCAGGCCGAGCGGTTCAACGGCCGTGGGCTGCGCATCGTCTCGATCTCGCCGGGATCGGTGGACACCGAGATGGGCCGGTTGGAGGAGCAGGGCGGCGCCGGGGCGCTGGTCGCCGACGCCGCCGTCCCGCGCTGGGGCACGGCCGAGGAGATGGCCGAACTGATGGCGTTCTGCGTCAGTGCCAAAGCGGGCTATCTCACCGGCACCGACATCCTCAACGACGGCGGTGTGGTGGCCTCGATCCGGGAACGCGCACGGGTGGCGGCCTCCGGCTGAGGCTCGCCGCGGATTTGCGTGCGTCGACTATTCGACGTATTTTTCGAAAATATGACGGTAGCGATCGACGGGGACGACACGGCCCGCCCGGTCTCGTCGCCGCCGACCGAGCGGGTGATGCGGATACTGGAGCTGCTGGCCGCCGACCCGGAACGGCACTTCACGCTGTCGGAGATCTCGCAGACCCTGGACATCAGCCACGGCACCTGCCACGCCATCCTCGCCAGTCTGACCAGCAGGCAGTGGCTGGTGCGGGACCTCCAGTCGGGCGGCTATTCGTGGGGTCCGGCGTTGGCCGCACTCGCCCGCCCGGTCAGCCGACAGGCCTTCCGGCCGGAGCTGCAGCGGCTATTCGACGCGGTCGGCCGCCAGGTGATCCTCGGTGTTCGCCAGGGCGCAACAGTGGTGGTAACCGATTCGGTCGGAGAGTCGATCGCCGGTCTGCGCTTGGGTGCCGGATTCCGGATGCCATTGGTGGCGCCGTTCGGCCGTGAGTTCGTCGCCGGCGCAAGCGAGCCGGTCAAGAAGGCTTGGCTGAGCGGGCTGGGCGCACCGTCGCCGCGGCTGCGGCGCCGGCTGGGCGCCGTGCTCGACGAGGTCGGCCGGCGCGGCTACGCGATCGACCGGATGAGCCGCGAGTACATCCGGGTGTACTCGGCGCTGCAGGCGCTGGCCGCCGACGGCGAGCCCGACGAGATCACCGCGCGAGTGGCAACGGCCTTCGCCGATCTCACCGAGGTCGACTACCTGCCCGACGAACTCGGCGGTACCCGACGCCATCCGATCGCCAGTATCTCGGCTCCGGTTCGCGACATCGACGGCACGGTGACGATGTCGGTGGGGGTCGCCCCGTTCGCAGCCCTGACCGCCGCGGAGGTCGCCGATCTCGGTGCGGCTGTGCGAGAGACGGCCGCGCGTATCCAATCCCAGTCGACCGCATGCGGAGAACATGAGGAGAGCCCGTGAGCGTCACGCTCAACGCAGAACAACGCCAGCTCGGTGAGTCGCTGCGGCAGTTCGCCGGTCGGCACGCACCGATCGCCGACACCCGCAAAGCCTTCGATGCGCTGGCGGAGGGAGAGCTTCCCCCTTGGTGGGACAGCTTAGTGGCCAACGGGTTTCATGCGATTCACCTGCCTGAACAGTGCGGCGGACAGGGGGGTGGTCTGCTCGACGTCGCAGCGGTGCTGGAGGCCGCGGGAACGGTGTCCCTGCCGGGCCCGCTGCTGCCGACGGTGATCGCCGGCGCAATCGGTCTGCTCGCCGAGCCCACACCGGCGCGGGAGGAGTATCTGCGCGCCCTTGCCGCCGGTGCTCCGGCGTCGGTGGTGCTGGCGGGCCAGTCGGATTTCGTCGCGCGACGAACCGACGACGGCTGGCTGATCAGCGGTGCCTCGGACGTGATCTCCGGCGCCTGCTCGGCCCGCCTCGTGCTGGTCTGCGCCCGCCGCGACGACGGCCCCGATCTCTGGACCGTCGTCGACGCGGCCCAATCCGTCATCCGGCCGGTGACCGGAACCGACCTGCTCACCGACCTGGCCACGATCACCCTGGCCGATCACCCGGCGAGCTCAGAGGACATCTTGACCGGAATCGACCCCGAGCGCGCGGAGTATCTCGCCGTCGGTCTCGCCGCAGCGGTGTGCGCCGGCATCGCCGGATGGTGCGTCGAGGCGGCCACCGCGCACCTGCACACCCGCGAACAGTTCGGCGTCCGGATCGGCACTTTCCAGGCATTGCAGCACCAGGCGGCCATGTTGCTGGTCAACGCCGAATTATCTTGCGCCGCAGCCTGGGACGCCTTGCGATCCGTCACCGATTCCGTGGAGCAGCAACGCATCGCCGCAGCCACCGCGGCGCTGACAGCGGTCGCGCCGTGTCCCGACCTGGTCTTCGACACCCTGACGATGTTCGGCGCCATCGGGTTCACCTGGGAGCACGATCTGCACCTGTACTGGCGCCGCGCCACCAGCATCGCCGCGTCGATCGGTGCTGCCACCGAGTGGTCTCGCCGGCTCGGCGAGATGACCGTCACACAGCAGAGGGACTTCACCGTCGATCTCGGGGACGCCGAAACCGAATTCCGGGCGGGTGTCGCCGCGACTCTCGACGCCGCCGGCGAGCTGACCAACGACGGTCCGGGACGCCAAGGCGACTACCCGCACTTCGAAACGGGTCCGCAGCGGACCTTGATCGCCGAGGCGGGACTGATCGCCCCGCAGTGGCCCGCACCGTGGGGACGCGATGCCACCCCGTTGCAGCAACTGATCATCATCGAGGAGTTCGCCAAGCGTCCCGGCCTGGTCCGGCCGTCACTGGGCATCGCCGAATGGATCCTGCCCTCGCTGGTACGCGCCGCACCGGAGGCACTGCAGCAGCGGCTGATTCCTCCGACCCAGCGCGGCGAACTCGCGTGGTGCCAGCTGTTTTCCGAGCCGGGAGCCGGTTCTGACCTGGCGTCGCTGACCACCCGTGCGGTCAAGGTCGACGGGGGATGGCGCATCAACGGCCACAAGATCTGGACATCGGCGGCGCAGCGCGCCGACTACGGCGCACTGCTGGCCCGTACCGACCCCGCGGCACCCAAACATCGCGGAATCGGCTACTTCATCGTGGACATGCGCTCGCCGGGGATCGAAGTCCAGCCGATCGTCATGGCCACCGGAGCCGCCGAATTCAACGAAGTGTTCCTCACCGACGTCTTCGTTCCCGATGAGATGCTGCTCGGGGAGCCGACCGAAGGCTGGCAGCTGGCGATCGCCACCATGGCCGAAGAGCGCACTGCCATCAGCGGATATGTCGAGAACGACCGGGCAGTGGCGCTGCGGGCCATCGCCGCGGCCCCGGGCCGCTCGCGCGATGACGCACTGCGCGCACTCGGCGAACTCGACGCCTACGCCAACGCGATCAGGGCGCTCGGGGTCCGCGAGACCATCAGGCTGCTGGATGGCGAAGGCTTCGGGGCGTCGTCGAGCATCGCCAAAGTGGCGATGAACGTTCTGCTGCGCCGCACCTTCCACGCGACACTGGCCACCGTCGGGCGCCTGGCGATGGTCGCCGATTCCGATCCGGCCGTCGTTGAGCCGTATCTGTTGTCGCCTGCCGAGCTGATCGGCGGAGGCACCAAAGAAATTCAGCTGAACATCATCGCCCAGATGATTCTCGGCCTGCCCCGCAAATGAGATGAAGGACAGCAACATGGGATTACGCGGAGAGGCCGCGATCGTCGGCTACGTCGAGCTGCCGCCGGAGCGGATGAACAAAGCCGCACCGGCCCCGTTCACCCTCGAACAGTGGGCCGAGTTGAGTGCTGCTGCGCTCGCCGACGCGGGGCTGCCGGGCGAACTCGTCAACGGCATCGTCACCTCGCATCTAGGGGAATCGGAGATCTTCGTTCCCTCGACCATCGCCGAATACCTGGGCATGCCAGCGCGATTCGCTGAGATCGTCGACCTGGGCGGGGCCAGCGCCGCCGCCATGGTGTGGCGCGCAGCGGCCGCGATCGAGCTCGGCATCTGCGATGTGGTGCTGTGTGCGCTGCCGGCCCGCTACATCACCCCGATGTCGGAACGTAAACCCAGGCCACTGGTCGACGCGATGTTCTTCGGCTCGTCGAGCAACCAATACGGCTCTCCGCAGGCCGAGTTCGAGATTCCCTACGGCAACCTGGGGCAGAACGGCCCCTACGGCCAAGTCGCCACCCGCTACGGCGCCGTCTACGGCTACGACGAGCGGGCGACGGCCAAACTGGTCGTCGATCAGCGCGTCAACGCCAATCACACCGACGGCGCGATCTGGCGCGATACCCCGTTGACTGTCGAGGACGTCCTGGCCAGCCCGGTGATCGCCGATCCGCTGCACATGCTGGAGATCGTGATGCCCTGCGTCGGCGGTGCGGCGGTCGTGATCGCCTCCGCCGACATCGCCAAACGAGCCCGCAATCGCCCGGTGTGGATCAAAGGTTTCGGCGAGCACGTGCCGTTCAAGACCCCGACCTATGCCGCGGACCTGCTGGCCACCCCGATCGCCGAGGCCGCCGACACCGCCTTCGCGATGACGGGGCTGACCCGCGCGGACATGGACATGGTCTCCATCTACGACTGCTACACCATCACGGTGCTGTTGTCCCTGGAGGACGCGGGATTCTGCGAGAAGGGCAAAGGCCTGCAGTTCATCACCGATCATGACCTGACCTTCCGCGGCGACTTCCCGCTCAACACCGCCGGTGGTCAACTCGGATTCGGGCAGGCCGGTCTGGCCGGCGGCATGCACCACGTCTGCGACGCGACCCGCCAGATCATGGGCCGCGCCGGGGCCGCGCAGGTGACCGACTGCAATCGGGCCTTCGTCTCCGGCAACGGCGGCATCCTGTCCGAACAGACGACCCTCATCCTGGAAGGGGACTGAACGCCGATGACCACCTTCGAACGTCCGATGCCGGTCAAAACGCCGACCACGGCACCGTTCTGGGATGCGCTGGCGCAACATCGCATCGTCATCCAGTACTCGCCGTCGACCGACAGCTATGTGTTCTACCCGCGCGTGCGGGCGCCGCGCACCCTGGCCGACGACCTGGAATGGCGGGAGATCTCCGGGATGGGCACGCTGTACTCCTTCACCGTGGCCCGCCGGCCGGTCGGCCTGCACTTCGCCGACGCCGTGCCACAACTGCTGGCGATCGTCGAATGGGATGAGGGGCCACGGTTCTCCACCGAACTGGTCAACGTCGACCCCGACGACCTGGTGGTGGGCATGCGGGTGCGGCCGGTGTTCTGCGACTACCCCGAACACGAGGTCACCATGCTGCGCTACGAGCCGGCGACCGATCGTGGCTGACGACGCCGCGGCGCAGATCGAGGCGATCAAACGCCTGAAGTCCCGCTATTGCCGCTACCTGGACGCCAAAGACTGGGTGGCGTGGCGCGCGTTGTTCACCGACGACTTCGTCAGCGACACCTCGCGGGCCGGCGGGAAGGTCATTACCGGCGCCGACGAGTTCGTGGCCTTCACTCGCAAGAGCCTGCGAGGCCAGCCCACGGTCCACCAGGTCCACGCGCCCGACATCGAGCTGGATTCGCCGAGCACGGCGCACGGGGTGTGGGCGCTGGAAGACGTGGTGCGCTTCGGTTTCGGAGTCAACCTGCGCGGCTACGGCCACTACACCGAGACCTACGAGAAGATCAACGGCCAGTGGCGGATCAAGACCTCGACGCTGACCCGGTTGCGCGAGGACGTCTTCAACGGGCTGGCCGCCGTCTACATCTCCCCGCGCATTCGTGCGGTGTTGGCACGAGTCGCCAAGCGGATGATGAACTGAAGTTCTACCCGTCCATCATCACCGGCGGCTTGGCGGCGTCCGGATCCGGATTGGCGATCGGCAGCCCCATGAATCGGCGGGCGTTGTCGCCCATGAAGTCATAGGTACGCCGAACGTCCATGCCCTCGGCGTAACGCCAGAATTCCTTCGGCTCGGCCAGGCCCTCCGGGTGCGGATAGTCCGACCCGAACAGCACCTTGTCCCACCCGACCGTCTCCACGACATCGGAGACGGCACCCTCCCAGAACGGGCTGACCCAGATGTTGCGCCGGAACACCTCATGCGGATGCTCGGGGAAGTTCTGCGGCATCTTCTTGTACAGGTCGCCGAAGTCGCGAAACAGCGGCGCGATCCAGGAGCTGCCGTTCTCCACGCTGGCGATCCGCAGCTTGGGGAAGCGGGTCAGGGTGCCATGGCAGATCAGGGCGGTGATCATGTCGGCGATCTCCCGGTGACCCAGAACCATCCAGCGGAACGCGCTCTGCGCCATGAAATTCTGCGTATACGGCGGCTCCCACCGGCCGACGTAGTCGTCGAGCGGAGGGAAGCTGGCGTGCAGCACGATCGGCAGACCGGCGGCTTGTACGTCACGCCAGAACGGATCGAACTCCGGCAGCGCGGGGGAGCGCCAACCGTGGACCCCGTTGACCGGCCCGGGTTTGATCAACGCGACAACGGCGCCCTGGGACAGGATGTAGTCCAGCTCGCGCTGGGCGGCGTCGACCTCGGAGAGGTTGATGATCGGCGTGGAGAACACCCGGCCGTCGTAGTTGTAGGTCCAGTGCTCGGCCATCCATTGATTGAGCGCGTGGATGATCGCGAGGGTGAGCTCCGGGTCGTCGGCGGAGGAGTGTTCCACCAGGCTGGCCAGTGTCGGGTAGTTCAGCGCCTCCACCACCCCCTGGCGGTCCAATTCCTCGACCCGGTCCGCCGGATTGCGGGTGGCAGCCGGCGCCTCGATGGCCGGACCCTGCATCTCGCGCAGCGTCAGGCCCTCGGTGTTCTGACCCGCGAAGAACCTCTCGTGCGCTCCCGGCGCGGCGACCCGATCGAAGGTCGGGTTGGGGATGAAATCGCTGACGCGGTTGTTGATGATGATCCGGGTCTGGTGACCGATCTGGGCGAATTGGACTGCCCGCAAGTATTTCTCCGGAAGGTACTTCGTCAGCGCCTCGGGCGTTTCGTACATGTGCTGGTCGGCGTCGAAGATCGGGGCGTCGCGAAACTGGCTCATGAGGGGTCATCTCCTTTCCGCGAGCAGACGCGGAATCGCATGTTTGAGCGCCAGATCGTGCGACTCTGCGACTGCTCGGCGGAGATCAGGTCGTCAGAATCGTTGCCGCGGCGGTCCCCGGCGCGCCGTAGAGCTGGGCGAACCCGACTGTGGGCTCCCCGGGCACCTGACGGTCACCGGCTTCGCCGCGCAACTGGCGCACCAGCTCGTGGATCTGGCGCAGCCCGGACGCGCCGATCGGCTCGCCGTTGGCGATCAGGCCGCCGTCGGTGTTGACCGGCATCGAGCCGGTGATCTCGGTGGCGCCGTCGGCGAGCAGCTTCTCCTGATCGCCGTCGGCGCAGAACCCGCATTCGGCCATGTGGATGACCTCCGCACCCGCGTCGGTGTCCTGCAGCTGGATCACGCCGACGTCTTCGGGCGCCACCCCGGCCTTCTCGAAGGCGGCTCGGGCGGCATACACCGTGGGCGCCACATCCTCGGTGACCGGCGCGAAGGTGGTGTTGACCTCATAGGCCCCGTACCGGCGGGTGCGCACCTCCACCGCACGCAGATACACCGGTTTGTCGGTGTAGCGGTGCGCGATGTCGGCGCGGCACATGACTACCGCGGCGGCGCCCTCGTCCGGCGCGCAGAACATGTACTGCGTCAGCGGATAGTTCAGCATCGGCGAGCCCAGGATCTCCTCCTCGGAGAGGGCCTTGCGTCGGAACGCGTTCGGGTTCAGCGCGCCGTTGCGGAAATTCTTGGCCGCGACCTTGGCCAGCGTCGCTTGCGAGATGCCGTGATCATGCAGATACCGGTTGGCTTTCATACCGAAGAACTGCGTGGTCAGGTACTGGCCGTTCTCTGCATACCAGCGCGGCATCCCGACCAGAGCCGGGTCCTCGGTGAACGCCCCGCGCGGGTGCTTGTCCAGGCCGACGGCGACACCGATGTCGTAGTCGCCCAACCGGATACCATCCGCGCAGACCTTGGTCGCGCTTGCCGCTGTGGCACACGCGTTGAACACGTTGGTGAACGGAATGCCCGACAGCCCGACCATGCCGACGATCGCGTCCGGGTTGGCCACCGTCCAGCTGCCGCCGGTGGCAGCGCCGATGTCCGACCACGCCACTCCGGCATCGGCGACCGCGGCAAAGATAGCGTCGACCCCCATCTCCATTGCCGACTTACCTTCGAAGCGGCCGAACGGGTGCAGGCCGACCCCGATGATCGCGACGTCGTTCATCAACGCTGCCCGGTCGGCCGGAACGCGAAGGTGATGATCTCGTCGCCGTCGGAATCGGCGGCGAACGGCACCATGGTCAACTCCACCGGCATGCCGAATTGCAGTTTGTCGGGATCGTTCTCGGTGAGCCGGCCTTCCACCCGGACCACCTCGCCGAGCTGCACCAGGCCGACGCCGAACGGCACGAAGTCCTTACCGGTGGGGCCCAGATACGGTGGGCCGGGCGGAAAGCCCTGGGTGGTCCAGGCCACCAGCGTGCCGGTGCGCGGGAGGAGCTCCCGCGCCATCTGGTCGCCGCTGCATTTCGGACAGCGCGGCTGGGCCGGGAAGACGGTGGCATCGCAGCGCGCGCAGCGGCTGCCGACCAGCTGGGGATTCTCCTGCGGCCACGTCGAAATGTCGGGTGCGAGCGCCTTCGGCATGGAACCTCCGCATAACGGGTCTACTAACTGTAAGACTTACAGTAAAGTATGATGGCCGAGTTGACCAGCGGGGCACCCGGCTCCCGGTCTGGCGATCACGACAAGGGCTCCAGGTATGACAGACAACAGTGGATCCGCGGCGCGGCGGGTCCTGGTCATGGGCGCCAGTGGCAACGTCGGCGCCTGCGTCACTCGGCAGCTGGCCGCCCGCGGCGATGACGTGCGGGTGTTGTTGCGTCGTTCGAGCTCTACCAAGGGGATCGACGGCCTCGAGGTGGAGCGGCATTTCGGAGACATCTTCGACACCGCGGCGGTCACCGCGGCGATGGCCGACCGCGACGTCGTGTACTACTGCGTCGTCGACACCCGGGCCGAGCTTCGTGATCCCGCACCACTGTTTCGGACCAATGTCGAAGGTTTGCGCAACGTCCTGGACGTCGCCGTGCAGGCCAAGCTCGACAGGTTCGTGTTCCTGAGCACCATCGGGACGATCGCGGTGGGCCGCAACGGCGAAACCGTAGATGAGCGAACGCCGTTCAACTGGGCCGACCAGGGTGGGGGATACATCGCCTCCCGCCGGGAGGCCGAGCGGCTGGTGCTGTCCTACGCGGCCGACCGCGGCCTGCCGGCCGTCGTCACGAACGTGTCGAACCCGTACGGCCCGCCGGACTGGCAGCCGCGGCAAGGCTTGCTCGTTCAGCGCGCCGCACTGGGCAGGATGCCGGCCTACGCGCGGGGTGTGGGCTCGGAGGTGGTCGGGATAGAGGATGCCGCCCGGGGAATGTTGCTGGCCGCGGAGCGCGGGCGGATCGGCGAGCGGTACATCATCTCCGAGCGGTACATGAGCCAGCGTGAGATGCTCACCGTCGCAGCCGAAGCGGTCGGTGCCCGGCCACCGCGCATCGGGGTGCCGATGGGGCTGCTGCATGTCGTCGGGCACGTCGTCGGCATCGTTGGTGCCCTGCTCCGCCGGGATTTCGTGTTCACCGCAACCGGCGCACGGCTGATGGCGTTGACGTCTCCCGCCGACCACAGCAAGGCCACCCGAGAACTGGGCTGGCACCCGGAACCGACGGAGCACGCCATCCGCAGTGCCGCGAAATTCTATGTGGAGCGCAGCAAGAGATGATCCCGTTCGTCGTTCGTCGTGACAACGACCTGGTGCCGAACCCCATCGCTCAGGGCGGGTGGGGACCGACGCTGGGG
>NZ_MVHU01000051.1 GCF_002086285.1 Mycolicibacter kumamotonensis | reverse complement strand
GGGGTTGGGGCGCGCGCGGTGGACTTTCCGGCGCGAGCGGGCTCTTCGGAACCAGCGGAACGGTCGGCAACGCCGGTGCGGGCGGCAACGCCGGCGACGGGGGCAACGGGGGCCAGGGCGGCGACACCGGTGCTGGCGGCCACGCCGGAGCAGGCGGCAATGCCGGCGACGGCGGCCAGGGCGGGGGCACCTCCTTCGGCTGGGCCAGCCCGTCTGATCCCATCCGGTTCGGCGTCGCCGGGGCCGGCGGTGACGGCGGCAACGGTGGAAACGGCGGCAACGCCGGTGCCGGCGGCTGGGGCGGCACCGGCGGCACCGGTGGCTGGGGCGGCGAAGGCGGCGCGGGCCATAACGGTGGGGATGCCGGAAACGGTGGCAACGGCGGGGACGGCGGCAGCGCCGGCACTGGTGGCACCGCCGGGAACGGCGGAAACGGTGGCTTCGGTTTCCTGGGCGGCAACTACCACGGGAACACCGACGGCGTCAGCGTCCCGGTAGGCAGCGCCGGCAACGGCGGCAGCGGTGGAGCCGGTGGCGACGGCGGCAATGCGGACGGCGCCGGCAACGCCGGAAACGGCGGCGACGGCGGTCGCGGTCTCGCCGCCGGCGTCGGCGCCCCGGGCATTCCGGAAGGCCGTGGCGGCGACGGCGGCAACGGCGGCAACGGCGGCAGTGCCGGTGACTTTGGTACCGCCGGTGACGGCGGCGAGGGCGGCGTCAGCCTCCTGGGCGGTCTGCACGCCGGCAATGGCGGTGACGGTGGCAGTGCTGGGGTGGGCGGCCACGCCGGCGACGGGGGCAACGGCGGCGACAGCATGAACGGTGCCGGCGGTGACGGCGGCAAGGGCGGCAACGCCGGCACCAATGGAGACGCCGGGTGGGGCGGCTACGGCGGTGCCGGCGGTTCCCAACAGCCCGCCAACGGCGTTGGAGGCGCCGGCGGCAACGGCGGCAACGGCGGTTCGGTTGACGGCTTCGCCGGCGGTAAAGGCGGCGCCGGAGGCGCCGGCGGCAGCATCAGTCACCAATATGCCGATGGCACCGGCTACTACGGGGGCGGCGGGGGCGGCGGAGCAGGCGCCCCCGGCAGCTCCGCCGGCCACGGCGGCGACGGTGGCAACGGTGGCCAGGGCGGTTGGAGCACGACCGCCAGCAGCGGAGGTCGAGGCGGTGCCGGCGGCTATGCCGGCGCCGACGGTGGCGCCGGGGGCAATGGCGGCGATGGCGGTCACGTCTACGGCGGAAACGGTGGCAACGGCGGCAACGGTGGTACCGGAGTCGGCGCCGATGGCGGTCGCGGTGGCAACGGCGGCAACGGCGATGCCCGCGCGGATGTCAACAACGGCGGTGGCGGCGCCGGAGGCAACGGCGGCAACGGCGGCGACGGCACCGCCGGCGGAAACGGCGGTGACGGCGGCAACGGCACTAATTGGGGCTTCGGCGGCGACGGCGGGCAGGGCGGCAACGGCGGATCCGTAGGCCCGAATGGCAACGGCGCCGGCGGCGACGGCGGCGACGGTGGTAACGGCACCGCCGAGCAGTACACCGGCGGCAACGGTGGCGCCGGTGGTGACGGTGGCGCAGACGGGACCCCCGGCACTACCGGAACCGCCGGCCAGAACCGTCCCTGAGCCCGGCAGGCCGCCGGCCTCAGGCCAAGGTCACCAAGCCCAGCTCGGCGTCGCCGGACAGCAAGGGATGGCTGGGCAGCACCCGCACGGTGTAACCCACCGAGCCGGCCACCGGTAGCGGGGTGGTCGTCGAGAACACCGCGGTTCCGTCGGGGGCGGTGCGCTCGTGCGTCATCATCACGGTCACCGGTTCCAACAGGCTGTCACCGGAGTCCACCCGGCCCAGCACCGCTTGCACCGTCACCTCGTCGGGCGCCAGGCCGGCCAACCGAACCGTGGCGGTCAGCGTCAGCTCCGAACCCAGCAATGGGCTGTCGGGCAGTCCGGTGCTGTCGACGTCGGTGATCTCGATTTGCGGCCAGGCCCGCTCCACTCGGTTGCGGTAGTCAGCCAGTTGTCGAGCCGCACCGTACGGCACGCCGTCGATCGGTGCGCAGGTACGCCGCATCGACTGCGCCGCCGGGGCGTAACACTGCTCGACGTAGTCGCGCACCATCCGCGAGGCCAGCACCTTCGGTCCGAGGGTCTGCAGCGTGTGGTGCACCATCTCGATCCACCGCGGCGGCACACCACGTTCGTCGCGGTCATAGAACTTCGGCACCACCGAGTGGGCTAACAGGTCATAGAGCGCCGCGGCCTCCAGATCGTCGCGGCGGTTCTCGTCTGCCACCCCGTCGGCGGTGGGTATCGCCCAGCCGTTCTCGCCGTCGAACCACTCGTCCCACCAGCCGTCGCGGATGGACAGGTTCAATCCGCCGTTGAGCGCACTTTTCATCCCCGAGGTGCCGCACGCCTCCAGCGGTCGCAGCGGATTGTTCAGCCACACATCGCATCCGGCGTAAAGCCGCCGGGCCATCGACATGTCGTAGTCGGGCAAGAACGCGACGCGGTGGCGCACTTCCGGACGGTCGGCGAAGCGCACCACCTGCTGGATCAGCGCCTTGCCGTCATCATCGGCCGGATGGGACTTGCCGGCGACGATCAGCTGGACCGGCCGCTGCTCGTCGAGCAGCAGCTGCTCCAACCGGTCGGGGTCGCGCAGCATCAATGTCAACCGCTTGTAGGTCGGCACCCGGCGGGCGAAGCCGATGGTCAGCACATCGGGATCGAATGCTGTTGCAATCCACCCTAATTCGGCCTCGGAAGCCCCGCGTTCCAGCCCAGACTGCAGCAGTCGCAACCTGACCTCATCAACGAGCAGCGACCGCAGCCGGGAGCGGATCGACCACAGCGCGACCGGATCAACCTCTTGGAGGCGCTGCCAGGCCGCGGGCTCACTGAACGAATCCGCTTCGGCCAGGTCGCGGCCGAGCTGCAGCCACGGCGGAGCCGCCCAGCTCGGTGCGTGCACGCCGTTGGTGATCGAGCCGATCGGCACCTCGTCAGCGTCGAAACCGGGCCACAGGCCGTTGAACATGGCCCGGCTGACCCGGCCGTGCAGCCGCGAAACCCCGTTGGCGCGCTGGGCCAGCCGCAGACCCATGTGGGCCATGTTGAACGCGCCGGGCTCGTCTTCGGCGCCCAGCTCGATGATCCGCTCGACGGGCACACCGGGGGCCAGAGCGTCACCGTCGAAGTAGCGGCGCACCATATCGACGCCGAACCGGTCGATCCCGGCCGGCACCGGGGTGTGGGTGGTGAACACCGTCGCCGAGCGCACCACGGCCAGCGCGGTGTCGAAATCCAGGCCGTCTTCGGCCATCAGCTCACGGATGCGTTCAATGCCGAGGAAGCCGGCGTGCCCCTCGTTCATGTGGAAGACCTCGGGCGCGGGGATGCCCTTGAGCGCGGTGAACGCCCGGATCGCGCGCACCCCGCCGATCCCGGCCAGAATCTCCTGACGGATCCGGTGCTCCTGGTCGCCGCCGTACAACCGGTCGGTGACGCCGCGCAGCTGATGCTCGTTCTCGCCGATATCGGAGTCCAGCAGCAGCAGCGGTACCCGGCCGACCTGTGCCACCCAGATCCGCGCGCGCAACCGGCCCACACCGGGCAGCGCCACCTCGATCAGAACCGGGTCAGCCGCGGGACTGTTCGGATCGGACAGCAGCCGCAATGGCAGTCCCTGCGGGTCCAGCGCGGGATAGGTCTCGCGTTGCCAGCCGTCGGCGGTCAGCGATTGGCGGAAATATCCGGAGCGGTAGTGCAGGCCGACCGCGATCAGCGGTACGCCCAGATCCGACGCCGACTTCAGGTGATCCCCGGCCAAGATCCCCAAGCCGCCCGAGTAGTTGGGCAGGGCTTCGGCGACCCCGAACTCCATCGAGAAGTACGCGATGGCGGCAGGCAGTTCCGCGCCGCCGTCCCGCTGGTGCTGATACCACCTGGGCTGGGTCAGGTAGTCGTCGAGGTCGGCCGACAGGGCGTCGAGCCGGCCGGTGAACGCGTCGTCGGTGGCCAGTTCATCGAGCCGGTTGGGGCTCACCGCGCCCAGCAGCGCCACCGGATCGCGGCCGCATCCGGCCCACAACTCCGGGTCGATGGCAGCGAAGAGCTCCTGGGTCGGCTGCTCCCACGACCAGCGCAGGTTCATCGACAGTTCCTCGAGTGCCCGCAGCCGCTCGGGAAGATGGGCACGAACGGTGAACCGGCGGAGAGCTTTCACGCGTCACCACCTTACGGCGGTTCAGCGAGTCTCGCCGGAGTCGACCCGAAGGGGCGGCGAAGGCGAGCCGAAGCTGGGACCGCCGAAACAGGCCAGCGGTTCAGCGAGTCTCGCCGGAGTCGACCCGAAGGGGCGGCGAAGGCGAGCCGAAGCTGGGACCGCCGAAACAGGCCAGCGGTTCAGCGAGTCTCGCCGGAGTCGACCCGAAGGGGCGGCGAAGGCGAGCCGAAGCTGGGACCGCCGAAACAGGCCAGCGGTTCAGCGAGTCTCGCCGGAGTCGACCCGAAGGGGCGGCGAAGGCGAGGCGAAGCTGGGACCGCCGAAACAGGCCAGCGGTTCAGCGAGTCTCGCCGGAGTCGACCCGAAGGGGCGGCGGAGGCGAGGCGAAGCTGGGACCGCCGCCGCGGACCACACGATTCGGTTGCGAACCGGACGCTTCCTGCCGGCCGGCGTCGACGGCCCATTACCGTGGGCAACGGTAGCCCCAACGAACGGAGTGTGAGTGCCTGGTCGGGTCGAGGTCGACGACGTCGAACCGGTCATCTCGTGCGGCCGCTATCCGGCCAAGGCCGTGGTCGGCGAGACGGTGCCGGTGAAGGCCACCGTGTGGCGGGAGGGCCACGAGGCGGTCGCCGCGACCCTGGTGGTGCGCTACCTGGGGCGGCACTATCCGCGGCCCGGGGAAGCGCCGGTGAGCTCACCCGAGGCCGGCTCGGCGCCGCTGCACATCCGGATGCAGACCGGATTCGACGCCTACGTGTTCCACGCCAGCTTCACCCCCGACGCCGTCGGGCTGTGGACCTTCCGCGTGGAGGGCTGGGGTGATCCGCTGCAGAGTTGGCGCAGCGCCGTGACCGCCAAGCTCGACGCCGGCCAGGGCGAAGCGGAGCTCTCCAACGATTTGTTGATCGGCGCCGCGCTGTTCGACCGCGCGGCGGCGGCCATGCCGCGCGCCCAACGCCGGCCGGTGCAGGCGGCCGCCGCCGCCCTGCGCACTCCCGGTGATCCGGTTCCCCGGGCCGCCCCGGCCCTCTCGGCGGAAGTCGACGAACTGCTGGCCCGCCATCCGTTGCGAGAGCTGGTCACCCACGGCCAGGAACACCAGGTGTGGGTGGATCGGCCGCTGGCCCGCCGCGGGGCGTGGTATGAGATGTTCCCCCGCTCGACCGGGGGTTGGGATGCCCACGGCCGCCCGGTGCACGGGACACTCGCCACCGCGGCGGCGGCACTGCCGCGGATCGCCGAGATGGGTTTCGACGTGGTCTACCTGCCGCCGATCCACCCGATCGGCCGGGTGCACCGCAAGGGCCGCAACAACTCCGCGACCGCCGAGCCCGGCGATGTCGGTTCGCCGTGGGCCATCGGCAGCGCCGAGGGCGGTCACGACGCGGTACACCCGGATCTGGGCACCATCGACGACTTCGACGCCTTCGTGGTGGCCGCCGGCCGGCTGAACCTCGAGGTGGCGTTGGATCTGGCATTGCAGTGCGCGCCGGATCACCCCTGGGCCAGCCAGCACCGGGAATGGTTCACCGAGTTGCCCGACGGCACCATCGCCTATGCCGAGAACCCACCGAAGAAGTATCAGGACATCTATCCGCTGAACTTCGACAACGACCCGGCCGGGCTGTATGCCGAGGTGCTGCGGGTGGTCCGGTTCTGGATGGATCACGGGGTCAAGGTCTTTCGCGTCGACAATCCCCACACCAAGCCACCGGACTTCTGGATCTGGCTGATCGCCGCGGTCAAGAACATCGACCCCGACGTGCTGTTCCTGTCCGAAGCGTTCACCCCTCCGGCGCGCCAGTACGGGCTGGCCAAACTGGGCTTCACCCAGTCCTACACGTACTTCACCTGGCGGACGACGAAAGCCGAACTCACCGAGTTCGGCCGGCAGATCGCCGAACTCGCCGACTACCGTCGGCCGAATCTGTTCGTCAACACCCCCGACATCCTGCACGCCAGCCTGCAGTCGGGCGGTCCCGGCATGTTCGCCATCCGCGCGGTGCTGGCGGCAACCCTGAGCCCGACGTGGGGGGTGTACTCGGGCTTCGAATTGTTCGAAGACCGCGCGCTGCACGAGGGCAGCGAGGAATACCTGGACTCGGAGAAGTACGAACTGCGTCCTCGTGATTTCGCCGCCGCTGTCGCAGAGGGCAGGTCTCTGGAGCCGTTCATCGCCCGTCTCAATGAGATCCGCCGGATGCATCCGGCACTGAGTCAACTGCGCACCGTGCACTTCCACCACGTCGACAACGACGCTCTGCTGGCATACAGCAAGTTCGATCCGGACAGCGGTGACACCGTGCTGGTGGTGGTCACGCTGAACCCCTACGCTCCCGAGCACGCGACGCTGCGGCTGGACATGTGGGCGCTGGGAATGGAGGACTACCAACGGTTCTGGGTGCGTGACCAGATCACCGGCGAGGACTACCACTGGGGGCAGGAGAATTGGGTGCGTCTCGACCCGGCGCGGGCGGTCGCCCACATCGTCAACATGCCGCCGATCAACGCCCACGCCCGCTCCGAACTACTGCGTCGCAGGTGAGCACGTTGGCCCGACACCTGGCGCCCGAGGGCGCGGATCTGGCCCGGCTCCTGGCCGGGCAGCACCACGACCCGCACGCGATTCTGGGTGCCCACGAATGCGGCGACGTCACCGTGGTTCGCGCTTTGCGACCGCGTGCGCGCCGCGTCGTGGTGCTCGTCGGCGCCGGCCGGTTCCCGATGCGAGCGCTCGGTTCCGGGTTGTTCGCGGCGGCCCTGCCACTGACCGGCCTGACCGACTACCGCCTCGAGGTGCACTACCCCGACACCGCGCAATTCGCCGAGCCCACCGGAATCTGCACGATTGCCGACGGTTACCGCTTCGCGCCGACTCTGGGCGAGATGGACCTGCACCTGTTCGCCGAGGGGCGCCACGAACGGCTCTGGGACGTGATGGGCGCCCATCCCCGCACATTGACCACTGCCGACGGCGAGGTTCGCGGCGTGTCGTTCGCGGTGTGGGCGCCCAACGCCACCGGCGTCGGCCTGATCGGTGACTTCAACGGCTGGAACGGCAACGACGCCCCGCTGCGGGCGCTGGGTTCCTCGGGGGTCTGGGAGGTGTTCTGGCCCGACTTCCCCGCCGGTGGCCTCTACAAGTTCCGCATTCATGGCGCCGACGGCACCGTCAGCGACCGCGCCGATCCGTTCGCCTTCGCCACCGAGGTCCCGCCGCGAACCGCGTCGCGCGTGACGCAGAGCGTCTACAGCTGGAATGACGCGGACTGGATGGCGCAGCGCGCCCGGCGAAACCCGGTGGCCGAACCGATGAGCACCTACGAGGTGCACCTGGGGTCGTGGCGGCCCGGCCTCGACTATCGCCAACTCGCGTCGGAGCTGACGGAATACGTTGTGCAGCACGGCTTCACTCATGTCGAGTTGTTGCCGGTCGCCGAGCACCCGTTCGGCGGGTCGTGGGGATACCAGGTGACGTCGTACTACGCTCCGACGGCACGATTCGGCACACCCGACGATTTCCGGGCTTTGGTCGACGCGCTGCACCGCGCGGGTATCGGCGTGATCGTGGACTGGGTGCCGGCCCATTTTCCCAAGGACGATTGGGCGCTCGGCCGCTTCGACGGCACCCCGCTTTACGAGCACGCCGATCCGCGACGGGGCGAGCAACTCGACTGGGGCACCTACGTCTTCGACTTCGGCCGGCCCGAGGTGCGCAACTTCCTGGTCGCCAACGCGCTGTACTGGCTGACCGAGTTCCACGTCGACGGGCTGCGGGTGGACGCGGTGGCATCGATGCTCTACCTGGATTACTCGCGGCCGGAGGGCGGTTGGACCCCCAATATCCACGGCGGCCGCGAGAACCTGGAGGCGGTGCAATTCCTGCAGGAGCTCAACGCGACCGCCCACCGGGTCGCGCCGGGAATCGTGACCATCGCCGAGGAATCCACCTCCTGGCCGGGGGTAACCCGCGACACCAGCCTTGGCGGCCTTGGCTTTTCGATGAAGTGGAACATGGGCTGGATGCACGACACCCTGGCCTATCTCGGTCACGACCCGGTGCACCGCAGCTACCACCATCACAACATGACGTTTTCCATGCTGTACGCCTACAGCGAGAACTTCGTGCTGCCGATCAGCCACGACGAGGTGGTGCACGGCAAGGGCACGCTGTGGTCGCGGATGCCCGGCGACGACTACCGCAAGGCGGCGGGCCTGCGCACCCTGCTGGCCTACCAGTGGGCGCATCCGGGCAAGCAACTGTTGTTCATGGGTCAGGAATTCGGGCAGCGCAGTGAATGGTGCAACGAGCGCGGCGTCGACTGGTTCCAGCTCGACCCGGAGCTCGAAGCGGACGGCTACTCCGCCGGCATCCTGCGCCTGGTCGGCGACATCAACGCCCACTACCGCGCGCTGCCCGCCTTGTGGAGCCAGGACGCCGACCCGCGCGGCTACTCCTGGATCGACGCCAACGACTCGACCAACAACGTGTTGAGCTTTCTGCGTTACGGCGCAGACGGTTCGATGCTGGCCTGTGTGTTCAACTTCGCCGGCGTCGAACATGCCGACTACCACCTGGGCCTGCCGCGCGCCGGGCGGTGGCGCGAGGTGCTCAACACCGATGCGATCGCCTACCGGGGTTCGGGGGCGGGCAACCTGGGCGGGGTCGAGGCGACCGACGCTCCGTGGCACGGCCGGCCCGCCTCGGCGGTGCTGGTGCTGCCGGCCCTGTCCGCCCTGTGGCTGGCGCCCGAATAGCGGCGGGAATCAGTACAACGCGTTGGCCAGGTTGCGCCGGCCCGCGATGACCTCGGGGTCAGCCGGGTCGAACAGCTCGAACAGCTCGACCAGCCGGGTCCGCACTTCTGCGCGCTCGTCACCGGAAGTCCGTCGCACCAATCCGATCAGCCGGTCGAACGCGGCGGTGACATCCTGGTTGAGGATCTGCACATCAGCCGCGGCGAGGGCTGCCTCGATGTCGTCTGGCGCGGCGTCGGCCAAGGCCGGCGCGTCCGCTGGTCGGCTGGTCGCGCGTTCCAGAAAGATGAGCTGGCGCAACGCCGCCTTGGCTTCGACGTGGTTGGGGTCGGCATCCAGCAGCGCCTGATAGGAGTCGCGGGCCGCGGCGAAGTCACCGGCGTCGAGTTGCTCACGGGCCTGCGCCAGCGCCGGGTCGACCGGGGCCGCCTGCTCGGAGTCTCCGCCTCCGGAAAGCTTGCCCGCAGTGGCCGACAGCAGCGAATCGACCCAGCGGCGCAGTTGCTCGGGTGGCTGAACACCCTGAAAGCTGGTGATCGGCTGGCCGGCGGCCAATGCCACCACGGTGGGCACCGCTTCCACACCGAAGACCTGCGCCACCCGCGGGGCGACATCGACGTTGACGGTGGCCAGCGACCATCTGCCGCCGTCACCGGTGGCCAGCCCGGCCAGGGTCTCGGCCAGCTGGACGCAGGCTTCGCTGCGCGGCGACCACAGCAGCACCACCACCGGCACCTGGTTGGACCGGACCAGCACGTCCTCTTCGAAATTGGCCTCGGTGATCTCGGTGGCCCCCTGCGGCGCCGAACCGTCACCGCCGGGGCCACCGGGCTGGGCCGAGCGCTTGAGACCGGACAAATCCACTGCTCCGGCCAACGCCGGGCCGATCGGGGGGCGAGGGCGAGTCACGCCGTCAAGTCTGTCACGCCGCCGCGGCGGTGCCGAGGGCCGGTTCCTGACCGCCGAAGCCCGTTATGACCAAAATCACACTTTGGCTGCGGCATCTCGGAGCTCGGGCGTCTCCAGCAACCTACGCAACCGTAGGGAGACGGTTATCCGGCCCGCAGGATCAGCGCGTCGCCCTGGCCGCCGGCACCGCACAACGCGGCCACCGCGTAGCCCGAACCGCGCCGCTTGAGCTCGAGGGCGGCGTGCAGGGTGATCCGCGCGCCGGACATCCCGATCGGATGCCCGACGGCGATCGCGCCGCCGTGCACGTTGACGACGTCCGGATTCACCCCGAGTTCGCGGGTCGAGGCCAGTGACACCGCCGCGAACGCCTCGTTGATCTCCACCACGTCGAGTTGGTCGACCGAGATGCCCTCGCGGGCAATGGCCTTCTTGATGGCGTTGGCCGGCTGGGACTGCAGGGTCGAGTCCGGCCCGGCCACCACGCCGTGCGCGCCGATCTCGCACAACCAATCCAGTCCCAGCTCCTGGGCCTTGGCTTTGCTCATCACGACCACCGCGGCCGCGCCGTCGGAGATCTGCGACGACGAGCCCGCGGTGATGGTGCCGTCCTTGCGGAATGCCGGCTTGAGCCCGGCCAGCGACTCCGCGGTGGTGTTGGCACGGATGCCCTCGTCCTCGGTGAACTCCAGCGGATCCCCCTTGCGCTGCGGGATCTTCACCGGCACCACCTCGTCAGCGAACACGCCGTCCTTCCACGCGGCAGCGGCCTTGCGGTGCGATTCGGCCGCAAACTCGTCCTGCTCGGCGCGGGTGAACTTGTCGGCCTCGTTGCGCTGCTCGGTGAGGGCACCCATCGGCTGGTCGGTGAACACGTCGTGCAGGCCGTCGTAGGCGAGGTGGTCCAGCACGGTCACATCGCCGTACTTGTAGCCCGACCGGCTGTCGATCAGCAGGTGCGGCGCCTTGGTCATGGACTCTTGCCCCCCGGCCACCACCACGTCGAACTCGCCGGCGCGAATCAGCTGGTCAGCCAGCGCGATGGAGTCGATTCCGGACAGGCACATCTTGTTGATACTCAGCGCCGGAACGTCCCACCCGATGCCGCCGCCCACCGCCGCCTGCCGCGCCGGCATCTGGCCCGCTCCAGCGGTCAGCACCTGGCCCATGATCACGTACTGCACCAGCGATGCCGGGACCTTCGCCTTCTCCAGCGCACCGGCGATCGCGATCGCACCCAGGTCGCTACCGGAGAAATCCTTCAGCGAACCCATCAGCTTGCCGATCGGGGTGCGTGCCCCAGCAACGATCACCGATGTCGTCATGACTACCTCCCGGGCGGGTGTGGGTGGCCGAACTAGGTGGATCGGCGCAGCGCGATGTTTCCGCTCAGGTTACCGTTACGTTATGACGACCGAATCCGTCGCTGGCTCTTTTGAGGTACGTCCCGCCTTGGCCTCCGCCTTGGTGACGGCGATCGACCATGTCGGCATCGCCGTGCCGGACCTGGAAGCAGCCAAGAAGTGGTATCACGACCAGCTCGGCATGATCGTGCTGCACGAAGAGGTCAACGAGGAGCAGGGCATCGTGGAGGCGATGCTGGCGGTGCGCGGCGCCCCGGTCGGCAGTGCCCAGATTCAGCTGATGGCCCCGATCGATGAGACGTCGACGATCGCGAAGTTCCTGGACAAACGTGGGCCGGGCCTGCAGCAGCTCGCCTACCGCACCAGTGACATCGACACGCTCTCCGAGCGGCTGCGTGAGCAGGGCGTGCGGCTGCTCTACGACGCGCCCCGGCGCGGCACCTCGAACTCCCGGATCAACTTCATCCACCCCAAGGATGCCGGCGGCGTGCTCGTCGAGTTGGTCGAGCCGGCCTCCACCGCCGCGGCGCACTGACGCTCTGCGATCAGGACCACTTCCGGGTGGGAGCCCGGGTCGCGCGATGGGCCCAGCACGACGTGTGCCAGTGCCGCCGGTCGTCGCCGTCGCCGCAGTCGTGCGGCCACACCGCCACATGCGCGATACCGGGACGAATCTCGTGGTCGCATCCCGGACACCGGTAGACCTTCACGGCCCGCGAGCCGGCGATCGCCGCGACGACGTAGTCAAACCCGTCGGGTCCGGTCTCGATCCGCTGTGAGAGCGGCAACGGCCGTGACGGCTGCCCCCGGTGCAACGGACGACGGCCACGAGCCATACCGATCAGCCTAGCGGCCATCAGCCGAGGTCAGGCCAGCGCCGCCAACGCCGCGGCCGCGTCGTAGCCGCCGAACCCGTCCAGTTCGCCCCGGCGGAGGCGGTTGACCCAGGTCGGGTCGGCCAGCAGTGCGCGCCCGACCGCCGCCACGTCGAACTCCCCGGCTTCGAACTGCTCGACCAGCCGGTCCACGGGGGCGGGTTGGATCACCTCACCGCGCTTTTCGCTGCGGAACTGCGTATTCAGCCCGACCGATCCGACCGCGATGACCGGCACCCCGGTGACCTTCTTGGTCCACCCGGCCAGACTCAGCTTCGCGTCGTGGTCGGGGAACGCCGCAACATCGTGCCTGCGCGTCGAGGGGTGCAGCACGTCGACCCCCGCCTCGACCAACGGCGTCAGCAGCTCCTGTAGCTGGGTCGGGTCGTCGACGATGGACGCCGCGTAATCGGTGCCCTTCCACTGCGAAAAGCGGAAGATGACCGGGTAATCCGGCCCCACCGCGGCACGTACCGCGGCGACCACCTCGGCCGGGAAGCGGGTCCGCGCGGCCAGCGATCCACCATAATCGTCGGTGCGTCGATTTGTTCGCTCCCAGAAGAACTGGTCGAGCAGATAGCCGTGCGCGCCGTGGATCTCGACCGCGTCGAAGCCGATGTGTCGCGCGGTCGCGGCGCTGTGCGCATACAGCTCCGCGATCGCAGGGAGTTCCTCGGCCTGCAGCGCCCGGCCTCGCGGGTTACCCCGTCCGTCGATACCGGAGGGGCCGACCGGCACCACACCGTCGGCGTCATCGCGCTGGATGCCCTGGTGCCACAGCTGCGCGGCGATCGTCGCGCCCTCGGAATGCACGGCGTCGACGACGCGCGTCCACCCGGCGAGTACCTCCTCGCCCGCGATGGCCGGCACGCTGAACGGGTGGCCCGCAGCCGGGTCGGGCAGCCGGATACCTTCGGTGATGATCAGGCCGACACCGCCGGCGGCGCGCCGTCGGTAGTACTCCGCGACATCGCGGCCCGGGATTCCGCCGGGGGATGCCTGCCGGGTCATCGGCGCCATCGCGAAGCGGTTCGGAACGGTCAGCGAGCGGACCGTCAGCGGCTGGAAGAGATCCTTGACACTCATGGATCGCTCCAACGCGCAAATTTTGCCGGCTATTCCGGCCGCTGATCAGAACAAGCGGTATTCGTCGCTGTTCATGCCTCGCATGGCGTCGTAATCCAGTGTCAGACAACGGATACCGCGATCGGTTGCCAGCGTGCGGGCCTGCGGCTTGATCTGCTGGGCGGCGAATACGCCGCTGACCGGCGCCAGCAACGTGTCCCGGTTGAGCAATTCCAGGTAGCGGGTGAGCTGCTCGACACCGTCGATCTCGCCGCGCCGCTTGATCTCCACCGCCACCGAGCGTCCCTGCGCGTCACGGCAGAGCAGGTCGACCGGGCCGATCGCGGTCATGTACTCGCGACGCACCAGGGAATACCCCTCGCCGAGCAGCTCGACGTGCTCGGCGAGCAGCGCCTGCAGTTGAGCCTCGACACCGTCTTTGACCAGACCCGGGTCGACGCCGAGTTCGTGGCTGGAGTCGTGTTCGATCTCTTCGATGGTGATCCGCAACTGGTCACCGGTCTTGTTCGCCACCACCCACACCGGGAACTCGCCGCCGGCTTCCTCGGTGAGCCGACACGGCGGGCTCATCCAGTTCAGCGGCTTATAGGCACGATCATCGGCGTGCACACTGACCGATCCATCGGCCTTCAGCAGCAGTAGCCGCCGGGCCGACGGCAGGTGCGCGGTGAGTCGGCCGACGTAGTCGACAGTGCAACGGGCGATCACGAGTCGCATCCGAACCACTTTAGGGCCAGCTCCGAACATCTATTCTTACGCCACGATGAAGCCGCCAATGACGACCGCGCAACGCCTGGGTCGCGTCCTGGAGCTGCTGACCCGCCAGAGCGGCCGGCTGCCCGAAACACCCGAATACGGCTCCTGGCTGCTGGGCAGGGTGTCGGAAAGTCAGTACCTGCGCCGGATTCGCATCCAGTTCATCATGACGGTCGTCATGGTGGGGACGAACCTGATCGGTGTCGGCGTCGCCGCCGTGCTGGTGACCGTGGCGTTCCCGGTGCCCAGTGTGTTCAGTGACGCCCCGGCATGGCTGACATACGGGCTGGTGCCCCTCTATGTGACGGCCGCCCTGGCCGGTGGTACATATGGGATCACCCGGCGCACGATCATGAAGTTGCGCTGGGCGATCAAGGAACGCGAACCGACTCGGGTGGACGAGCGCAACGCCTTCCAGACGCCCTGGCGGGTTGCGCAGGTGGTGCTGGCCCTGTGGGGTGTCGCCACCGTGCTGTTCACCGTGCTCTACGGGTTGGCCGACAGTGTCTTCATCCCGATCATCGGGTTCACCTTGAGCATCTGCGGCACCCTGGTGGCCACCGCCTGCTACCTGTTCACCGAGTTCGCCTTGCGGCCGGTTGCCGCTCAGGCACTGGCCGCGGGCCCGCCACCGCGGCGGTTCCTGTCGGGCATCATGGGCCGCACCATGATGGTGTGGCTGCTCAGCTCGGGCGTGCCGGTGCTGGGTATCGCGCTGACGGCGCTCTTCGCCCTGGTGTTGAAGAACCTGACCATGACGCAGTTCGGTATCGCGGTGTTGATGGTGTCGGTCGCGACGCTGGTCTTCGGATTTCTGCTGATGTGGATTCTGTCGTGGCTCACCGCAACCCCGGTGCGGGTGGTCCGCGCAGCGCTCAAACGCGTCGAGCAGGGGAATCTCCAAGGTGACCTGGTGGTGTTCGACGGCACCGAACTCGGTGAGCTGCAGAGCGGTTTCAACGCGATGGTGCGCGGTCTGCGGGAACGAGAGCGGGTGCGCGACCTGTTCGGTCGTCATGTCGGGCGCGAGGTTGCCGCCGCCGCCGAACGCGACCGGATCCAACTCGGCGGCGAAGAGCGCCATGTCGCAGTGCTTTTCGTCGATATCGTCGGATCCACGCAGATCGTGACCGCTCAGCCCGCCACCGAAGTCGTCGCCCTACTCAACCGATTCTTCGCGGTGGTCATCGATGAAGTCGACCGCCATCGGGGACTGATCAACAAGTTCGAGGGCGATGCGACACTGGCGATCTTCGGCGCCCCGAACCATCTCGATCAGCCCGAAGATGAAGCGCTTGCCGCCGCTCGCGGCATCCTGTACCGGCTGGCCGAGGAGGTACCCGAGATTCGGGCCGGCATCGGTGTCGCGGCCGGGCAGGTCGTCGCCGGGAATGTCGGTGCCAAAGAACGTTTCGAGTACACGGTGATCGGAGAACCGGTCAACGAGGCGGCCCGGCTGTCCGAGTTGGCCAAGACCCGGGAGCTTCCCCTGTTGACCACGGCGGCGACGCTGCGCTCCGCCAGCATCAACGAGCAGGCGCATTGGGTGCTGGGCGAGTCGATGGTGCTGCGCGGCTACGACCAGCCCACCGTGCTGGCCGGGCCGTTGTAACGCCCCTTGGCGAATACCGACGCGTGGTGGAAGCCGCGGGTCCCCCACTATCGTGTCGCATTTCCGCTAGTGTCATCGGCCGGCGCGTGCCATGGTTACAACGTGCACGACGACTTCGACCGCTGCTATCGTGCCGTGCAGTCCAGCGATGCCCGCTTCGACGGATGGTTCTACACGGCGGTGCTGACAACCGGAATCTATTGCCGCCCCAGTTGTCCGGTGCGCCCTCCCCTGCCGCGCAACGTGCGGTTCTACCCCAGCGCCGCCGCCGCGCACCGGGCCGGTTTCCGGGCCTGCAAGCGTTGCCGACCCGATGCCGCACCGGGGTCTCCGGAGTGGAACATCCGCAGCGACGTCGTGGGCCGGGCGATGCGCCTGATCGCCGATGGCACGGTGGACCGGGAGGGGGTGACCGGGCTTGCCGGCCACCTCGGCTACTCGGCCCGTCAGTTGCAGCGCCTGCTGCAGGACGAGGTCGGCGCCGGCCCGCTGGCGTTGGCCCGCGCCCAGCGGGCACAGACGGCCAGGATCTTGATCGAGACGACGGATCTGCCGTTGAGCGACGTCGCGTTCGCGGCCGGGTTCGCCAGCATCCGGCAGTTCAACGACACCGTCCGCGTGGTATACGCCAACACCCCGACGGCATTGCGGCAGAAGGCATCTGACCGCACCACGCCCGGACCAGACCGGGACGCCCACGGCCCAGGCGCCCTGTCACTGCGGCTGCCGGTACGCACCCCGTTCGCGTTCGAAGGGGTCTTCGGGCACCTGGCGGCGTGCGCGGTTCCCGGCTGTGAGGAGGTCCGCGACGGCGCCTACCGACGCACGCTTCGCCTGCCGCACGGCAACGGCATCGTCAGCTTGATGCCGGCCACCGATCACGTCCGATGCGGGCTGATACTCGACGACTTCCGGGACCTGACCGCCGCGATCACCCGCTGCCGACGACTGCTGGACCTCGACGCCGACCCCGAAGCAGTCGTCGAAGCCCTCTCCGATGACTCCGAATTCGCGCCGGTCGTGGCCAAGGCGCCGGGGCAGCGCATTCCCCGGACGGTCGATGAAGCCGAGCTGGCGGTGCGGGTGGTGCTCAGTCAGCAGGTGTCGATCAAAGCGGCCCGCACCCACGCACGCCGACTGCTGCTTGCCCACGGTGAGCAGATCACCGATCAGGCCGGCGGGCTGACGCACGTCTTTCCCTCGGTGGACCGGCTCGCCGACATCGACCCCGACCAGCTCGCCCTGCCGCAGGCGCGGCGGCGTACCCTGCTTGCCCTGGTCGCAGGGTTGGCCGACGGCACCGTCGTCCTGGGCGCCGGCTGCGATTGGGACCGGGCCCGGCATGCGCTGCTGGAGCTTCCCGGCGTGGGCGCTTGGACCGCGGAAGTCATCGCGATGCGCGGGCTGGGCGACCCCGATGCGTTCCCGGTAACCGATCTGGGCGTGCAGGTGGCCGCCCGTCAGTTGGGTTTACCGGACCAACCAAAGGCGCTGAGCCGCCACGCCGCCCGCTGGCGTCCGTGGCGGTCGTATGCCACCCAGCATCTGTGGACAGCGCTCGATCACGCCGTGAACGACTGGCCCCCGGCCTCCAAGGAGATCGCATGACCTGCCAACGCATTATCGACAGCCCGATCGGGCCGCTCACCCTGGCCGGTAAGGACGGCAAGCTCAGCCATCTGCTGATGCTCGACCACTCCCACGCCCCCGACCAGACCGGTTGGCGACGCGACGACACCGCCTTCCCCGACGTCGTCGAACAACTCGCGGCGTATTTCGCGGGCGACCTCACCGAATTCGACTTGACCTACCACATGGCCGGCACCGAGTTTCAGCGGCGGGTGTGGACCGCTTTGCTGACGATCCCGTACGGCCAGACCCGCTCCTACGGCCAGTTGGCCATGCAGATCGGGGCGCCGACGGCTTCGCGGGCCGTCGGGTTGGCCAACGGCCGCAACCCGATCTCGATCATCGTCCCGTGCCACCGCGTCATCGGCAGCAACGGCAGCCTGACCGGCTACGGCGGCGGTATCGACCGGAAGCGGGCACTGCTGGACCTGGAGCGCCAGCACAGCCACGCCACGCTGTTCGATTGAAGCCGGGTGAATTGGCCATCACTGCCGATCCCGTTAGCCTTCCGGGGTGACCACACCGGGGCTTCGGGTCGTGCCGGACGGCCTGCGCGCGCTGGCACAGCGCTGCGAGCAACTCGCCGGTCAGGTCGCGGTGACGCCGCCGACGATGACCGCGCCCTCCTGGCAGTCCAGCGGGGCGGCGGCGACGGCGGTCAGTGCCGGTGCAGGCAGGGTCGGCAAGGTTCTTGCCAGCCGGATGCAGGCGACCGCTGCCAAGCTCACCGTGGCGGCGAACGACTTCGAGGCTATGGACGACGGTGGAGCCGCAGCACTGGCGGCGGTGGGCTTGAGCGCACCGGCCGGCGGTTTCCCAAACGTCGACGGCGGTGCCGGTGGGCTCGGGCTGCCGGGGTAGCCGTCGATGACGCTGAGCAATGGCTGGCCGTCGCTGTCCGAGGTGAGGGCGGCGAGTTGGGACTGCCTCAACGCCTCCGGCGAGAACTGGTCCCGGCTCGCCGACGCCTGGGAGAACGCCTTTGCCGAGGTCCGCAACGCCTCGGTGCGCCCCGGCGGGACCGTGTGGGAGGGCAGCGCCGCGCACGGCATGCAGGAGCGCACCGCATCCGATGCCGTCAGAGTGCGGTCACCGGCGGATCAACTGCGGGTCGCCGCCGAGATCGCCCGGCGGTGCTGCAGCCAGCAGGAGACCAACAAACAGTCGGTACTCAACGCGGTGAATGCCGCTGTCCGTGATGGTTTCACCGTCGACGACGACTACACCCTCACCGACACCCAGACCTACAGTTCCGTCGCGGAACGCGACGTGCGAGAACATGCCGCCGACGGCCACGCCAGCGCGATCCGTACCCGCCTCAACAACCTGGTCGACTCCGAGGCCGACATCGCCCGCGACCTCACCACCGCCGCCGCCGCGTCAGATCGCCTCAGCTTCGCCGAAGATGGCGTTGACGGCAGCGCGGGCGCTGCGGACATACCCGGCGCAACACCGGTGGACAACCATCACCCACCGGAGACGGAGCCACCCAGTAGCGCCGCCGACGATGCTCCCGGGTTCGTCCCGTCGCTCAAAGATGTGCTGATCGCCACCGAAGGTGCGATCGCCGGCACCGCGGAAGGAGTGCGTCAGACGGTACTCGACACGGTCGCAAAGGGGCCCGCCAAGGGCCCAGGTGCACCCGACCCGGGCCTGCTGAAATGGTTCGAGGATCCGAAGATCGGCGGTGTCGAACTCAGAGGATTCTCCCGGGTCGCCCGCGTGACCGGAGTGGCCGCCGCGGTCCCCGCCGTGATGTCGGACGTCCAGGACGGAAACTCATTCACCGAGGCCGTCGTCCGCGAGAGCGCCGGAGTCGCAGCGGGTCTGTGGGCGGGCGCTCAGGCTGGAGCATTGGCCGGGTCAATAGTTCCTGGTGCCGGAACCGCGGTAGGCGTCGTGGTGGGCGCCACTGTCGGAGCCGGTACTGCCTACCTTGCATCCAAGGGGGTCGAGTCCGTCTGGGATCCGGTCACTGATGCAGTAGGCAGCGTCGCGCAGGGCGCAAAGTCGCTGTTCGGGTTCGGATAGGGCCATGGAACATGCAATTCGATGAGTTCGTGGCTGGGCACGGCATCGCCGTCTCCCCGGTCGACCGGTTCGACGGGTTGGTGGTGGATGTAGGCGTCCCAAGAGACTGGAAACCCTTCGACTCCGCGGTCGGCATCGGCGTGTGGGTCTGTCGCAGCGACCCACGCATGAACGACTTCTGCACCAATGCGGTATTGACGCTGCATCGCGTCGAGGCATCCCTTGACGCCGGTGCGGTATTCGCCATGTTGTCGGAGCAACAGCTGCAATCGGTGCCGGGATGTCATGAACTGTACCGGGAACTCACTACGGCCACCGAGGGCCCCGGCGACGCGGGCGTCCTTGCGATGCAGATCGCTCATGAACCGGGCAGCCTCGACAGCGTGTCCCGATCCCGGATCATCACCAACGAGCAGCAGACCCTGATCGCGCAATTGACGGTGACCGCGCTGCATGATTCACCGGTGGACAGAAAGAACATCTGGCTATCGATACGCACGGACACCGCGGGCCAGCGCCCGAGCAGCGATCGCGGCGGGACCCCGGTGGGCAGAACGCAGGGTGGCAGCTGATGGCGGGTGATGCATCGAAAGGGCGCTGGGGACGGGTAATTCGGTACAGCTTCGGCGGCTTCCTGCTTCTGTTGGCGCTAGCCGACGCCCAGGTCGGATTCCCGTGGTACGGGACCCTTGGGATCGTGTGCGCGGCACTTCTCATCCTCGTTGGCCAACGTCGGATTCTCCGCCCGGGCGTTCACCGCACAGCCGATGAGGTCATCTGTCGCTACGTTCCCTGGTTCGAGGGAAACGCGTACATGGCCATAGCAATAATCCCGCTCATGGGGGTGGCCATGACTGCGGCGGGCCGAAATCCCGACTATCCGGCGTGGTTCCGGATCGGTGGCATTATCCTGCTGAGCGTCATGCCGTTGGCGTTGTTCAGCGTTCTGCGCATGTGGCGCCGATGCCCACTGTGTTTTTCCCCAACGGCACTGACCCTACGGTCGTCCACTCCCGGCTCCAAGCTGACCGAAATCCGCCGCGAGCACATCGAGTCGATCACCCCCAAGATGCTCCGCAACCCGGTCAACGGCCACTCCTTGCAGACCGAAATCACCTACCACACCCCCGATTCCAACAGCACCGACACCGTCACACTCGGCCTGCACCTCACCGTCCAGCCGCGCAACCTCGCCGACGCCCTGCTCGCCTGGAAAGATGCCACCGACGAAGACCCGAATAATCTGCTGGATCGGATCGAAGGAATTCTCCGGGGAATACCCACTTAGCCCAGGAGATCTATCGGGTCAGGCATGTCGTACGGGGTCGTATCGGTGAACGCGGTCAAGAAATTGAACAGACCCGTCAACGCTTCTTCGAGCGATGGGTGCGGCGAGTCGAGATAGCCGGCGAGGTATCCCTCGTTGACGATCCCGGCCAGCGACGGGTGCTCCTGCAACGAGTAAATCGTGTAGGTGTCGGGGTCGAGCAAGCTGGCGATGGAATTGTTGATCCCGTCGACGACCCCCTTGCCCAACGCGGTGAGTAGCTCGCCGAAATCGATGTCGGTCGGGAATAATCCGGATCCCGCGGCCACATCGACATCGCCCGGCGGCCAGCCGTGGTCGATGCTGCCGTAGCCGAGATTCACCAGGATCCGAGTGACGGGTTCCAGAAGCTCATAAAGCGGCATCCCGATTATCGGAAACAACTGCAGCGGCGCCAACAACGGCAAGATCTCGGACGGCAGCATGTGGAAGGTGGTCAGCGAGTCGGGATCCGCGGTCGGCAACTCGATTGCGTTCGCGATCTGCTCGGGCGTCGCACTCAGATACACCGAGTGTCCGTAGATGAAGCCCAGCGCGGAGTTGAGGTCCGCCAGCGGGTTGAAGTAGGTCGGCTTGAACGCGACCGGGTCGTACTCGTAGTTGTAGACGTCGGTGTGATACAGGTCGGTGGGGATGGTGCTGGTAGACGGGGAACCGATGAGCACGAACCGGACAAGGTCGTTCGACACGTCGTGTTCGCCGAGCCACTGCATCAGCCCCACGGAGATTGAGGAGCTCTGCGAATAGCCGAACACCACGATCGGGTGATCGGCGTCGACCTCGCCGCTGTTGAGTCGCTCAGCGACCGCGTTCTCGAGCAGCTGCAGGCCGACCGCGCGCGAGGTGTCGCTGACGTTCTCCGGGGTAAACAACGACACCAGCTCGCCACCGAATCCGTGCGGGCTCAAGAACAGATCATCGACAGCATCGAGGTAAGTCTGGGGCGGCTGCGGGATACCGGTTCCGCCCATCACGAATGCGACGCCGTCACCCAGCGACGTGCCGTTGCCGGTGAGCTCGAACGCCCGCGACTGCGCTCCGGCCACTGGCATACCGGCAACCAGGCCGGCCGCTACGACCGCGGCAACAACTGGCAGGCACGAATAGCTGCGCACCGCGTATCCTCCTGTTAATTTCCTTAACTGAACCTGAAACGCTATAGCTCCTCGGTCGACCGCGCAATACCGATGAGCTCCGAGAGCACTTCTCCAGGGCGCCCACAACAGCAAGGAGCAGTGAAATGGCGGTATTCGCAATAGCCTTCATCGCCGTCTTTTTCCTGGCCATGGGCCTCTACGCGCTCGCAGCACCGACAGCCCTGGCCCAACCTCTCGGCATCACGCTGACCTCCTCAACGTCGCGGTCGGAGGTCCGCGCGGTATACGGCGGATTCGGTGTGGCCATGGCAGGAATCTTGGGTTTCGCGGCCGTCAATCCCGAGTACCGCGCTGGAATCACACTTACCGCCGCGGCCGCCCTGGCCGGAATGGCTTTCGGGCGCCTGCTATCCGCCGTCATCGAGCGCCGCCGGACACCGTTCTATCCCAATTGGTTCTACTGTTTGGTAGAGGTGGGAGCGGCTTTGCTCTTGTTTTCATCACGCTGAATCGGCGGCAAACTGGCTCTTCCGACTTGATGGGGGTCCTGGGGTGACCGATTCGGATCGTGTCGGTGACTGATTGAGGGCTCGCGCCCTTGTGAACTGGGTGTTCTTCACGCATCCAACACAAGAAGGGCGCGAGCCTTGTCCAACGATAGTTCCTTGCTGCTCGGTCTCGATGGCATCGTCGTCGATGCGGTCCGCGTCGGTCACGATGGTGTCCGGGTGCTCGAGGTCCGCACCGCCCCGGACTGGGTCGGCCGGTGCACGACGTGCCAGACCCGGTCCACTGCCGGCCACCGCGGTTGGGTGATCACCCGACCGCGTGATGTCAAGATGGGGCCAGGACGACCGCTGATGGTGTGGCGGAAGCGAAAATGGCTGTGCACCAACGACTCATGTGAGAAGAAGACGTTCACCGAGGCGACACCAGCGGTCCCACCGCGTGCCCGGATCACGCTACGGGCGAAGACCGAGATGGCCCACGCGGTCCTCGACGATGACCGGTCGGTGGTCGCGGTCGCTGACGCCTACGGCTGCACCTGGAACACCTGCCACGCCGCGGTGGCCACGACCGCCGATGCGGCCCTTGACGGTGAGCCCGAGCCGATCACCGTGCTCGGCATGGATGAGACCCGCCGCGGCAAGGCCCACTACGAGACCGACCCCGACACCGGCGGAGCAATGATCAATACCTGTGGATGAGCCTCGGTGAGGCGGCGTAGGAAAGGGCGCACCTTCCCGAGGATGATCTGA
>NZ_MVHU01000050.1 GCF_002086285.1 Mycolicibacter kumamotonensis | reverse complement strand
TCAGATCATCCTCGGGAAGGTGCGCCCTTTCCTACGCCGCCTCACCGAGGCTCATCCACAGGTATTGATCATTGCTCAGTATCGAGCTTCTTAGTGTCATAGAGCTTGTACTTGATGTCGACCGGAGCCCTATCGCCGGTTTGAGTGTCGACGACGACCAAGTCCGGGCGGATCGCACTGTAGGCGTTGCCGGTCGTGTCATCAATGATCACCGAGCGGAAGCCCGACTGTACGGCGGCGCGGAGGGGGCTGTCGTCGAGAGAATCGTTGACCAGGCGGGTGACGAATCGCTCGAACAGGGTGTTCATGTTCAGCAGGAACGCCGTAACACGCTGAGAGCTGGGGCTCGCCAGGTCGCTGAAGGCGAGGCCGTTCAGCACCAGGCGTGCCAGCTCGTGGGCGGGTTTGTATCGCTCGTTACGGCGGTTGTCGTGGATGCGCTGGAAATACCATTCGGGGTCGCGGGTAGGCGGCTCGCAGATGTCGGCGAGTTGGCCGGCTAGGATGCGGGCGTCGGTTCGAAGCCCGTCGTGCCGAACACACGTCGCGGACGCCGCGAGCGAAGCGGCCAGGAGTTGGTTCTCGGGGATGTTGCCGTCGTACTCGTCGAAGTGGCATTCGAGCCGGTGGAAACTGCCGTAGCGACGAAGGAACTGATCGCGCATCCGCAGCCGACCCCGCATCACGGTTAGGGTGTCGTCGATCGGACGGTAGTCGCGGATGAGGCCATCGCGGATCAGGGATCTGGTCGCATGAATCAGTGCCATCACAACGAGTTCGAACAAGTCATCGCCGTTGGCCGGCAGCTGTTGCTCACGCGGCAGGTGCGTGAGCAGCCGGACGCCGTCGGTGTATTCGATCATCTGCAAGACTCGCAGCGCACCGCCCGCAAGCTTGGGCACGATGCGAACCTCGAACCCCGAGAATCGAACGACGCCAACCCAAGACGATGCCCTGATCTCCACCCGGTTATTGGCGAGCCACCGCACATCAAGCCTTGCTGAGGCGTCGCCGTGGGCCGAGAGTCGGTCAGCCAGGCGCTCATCGTCCGTCGTCGGCTGAGCCCGAGAAAATCGTGTTTCGTACTCGGCCAGCTCAATCGTCTCGACCATGATCAGGCGGAGGCGCTGGTACCGAACTTGCTGGCCAGCTCGTCGCACAACCCGTCTGGGTCATTGACGGTGTCTGCTGCTTGTTCGGCGTTGGTGTCGATCACCGAGCCGAGTATGTCGCCGAGCGCCTGGTAGTCGTTGTACAGGTACTCCTGAAGCAGCGGCAGTAACTCATATCGGAACACCGAGGCGAAGGCTTCCGGTGTATCGATGACTTTGCCGTCCTGGTAGAACAGCGCATGGCCGATCTGTTTGTCGCGGCCAAACTTGTTCCGTACCAAGTCATTCAGACCATCCAGAAAGGCGCGAAGGTCGAGGGAACCTACCGTCTGGCCCTCAAGTTTCTCGCTGTCGGGCAGCAGCTCGATGAACTGAAAGCGTCGACGCAGCGCGGTATCCAGCAGGTGAATGCTGCGGTCCGCAGTATTCATAGTCCCGATGATGTGGACATTCGCCGGCACCGAAAAGTGGTCGCCGCTCTGGGGCAGCTGGAAGGTCGTCCCCCGCTTGTCCTTCTCGATGAGCGTGATCAATTCGCCGAAAATCTTCGGGATGTTGCCGCGGTTGATCTCGTCGATCAACACCACATAAGTGTGGCCTAGGTCGTTGCGGGCGGTATCGCAGACGCGCTTGAAAATCCCATCGGTCAGCTCCAACTGCATGGTGCCGCTGTCGGATTGGCGCGGGCGGAACCCTTCGAGGAAGTCTTCGTAGGTGTAGGACGGGTGGAAGGTCACGCGTGTCAGTCGGGCGGCCTTCTCCGGGTTAGTGGGAGGTTTGCTTAGAGCTCCCTCGTGGGTCGACAGTGCGTCTTCGTCAGCGAGCAGGGCGTTAGCGCCTTCGCTTCCGCTGCCGCCCTCAAGCAGCCACACCGCGGCGCGCCGGGCCATGTAGGTCTTGCCCGTGCCGGGCGGGCCGCACAGAATGACCTGCCCACGGCGTATCAGAGCATTCTCTAAATCGAGGTAGCTCTGATCAGCCGCAATGGGCTTCGGAGGTACTGTCCCGAACAACTGCCGAAAGAGCGCTGCGGGCACTTTCGACACTGTCGTTGTGGCCCAGGCTTTGACCGGGTCGATCTTCTTGCCGGCCGAGGCGTCCCAGTCGATGCCGACCGTGTGCTGGTATTCCTGCCGGTCGGTTCGAAACTTGTAGCCGACATCGTTGACGGTTCCTACGGCCAGAACTTCGGTGGTACCGCGGTTAGCAATGACGGTGTCCCCGGGCTGGAGTTCGCGCAACGTCCACAGTTCGTTGGCTTTGCGGCTGACCGTGGACTCATTGCCGTTGTACGCATGAAGACCTCGGAAGACATCCCGGAACGCATCTTTGGTGTCGTACTGAGTCAGGTCACCGACGTCGTCCCAGCCCACACAGATGTAGCCGTTGTCGAAGCAGTCTTGCCAGTATTTCGCAAGCTCGCCGGGGGCGATCTTGACGATGCGCTGCGACGAGCGTGGGTTATCCCAGTGGTAGAGGAAGAAGCCGAGTTCTTGGTTCGACAGTTCGGAGAGTTCGGGGATCGTACGAAGCGCCTGGAGCAGCTGTCGATTGGCCCGGACCGCGGTCGATGCCGGCTTCTGTTCCTCCAGCGACCGCAGGAAGTGGTCGATGTCGGTTTTGGCGGACACTGGAATCAGCTCGTTGGGGAAGTACATGTACAGCAACTTGGTGCGCAGTGCCGGGGCGCTGATGAGAGCAGCGATGTCGTCAGCGATGTCGAGATTTCCGTCGGTTGCCGCGGCGAGCATCTCAACGAAGCCGGCCCGGATCGCCGACCATGCCTCATCGGCCGATGCATATTCCTTGGGGAACGACCACGATCCATCTTTCGCTTTGAAGATCAGGTGTTTGTGGGCAGAGCCGCCCTTGATGCTGCCGATCCGTGCGGTCGTGTATTCCATCCAGTAGGAAACGTTGTCCTGGTTACCCTCTCCGAGTGCGTACTCCTCTATGGCTAGGTTTGACCATCCTTCGCGTGGAAAGCGGTCGACGAATTGAGCGCGGAGCTGCTCAGCTTCGGCTACCCGAACCGCGACGGCATCGCGGTCCCAGGACTTCAGTGCAGCGATGATACTGTTCCGTGCGGCGGGTTCGACCATGTCAGCCTTCTCCTTTGGCGATTGACCGTTTGGCGTCAACTACATCCCGGGCATGCGCTTCATCACCCAGCCGGGCACCAAGCGTGTGCATAGCCAGCTCCTTCGGCAGCGCCGCGGAAAACTTCAGCCCGCGAAGCGCGTTCACATCCACGTCTGGATCCTGCCACCGCGCACTGACAAGGGCGTCCGAGAACTCCGAGACAGTCACTCCGGGAAGCAGTCGGATCGATTTCTCGTCGATGCGCTGCCGGGGATCAACCACGCCAGGCAGCGACGCTTGCAATGTCCGGTTGGCGGCGGTGCCCGCCCACGTCCACCATCGGCCGGCCGAATCATCGGGAAGGCGGACGATCAAGCGATCCGGCGCAACATTGTCGCGATAGCTCGCACGAAGCGCAGCCAGCACCCCAGCGGCGCGTTCGGTGAACACCACCCCAGCAGGTTCGGCGCCCAACACCACGTCACGCATCCCGCGGGTGATGTCGTAGGACAAACCACCGGGCGCACCTGACCATTTGGCACGACCACCCTCATCGACAGCCTCGACGAAACACCGGCGCCGCTCCCAGTCCACGTGGGTCACTTGCCAGGACCGTCCACCCAACAGCAGCAACCTCGGCCCGGCGACCTTCTCAGTGAGCAGGTCAGTGCCGATGGTGCCCACCTCGACGCGGCCGGCCAACACCAAAAACTCTGGTGGGGCCGTGAACACCGCGGTCAGATCGGAGAAGTAGCGGCGCCCAAACTGCCGCTCAGCCTCCGGTCCGATCTGCAGGAAAGGGCCGTCCGGCTCGAAATAGCCTTGGGCAACCAAAAATTCGACGATCTGAGGTGCGGTTTCATCGAACACCGGCAGATTGCCCCACCACTGCGACCACTCGCCGACGCCAACCCGATGCTGCTGCAGGCACAGCGCCATGAGCTGCTGCGCCGCGATGTGACGTGGATGCGGTGGCGGCACAATCGGTTCCACCCAGCCGGATGCCCAGCGGTGCAGCATGCCGGCGGCCAACAACACCTGCTCGTCATCGAGACACAAGAACAAACAGTTGCGCGAAGATCCGGCGCGTCGTCCGGTGCGGCCCAGCCGCTGCAAAAACGACGCGACCGTCCGCGTCGAGCCGATCTGGATGACGCGATCCAGATCCCCGACATCAATGCCCAGTTCCAGCGTGGAGGTCGCCACGATCACGGTGTCACGGGCTTCGGCGAACGCAGCTTCCGAGCGGCGCCGTTCGGAAGCCGACAGCGACGAGTGTGACAGGTAGGCGTCGATGCCCCGTTCCCGTAGGCCGGCGCCGAGTTCTTCGGCCTGGCGGCGGCTGTCGACGAACACCAGCCGCTTCTCGCCGCGGTGCAGCGTGGCGATGACGGTGGCGGCGTTATTGATCGAGCCGACGTAATCCACGGTGATATCCGGGGCAGCCGGTGCGGCTACCGTGGGAGCAACTACGATGTGATCGCGCTCCCGGAAACTACCCTGCAACCATGCCAGTAGCTCGTTCGGATTTCCGACGGTCGCCGACAGCCCGATCCGCTGCACCTCCCGTCCGGCAATCCGAGATAGCCGCTCCAGCACCGCAAGCAGATGCCAGCCGCGGTCATCACCGGCGAACGCGTGGATCTCATCGACCACCACCGCCCGCAGCCCGTTGAACAGCACCCGCGGATCGACTTTGGTTGAGACCAGCATCGACTCCAGCGACTCCGGTGTGGTGAGCAGAATGTCGGGTCGCTCGACCAGGATGCGTTGGCGTTGCGGCTGACTCACATCGCCATGCCAGACCGCGGCTGAGCGGCCCAACCATTGGGCGTAGCTGTGCAGCCGTGGTTGCAGATTGTTCAGCAGTGCCCGCAGCGGGCAGATGTAGAGCACCGAGACGCCCTGCCAATCCTCGCCTGCCATCCGCGACAACAGCGGGAACACCGCCGCTTCGGTTTTGCCGCCGGCGGTCGGCGCCAACACCAGGGTGTCGCGGCCGGCCAGAATTGGCTCAACAGCCTCGGCTTGGGTGGGGCGAAGACCGCTCCACCGCAACGTGTTCGCCAGGTGGTATTGCACCCCGGGATGCAGGGCTGCGAAGGCGTCCATTACAAGTCGAGGCGTACGTCACCGGCGGTCAGTGCGGCACGTTCGGCGTCGGAGAGTTCGGTGGGGGAGATGCTGACCTCGTAGTCGGTGTAGGGGTTGAAGTCGGGGAATTGCTCGATCTTGTCGAGGACGTCGACCAGCTTGCGCAGGAACAGTCGCGGCGCGATCCCGACCTTGCCGCCCAGCTCACCGGCGACCGCCGAAGCGAAACGGCCCAGGAACGCATCATCGGCCACTGAGGAAACCCGAGCCACATCATCCAAGCCGGAGACGTAAAGGTCACGGACTCGGCCGCCCAGTTCCACCAGGCGGGCCTGGTCAAAGCCGGTGAGCCGCAGCTGCGGTGCACGCGGATTGTCGAAGCGGGGATCTTTGCCGAACTCGGTGTGCAATCGGTCGGCCAGCGGCGGCAGCAGCGCAATTCCTTGGCGGCCTTCGAAGAACGCCGGGGTACCGGTGATCAGCAGGTACAGCCCGGGGAAGTGACCGTCGTGTACTTCATCGATCAACTGCCGCAATGCATTGAGGGCTTTGGCGCGGGCGTCGCTGCGGACCCGCTGTAGCGTCTCGACCTCGTCGAGCACCAGCAGCAGGCCGGGGTTGCCGGCATCGGCGAGGATCGCCAGCAGGCCGCGGAGGAAGCCCATTGCCAGGTAGTGGTCGAGGTCGCCCTTGATGCCGGCGCGGCGCTTCACGGATGCGGCGACGTGCGGCTGCCCACCCAGCCAAGCCACCAGGGCGTCGGCACCATCGTGATCACCAGCTGCGACAAAGCGGCGGTAGGCGCGGATCGCCAGCGGGAACACCGGTGCCCGGGCGGCGACATCGGCGAGCCGCCGCTCCAACAGTGAGTCGGAGTCGATGCCTTGCTCGGCGGCATCGTGGTCGATGGTGAATAGCCAGGCGTCGAGGATGGGGCGCAGTGCGCTGGGCTGGATGGAGGCGGTGCGCAGCGATTCGATGCTGCGCCGGTAGACCGTTTCCAGTTTGTGCAGCGGGGTGTCGATCTCGTTGATCTGCACCTCGGCCACCGCGAAGCCTTTCTTAACCGCGCGGTCGGCCAACCAGCGGGCGAAGAATGTTTTACCCGAACCGTATTCGCCGCGAACAGCTTTGAACACTGCACCGCCGGCGGCCACTACGTCGAGTTCGGTGTCGAGCTCGGCTTCAAATCGGCCCAACCCGACGGCCAGCTGATCCAGGCCGTTGGAGGGCACGGTGCCGCGGCGCAGCGCGTCGAGGATTTCGCGGCGCCGGCGCGCAGACACCGCGCTCACTCGCTCACTCCGAACTGCTCTTTGAGTGCGGCCACATCGAGCTTGACCACACCATCGCGGACCTGCACCACCTCGTAGCCCTCGACGTCGAGGACTCGCTTCACCTGCATCAGCGCACCGTTGACACTGCCGGGTGGTACGCCCATGGCGGTTGCCACCTGCGGGGTAGTGAGTTCGTGGTCGGTCAGCAGCGCCGACAGCAGCGACCTGATCTGCTCATCCGCGACCACGATGCGGCCGGCCAGCTTGCGCTGGGCAGCGAAGACACGGCTGGCGACGACCTGGTCCGGCAGCGGGCGGGCAGACCGGTGCGCGGCGGTGTCAGACATGCTCAGCTTCGGCTCGGGCGTTTCTACTACCGGAATCGAGGGGGCAGTCGGCGGTGCCGCGTCGGTATGCCACCACGATGGCTCGGTCTCGACGGCCGTGGTGGCACTGTCTGGAACCTGGTAAGCGCTCGGTGGCTCGGTACCGGCGCCGCCGCCCCTGGCGGTAATCGCACTGGGCCGCTCAAACGTTCCCGCCTGGGCTGACACCGACATGGGGTCGAGGTGAACGTGTTCGGTCTCAGATACCTGCAACCGCTCGAGAACACGCGCTGTGTCCCGTTGACCATTCTCATCGCGGTCCTCGCCCTTGGCGCTCAGAAACCTCGCTCCGTTGGTCTGACCTCGGCCTGCCGTCCAGAGGTGCCGAGCCGTCTGCGGCTGGCTCGCGATAGCCGGAAAGCCGTACTCGGTGGCTGCCTGCCCGAGGGCGTAATGAGTGACGGGGCTCGCCGACTGGGCCCAACCGGCTTGGGATGTTGTCTGCTTGTACCACGCATCGGCGGGGGTGCGCAGTGCCCGCCACCGCAGGTAGTCACGGTTTAACGCGAATCCGGCCGTGATCGAGCCCGCCCACACGAGCACAAAGTAGATGGCTGCAGCGTCACTGATCTGTGTCTGGCCGTCCACCTCGCCGGCGCTGAACATGATCACCCAGAGCACGAGCGTGCAGCCCGATGCGATGGTGGCGGCCGTCCACCATTTGCGTGATCGCACGCGGATCGCGCAATACAGGAAGCCGATGAAGCAGAACAGCCCGAAGCCGAACACAACTGGGAGTAGCCATGCGCTGTGGCAGATTCGCCACAGCCGGCTGGACAGCGGCGACGGTTGTGGTTCAGTGTCGAAAAAGCTCATCACTGTGTCTCAAGTCCGTCCATTGTCGGTGTTGCAGGGGTGACGTTGATGGGCCGTTCCGGCAACCTGCATTTGTGGAAGACGGCGCTGGTGCGAAGGAGTGCCACCGAGTACGGGGCGTTGGGGCCGCACGCGGGCGGCCTGTGTGGCGTCGATGAGCTTGTATGCGTCGCTTTGCGGCGATATGCCCAGGCCGGTCACTCGCTCACTCCGAACTGCTCTTTGAGTGCGGCCACATCGAGCTTGACCACACCATCGCGGACCTGCACCACCTCGTAGCCCTCGACGTCGAGGACTCGCTTCACCTGCATCAGCGCACCGTTGACACTGCCGCTAGGTACCCCCATGGCTGCCGCCACCTGCGGGGCGGTGAGTTCGTGGGCGGCCAGCAGCGCCGACAGCAGCGTCTTGATCTGCGCTGTCGTGACCACGATCCGGCCGGCGAGCTTGAGCTGGGCGGCGAACACCCGGCTGCCAATCACCTTGTCCGGCAGCGGGCTCGCCGGCTCGGGCGGTGGGCTGTCGAACAGGCTGAGTTCCGGCTCGGTGGTTTTGGTCACCGCGACCACGGGTGTCGTCGGCGGCGCGGTGCCGGCGTGCCACCACGACGGCTCGGTGCCGACCACGGGAGCGGCCCAGTCCGGGATACGGCCGGCAACCAACACCACCACGGGGACCAACGCCTCGGCCGGGGTGGCCCCGCCGTGATAGCCGGCGTTGCGGGCTCCGTAACGCAGCGTCTCATCGACCGCCAACACCACCCGATGACTCTCGGTGAGCACCCGCGGCCCCTGGACGACGACTTCCCGATCCGGGTCGATGGCGTCGAAGTCGCCGTGGGCGCGTTGCCCGTAGATGTTGGTGCGGGCCGTCTTTGCGCTGCTGCCGTATTCGATGATGTGGCCGTGATCGGAGGTGATGATCACCGCGCGGCCGGCGTTCTTGGCGGCATCGAGCACGGCACGTAGATGTGTGATCGTCTTTAAGGTCCAGTCGGTGCCGCCTGGGTCGGTGTGATGCAGGGTGTCGTCGACGTAGTTGAGCACCACCGCCACCAACGGTTGGTGTTCGGTGTCGGCGATGGCGTTGCGCACGTCGGTGGCCAGTGACGCGCCGGCGGGGATGGCGTCGAGGGCCGCCTTGTGGAAGATCGGATCGGGTACACCGCCGGTGGCTTGCAGCCCGGCGGCTTTGAGCTGCGACAGGAAACCCGCACGTTCGATGTTGTCGGCGCCTTCGCGCAGTTCCCCACAGAGTAGCGAGCAGCGGCTGCGCTGGGTCAAGGTCGGCAGCACTGCCAGCGCGAAGGAGCGGCGGGCGTCGGTGGTAGTCGAGACCTCGAGCCATCCATCGTGCGCCGCCGCGGCCACCAGATCGTTGGTCGCAGCAAGGGATAGCGCATCGACAACGAGCAGCAGGCTCGGTACTTGTTTGGCGATCGGGACCACCAGCTCGGGCAGCACCGCTTCGACCACCGGCACGGGAGGGGTGGGGGCGTCGGCCAGCGCGGTGGCGAAAGCGTGATCATCGCGGGCACGTCGAGCCAGCGCAGCGTCGATCACCGCACGCAGTGCCGCGGCTACGCCCGGGCGGTCAGCACCGCGGCGTGCCTTGACCAGTGCCGAATCCACCCAGGATCCGCAGCGCAGATAGCCCTCCGCTGCGGCAGCTAAACCAGCAACCGGAGGGTTGGTGGTATTCAGCCAGCGTGCTAAGCGCACCGCGCCGTCACACGCGCCAACCGCCGGCGACCGCTCAGCCAGGAAGTGCTGCTGCACCTCGCTCCAGTGGGCCTCGATCAGCTGCAGCGCGGCGGCCGGGATCAGCGGTGCGTCGAGTTGGTCCGGTAGGCGCGGCGGTACGGCCGCGGTCAAGGCGTCGGCGAGCGCATCCAACCGGGCGTGCAATCCCCGCGGCAGCAGGTCCGAGGATGCTGCGGCAGCCGCGATGTCGAGGCTGGTGACAATCCCGGCTGCTGCATCCAACACTGCATGCTGCTGCTGGTTGCTTAATGCGTTAACGAGCAGCCCGCGGGCGCTGGTGTACCAGGCCTGCAAAACATCACGGTCCAGGCCACCAAGCCCGTATCGGCCGAGGAACACCCCCAGGGAAACGGCATGTGCGGGGTCGCCGGTGCCGAACAGCCCAGCGACCACCCCGAGTGGCACCAGGTCCCCGATGCGGCCGCTGGCCAGTAGCGCGGTCAGTGGGGCGGCCAGCCGTCCGGCCCGACCGGAAAGCCAGGCATAGAACGCCGACACCAGATCGGCGCCACCGGAATCAGCCAGGCGGGCCAAGCCGTCGAGTGCTTGCTGCGAGCGGCTCCACTCCAAAACTGCCAGGATGTCGATCTCCACGTCGCTGTCTTTGACGATGCCGAGCACGGTGCGCGACAGCGTCGACATGGCGTGATCCAGCGTCAGGACCCCGCCGGGCGCCGGCGGATAGTCAGTACCCGACAACACGGCCAGCAGCCCGTTGGCGACCGAGCGGTCATTGGCCGACCGGTACAGTGCCGGTTCGATGGTGGTGGCGGAGAAGTTGCTGCGCAACGCATCCCATGGGTCGGGGGTGATTAGTCGCCCGTCGAGCAGGTGGGCCAGCACGGTGTCGCCGAGGTCGTCATCGTCGACGCTGGTGAGCACCACGGTCCACTCGTCGGGTTTGCGGGCGTCAATCGCTTCCCACAGTGCCAGTACCGAGGGGCAGGCGACGACACGCACCGCGGTGCCGTCGAAGTCGAAACCGTCGCCGTCCCAGACCGGTTGCGCCCGCAGGCCGAGCACCCCGTTTCGGTAGTGCTTGCTGTGGGCCTTCTTCAACCGGGCTCGAATGATCGGCTCGGTGGCTACCAGTGCGCTCATTCGACCTGCCAATGCACAAACACCCGCTGGCCCGGTTTGATCACCGCGTTAGACAGTGCCTGCTCAAGCTCGGACAGGTCGGTGGGTGATCGCAGCACGACGTCACCCGACAGGCCCGGGGGTGGCGGTGTTGGTGGGGGTGGCGGCGTACCGCTGCCGTCGCCGACAATCCAGTGGACGAGTTTGTTCTCGCCGGCGGCCAGCTCGTCGCTCAGGGTGCGTCCGGGGACGGCGACGGCGTCCTGTAGGGACCTCCAGATGGCGCGCGCGGCATCTCCGGCTTCGCCGGCCTGCTCGGTACCCTCCTTGAGCTTCTCCAACAGCGGCCATTTGAAGTTCCGCAGCGCTCGGGTGTCCCCGGCGGCGTCGTTGCGGATCTGCCCGGCAGTCTCGGCGGCGGCCGGCAACTCCAGACCTGCCATTGCATTAATGACGGCGACATTGCCGGATGTGGCGTAGAGCGTTTCGACGAAGCCATGCAGAGCGCGTGCGATGGCCAGCCGGTCGTTCTCCCCGGCAATCAGTTCCAATCGCTGGTGCGCTGCGTCCAGTTCGGCGATGAGATACCCCAGTTCACTGATGCTGGCATTCGCCAATCCCCGTACCTGAGTGGCGAACTCGGCGACGTTGGCCCCGGTCAGGTAGGTGCGCGCGCTGGTGTAGCCGAACAGTTTGGACACATTCGCGCGCGCGTCATCCCAGGCTTGCTGCTCCGGCAGTTCCTCGGCGCGCAGCTCGATGTTGGGCCGCATTCGCCCCAGCGCCGGTGCGGCCGCTGCGGCGCCGGCCTCAAACCAAGCCCTCTTACGCAGCAGAGCCCACGCGCTGATCACCAGATCACGGGCTTCGGGACGTAGCCCCCACGCTGGGGTCAGTGCGTCGATGTGGCTTTGGAGCACGCCGACGGTCACCGGATCGGCAGCGGCGGCGGCTCGGTCGAGTTCGCCCGCCCAGTAAGCGAAGGAGTCCTCTCCGAACAGGTAGTGGTCCTCGGTGGCCTTGCCGACCCGCAGCGGCCCGGCGATGCGGCGTATTGTCTTGCGGTCCGCTCCGGGATTGGTGGGCACCCGTCCGTCGCGGTGAGTGCTGGCCTTCTCCACGTAGTCGCGCAGCGTCTCGAAGTTGCGGGCGGTCACTTCATCGGCGGCCGGATCGAAGGTCGGATGCGCAGGGTAGATCGCCGAGAACGCTTGATCGATTACCTTGACGAAGGCATCCTCCAGGCTGGCCGCGGGCGGCATCTCCGGCTCAAAATCGCGGCTCAGCGAAGTCAGCACGTCGAACTGCGCTGAATCGGCGGTGATGCGTTTCGGGTCGGAGGGCTCAATCCCGTAGGCCTGCTTCAACAAATTCTGGAAGCTGGTCATGGTGCCGCGGAACAGGTTCTCCAGGATCCCGCGGGCCTGCGCCTGGTCGGTGGCCGACAGGTGATTGGAGTTCTCTTTCCACCGGTCGCCGCTGCCGGTGAACAGCCAGTCCAGCTTTACCAGCAGTGCCAGGTCTTCGATGGCGGCGTCGGTGAAGAACCGCGGTAGCCAGACCACGGTGTGCCGGTCCCCGCTCGTCAGCAGCCGGTCGAGCCGGTTGACGTCGTCGGCGCTGGTGTGCCCGGCTTCGTCGAACGGATAGTCGACCACCACCCGCCAGGTGCCTGGCCGGTTGTCGAAGGACTGCTCGGGCAGTGACGCCGCGTCGCGAACATTGCCGAACACCACATCGACCTCGCGGCGCGACCCGCGCCAGATCACCGTGCGAGTCACCGCCCCGGACAGATCATCGCGGCCCTCGGCCACCCCGAGCGCTTCGTGGATGAGGGTGCGCAGCAACACCCGCCGGCGCCCGGCGTTGTCCTCCCCGCGCACCCGATCCAGGATCGACTGGTAGTCGACATCGGCCAGCTGCACCCGGATCACCGGGTTGGCGCCGTCGGAGACACTGATCTCCGGCACATCCTTAGATGCCCACTCCCGCACCACCCCGAGCACCACGCGGGACTCCCCGCCGGCCACCATCGCCTTGATCGAGCCGTGATTGAGCGCGGCCAGCCGGGATGCGGTGATGTCGCGCAGCGCCGGCACGTTGGGGGCGATCGCGGACAACAGCAGGGTTTTCGCGATCCGCTCCTGGCCGCGGAAGCCCGCGGGCACCGACGAAGGATCGCCTGCCAGCTGATCGCGGCTGACCGAATGCTTCTCCAGCAGCGCGGGCAGCAGCCGGTTCTGGTACAGCTCGTCGGCGGCTTTGAACATCGCCCCGGCGTGCGGGTCGATCGGCTCCCCGCCTTCAACGATGTAGTCGAACGAATCACCCACCGGGATCAGGTCATCGACGGTGAGTGTGTCGCGCCGGTCCACGAGCATCCGCTGCATCACCTTGAGTGCGGTGCGTTCCCGCTGCATCACCGACGACAGGTTGCGCAATGTGGACACCAGCACCGGGGAGAACGGGTAGGTGAGCTTAAACTCCGCCTCGGATGCTCCGCGATGCTTCTCGTCGGTGTTGAGGCTGTCGCGCAGCACATCCCACACCTCGGAGCGCCGGGTCAGATCGGCGAACGCCTGATCCAAAATAGCTTGGGCGGCAGCGTCCTTGGGTTTGAGCAGCCGGGCCTTGGCGACCTGGGCGAGGTTGTTGTCACCAAGGGAGATCTCGGCGAAACGGCCCTGCTGGTATTGAAACGCCCGATCCAGCGCATCCTGCTCGGCGCCCGAAGCGCCGGCGTCGGCGAACCATTTCCGCAGATCCATCTGCCGGGAGACGAACGACAACAGCGGAACCGGCCGCTGCCGCCCGGAGGATTCGACCAGTTTGGTGATCTTCTGTGATTCGCGGGCGAAGAACTCGGTGTCGCGCATCGAGAACGCCAACCACAGCACCAACTCGTCCAGGAATAACACCACCGCGTCGTAGCCGAGCTCTTTGGCATGCTCGGAGATCGCCACCAGGCCGCGATCCAGGTCGATGTAGTCGGCGGTTTCAGTGAATGATTTGAAGTAGCTGCCGACCAGTGCCGAAACTAGCTCACGACGTTCGGAGTCCTCCGGAGCTGCGGTGCGCGCGGCCTGATAGCGGGGCAGATCCCAGCCGGCACCGAGCAACCCACCCCAGCCGCCCGGATCACCGCCACCGCTGCCGGCGCCCAGTCCGGCGAAGAACTCATCATCGCCCATCCGGGTGCGCAGGTTCTCCGCATCATCGAGCAGTGCGTCGGAGATGTGCACCGCCGGCAGCGGAGCATCGGGGTGCAGCCGTTTGATCTGGTCGACGTAGCCGCTCAGCACAGCCTGCTCCAGGCTTTTGGCCCCCAGCAGATGATAGGTGAGCCGCAGAATCTTCTTGCCGGCCAGCTGCCCGTCGTAGCAGCCGGTGAGATGTTGAAACTTCGGGTCACGCACGGCCGGATGGTTGCCGAGCAGGGCGTAGAGCACCGCCATGTAGTGGCTTTTACCGGAGCCGAAGGAGCCGGTCAGATACGCCGCCCGCGACGTGTTCTTCTTTAACGCATCGGCGACCAGGTCAATAGCGGCGATGAAATTCTCGGTCAGTGACTCGGTGAGCACATATTCATCGAGCGTGGCGCGGATGTGGGTGTCATCGTCGGTGGAGTCGGTGAGCCGCAGCACGTAGTCGTCGGCGCCGACGCGTTCGGGGATGTCGATGACATCACGCAGCAGGGTGCTCATTGTTTCGTCCTTCGCCCGCGGCGAGCTGGTTCGGATCGCCAGCTGGTCAGATCGGTCTCGGTCAGATGATGTTCGGAGAGCCGTGCAGTGAGTTCATCGGCGATGGCATCAGCCACCGATTCGCCGTAGTCGGGGTCGATCTCACTGTGCCATTGGCGCACCCACGGCAGCAGCTCGTTGAGCCCAGCCAGCAGCGGCACCAGGTTGGGCGTGTCCCAGCCTTCGTCGATGCGGGCGCTGATTAAACCGGCCAACGCTAAGGCTTGCTGGGCGTGATCCCAACCCGCCCAGCCGAGCAGTTCGGTGGCATCGGAGTCCCTTCCCGCGTTCGGGTAGCTGATAAAGCGCTCCTTGGGCACGTCGAGTTTGCCGCGATGCGACCAGTACGAGCCCTTGGTGAAATCGGCCGGCTTGTACTTTGGCGGTACCGGAATCGGTTTATCGAGTTTCTCCCCGGCGTCTTCGCGGCGCTGCAAAGCCCAGGTGTTCTCCCAGGCGGCGCGCTTGTCCAGCCCGGACGGCTTGTATCGGTAGGCGGCCAGGAACGGCACCGCCTCATCGGCCAATAGCTTCGCCAGCGCTTTCCCGGTGGCGACGTTCGGGTCATTGGCCCATAGCCGCAATGTTTTCCGAAAATCCTCATCCCGGTCGAGTATGTCGGCAAGCTGCGCCACCGACTGGGTCTGCGGCCGGCCGTCCCGATCGAACCACCGGGCGCGATCCTCAACCCGGTCTAGCAGCCAACCCCGCAGGGCGGCTTCGACTTGCTTCTCCCACGGCTCGGTGGCCCACCGGCGCTTGTATTCGGGGCGCTCCAGTAGGCGAATGTGCGGGTTGGACTCGATGGCGTCCAGGCGGTGCTGCAGCAGCTCGCGATAGTCGGCGGGCAGGTGATCGGGAATATCGGTCAGTGGCGTGGAGCCGTGTCGGTCGAACCACGCGGTCTCCTCACCGTCTTTCATCCGGCGGGCCAGGGCGATCTCGAAAACCCGTTGACCAAGCGCGATTTCGGGAACTTCATTGACGTAGGTGAGGTCGTCGTCGATCAGGCCGTAGATGCGGTAGTACTCCCAATCGAGTTCCTCCTGGTGGGCGATCATCAAGCTTCGCAGGCGGTCGGATTCGGTGTGCGCGGCGTCAAGGGCTGCGGCGGTGGGGATCTCGCGTTGCGTGACCTCAGCCGGGGATTGCTGTTGGAGTTCGTGGGCGAGACCATCGAGGAGCTTGGCACGCTCGACGGGGATGGTCGCCGGCAGCGGAAAGTCTTTCAGCGTTGTTCCGGTGAACTCGTAACGGTCGCTCCAACCTTCGGCGCTTACCCGCGCGCCGTCCTGGCCGATCGGGTCGCCGCCCTTGGGATAGCTGTTCTGCTTGAGCCAGAAGCAGGCCACCGACGAGTTCAACACCCCGAGCAGCCGCAGATGATCCTCCACCGACGCCCCCGCCGGCAGCTTGATCACGGGGGCCGAACGGTTGAAGACCTTCCCGCCGCGATCCAGCACGAAGTGGTTGTGTGTCGCGACGAACGCGAAGGTGATGGTCATCGCGGATGCGTTCGGATCTCGTGTCAGCTGATGCCACTCGAACCAAGGTCTCCCCTCCTCGAAGTATGTTGCCTTCGAGAAGGTTGCCCGGTTGCCCAGAGTTGTTCTGCATGGCCACAACCATTCGTATGCCGGTCGTGTGAGCTCAACTTCGGGATAGTTTGGTGGCTGTCCGTACGGAAATATCGAGTAGCTAGTCGAGTTGACGGCCCAGTCACGGATTTCATCTCCGAGTGTGAGTGCTCGGACCATGTCCTGGCCGAGGCGGTGGCGTGCGAAGGACCGCTTGTCGGCGAGCATCACGTCGTCGGCATTGGTCATCCCGAAGACGCCGATTCTTTGTGTACGGTCGTTCAGCGGTACCGCGCCAGCGTGGTTGAGGTGCTTCAGTAATTCAACTGCACCACCCCCGCTGAGACTCCAAGGGTGCGCACGCAATCCGGAACGCGGAAGGTCTACAACGCTGATGTAGGCATTCTCATAGCCTGGCTCGCCAATGTGTTGGGTGATTGATGTCCACACCAGTCCCTTGGCGGGATCGTCCGGTCGCCCTGGCTCCCCACGAATGCCGAGCACTGCTCGGGTTGTCTCAGCCGATGGGTTTTGGTCACGGCCGACGATGATGACCGTCGGCGTGCCATGCCCGGGGATGTAGGCCCCCGAGGTATCGATAACCATTCGCAGGTCGACCGACGGTAAGAATTTCTCGATGAGTTTCGAACCGAATTCCCGCTTCATGAACGAGTTCGAGGTGATCTGGCCAACCCAGCCGGCCGGTCGTTCCTGCCCGGAGTCGTACGCGAGCCGGAAGAACAGTTCCATGAACGGCACCGTCATTGCGTACTTCCGGTGACAGGTGCTGTAGAGCTGGCGATAGGTCGTATTGAGCGCTGCATCTTTGACGTTGATGTACGGCGGATTGCCCACCACCACATCGTGTTCACGGCGCAGAATCGCGGTCAGCGCGGTGGCGTCTTCGGTCCTGTCGGCCTGGACACGTTGACCGAGGGCCAGCATGTCGTCGTCAAGCACCTGTTTGGGCGCCCCCCACAACAAGCTGTCACCGGCGGCCAGATGCGTTTGGTAGCCGATCTTCTGCTCGATGCTGCTATCACCGGCGGCATGGAGCGCAGCCACCAACAGCCGGAACCGGGCGATGGCGACCGCGAACGGGTTGATGTCGACCCCGTACACCCCGTCGAGTGCCTTGGCCACCAGCTCACGCGCACCCAGCGCCGGGGCGTGCCGTTGCCAGCGCTCATGGAGTCGGTGAAACGCCCCGAGTAGAAAGTGCCCCGACCCGCAGGTGGGGTCGATAACGGTGAACCCGGCCAGTGGCCGATCGACCAGCGCAGGCTCCATAGTTTGGTCGAGGATGAATTCCTCAACGAATTCCGGGGTTTGCAGCAGTGCGTACGTTTTCTTCGCATGCTCGGACAAGTCCTGGTACACGTCACCCAGGAATCGGGTGTCCACCCCGGAGAACCCGTAGGCCGGGTTGCCGTCGGCGTCTTGCTGCCACCAGAATTCCAACAGGGCGCGGGCCGCATCACCGGATGGCGCCACTAGGTGCAGCGGTGAGTAGGGGTCCACCAGCCCGTCAGTGGCGCTGAACTTGGCGAAGTGCTCGATGATCTGGCCGATCCATTCCCGGTCGGTGTGCTCGGGATGGGTTTGGAAGTAGGCACGGCGGGCGTCGAGGGCTTGGCCGCGCTCGTCGGCGTCGGCACCGCCAATCCAGCGCGGGGTAACCAGCTTGTTGTCTTCGCAGTAGCGGGCGAACACCGTCACCAACACCCACGCCACCGCGGCCTGGGTAATGCGGTCATCACGCCAGGCCTGCCAGGAGGCGGCGCTGCGTTCCGCGGCCACCGCCGCGTCGTAGTCGGCGCGCCACGCGTCGTACACACCGACCTGGCGGGCGTCGTGATCGGCACCATCGACCCGGGCCCGCAGATCAGCCTCCAGATCGAGCACCTGCCGGCGCAGTGCCGCTACCAGATCCGATGTCGTCCAGTTCACCGCGAACTCCATTCAGGGACTCGGATTCTCACCATGGTGTCTTCCCAGTGCTAGTGGTAATCGCCTCGGCAACTCGCATCTCGGTTCGTCCGGTGAGTCGCTTGACATGGTTGTAGTAGTCGGTGACGTGTTGCTTGGTCACGCTTTTGGCAGCCGACCCCCGATGCGCGATTTCACCTCGCAGCGTCACAAAGTCATCGAGTTTCGTCGCGGCGGAGGCGATCTTCATCCCCGACCAATGCCAAGACCTTGAGATGTTCTCAATGCCGACAGCGTTCTTGAATAGGTCGTCGATCTGGGCCGTCTTAGGCGTGTTGAGTTTTCTATTTCGATCTTCCTGGAGTTTTGCGAGTCGGGATAATAAGACATTTCGCCATCCGTTGTCGGCCAGCTGCCAGACAGCTAAATCGTGTGCGTCGCCCTTAAGTTCTCGTGCAACCAACTTTTGCAGCTCCGACGGCAGGCTGCTTGCCGATGCCGAGTGCTTTACGAGGTGGTCAAGTACCTCCGCCGCAAGATCTTCGCAGAACGCTTCCCAGAAGGCAGTGATGAGCACAAAGGCTGACTTGTGGAGTGCTTCGACCTTCCACTTCCGGCCACGGCCCTCGGGGGTGATGTCGCTGTGGATTTCGAGGAGGCGATCGATGTCACTGCAGTTCTCATTGAATGCTTTGCGGGCGCGGCTGGTTTTCATGATTCGTCTCCAACCGGCACCAAATTCGGTGCCGGCACCCACATCACGAACTGCCCACTCGGAGAGCCCAACTGGATCGGCTTGCGGTCCACCAGCGCTCCGGTCTGGCCGCGCAGCTGGGGCAGGATCACCCACACCGGCCGCCGGCGTGGCGCCGCGAGATCGCTGAGCTTGGCGAGCACGGCGAGATGTCCGTAGCGGGCCAGCGGCGACACCTCAGTCAAGATCACCGGCTTAGCGTTGCGCTCACCGTCAAACACCGTTTGATGCAGCTGCGTGGCCAGGGCCGGCACCACCCGGTCGATCACTGCGCGCAGTCCGCGGGCATCGCGGCTGCCCGACTCGGCGGCGTCGGCGCTGCGCACCAGTTCCCATGACACCCCCTGCGCGGCGGAGAGCTCTCGCATCGCAGTGATCAGCGCGGTTGTGACGTCGATGACCTGCCCGTCGTAGCCGTCGGCCAGCTCGCGGGCCACTCGCTCATGCTCACCGGGGCGATCCGGTGGGATTGGCACCCCGACCGCGACGAAACCGCATTCGTCCACCGAACGGCGCAGTGTGGCAACCAGGTTCGCGCGCTGCGCCGACACCGGCTCGGTTCCGTCGACTGTCGCGTGCGGCACCGCGGTGGGCTGGCGGGTGTGCATGCTGGTGGCACTGGCCGGCTGCGGGTCGGCGAACCGGTAGGTCTGCGTTGCCTCATCCCAGGTCAGCTGGAGGCCGGTGCGGTCCAGCAGGGCGTCGAGCTGCGGGCGGGTCGGTACCTTGTCCAGCTGCGGGAAGCGGGCGGTCACTCGGGAGCGGATTTGCGACGGCGACAATGCTTCAGTCTGCGCCAGTCCGCGCAGCGCCACCGTCGCCGCCGTCGTCGGCGACATCTCCAGGTTGTGCAGTTCACCGCGCCCGGACACCCCGGCATGTTTGGCGACCGCCGCAGCCAGGCGCACCAGCCGCAGATCGGCGGGCAGCACCACCGGGGCATCGGCGTCGCTGACCGCCCGATAGCCGGAGGTGAACGCTGCGCGCAGCGCGCGGGCCGCGGTCGCCGCGGGAATGACCGCTTCGGGGTCGGCGCCGACGAGTTCGTCGGCGCGTTTGGCGGCCGATTCGGCGGCGTTGAGCAGCAGTTCATCGGTGGCCAGGAGGGCCAGCCGCCGGCCGTGGCGGCGTCGAACGAGTTGCTTTGTACCTTCCAGTGTTTCGTGTTCGGCGAGGCGGTCCAGGGCGACGCGCAGCAGGCCGCCGGCGGCCCGCTCGGCGCGCTGCTGGGCGGTGCTTCCCGCCGATGTTGTGCTGGGTTCGGGTAGCCGCGCGCGAATCTCGGCGGTGAGCGTGGCGATGGCGGCTACGCCACCGAAGTCATCGATCACCTGCTTAGTGGCGTCGGCGATGGCGTCGAGAAGCTCACGGGTGGTGCTGTTCTGAGCCCAATCCTCTTGCAGCTCTTTGAGGAGTTGCGGGCCGCGCTGCGGTGCTTTGTCGACCTTTTCGGCGAGCTCGGTGCTGCTGGCGAACGCGTCCAGGCCGGGGGTGAGTCCCAAGATCAGCTCGGCGGCGTCGCGGCGGGTGGCGGTGCGCTGGCCCGACACTGCGGACATCAGCAGCGCCACTGCGTCATCCAGGCCGAGCAGCTCTCCGGTGGGTGTTTGGCGCTGCTGCTTGCCGAGCCGCTTGACCCAGGTGCGGTAGCGGGTGGTGATTTCTTTGCGGGTGTCCTTGGCTTCGCGGGCCACCAGCCGGTTGAGCCGGGTGGAATCCAGCGCCAACAGCTCTCCAACCGTGGCGACTTGGGCGGTCTCCAACGCCGACACCGCACGTGGACTCAGCCCGGCAGTGGCCAGGTCGGTAGCGGCCTCGGCCGCCTCGGCGGCGGTGTCACTGGCCTGCGGGGTGGTTTCGGTGGCTGCGGTATCGACGGCGGTGAACACCCGAGCCCACGCGCGCAGCATGTCTTCGGCGGTGTCGGGCCGCATGGCGGCATCCCGCGACAGTGCCGCGGCGAAGAATTCAACCAGGCTGTGTGCCACAGTGGGTTCGAAGTCGGCCGGGACCAAGGTGACGTCGTCGTCGACGGTGGCCGGGTTGGCGTTGCGGTCCGGCCCGTAGTGCGGGGTGGTGCCGGTGGCCATCTCATAAAGCACCACCGCGGCTCCGTAACGTTCGGCGGCAGTGTCGTACTGGCGGCGCGTCCCGGTACCCAAGAACGGATCCAGGTAGGGCGGGGTGCCGGCCTCGACGTTCGTCGGATCCACCCCAGCCATCGAGAAGTCGAACATCATCAGATGCGAATCCGTGCGGGTGTTCGGCTGGTAGACACCGAGGTTCGACGGCTTGATGTCGCGGTGGGTGACCCCGGTGCGCTCCAGTGCCACTAGCGCGGTGAGCAGGTCGGTACCCCAGCGTTGCAGCACGTCGAGCGAGAGCCGCCCCTTGGCGTTGAGTTCCTCAGCCAGGGTGCTGCGCCCGACGTACTGCAACAACAGCGCGGTGCGCCCGCCGACGTCTTCAACCCCGTGCAGGGTGACGATCCGCTCGTCGTTTTGCAGCCGCCCAAGGATCTGGGCTTCGGCGTGTAGCCGCTCGGCGGCCTCGGCGTCCTTGGCGACTTTGAGCACCCGCTGGGCATCGCCGACCTGGTGGTCGGTGACCAGGATGCCTACCGCGGTGGAGCCCGCCCCCAGGCGGCGCTGGTAGGTGAATCGTCCGCCGGCCAGCTCTGCGCCGGGGCCGGCTTCCAGCGGGTCGGTGTCGGTGGCCTTGCCCAGCACGTCGTCGCGAACTTCGGCGAGCCGGTCGAGGAACTCGGCGACGTCGGCGATGCGTTCGGCCGGGCTGGGTTGGGTGGCGTCGAGAATTAGCTGCCGTAGCGAGGTGCGGATCTGCGGTAGTTCAGCGGCCAGGTCCAGGCCGCGGTCGCGGCGCAGCCGGTCGAGCAGCTCGCCACGCTCGGTGGCCGGTGCCTTGCCGCCGGTGAGGATGAAAAAGGCCAGCGCGCCGAGGCCGAAGACGTCGATGCGGGCCGGATCGTTGGGGCGTTGGCCCTCGGGGGCGGCGAACAGTTTTGCGGTGTCGCTGGGGGCGGCGGCCATCAGCGTCAACGACCCCGACGACAGCCGGCTGACCGCGGTGTCGGGGTTGGCGGGCAGCACCCCGGCGCTGTCCCAATCGGTCACTTGCGGTTCAGCTTTGGTCCCACGGTCCCGGATGGCGATCGAGCGCGGGTTGAGGCTGCGGTGCACTACCCGGTTGCGGTGCGCGTAGTGCAGCACCTCGGCGATGTCGTCGATCAGGTCCAGCTGGTCTTCTAGCGTCAGGTCGTCTTTGTGATCGGCGAGCCAGAGGTCGAGCGGGGTGTCGGCCTTGGGTTGGGGGAACACCAGGCCGATGCCCAGCTCGGGGTCGTTGATCAGATCGGTGGGGGTTTGCAGCCCGTCGCGGCGTAACCGGTTGAGCAGCTGGAACTCGTGGGTGACGGCTTGAGTTCTGGCGTGCTGTTCGGCTGACGGGGTGTCGGGACCCAGGGTGTAGAAGCGGATGCGGGCCGGGGCGGAGCTGGCGTGGTGAAACGCCGGCCAGTCTTGCCAGCCGTCGCCGTCGGCCAGGGGTTGTTCGTCGATGATCCAGGAGCCGACCTCGCGTTGGCGGCGCGGGGCCAGGCCGATCTTTCGCATCAGCCCGGCGATCAGCTGGCTATTCTTCTCGGTGATGGGCTCGTGCCTAGCCGGGGCGAGGAGGCGTTCGGAGATCCCGGGTAGGCCGGTGTCATGGGCGTCGAGGCCATAGAGGTTAATCCGCGAGCTACTCGGCAGGTCGCAGATGAAGTGTGGGTGGTGTAGGAACACCAGCTCCTGCACGTAGGGGACGCGGCTTCTGGCCTCGGCTCCGCCGAGCTGGTACATCGCATCCTTGAGGAGCGAGGCGAAATATTGGGCCTTGCGGCGGGCCAGCAGTAGCGGGGAGTCCTCGGCTCGGTGGTTGGCCCGATGCCATACATGGTCGTTGCCGCGCAGGATGCCGCTGTAGTACTTGAGCTCGATCAGGTACAGGGTGTCGCGGGCGAGCACCAGCAAATCGACCTCATGCCAGCGGCCGCGGTTGTCCCGGAACTCGAAGTTGGCCCAAGCCCGGAACGGGGGAGCGTCGGGCAGCGCCTGTTTGACCGCGTCCAGGCCCTGCTTTTCGTGGCTGAACTGCGAGTCGGCGATCGTGACCCAGCGGCCGTCCTTCACCGGGGAGCTACTCCTTCGTCGCAGTGTGTTGGATTACAACTTAGTGAGTTGGGGGTGGGCGGGGTAGCGATCGGGCGGTCGTTCCGCTCGTGTACGGCAATATGCCAGACAGGTCCGACAGTGGACCGTCGGTCGGGGCGGCAGGGCGATCAGCCGCGCGTAGAACGACAAGCTCGCGATCTCCGGTACTGCGCAGCTGCTTCACTTCGGAGGTGTCCATCGGTCGACGACTAACCCGAGGTGGCGTAGCCGTTCGTCTCCCCGGGAAAATGTCTGGTAGCCCCCAAGGATGTCATGCTCCGGAAGCAAGGTTGGCCTGCTCGGCACTGTGCGGTCTTGATCTCACTCGTGGCCGCAGTGACTCCCGATCGGGGCTTCTGTTCTCGCCGTCACCGCCGCGGCCGCTGGATTTCCGCGCGCTGTAGCACCCGGTGGTGTCTCTCATGAACTCCTCGGAGTAGTTCTTCCTTTATCATCGGGTCGGATCGCAGCATCGTGTTCCGGAACTTTCGGGACGGAGCGCGTCGAACACTTGGGATTGCGGCCACGAAAGTTGATGGACCGCTAGAGTGATTCCGTGCGCATTACTAGCTCCCTCGAAAAGGGGTATCTGCCAAAGGAATTACCGCCCTGCTTTGCGTCTTCAAGCTTTGCGGCAGTCGTTGATTCAATATCGAAACTGGGGAATGGGTGGACTTACCAGTGCGGTTTAGTCTTAACCGAGCGGGTGGCGTGCGTCGTTCTGTGGAGATCCCAAACCCGTTTAGTCAATACTTCATTGCTGCAGAATGTTCCAAGCATTGGGAAACGCTGCGGCGAATCACTGCGTTAAGTCCAATATCTCTCAGTAGGCCACTGCTCGGCACTGGCGAAAGATCCCTGCGTCATCGAATACCAACAGAAGGGTGGAGGCGTGAGCTTGTAGCGCGTATGCCAGGCGGTGTTGTGACGCTGAAGACGGATATTAGTCAATTTTATCCGTCGGTATATACCCATGCGGTTGACTGGTGTATCCGCGGCAAAGTTCGCGCAAAGAATAATTTACGAGGAGCTGGCCTGGGGCCGACGCTTGATAGGTTGATTAGAAATTCAAGAGGCGGGCAGACGATTGGGCTATCGGTCGGCCCAGATACGTCCTGGCTCGTTGCAGAAGTTGTGCTAGCTCGGGTAGATGCCGCGTTGGCAAATAAATTTCCCAACGCGGTTGGGCGTGCCGCGCGGTTTGGCGATGATATGACTGTGTACGCATCATCCACGGGGGAGGCGGAAGAAATTCTTGCGCATTATCAAGTAATATTGGAAGAATACGAGCTTGCGATAAATCCAATCAAGGTTGCCATAGTGGATGGACTTAGCCCCGTTGAGGCGTCGTGGGTGCGAAAATTGCGGACGCACCGATATAGGGATGGCGCGGATCACAATCTTGCATCTGATATTATCGATTTGTTTGATCTCGCGTTCGAAGAGCGAACCAGATATCCGACAGGCGCAGTGTTGAGTTACGCTATTAAGCGTTGTAACCCGTTTCCGGCGGGTCCAGATAGTTGGCCGGTCTACCGTGATTTGGTTCTAGCATCGGTCAAAGTGGAGCCTAGCACCATTCCGCATGCGCATGCAGTACTAGCGTTTGCGCACAAACACGGTCTTCTTGTCGATAAATCGCGCATCTCCGAAATTATGAACGAGCAAATTGTGAAACATGCGAAGCTGGAGCATGGATTCGAGGTCTGCTGGATGCTGCATATGATCCGATCTCTTTCTCTGGAGTTGGACGTCAACGCGGCAAAAGTCGTTTCAAATATGAGTGACAATTGCTCGCAAATACTTCTTCGAAGTCTATGTGAGATGTCGGCCCGTTTGCGGCGTGGCGTGTCATTTGATAATGCCGTAGTGCGAGCCGAACAGGCGGGGGCTTTGAGTTCCGATGATTGGCTGCTAGCGTATGAATATCGTCACAAAGGTTGGTGCCGATCGGTTAAATGGGATGGGAAGGCCTGCTGGAAAGAACTTCATAATGCTGACGTTGAGTTCTTGCTGGAAAAGCGCCACCTGGTTGGAAAAGGGCTGCATCGTAGAAGGCCGGGGTTTATGTCCTCATGGTTGTATGGCCCGTAGCCGATGCACGGCGAATTTCGCCGGGTGAAAGACTGTCCTTAGCTTGAGCAAGCGCTCCGGTTCGTGAAATCGGCTCCGAGCCAAGATTGCGCTCGATCTACGCATCGCGATCCAAGGCATCCTGATACTCGCGCAAAACGTCATCGCGTTGATGCGCGCCGCTGACGTCCCGGCGCCGGAGGCAATCTGGGTGCGCCTCCGCGGCTCAATTCGGGACAGATGTCAGGGCTCATCCTCCAGCCACGCGCTGAACTCCACAGGCAGCACCACGTTTTCATGCCTGTCGGCAAAAAGTGGTGCGATCTGGTCGGCGCGGTAGCCGGCGATGCCGGTGCCGATCGGGGTGACCTGGAAGCGCAACTCGGGGTGGGCCCGCGCATAGGCCAGGAAGGTGTCCACTTCGGCGGCGAGGGTGGGAAAGCCGCTCATGGTGTCGATGGCACAGGACTGACCGTGGCGGCCGTGGCCCTCACCCCAGACGGCGCCGAACTTCTGGAAGGCGTCGCGGGCAGCCCCGCCGTCATGCAATCCGTGCGCAGTGGAGCCGAAGACGAACACCTCGTTGGGCGCCAGCCGCTCAATACGACTGCTGGTCAAGGAGTCCATGACGCGGCGCTGGATCTGATTGAGCGCATCTAGGCGCACCTTGCGCGGCAGGTACTCGATCGCGTCGACGGCCACGGCGACGACTTCGCTGAGTGTTGGCCGCGCCGACGAGGACAGGCCGGGGGGCATTGGCGGCTCTTGAATTTTAAACGGGCAGTTGTGATTTCGCTCTCATAGGGCGTGTCGTTGCATGGGAGGCCCTTGGTCTTC